>NZ_JAVIIY010000008.1:0-324788 GCF_033977345.1 Mesorhizobium dulcispinae
GGACCACGATAGGCGAGCAGGGTCTCGCCGAGCGCACGCCCGACCTCTCGACGATCGTCCAGGAGATCGTCAATCGTTCGGGCTGGGCTGCGCTCAACGACATGGCGTTTGTGATCACCGGCACTGGCACTCGCACAGCCGACTCGTATGAGTACAACCCCGCCAGCGCGCCGCTCCTGCACATCGAATATACCTTGCCCGGGCCGCCCAGCGCTCCGGTGGCTTTCAACACGCCGCCCGATGCCGATCCCGCCACCAACCAGATCGCCGAGCTCGCCGCGGCCGGCGACCCTACAGGGATCACCGCTTCGGCCACCGATCCCGATGCGGGCTCGACGGTCACCTACAGCCTCGGTGACGCGCGCTTCGCCGTCGATGCCAGCACGGGCGTCATCACGCGCTCAGCCAATGGCACGCTCGACTTCGAGACCCAGCCGTCGATCAATCTGACCGTTACGGCAACCTCGTCGGACGGCAGCACGGCCAACCAGACCTTCACCCTCGCCGTCCTCGACAGTCCCGAACCGGTTGCCTTCAACACCCCGCCGGATGCCGACACGGCGACCAACCGAATCGCCCAGAACGCGGCCGCGGGCACGGCTATCGGCATCACCGCTTCGGCCTCGGATCCCGATGCCGGTTCGACGGTCACCTACACGATCGATGACACGCGCTTTGCCATCAATTCCAGCACCGGCGTCATCACGCGCTCGGCCACAGGGATGCTCAACGCGGCCTCGGAGCCATCTATCAACCTCCACGTCACTGCAACCTCGTCCGACGGGAGCATGGCCGGGCAGGACTATACGGTCAGCGTCGTGCCGACGACGACACCCCAAGTATTATACCGGTACGCGGTCTTTGGTGATTACGGCGACACCGATCTCTCCGGCGAGAAGGCGGTGTCGGCGATGGTCCATGCCTGGAACGTCGATTTCATTCTCACAATAGGCGACAACGTCTACGCACCGCAGGTACTGGACGCTGCGGTCGGCCAGCAATACCACGACTACATCGGCAATTATCAGGGCGCGTACGGAAGCGGCAGCTCCATCAACCGCTTCTTTCCAACGCTGGGCAACCACGAATACAACGAAGGCAACGTCACCAACTACCTGAACTATTTCACGCTGCCCGACAATGAGAGGTATTACGACTTCCAGGTCGGTCCGGTGCACTTCTTCGCTCTCAACAGCAACAAGCAGGAGCCGGATGGCCGCAGTTCTACTTCGGTGCAAGGCCATTGGGTGCAAAACCTTCTCGCGAATTCCGACGCGACCTTCAACGTCGCCTACTTCCATCACACGCCATTCAATCCGAGCGGCGGCAGCGCCATCATGCGGTGGCCCTTCGAGCAATGGGGCGTGGACGCGGTCTTTGCCGGCCACCAGCACAACTATTACCGGGAGAACAGGGACGACAACGGCGACGGTGTCTTTCTTCCCTACACGACCACCGGGCTCGGCGGCGCCGGTAAAAGCGTCCCCAACGTCGGCGCCAACCTGGTGACGGTCACCGACCAGGGCATGCTCATAGAGTTCTACAAGGTGAGCAGCTTCAATGGGACAACCGCAACCAGCACTCTCTTCGACTCCTACTTTGTCCCGACGCCGGCGGGCCGCGCCCCGACGATCGCCAATGGTGGCTACGTCCTGAACGGCACCGCCGGCGCCGACTATCTGTGGGGCCTGGGCGGAAACGACACGCTGAACGGCGGGCGCGGAAACGACATGCTGGTTGCCGGCAACCAGCACAACCTGTTCGTATTCGCTCGTGGTGACGGTCAGGACACGGTCATGAATTTCCTGCCCGGCGCCGGCACCGGCGATGTCCTCGATCTCAGAGCCTTTGGCATCTACAACAACAGCCAGTTCCAGCAGGTGGCCACGAACCAGGGCTCCAGTGTCGTGGCATCCCTAGGCGGCGGGGATCAGATCACGCTGACTGGCGTTCATGTGGATCAGTTCCACGACGACAACTTCCTGAGCACTCTGCTGCTCGCATAGCGCGTCTTTCGGCGGACACGCGGGCGCGGTCCATCCAGGCGCCAGGCTAGCCGCCGCCGACAAACAAATGCCCGGACCGCTCGTGGTGCGTACCGCGGGCGATCCGGGCTGAAAAAGTGACAGAGCCCTATGTCCTCAAAACGCTGCTTTCAGCGACCCCGATGGTCAGGCTTACGTCTGGCCGGGAGGGCCGTAGTGAATATGGTTCTTGTCACCCCAGCCATTGCCCGGGCGCCCTCCCGATTGGGCGATCGCCTTGGAGTTCAAGCTCGTGCCGAGCAGAAGCGTTATGGCCGGTGGGGTCACCGCCGCAAAACGCCCCGCCTTCTTGAGAAAGTCCCGGCGCGCCTGAGCCTCTGAGACCAGAGTTTCCTGTGTCCGTTCCGAGCGTTTTGTGCCTTCGGTTGGCATGGCAAAACCTCCCCACAAGCGTTTCAAAATTTCACGGAATTTACTCTATGCTTCCTGATACATGGGTACCAGTTCACCAAAAGGCTTAGATCTTCGCGCTTGGAAGCAAGAGCGTGCGAGCGACGCGACGCGCAAGATCGGACGAGCCTCCTCGCGCCGAGCAATCGGCACTTAGAAACCGCCGCGTTCCCCAAATTAGATTGCCGGCCAGGCGCAGCGGAGCGCCGATGATCGGGTGCGTTGCCGTGAAGACGCGCCTCCAGTGCTGGAACCGGACGATCGGGCGCCGTGCGCATCTTGCCGGGATCCTGGTTCCAAAGAAGTGATGCAAGGCCAACAGCTGGGTGTCGAGCGCATTGCGTGCGCTTCGATCCGACATGGATGCTTGCAGCGCCCTCCAATCCACATCGTCGCTCTCCGCCAATTGCGCCAGGTCATGAAGATGCCTGAGATCGATCCTTCCGCGCCAGTAATCCCCCTCCTTCAGAAGGTCGTGCACGATCCAGTGCAGGGCCCGGGACTGGGCAGGAGGAATATTCACCCGCAAACCGTCTCGCTGGACAGGCATAGCGGGTTCAAAGCCGCGCGCCCGGCGCGCCCGGAGTTCCAGCATTCCGGCGTCCTGCTGACGAGCCATGCCCCGGCCACCCGCCACCTCGATGTAGCCGAGCTCCTCAAGGCAGGCTTGGGCGGCCGCCTCTTCAGCCGGCTCCACGGCCAGATCGAGGTCGCTTGTCATCCTGCTGGGAGCCCGGCCGGCCGGCGAAAGGAACAAGGGAACAGCGCCCTTGAGCAGGAGCGGAACGATGCCGCGGCGATTAAGGGCCGCAACCGCTTCGAGCAGTTGGGCACGCAAGCGCAGGTTCCGCTCCCGATTGCAGTCGTGAACGAACCGAAGGTACTCGTACACGTCCTGCGGCAGCCGGTGGATCTGGCCGGCGCGCGCGAGTGATGAGAACAGGTCTGGTGTGAGCAGCGTGCGATTGGCCAGGGCGATCACAGCGTGCCAATCCGCCCTGCCGGACGGACTGCCGCGTAGTCCGGCGACCAACGCCTCGAGCGCGTTGCCCCTGCGCCTCATCGGCATGCCTTCGTGATCAGCTCTACCGCATCATCGAGCTTCGAATAGGTCAGGCAATAGGTGTCCGCTGATCCGATTACTTGGGTCAGAGCGTCGAAGGCGGCGCCGCTCAACTCTCGGCCGGGTGCGAACGCCCCGTTGAGCAGGACGCGCAACGCGCTGGCCGGGTCGACCGGCTCCAGGCAAGCTTTCGCGTCGCGACCTCGACGAAGCTGGATCACACAGCCGATCGGTATGGGAGACGGCGGCGCGACATCGCTCGGCACCGCAAAGCGAACACGCCTGCCGTCCGGTCGGCGACAGACCGGCACAGCATCGAGATCGGGGTAGTGTTCGGCCAGAAGCGGCCATGCTCCCGCCTTGACCGCGGGAGCGAACGGCAGACCAACGCCGTGCCCACGGGAGTCCAGCAGCGTAACATCGTCAGACGCAAAACCGAACCCTGCGTGGACCAGCGCCAGGGTCAGTGTCGTCTTGCCCGCGCCCGGCTTGCCGCAAAGAAGCACGATGCGTTCATGTCGGAGAAGCGCGGCCGCGTGCAGGGCAAGTTCGTAGGCGCCGCGATCGAGCACCTCGATCAGCAATTGCCCTTTCAGCATGACGGGCAGCTCGTCGGGCGCGCAAGAGAGAATCCAGTCGCCATCGCGGAACAGATGAACGCGCCCTTCGCGCTCGACCAGTTGAAGCAGAACGTCGGCCCTCTCGCTTCGCACTTCGAGATGCCGAAACACGGCGATCGCGGGAAAGGCGCAGGCAGCCGGATAGTCGAGGCGCATCTTAAGGCCCGCAATGGCGACCATCTGGCTCACAGCCCCTTGAGCCGGCGCAGACAACGGGGCGTGCGGCCGTATCAGGCTCAACCGCTGCCAATCCCTCAGCGCGGCCTCGACGTGCTTGTTTGCCTCGAGCCTATCAACGCCAGCGCGCGCCATCTCGGCCGAGATGGCGTCCAGCGGCATGCCTCCTTCCAGGGAGCGCCAAATCTCGGCGGCAGTATCGTTGACGGCGAAAATGGCCTGCCGGGACGGGCTGAACAGGATATTTTGCTCCCTGACGCGAGCCAGCCGCCCCTGGATCACAAACGTCGCACGGCTGTGAGCGGCAGGGCCTGGCCCCACCGTTCTGTTAACCGCCTCGTGGTGATTCATCGGGATGGCCCCTCCCCGTCCGCCGAAACGTGGCGACGGTCCAAGCTGCAAAGCATTTCCGAGGACGGAATGATCGGCGAGACCCGCCGACGGGTGCGACTTCTCACAGCGCCTCGTCGGAGAATCGGGCCACGTTCTGATGTGCCGCGACCCACTGGAGATGCGCCTTGTTCCAGTACTCGCGCGCGTCAGCCCCCGTCAGCACCCTGAAACCGGACGGCGGCATCGGCAATGCCGGCGGGATTGGCTCGTCGGGCAGCCACAGCAACAAATTGTCCCGGCTTTCGATGGCCAGCCGCCAGGTCCTTTCCAGGCGGCGGAACCCGCGCATGTTTGCCGAAGCCAATGCAAAAACCGATCCCGTGATCCTCAGCCTCGGTGACTGATCGACGGCCTTGATCGGCGCCTGATGCGTGACTTCGCCCTTCGAGAGAAAGGCGTGCATACGGATGAGGGTTCGGTCGATCAGCACGGTTTGCCCAGTTCCGTCCCGGTCGTTTGACGCAGGATCCACGCTGATCCCCGAGAAACATCCGTCGAACAGGCAATCTTCGACGGTGCCGCTGAGGAGGTAATCGTTCTCCACCGCGTCATCCCTGACTTCGCTGAACCAGCACCCTTTTAGGCGAAAGCCGTCGGCCTGCTCGGCGAAACGGACGGCGTCCCAGCAGCGCCGTACACGGACCCCTTCTATTGTCGCATTGTCGGTTCCGTCCCTGACCAGCAGAGCCGCGCTGTTGCAGTAGGTATCCCGCCAATCGGAGGTCAGCGGCACCTGGCCGTCGATGCGACCTCCGATGAAGCGAACGCCGGGGCAATTGCGGATGACGACTGGATAGCGATTGACCGGCAAGGTCCCTTCGTCGCAGCCCATCATCGCGCTGGGTTCGGTGTTTCTGCTGTTGGCAACTATAAAGGAAGCATTCCGAGCGTCGATTGTTGCTCCGGCTTCGAGATTCCGGATCGTTTGCTGCTCGTAGCCATGCTCGCCTGTCAGAACGAGCTGCTTGCCCCTCGGCGTCTGCCCGCCCTCCGCCAGGCACGAGCCCGGCAGCAGGGCGAACATGGGAGACAAGCCAGCAAGGCCCATGAATGAACGGCGGTCTATTCTCATGCTGTTTGACCGGGAGAATCACATAGCCGATGCCGGTCGAGACAGGCCAAAAGCACCGCCTCGAGAGCTCTTTCGGCCACGTCCTCGGGCGAGGCAAATCTTTCGACATCGACCGCTGCCAGCACGCCGATATGATCTTCCGTTCCCATTCCCTGCTCAAGCGTGGCCGCCATCTCGCGACAGGCACGATCCGCCGCCGACCAGAGGTCAGGATCGCTGTCCGGAGATGTGCGTTGCAGCCGCGAGGACTGGTCGCCCCTGGTCAGGAGCCGGTCTCTGGCGATGCCGGTCTCGCTGCGCAGGTAGACAAAGATCATGTCATGTATCCCAATGGCAGAAAGCATATCCAGCCAATTCTCGGACGTTTTTCGACATCTGCTCTTCAGCAATACGGACCAGAATCCCTGCAGCAGCCCCTGATCCAGTATAATTATCGAATTTCTTCTTGACCTCTCATGCTGGACAAATGCGACCACGCCAATAAGGTTCCAGACAAGCCTGAAAGCATCGAAGCGCGAAACTTGCCTGCTTTCGATAACGAAGCGGACAATTCGAGCAAGCAACGAGCGAAACTCACGATCCAGGAATCGAGGGGCGACGACGCCGATCCTATATATCTGCCTCGCGATGAATGTTCTTCCTTCCGACGCCATTCGCACGTCGCCCACCAGCGGGCCACACCGTCGCAAGCTGTTCGCCAGTAGCCTGGAGGTGGTTGTCTTTCCGACCCCGGGCAGACCAAAGAACTCGACAAATCGAATGTCTGTTCTCAGCGCGCGCGCTTCGACGCTTGGCGGCAGGCTTGCCGCCAGATCACCAACCGTGTGCGAAGTCATTGGATTTCAGGCAGGAAAGTGGGTTTTTGGTAAACCGGAGAAACCAGGACGAATTTCTTCCTTCCTGATTTTTAATGTTGCAATAGCTGAGATCCGACCCTGACGTATAGCGGTGGATTTTTGCTTGAGGCCACCTGCAACGATCGCTGCATGCCGCGGTAGAATATGAGCAAAGCCAGCGGTAGCCAGAAGAAGGCCGCGGTTGATGGACCGAAGGAATCGCTCATCTGGTTGGCGACTAAGTAGTTCCATACGGCAACCGATGTTCCGAGCACCATGACATTCACTTCCGTCGCTTGTTCGCCTCTGCCCCTGTCGACCAATGTGTGAAGAACGGCGCTGATCAGATACCCGACCACCAGCACCACGATGACCAACACCAAGACCAAGCCGGGCACTCCCAGCGTTCTAAAATAGTCGATGAACAGGTTATGGCTATGCGGAGCGATGTCTTGCACCCACTGCCCTGCCCCCACGCCCATGAACGGATGCGCCAGGCCGAGATCGATCGATATGGACCACAGTCGTTGCCGAGACACGATCGAATGTGCCTCACCGCCGGAAAGCTGAAGTGAGAGCAGCTTGTAAGCTCGCGGATTTAGGAACTGCAACGTCGCCAAGCTCGCCTGGAATAATATCGGGGCGGCAACCATCCCCGCGATCACTGTTACTGGACGCTGCTTCCTTATCACCAGATAGAGGCTGTATAGCCCGAAGAATGTGCCGAGACCGACGACGCCAAGGACGAAATTCGTCTTGGATCCCGATTTGACCAAACCCAGCAATCCCGCGAGGAGGCAACCCGAAAGGAGGATTCGGTGCCTTCGAGAAGCGACGAGCTTCGCAGCGACAAGCGGCAGACCGGCCGACAAGGCAATTCCGAGCTGGTTTGCGTGCTTGAAATAGCCTTCCGCCCGATCGGCGAATCGAGCATCGCCCAGCCCGACAGTGACAAGGCAGGATGTAACTGCAACCATGATGACCATGGCCATCCCGATCCTGTCGATTGCCTCGAACCCCCTGGGCCTCGCGGCGATCACTGCAATCGTTGGAATAATGGCGAAACCGAACACCTGCGCGAAGACCGCGCGCATCGTCCTGATCGGATTGTCCGCGTAAAGCGCCGACAGCAGGGACAGGATCATGATGAACGCAGACATCGTCAGCACTGCCGACGCCAGGGCCGCATCGGTCCGATGAAGGCGTCTTGTCGTTTCGGCGTACGGAACGATGCTCAGCACGGCGCAAAACAAAGCAAGCAAAAAGGAAAGCGAGCCGTCGGTACCGGCTATCCGGGTGGCGCCGGGGAACCATATCGAAACGATAAGCAAAAGAATGGATGTCTGCAGCATGGGTGGACATCACGCCGAAAGCGCTATGCAGCAACTGCACGCCAATGCGGGATTCAAGGCGCGCTGCCGCACCGCGGGTGAATACTCCGCGTACCTATTTCATCAGCAGCGTAGGCGCAGCGGGAGGACAAGGAAATGAGCGAAAAAGCGTCATTGGGACAAGGTGTCCTACGCCTTTTGTGCAAGCGGCTGAGGTGCAGCGATTCCCCTGTGCCTGGTCGAGAGCCGGTCAGGCAGCGCAGCCGGGATTGGCTGTTGGTACGGATTCGCAGATATGGGAGACTTGGGCTCGGCACACCGAGTCTTCCACACCACAGGAGATCGCCGTGCTTTGGGGTCTTGTCGCCGTTGGCGCGATCGGCATTTTGCTCGGATTTCGCGTTCGGGCACCGGCGCTCATCGTCATGACCGCCGTGATTGTCGTGGTCGGCGCTGTTGCAGGCGGCATCGGCAGCTTGTTCGATTGGGACCGTCTGCTTTCGATCCTGCTTTTCGTTGTCACGCTGCAATGCGCCTACCTGCTCGGCGTCTTCCTTGGCGTCGTGTGGCGCCGCACCATGACCCATGAGCAATGACGAACCGCGGCTGCCATCGCCTCTCCGGCGCCGGGCCTGTTCGACGCGGCCATGCAGCCAAGGTCGCTGCCTTGCCCGGCAGTCAGGACGCATGATCGAATCTCATCACGGCGAAGACCGTCCGGATGAGAATGACGACATCGGCCCATATGGACCAGTTTCGCACATAGCGGCTGTCGATAGAGACACGGCTGGGGTAATCTATTGCGTCCCTGCCCGTCACCTGCCACGCGCCGGTCAGCCCGGGCCGGGTTCGAAGGTAATCGATCGCACAGGCGCCGTAACGTTGCAGTTCGTCGGGGACGACCGGTCGAGGCCCGACGCAGCTCATGTCGCCGCGCAGCACGTTGATGAGCTGAGGCAACTCATCCAGGCTCGACTTCCTGAGGATGTGCCCCAGGAATGTGATGCGCGGATCGTTCTTGAACTTCAAATTCCGCTCCCACTCCTTGGCGGCTTCGGGATTGCTCGCAAGATAGTCGGCCAGAACCTGCTGGGAGTTGGCGACCATGGTCCTGAACTTGTAGCAGGCGAAACGCCTGCCGTTGAAGCCGACCCGGGTGTGGGAGAATATCGCCGGTCCACCGTCGGTCACCAATATCAAGAGGGCAACCACAAGCATGATCGGCGCGGCAAGGACAAGTGCGACCGATGCCACGGTCACGTCCATGATCCTCTTGCGCCGCCCCCCAAGCGGACGGTGGTTCTGGCCGACGCGGATGCCGGGCCTGCGGGAGTTCATGTCGAATGCGCTGATTGTCATGAGCGTCGCCACGAAATACGGCTGGTTTCAACATTTCACTTCACAGCGGCGGGTCATTCCGGGCAAGAACCGCAAAGGAGGTAGCGCCGTATCCGGCGCCGGGTACCCCCTTAGCCTGATCCGCGCAGTGCCGGCGCGGTGTCGATAAGCCTTCTGATCAAACGACGTATCACCGGGCACCCGTTTTCTGCAGTAGCGGTTCGGGCAAGTTCGACTGTATTGCGTGATCGATGAATTGGAACTGGTTCGGCTACGGGCGGGTCAAGAGCGCGGACTAAATTCGGGCCCGAACTCTCGTGGCGAGGATGCTGAGAGAATGTCGGGGCCCACCTTTGCCGAATTCGCAACCCGGCAAAGCCGTGTGGCAATGCAATGCGTTAAAAGCATGCGCGTCGCGTCCGGACGAGATCCGACGGGACAGGTCTTCGGCGCAAAGGAATGCCAGCCTGCCTGACAGTGGAGAGCACGCAACGTGGCGCCCGTTCTGAAGCCTTGGTCCCGTGATTTCCCCGCAAGACCGGCCGCGCGTCATGCTCCCGAGATCGACCGTGCGGAAACACTTGCCGTCGTGCGCAAGCAGATAGCTTTGCTCGACCTCGATCTCTCCGGCCTCACCGTGGTGGTCGGCGCGGCGACAGGCTACCACGCGGTGGCTGCGACCGCAGCAGCGCTCGCCGATGCCGACCGCGTCGTTGCGCTCACTCGCGTATCCTCCAGACATCCGAGCCTGGCGGCAGCCGCAGATGCGACGTTGGCATTTGCCGGATACGCCAAGGTTGCCGAACGCGTGGAAGTGACAAACCGCATCGAAAGTCGCAAATGGCAGGACGTCGACATCATCACGAATTGTCCCCAGGTCGGGCCGATTTCGAGATCGCTCATCGAACTCCTGCCCTCTCATGCGGTTGTTTCACTCATGGCTGAACCTTGGGAGCTCCGGCCAGGCGTTTTGGACTTTGACGCCTGTGACGAGGCCGGCATCAAGGTTGCGGCTCCAAATCTCAGCCACCCGGCCATAGGCCTGCTGCCGGAATTCGCGCGCTTATGCCGGGTCTTGCTGGACGATGCCGGCGTTGATCAGCGCGCCTCGAGGTTCGCCATCGTCTGCGACACGCCCTGCGCGCCATTCCTCGAGCATATGATCGCCGAGCGTGGGGCAAGAGTGAGTGTCTTTTCGCATCCGGTGCTCCTGACGGACGAGGCATGGGAGGTGATCATCGTGGCGATGCGGCCCTCCACCAAACCGCCAATGGACATCAATAGCCTGGGCCGTATCGCCAGGAGATCGCGCCATACGCTGCTGGTGCAGTTCAGCGGCGGGATCGACCGCTCGGCCGCCAGCTATTTCGGCCTCAGGGTTTGGCCGCCGAAGCGTCCCAACCGCGGCGAACTGGGCCTGCCGCTCGACATACTCGGAGCGGCTCCGGTGATCCGCAGACTGACGGGAGGCCTGAAGGCCGCCGAAGCCGCATATCGTGGTGCGGCGTTGGGCGGAGACAGCGTTGGATTTCTCGTGAAGACAGGATTCGAGATGCTCGACCGGGAACATGCCTGACACCAGCCGAGCATATCCGTTTCACGGACCCGGAGGGACCGCCGACTTCTGAACCGCGTGGGAACGGCGGACCTGAAACAGGTCCGCAGTTCCGTCGAGGCATTGTCGCGCCCGGTCGTTTTGTCGCCGGGTGCTGTGCTGGGCAGCCTTCAAAGCATCATCTGTCTAAGCTTGTAGGCTACTTCCGTGCGGTTCGTAGCTTTCAACTTTTTCATGATGTTGCGGATATGGACTTTGACGGTGCTCTCGCAGAGGTTGAGCTCATAGGCAATGATCTTGTTGGCCTTGCCTTTCCTGAGCGCCTCCACGACCGCGGCCTCGCGTAAGGTGAACATGCCGGCAAGCGGCCGAGCCCCGTTTGCGGTCGAATGGATGATCTCGCGAAGCGCCAGCACGCAGCTGGCGGGCACGAAGATTCCTCCCGCGCGGGCGAGACCGATGGCCTCGGCGGCGACCTTCACCTTCACGCTTGTGGGAATGTAGCCGCGGGCGCCGCATTCGAGAGCCGCAAGAATCTCCCCTGGCTCGTCGGAATCCACCACGACGATTACAGGTACGGCGCCAACCTCGGAGATGAGGTGCACAAGTTCCGCCCGAACGCTTTGGTCGGTAACCTTTCTGGCTCCGAGAATAACGAGGATCGCGGAAGCCTCCGCCCCGCCGTCCACGTGCTGGATCTCGTCAAGAGATCCCACGGCGCTCACGCGCAAAGCGGGATTGTGTTCGATAAGGCCTCGAGCAAGACATTCGCGCTCGAGCGCTCGCTTGTCGACAATTACCACCAGGCCGTCGGTCGGATGTTCTTCTTCTAGCTCGGGCGTGCCAAGCCCATTCACGTCCGTCAGATGCCCGTTCTGTAACCCTGTCGCTTCCTTCCAAATGGAAATTTGAGGGTGTCCCATCGCCTTATTTACTCCTCTCCGCCGCCGACTTTTGCTCTCTCCCCCTTTATATCTTGGCACCCATGCAGGGCATCGTCAGAGGCATGAACTGATACGCTCGTTTACCGTGTGTCGGGCAACTGGCTGCTAAGTGAGGAATAGATTCAAGGAGTAGTGCATACGCCGGCCCAACCCACGGACGTATGGCACCCCCGCTCCATTGAGGTAATCCAACCTCGAATACATACTACGATGCTGTGGAAAAGGTGCATTAATCCCGGTTAACAATTTGGTAATTATATCTTAGGTGGCTAATATGTCCGAAAGGATGACAACCTAAAATTGCTCAGGCGCAATTCAGCACCTAAAAGCTGCGCGCTAGCCGTCTCGACCGCAGAGTGGGGATTTGCGGTTTGGCGGAAATGGCACCACAATTCTAGGAAAAACATTGACCTCGACTGCCAGCGTCCCCCACCCAACCGCTGCAGCCGGGGTTCTTTTTTGGCCGGCAACTCGAACAAGAACCCCGCTCCAGACGCCCCCCGTCGTCGAGCAATTCCAGGAAAAGTGTGTAACGGTTAGGCTCGGTGACTTCGCCGTAGCCCTCCGTCCGGAATTGCGTAAAAACAAAGAGATAGAGCGGTTCGCCGTTTCCATGAAACGGTGAAACGCTCCAGCGCGACGCATTGCCAAGTCGTATGTGCCGGCGCTTATGGCGGTGCACGGCATGGTCGTCGATAGTCTCGCCACGCGGGAAGCGACCCGGGGCCCTTCCTGCCATTTTGAGCTATGAACTCTGCCACGCAGTAAATGCCAGGCCTATCGCAAGCGCCATTGTTCCGTAGAGAACCGGCAGGGTCTTGGCGCTTATGCCGACCCGCAGCAGGGTGTGGCCGAGGTGGTCCGTGCCGCCGATCCAGGGTCGCCGTCCCAGCCGCAAGCGGCGGATGATGACGAATATCGCGTCGATCAGCGGGATAGCAAGCCACGCCAGCGAGGGGCCGAAACCTCGTTCGGAAGCCTGAAGCACGATTGCCGCGCCGAGCAGAAGACTGCCGCTGTCGCCCATGAAGACACGTGCGGGCGGATAGTTGAAACAAAGAAACCCGGCGCACGCCCCCGCGGCGGCCAGTCCGCTATTGCCGCCGAGACCGAGAAAGGCGGCCGCGATCGTGCTCGCGGCCAGGCCGTCGGCGTGATCGAGCATGTTGACCGCGTTGCAGGCTATCCAAATCACGATCGGCACCCACCATACGCCTGTTACGATGCCGGCAAGGATTGCGGCAGCGGCCAACGCCGCAGCCTTGTGCGCGGGCGAAAGGGATCGGATGTCGTCGAGAGCCCCGACCAGGCAGAAAACAGACAATAAGACGATATGACTGATCGGAAGCCACGGGGCCATGGCAATCAGAAAGGCCGGGCCCGCCAGCCGCGGAATCTCGCCCGATGTGTGCCAGCGGTCGCTCTTGACCTTGGAGACTGCCCCGATGCGCCCCGCCAGACGCGCAAACAGCCAGACGCAGGGAACTGCAATGAGCAGGGCCCCGATGAACGGGACCAATGGTTCAAGTGTCAAGCCATCACTCGTTCGGTACGCATATGCTCGATGCAGTCGGCAATCGTCTGCCTCGTGCTTCGCACCGGGCGCCAGCCTGTCATTCCGGTCAAAAGACTTGTGTCCGGCACGCGATCGTAGGTTACGGCGAACCTCTCGCCATAGACCGCGTTGGAAGGTTTCATGACGATCGGCGCGTCCGTCCTGGCCGCTTCGACCACCATCTTTGCAAGGTTGCCGATCTGCATCGCCTCGCTGCCGCCCAGATTGACCGGCCGCCCCCGCAAGGATCGGCATTGCATGACGAGCAGCAACCCTTCCGCGGCGTCGGCGACATGCAGGAATGCCCGCCTCTGCTCGCCGTCGTCGTGCACAACGAGCGGCTCGCCCCGCAAGGCTGCGTTGACGAAGACCGGCAACACCAGGCCGGTCGCCGGGCGCTGCCGCGGCCCGGCCATGTTGAATGGCCGCACGATCCAGGTCGGGATGCCGAAATCGAAGAACAGTCCAGCGACCAGATGCTCGACCGCCGCCTTGGCCGCGGCGTAGCCCCATCGCGGCCGCAGATCCGTCATCACGGGATCGGCCTCGCTGATCGGGCGGTCGCGGCCGGAGCCGTAGACTTCCGAGCTTGAGGTGTAAAGCAGCGGGCGCCGGTGCAGCCGACATGCTTCGACGATCGCGCTGCCCGACTCAAGAATGCCGCTGGTGACCGCAAAACGTTCCTTGTGGGCGCGCTGAACGCCGATCGGGCTCGCCAGATGGAACACGGCGTCGGCCTGGCCGACCTCGTCGTGGACGGCCGCATTGAAGGCCGGATCACCAACCCTGAAGGTACGGATCGTCAGACGGGGATGATTGGCCGGGAGATTGCGCAGCGAGCCGTTCGAGAGATCGTCGATAACGGTTACGCTGCAATTGCGGGCAAGCAGCAAATCGACCAGCGCCGACCCGACAAAGCCTGCGCCGCCGGTAACCAAAACATGCGTCCGCGGGCCGAATTCGACCATGTCCGCGCTATGGTTGTCCAAAGTTGCCGCCCTCCAGAATGACCCGTGGCCTCGCAACACACGGGACAGCCTTTCTATACAGTCAAGAACACGGGGAACAACTCGTTTTTCTATCAAGCGAGCGAGTTTTCGTCGCCCTCGATATACCAACGAATAAACACCACACCCGATAGGTGCCAAGAGCCACACGCCGCGGCGGCGGCGAACTGATTCTGCCACATACCTGCCACTGTGTAGGTTTTCGCCGTTCGAGCGCGAAATGAATTGTGGGGGTATCCCCATGTTTCTCGCAGTTTTTAACCGTAGGAACATGCTAATTCTCGAATGGATTGGCCGAGTTGTCGTGTCCACAAATTGTCGAGCTCATATCGAAGTCCACGATCGACTCTTGGGGTGTAATCGGGCTACGAGACGCAGCGGATACCTCCGGGGAGAGTTGTGAAGTTCGACTATCGGCCCGACGTCGACGGCTTGCGCGCGATTGCGGTGATCGCCGTCATTCTTTTCCATTTCGGCGTACCCGGTTTCCGGGGAGGATTCGTCGGCGTTGATATCTTCTTCGTCATCTCTGGTTACTTGATCACGCGACTTCTGGTCGCCGAGGGCCGCGAACTATCGCTTATCGAATTCTATGGCCGGCGCATGCGCCGAATCCTGCCGGCAATGCTGATGGTGATCACATTGTCGCTCGCCGCCGGCTGGTTCCTGCTGCTGCCGGGCGACTATTCCAGCCTGGGACGGAGCGCCGCTTTTTCCGCTGCAGGCCTCGGGAACTATTACTTCCTCTGGAACACGGGCTATTTCGATCGTGAGGCGACGCTCCTGCCGCTCCTGCATCTTTGGTCGCTCGGCGTAGAGGAGCAGTTCTATCTCGTGTGGCCGGCTCTGTTGATGGCTGCCAGCCGCCTGACGCGAGGCCGCCAGTCACCGACCATAGCGGCGATCTGTCTCGTCGCGGTGGCCAGCTTTTCAATCGCCCTGCACTTGGTGGCGGTCGATCCAAAGCAAGCGTTCTATGGTCCCTTCAGCCGGGCCTGGGAACTGGCGCTAGGCGGCCTGCTGGTATTTGTTCCGCTAGTCGGTCGCCGAATCACTTCCGAAGCGTTCGGCCTGCTCGGCCTTTGCCTGATAGCCGGCAGCATCATATGGCTATCGGCAAGCCAGCCCTTCCCGGGACTGAGCGCGCTCGCCCCGGTGATCGGCGCGGTGTTGCTCATCTGGCCGCGCTCGCACTCGATGGTGGGTGCGGCTCTTTCCAGCCGGCCGCTGCGATTCACCGGGAAGATTTCCTACAGCCTGTATCTCTGGCATTGGCCGATCCTGGTCTTCTTCCGTCACTACGCCGGCGGCGTAATGCCGACAGCGGTCGAAGGGTCGGTCCTCGTCGCAGCAGCATGGATGATGGCCTATCTATCTTGGCGATTCGTCGAAGAACCCCTTCACCGTCTGCGAGCACCCCCGCTTAGAACACTCATGGCTGGCGCAACCGCCGCGCTGGCGGTTGGTCTGAGCGGCGATTCAATCTTCGAAGCCGGTGGCATTACCAGCAGAATTCCGAAAGAAGCTGAGGCGATGCGCAGCCTCGACGTGATGTGGGACTGGCAATGTCCGCAGTTGATCAAGATCGACGAACTGGGCAGCACGTTCTGCGCCTTCGGGGCACGCTGGGACAAGGCCAGGCATCGCGGTATTGTTTGGGGCGACAGTCATGCAGAGCATATGGCGCCGTTGCTTGATGTTGTGGGACAGCGTGAGGATACAGGCTTCATCCTCTATCGAGCTTGCCCGGCGGCTTTGGGAGAGGGTGTCCATCGCAACAATCCTAAAGAGCCGACTTACCAAGAGGACTGCGCTTCTTCACGCAAGTCCGCCGTTGCACTGCTTGCGCGGCGATCCGATATCGACATCGTTGTTCTTGCTTCTGCTTGGACAACCCTTGCTAACACAGATCTCGTTGCTGATGATGGACGGCAAGCAGACAAAGTCCAGCTGGTGCGTGACGGATTGCAAAGCCTTATTAAGGAAATCGACACGCGTGATCGGCGTATTGGCATTATCGGCCAAGTTCCGGGGTCGGGTGTCGATCTAACATTCTGCGCCGCAATGCGGGAGAGCAGCATTCTGAGACGTTGTTCCACCGAGATCGACAGCAAGGTAATCCTGACTGCATGGGCGCCGATGGTGACGGCCCTCAAATCGCTGGCGGAACAAGCCAGGGTCTTCTTCGTCGATCCGCTGAAGGGTATGTGCCCGGACGGACGCTGCGTCGCCTATGTCAATGACGAGATGATCTACCGCGATGGATCGCACCTACGCAGGAATCTGACGCCTGCCACCAACGACGCCCTGGCCCGGATGATGGGCCTTTACCCAGCTATTGGCAGTACTCAAAGCCGAATATCGGCTGCCGCCAGCGATTAAGTCAGTTGATTCGTGGGGTTTCTGTTGAAGCCGGCGATCTGTCGGCCACCCGCCCGGTTACCTTCCGGCGGTCGGTGCGTTGGGAAGATTGGGTCGGACGGCTCCAGAAACGCCAGAACGACATCAAGGCCCATCGGTAGAAGTTGCGATCCGGTACGAACCATAATGTGGGTAACCAGTCTTGCGGCGAATAAGAAAAAAGTATGCCAATAAGTATGATACGGACGTCATCGCAAGAAGGTTGGCCACCAATCGAGATTTCTTGAAAAGAGCAGCCTGTTTTTCAAAAACGCGGTCAATATAATCGCCGTATGGTTTATTGTCCTCCGCGCTGTTGTAAAATCCCACGAGCAATTCCAGGTCGCCGGAAGCTGCCAACGAATAATTTGATCGTACAGCCTCTTCCAAGGTATCAGCCGCTGCCGGGAATGGTCCAACTCCATAGTCTGGGTCTGTGTAATATTGCTTTCGATCGATATTGACACGAGCAACAACATGGCCATTCAATCCAAATAAGTCTGAAGTAATTCCATTCCTTTGCAAAGCTTGACGTACCAAGAATACCCTTTGATGACAGAACCCACAAGTAAAACGGTCTTTTACCAATATTCCTTCGACAAATAAGCTGGGACTCCCCGACAGCCAAAGGAAAATCCTTTCCAGCCAACTCAATGAAAATTCCGTCGGCTGACAATTGAAGGTCGAAAGGTGCACCACATCCGTAACTCGTTTGACGTATCCTAGCTGGCTCTCCCCTTCGGTTATATCGAGAACGGTGTCCGCAATTTCGGATATTGGCTTTATGGTGACGGCGGTCAGGCCCGCAGTGCCGGCTCCTAGTCTGCCCGGATACACCGTCCAAAAATGTTGAGCGGAAATGACCGCACATGCGACGGCGAGACCAAGCAAGGCTGTGTGAATGTAGGAGATATTTTTCACACCCTCTCGTTACTTTAGCGAGACCGTCAAGTCAAAAAGGAAGGCGGCGCGGATGACCACACTTCTCGATCTTTGCCCAAAAATCATAAAGACGTCGAGTGATTTGTCGCGCACCTTGGGTGTCAGCGCTTGGATGACGCAATGGATCTGGACGCAAGGTCGTCCTACAAACCATCCACCCGGTGCGACCCACGAATCGAAACCACCGTCGCAATCGACCACACGATGATTGTGCCTAGAAGAATGAAACAGAGTGCACTGACCGAAAGTGGAACGGCTACCTCGTAGGTTCGCCCATTGTTGCGAGGATCGCTCGAATCCGTGGCCGCGAACAGCACCGCCTCTCGCCGGCGAAAAGTAAACTCGCCCTGCCGGACGGCGGGCCGTGCATGCGAGGACCAGTCGACCCGCTGGAGCGGTGTCCTGTCCTCGCGCAGATAGGATGCCTGCGACGAGGAACTGGCGGCAAGGTTGTCAAATTGGAAAAGGCCCGGAAACTGTGACCGCGGAAGCGGCGTCTCGTATCCGCCGCGCGCCGTGACCATGGTCTCGTTCTGCAGCCGCCCGCTGGCCAGCAGCGGTGTGACGAGCAGTACCGCAACGCAGCCGGCAACAAATGCCACGACGCCTGTGGCTGTTCCGAAAACAAAGCTCCAGGACTCCCCGTTCCTCGCCGGCGACGACTTTGGAGCAGGCACCCTCCGCCCGGCGAGCATACCGCCAATTCCCAGGGTGACCGGAAGAAGGAGGCTGGGTGTAAGCAAGATGTCATGAGACGTCAGCATGACCCCCACGAGTGCTATACCAAGGGCAAGATCGCCGGCGTTGCGGGCGAAGCAGAAAGCGAAGCCGACGAGGCCGATCGGGATCAACCAGCCGAGATGACCGAAGGCGATTGCGAAGAGAAGGAATGTGTTGTGGGGCGCGAGGGCTTGCGCCTCTTCAAGTCCCCGACCAAAGAAGCCGCCTTCGCGATAGGCGAGCAGGCCGCGCTCAAGAAAGAGAGCTCTTGCCGAGATCGAATTTCTCGTGCCCTCATCCGCCAGACGCTCGCCGAGCGCCCGCATCTTGGCAACGTTGGATTGGCTGGCCGCTGACGAAGGCGGAGTGTCGGACTGCACAGAAGATGGCGCAGCGCTGTCCGCGGGCTTGTCGGTCTCAGGAGGAGGCGTTGAACTGATCGCAGATCTTGCCGGCGGCGGCTCAATGCCCGCGGGCCAACCTTCCGAAGCCGGTTGATTTGCCGAAGTCTCCGCAGGCGACGGCGCAACCGGAACTGCAGTGTCAGGGGGATATCGATCGCGAGATGCATCGATAGCCTCCGATGCCTCGTCGAGCGCCCTGCCAACCGACAATACGCCAGCAAAGGATTCATCCATGGCTACGCGAAAATACGCATTTGTCGCCAGCGCGATGCCGATGGCACCCAACAGCACAAATGCGACGACGGTCGCTCGGCCCCAGCCGTTGAGATCGGTCTGAAAACGACGGCCACTGCGGAACTGCTGCCAAATGCGAATGACGACCGGCACGGCCACGGTGCCGAAGGCGGCAAGAAGGGTCGAGCGGGACAGTGTGGCAAGAAGCGCCGCGCCTACAAGGGTGAGGAAGCTTGCACGCCATTTTTGCGAGACGGCGCGGTAGCTCGCCGCAGCCCCGAGCAGAAGGCCAGCCGCCGCGACATTGGGATTGATCGCCAATCCGGCAGCCCGGCCAGGGGTATTGGTGAAGCCGTTGGCGAACAAAAGGTCGAGGAAGCACGCCACCGCACTGAACGCTGTCACCGATGCGGATATGCGCAACACCGTCGCAGGCGTGGAGGCAAGCATGAAGACAATCGCTGCGCCACCTAGAAAAAGGGTGATAAGATAGCACTCGGCGACGATCCCGACCGGATGGAGCGCAACCGGGGCGACCGCCATGGCAGCGGAGATCGCCAGCGGGAGGATAGCGCTAAGCACATCCCGGCGCGCCGCAAGAACGGCGATCGCAACAATCAGGATGCCGCCGTAGAGCGCATGAAAAACCAGCCTCGCGAACTCGTCCCGCCCGGTAAAGAACGGCAGAAAGTATGGCATGAACCAGGACTGATAGATGACGACGGTGAACGCGCAAAGCCAGGCGGAGACGTTCGTCAGGATCGCACGCAGCGAGTGCGCTGAATTCGCCGAGCGTTCTGAATGAGCAATCCCGCTCATTCAATCGTCCGCGAGATAAAGGCGTTCATAGGCATCGACCATAGCCCCCGTCGAATAGCGCTCCCGCATTGTCCGTTGCCTAAATTCCCGGTCGCTTGCTTGCTCCGGCAATCGGTCAATGACGGTTAGAAGCCCACGCGCGAGATCAGCCGGCTCACGGGGATCCACCAATATACAGCCCGGCATGCCGGAGACGGCTTCCGGATTTCCGCCGACATTGGTGGCGACGACAGGAAGGCCTGCCGCGAGCTTTTCCATCAACGCATTGCAGAAGCCCTCTTCATGGGAAGCGATCACGCCGACATCCATGCCGGCCAGCAAACCGGGAACATCGTTCTGCGTTCCCAGCGCCTGCACTTTCGATTCGACACCGAGCCGCTTGGCTTGCTCCGCCAGGGCCGGTCCGATGCCCCGATCCTGTCCAGCCATGAATAGCCTTAGATTCGGTAGCTTCTCGCTTGCACGGGCGAAAGCTTCGATTAGATCGCTGTGCCCTTTGTAGGGGATCAGATTGGCGACTATGACGATGCCGACTTCGCCAGGACCGAGACCCAGTCGGCGCCGGGCTTCGTCCCGACGGTGGCTGATATCATCGAAACGGCTGAGATCGAGACCGTTCGGGATCACCTTTATACTGTCGATGTCATATTTGTCGCGGGCCGCTGTGTCGACCGCCACCGCGTGGGAGTTCGCGATGACTACATGCGAAAGTCGGTTGGCGATCCGATCCATCCGTTTCGCCCGAGGCCATCGCTCCTGATGGTTACCAAGGGCTCGCCGCGAGGTGATGACTAGCGGTGCAAGCGCGATCCGGCCTGCCAAGGCGCCCAAGAAGTTGGTTAGAGGTAGGAAAGCCTGAACTACGTGCGGCCGGGTTAAAACAATACGGATGACAAGCGAAGCGACGGCGGCGCCGAGAACCAGCATCGCCTTCACGCTTGGACGCGTCTTCAAGGCAACGCTCGACTTGAC
Organism: Mesorhizobium dulcispinae; assembly: GCF_033977345.1. Taxonomy (NCBI): domain Bacteria; kingdom Pseudomonadati; phylum Pseudomonadota; class Alphaproteobacteria; order Hyphomicrobiales; family Phyllobacteriaceae; genus Mesorhizobium; species Mesorhizobium dulcispinae. The sequence continues at coordinate 20,818 of NZ_JAVIIY010000008.1, forward strand.
AAGCCCGTTAGCCGATGCCGGCGGTGCGGGCGAGAGATTCGGCCGATGAAGCCCGTACAGTACCCGAATTCCGGCGCGATTCAGTGTCTCCGCCAGAACACCGCCCTGCGAAAGCGCAAAGACTTCAACCTTCCAGCCTCGCGCCTTCAATTCCTTGGCAAGCAGTACAAGCTGGCTCTCCGTGCCGCCGAGATCGAGCGTCCCTATGATAAAGAGCACACCGCGGCGGCGTTTTCTGGCGAACGCTTTTGGGGGCACGGCAACGTACCCCTGTTCTTCAGCACCAATCATCGGAACTTCTTCTTGCAGCGTCATTCGTTTCGCCGCCTATTTCTTGCTCAGTCACCGCTTGCCACAGGCGTTGGCCCCACGCAAGCACGGGGCTTTGCTGGCCAGCGGTCCATGGTGGACAGGCAATCGTACCAGCCGGAATTGACAGGGCTTCAGCGCGATCGCTTTTTTGTGGCTGCGACGTAGTACATTGCTTGTCGTTCCCGCCGTTCTATCGGCATGCTTGCAAATAATCTCAAGCTCGACGCCAGTTGCGGCTTGTCGTCGGGCATTGAACATGCGCATTGGAAATCCATTGGATACGGACATCGACTTGGCATTGAACGGAAAACGAACCTCCGACAACACCCTCGACATGCTTCGACGCTTGTGGCGGCAGGTGTCGAAGCGCCGGCAACGGCAACTCCTCGGCCTTTTGGTCCTGATGATGTTCGGCGCGCTCGCCGAAGCCGCCACGCTTGGTGCCTTGCTGCCGTTCCTTGCGCGCATCGCCAATCCCGAAGCGATCGGTGGCCAGTCGTTCCTTGCGCGCCAGCTCGCCGGTTTTAGGCTGGCCGGCTCTTCCGACAGCCTTCTCGGTTTGACGGTTCTGTTTTCGGTGGTCGCAATCATAGCCGGAGCCGTGCGCATAGCCCTCACCTGGGCTACGAATTCCTACGTTTTCTCGCTGGGACATGAATTGGGGGTGAAGGTCTACGACCGGGTGCTCCACCAGCCCTATAGCTACCACGTTTCGCGCAATTCCAGTTCCGTGCTGGCCGCACTTCGGCAGGTCCAGGCGATTGCCGCAGGCGTGATGCTGCCCCTGTTGCAATCAATCAGCGGCGTAATCATCGGCGTCTTCATCATCGTCGCTCTTTTCGTTCTAAGTTCCTTCATCACCTTCGTCATCTTCGCAGGCTTTGGGGCAGTCTACCTCGCGATGTCGCTTGTCATCCGCAAGCATCTCAAGAGAAATGCGCGCATCATTGCCAGCGTGCAGGCGGAAGGCATCCGTTCGGTGCAAGAGGGACTGGGCGGCATCCGCGACGTCATCATCAACGACACCCAATCCTATTTTCTCTCGCGCTACAGCGAACTCGACAAGCACTTCCAGCGTGCGAACGCCGCGAACGCGCTCGGGGCAGGCGCTCCGCGTTTCGCGATCGAAGCCGCGGGCATGGTGATCATCGCGGCGCTCGCCTATTTCCTGATCACCCGGTCCAACAATGCCGGCCAAGTGCTTCCGATGCTGGGAACATTCGTTCTTGGAGCGCAGCGTCTGCTTCCGTCCATGCAGCTTGTATACGGCAACTGGGCGCTCATCCTGAGCAATCTTGCGGGCGCCGAGGTCGTGCTCCAGGCGCTCGAGGCACCGGTTGGTCCAGAATGGAACCAGCCACCGGCCAGGCGGCTGCCCTTCGATCGAGCAATCGTGCTCAAGGATGTGTCTTTCAGTTACGCTTCCGATCAGCCGCCCATACTCGAGCGGTTCAATCTTGCGATCTCGAAGGGGAGCAAGGTGGGGTTCATCGGCAAGACAGGCAGCGGCAAGAGCACGACGGTCGATCTGATAATGGGTTTGCTCGAACCGACCAGCGGGGCGATCGAGATCGACGGGCAGAGGCTGGACGGCACGACGCGGCGCGCCTGGCAAAGACAGATCGCGCATGTGCCACAAAGCATCTTTTTGGCCGACGCCTCTATCGCCGACAATATTGCCTTCGGCATTGACCCGGCCACGATCGATCATGCGCGCGTGCGCAATGCGGCCCAGCAGGCTGCCGTGGCGGACTTCATCGAAAGCCTGCCGCAGGGCTATGAGACCCGGGTCGGCGAGCGTGGCGTCCGTCTGTCAGGCGGCCAGCGCCAGCGAATCGGCATCGCCCGGGCATTGTACAAACAGGCGAGCGTGCTCGTCTTCGACGAAGCGACGAGCGCTCTCGACATGGAAACCGAGACAGCGGTCATGGAAGCGATCGAAGAACTGCCCGCCGATCTGACGGTGCTGATCATCGCTCATCGTCTCACGACAGTCGAAAATTGTGACGAGATCGTAACCCTCGAAAGCGGCCGACCACATATCTGGACGAGAACCGGTGGTCAGATCGCCTAAGGCACGTCGAATAGTTGCGCGTCGCTCGCTGACATTTGGACGTGTACTAGAATTGCTCTAGTTCCGGCTGGATGGCGGGTTATTCGGGCTTTGGAAGAGAAATTCCGTGCATGCTTCACCCGTGGACATCCTGACGAGCTCGAAATCGAACCGTTCCTTCAGGAAATCGACCACGGCCTGATCGTCGGCGAACTCCATCGGCCAGCCGCCCAGCCAGTCGCGGACGTCGGTCATGTAGCTCATACCCCGACCTTTCTTCTTTTGGTAAATCTGCCTCAGCAATTGAGGCAGATAACGGGGATTGCGGCCAAGCCCGAAGCGCCAGATGTACCAATATTCCATCCAGCGTCTCTTGCTTGGACCGGCGGCATTGTACCGACGCTTCACATCCAGCCAGAATTCCGCGGACGGCTTGACGACATTCGACGAATAGAGGGCAATGAAGAAGAGCCCGCCGGGCGCCACCTTGTGCGCCGCATTTTCGATCGCCTGCCACATGGCGCCGGTGTGGTGGAGCACGCCCCACGAATAGACCAGGCTCCAAGTGCCCAGCCTCTGGAGATAATCGACGTCGAGCACGTCGCCTCTCTCCACGATCCAGTTCGGCGGGTCGCCCGCCAATTGGCGCAGCTTTGCGGTTGTCCTGACCGAAAGCGGATCAAAGTCGAAGGAATGTATCCGCTTGGCTTTTGCATCGAAGGCGGCAAGCGAGTGCAATCCGCTGCCGCTGCCGATATCGAGAAAATCGATACCTTCAAGGCTCTCTTTGCCTAAGAAGGACAAAAGCTTGTCGGCCGACGTCCGCCGGCGTTCAGGCGAGTAATGCCTGTCGATAAACGCAGCCCAATTGGCTCCGAACTCGTATCGTTCCGACAACGAATTCTCTGTAAACGTCATTCTGCGGCCTGTCGCCCTGCTTCGATGATTTCCATCATATGAGCGGTCACCTTTTGAATATCATAGCGCTGTTCAGCGATCGTTCGACTGTTCTTGGCCATGCTGTCGGCCTCATCCGGATTGTCGATCAGGCGGATCATAGCTTCCGCCAAGGGGGCCGTGGCGCCGACCGGCACCAGCAGGCCGTTCACCCCCGGCACGATCGGCGCGCGGCAACCCGGCGCATCCGTCGTGATCACGGGGCGTCCCATCGCCATCGCCTCCAGAACCGAGCGCGACGTGCCCTCACGATAGGAAGGGAGCACGTAAACACGCGAATCGGCAATCACCCCGCGAACGTCTTCGACGGCCCCGTGATAACTTATCGTTCCGTCCGCGACGGCTGCTTCAACCTCCGAAACCGGAAATCCCGCGGGATTGGGATCTGTGTCGCCGACCAGGTCGAAACGAGCCTCCGGCCGGACCGCCTTCACCAATCTCGCCGCGCCCAGATATTCGGCGAGGCCTTTGTCGCGAAGCAGGCGCGCGATCATAAGAAATCGCGGCTTCTCCGATAGAGGCGCCACCTTGAAACGGTCCAGGTCGACGCCTGAACCGTTGACGACGTTGGCTGGTGTCCTCCCGAGAAGCCCCAGTCGACGGAAATCGTCGCGGTCGTCGTCGTTCTGGAAGGTGGCAGTGGTGGCCACGCGCAGGCTGGCGGCATAAAGCAGCCGAGCCACGGCGTTGACCGCCCTCCAGCGCAGCGATTTGTGCCGGTCCGTGAACGCATAGCCAAGACCGGTAACAAGTGCGTGCCGGCGCGGCACCCGTGCAAGCAATGCCGCGGGTACGCCGTAGACGATTGGCTTGATCGCGCAGGCCAGCACGATCCGAGGCTTGAGTTTTCGTATCTTCCTGTAAAGGCGAAGGGCCAAAAGCGTATCGCCGAACGGCGCAATAGCGGCGCGCTCCATCGGCAATGGATGAAACCGGATGCCGTTTTCCGTCAGCCAACGAACGGTCGTCGCGTCGAAAGGGGCCAGGGCATGAACTTCATATCCGGCAAGGCGCAGCGCCAGAAGAAAATGCCCCCGCGTGGTTGCAAGGGACTTTGGTTCGCTCACGACAACGACGATACGGTTCATGCGTTCAATTTCTTGGGCTGATCGCTTCAGGCCATTCGCCCCTTGTAGGTTTTCGACGCCCGAAACCCAATCCTGACGCATGTTATCCACAACATCGATCGGCATGAGAGCGGATCTACAGTGCAAGCATGGTCGCGGACCATTTTTGAGTGGAGACTTCTCCCTTCGCAATGGCGCATCGTTGAATTGAAACACCGCCTGCCATACAAGCGCCTCGACTCATAAATGACCTGAGGAAATCTGCGGATGTCCGAACGCATTGCTGTAATCGGGTTAGGCTATGTCGGCTTGCCGGTAGCTGTCGCGTTTGGAAAGGTTTTCCCGGGAACGATTGCATTTGATATCAGCGAACGTCGGATCGGCGAGCTGCGCGACGGCATCGATCGCACGGGAGAGGTCGACGCAACGGCGCTCAAGGAATCCTCGATCGTGCTGACGACCGACCGGGAGATGCTGAAAGGGGCGACTTTCTTCATCGTTGCCGTGCCGACCCCTATCGACATCAACCGCGCCCCCGATCTTGCTCCTCTGAAGCTGGCATCCGAACTTGTCGGCGAGGCTGTAAGCAAAGGCGCGGTCGTCGTTTTCGAATCGACAGTCTATCCAGGCGTGACGGAAGATTTCTGCGGGCCGATCATCGAGCGGATTTCAGGTCTGCGGCATCCTCACGACTTCGCGCTTGGCTATTCGCCCGAGCGAGCCAACCCCGGCGATCGCGAACACTCACTGCAACGGATCGTCAAAGTCGTCTCCGGCGAGAATACCGACACGCTGGAGCGCGTGGCGGATACCTACGGCCGCATCATCGATGCCGGTGTCTACCGCGCCCCCTCGATCAAGGTGGCCGAGGCAGCGAAAGTTATCGAGAACACCCAGCGCGACCTGAACATCGCACTGATGAATGAACTGGCAATGATCTTCGAGCGGCTCGAGATTCGGACGCAGGACGTCCTCGATGCGGCGTCGACAAAATGGAACTTCCTTCCCTTCAAGCCGGGTTTCGTGGGCGGCCACTGCATCAGCGTCGATCCATACTATCTGACCGCCAAGGCAGAGGCTGAGGGATACCATCCGCAGATCATCCTCGCCGGTCGTCGCATCAATGACGGCATGGGAGCCTTTGTTGCCCAGCAGGTTGTCAAGCAGTTGATCCGCTCGGACATGCCCGTCAAAGGAGCTTCCATCGGCATCCTCGGGCTGACCTTCAAGGAGGACGTGCCGGATTTGCGCAACAGCCGCGTTTTCGACATGGTCAGGGAACTGAGGCAGTTCGGCATTGTCCCCAAAGTCCACGACCCGCTTGCCGATGCCGAAACCGCTCGACGCGACCATGGCGAAACAATCCTGCCGATTGAGGAAATAAAAGATCTGCAGGCGCTTGTTCTGGCGGTTCCTCACAAGCATTATCTGGAGGGTGGGAAGTCCCGCATTTTTCAGATGATCAGGCCAGGTGGAACGCTGTTCGACATCAAGTCTGCCTTCAAGCCGAATGAAATTCCTGGCACGATAAGATATTGGAGCCTGTGAGGTTCAGCCCGAAATCGACGCTGGGGATAGACCGTGACATCAAGCAGGCCAATTCTGATCACCGGTGCGGCCGGTTTCATAGGTTTTCATCTCTGTGAGAGACTGCTCTCCGATGGCCGGCAGGTCGTCGGATTGGACTCCATGAATGAATACTACGACGTCAACCTGAAGCGGGCGCGACTCGATCGGCTGAACGGGTTCTCGAACTTTCGGTTCGAGCATGTCGACCTCACGGAGCGCGACCGTATTTCGGCGCTGTTTCTGTCAACCGCGCCGGAGGTCGTCGTCAATCTCGCGGCTCAAGCCGGCGTGCGCTATTCGCTGACCAATCCGCACGCCTATGCGGAAAGCAATCTCAGCGGCTTTCTCAATATTCTCGAAGGATGCCGGCACGCCTCGGTTGGCCATCTGGTCTATGCCTCTTCCAGCTCGATCTATGGCGGCAGCACTCGAATGCCGTTCTCCGTCCACGATTCAGCCGACCATCCGCTCAGCCTCTATGCGGCAAGCAAGAAGGCCAACGAGCTTATGGCGCACACCTACAGCCATCTGTTCAGACTGCCGACGACAGGACTGCGCTTCTTCACCGTCTATGGTCCTTGGGGACGGCCGGACATGGCTCTGTTCATCTTCGCCAAGGCCATCCTCGCCGGCGAGCCGATCGACGTCTTCAACTATGGCAACATGCAGCGGGATTTCACTTACATCGACGACATTGTTGAAGGTATTGTCCGCGTCATGCGGCAGCCCGCGACATCCAACCCCGATTGGAAAAGCGCCGCGCCGGATCCGGCAACCAGCAACGCGCCGTTCAGGATCCACAACATTGGTGGCAATTCACCCGTTCAGCTGAACCGGCTGATCGAAGTGTTGGAAGACGCGCTCGAGCGCAAGGCAAACCGCAACCTGATGCCGATCCAGCCGGGCGACGTTCCGTCAACTTCCGCCGACGTCAGCTCGCTCGAGGAGGCGACCGGATTCAAACCAAAGATTCCGATCGAGATCGGGGTTCCGCGCTTCGTGAAATGGTACCGGGATTTCTATCGGGTATGATCGACAGCTTCGGCGGACGACGGGTGAAAGTCCATGAACGCGCGCTATGATTTCGGCCGCAACTGGTCCGAGCTCGCCGCGCGCTTCGAGCAGGAACACCTGGACCGCGCTTGCGAAGACCTTCACCGCCTCGTCGGCGATGTGAAGGACAAGACCTTTCTGGATATCGGCTGCGGATCGGGTTTGCACTCGGCGGCCGCCCTCCGGCTCGGGGCGGCGAAGGTCCAGGCGCTGGACTATGACACCGGCTGCGTCGAAACGACGAGAGCCGTCCTCTCCCGGTTCGCGCCGGAAGCCGAATGGAGCGTGGAGCGAGCCGACATTCTCGACGAGGGATCGCTTCCGTCCGGGACGTTCGACATCGTCTATTCGTGGGGCGTCCTGCATCACACCGGGGACATGTGGGCTGCGATCTGCAACGCAGCCGGTTTCGTCGGCCGTGGAGGACGTTTTGGCCTTGCGATCTACCTGAAGACGCCTCTTTGCGGACTATGGACCGTCGAAAAACGGCTCTACTCCTCCCATCGGTGGTTGCGCGCCCCCGTAAAGGCGCTCTTTGTTCCCGCCTACATTTTGGCGAGAACGTTGCGCCACGGGGACCCAATTTCTTTTGTAAAGAACTATCGCGCGCGCCGCGGCATGGAGTTCCTGGCAGATGTCGACGACTGGCTCGGTGGATATCCCTATCAATCCACCTCGGCCGATGAGTTGGAGACGACCGTCGAAAAACTTGGGTTTCGTACGAAGCAGCGCTTCAATGTAACGCCTGGAATTGGCCTTTTCGGCACCGGCTGCGGTGAATGGTGTTTCGAGCGAATCGATTTATAGATACTTGGTTTTCCTCTATCTGATCACGCGGCATAGAGAGCAAGTCCCGAGCTGGCCATCATGGAGCAGTGACGCCGTATGTGCGGTATTGTCGGCATTGTAGGAGGAGCGGCCGCGACGGGTAGCGGCGCCTTCACCGTGCGCCGCATGGCCGACATGATCCGACATCGCGGGCCGGATGGAGACGGCGTCTGGACCGATGCCGAGGCCGGTGTCGCTCTCAGTCAGCGCCGACTGGCGATCATCGACCTGTCGTCGGCGGGCGCGCAGCCGATGATCTCGCATGGTGGTCGCTACGTCATCATCTTCAACGGAGAAATCTACAATCATACCGAGATGCGCACGCTTCTCGATCGCAAGCATGGCCTTCATGCCTGGCGCGGGCATTCCGACACCGAGGTCTTTCTGGCTGCGATCGAAGAGCTGGGTCTGAAAAAGGCCCTCGAACTGGCCGTCGGCATGTTCGCTTTCGGCTTGTGGGACCGGCTGGAGAGGACGCTTGTCCTCGCGCGCGATCGTCTGGGTGAAAAACCCTTGTATTACGGGCGTGTCGGCAAGGCGTTCGCTTTCGCCTCCGAGGTCAAGGCATTCAACGCACTTCCCAACTGGCGCCCGGAGATCGACCGCAACGCGCTGGCGTTGTTGATGCGCCACAACTACATCCCCGCGCCTTACAGCATCTATCAGGGCATCCGCAAACTGAGGCCCGGCGAGTTTCTCGTCCTTTCCGACCCCCTGCGCGAGCCGCGCGTCGAGAGCTATTGGAGCGCCAGGGAAGTCGCCGAACAGGGCCGGCGTGATCCTTTTCAAGGCAGCACCGAAGAGGCGGTCGACGAACTCGAGCGTCATCTTCGCCAGGCGCTCGAAGGGCAGATGATCGCCGACGTGCCGCTCGGCGCCTTCCTCTCGGGCGGCATCGATTCCTCCGCGATCGTGGCGGTCATGCAGTTGATCAGCTCGCGGCCGGTGCGGACGTTCACGATCGGATTTAACGAAGCGGGCTACAACGAGGCGCACCATGCCCAGCAGGTGGCGCGCCGGCTCGGCACCGATCATACCGAACTTTATCTTAGCGAGCGGGACGCGCTCGACGTCGTGCCGCAGCTGCCCGGCATCTATTGCGAGCCTTTCTCGGACTCCTCGCAGATTCCGACGTTCCTGGTGTCCAAGTTGGCGCGAGGCAGTGTCAAGGTCGCGCTGTCGGGCGACGGCGGAGACGAGCTGTTTTCGGGCTACACGCGTTACGCGCTTGCCGATGCCTTCTGGAACAGACTTTCCCGCATCCCGATCGGGTTGCGCCTTGTGTCGGCAAGCTTGGCCACGCTGCTGTCGGCGGGTCTCTATGACAATGTCGCAGGCGGGATCATGCCGCTCCTGCCGCGGCGCATGCGCCGCCAGCGTGTGGGCGACAAGATCCACAAAGCCGCCTCGCTGCTTTCGCTGCGAACCGTCGATGACGTTTATCGTCGCCTTTGCTCGCATTGGGAGCCGACGGAGATCGTTGCCGATGCGGCTGAGCCACCCACCATGCTGACGGGGCTTGAACCCCTTCCGGATTTGCCGGGCAACGTCGAGCGGATGATGTATCTCGACACGATGAGCTATCTGCCGGACGACATTCTGGTAAAGGTCGACCGCGCGGCAATGGCGGTCGGCCTTGAAACCCGTGTGCCGCTTCTCGACCATCGCCTTGTAAGCTTCGCGCTTTCGCTGCCGCTTTCCGTTCTGCGGACCGGCGGGCAGACCAAGTGGCCGCTCAGGCAACTGCTCTACAGACATGTTCCGCAGGCGCTTGTCGAGCGTCCCAAGATGGGCTTCGGTGTGCCTATAGACGCTTGGCTGCGTGGTGCCCTTCGCGAATGGGCGGAGGCGCTGCTGGACGAGCGCCGGCTGCGGGAAGATGGCTTTTTCCGGCCGGAGCCGATCCGACGCGCCTGGTCCGAGCACCTTTCCGGACATCGCAACAACCAGTACCTGCTTTGGGACGTGCTGATGTTCCAATCGTGGCGGGAAGCGCAGGAGGGAGCCTTGGCTGCCGCCGCGGCTTGAACAAGCGCCAGCTCAGACGGTTTCATTTTGTGCTATCTGCCCGCCGCGGCCGGATGGCGAGCGCAACAGAATCGCACTATCGGATGCCGGAACTAGAGGCTATACCGGCTCCGGAGAGGGGCCAAGGTAAGCGGGGATCATTGAATCGATCTGCACGCAACCTAAAGGATTGCAAAGCAAGGCATTGAACCCGTTTACATCGCTCCGGCGCCACCTGACGGCCGAAAAGGTCAACCTCTACTTCTCAATGGTCTGTTTCTTCTCGCCGCCGGTGCTCGGATCGGTGGTGAGCTTCGTTTTTCATGGTGGAGCGCTCTGGTCGGTGGTGCTGCTGGCGGCTAGGCGACGCCGCTTGAACATCGACCCGTCGATGGTTGCCATGACCATTGCAATTTATGCCTATTGCCTGGCGATGGTTTTGGCGTCGATCGTCAACGGTACGCTGCGGACCGACGTTGCGTATTTCCTGCCGCTGATCACCTTGTGGTTGTTTCCGATCTCTTATTCGACCTGGAGCATCACCGACAAGGCGGCCCTTGTACGCATTGCCGTGCTCGCCAGCGCGGCGGCCTGTGTGGGCGCGCTAGTGCTGGCAGTCGTCCAATATTACTGGATCGGCATGCTCCGGGCCGAAGGCGGAGCCGGAAATCCGATCGTGTTTGCGACGGTCACCTGTCTCGCCGTGATGATATGCCTGGCAGGCGCTCTGTCAGGGATAGAGCAAGCGTGGGAACCACTCATCATCGCCGCCCTCGCCGGCGTCGTAGCAACGCTATTTTCGGGCTCACGCATGGTTTGGGTGGCCTTGTTGATCGCGGTTGTTGCCGTCCTCGTGATCAATCGCCGGAGGTTCGCCCGGGCGAATATAAGGCGGTTGCTGGTGGTCGTTGGAGCATCAAGCATGCTGACAGCGGCAGTTACGTCCCCGATCATCGTGGATCGCACTCATGTCCTTTTTAACGACTGGGATGCCCTTGTCACCAAAGGCGATCATTCCACCCCGCTCGGACTACGTGTTGGGCTCTGGGACATAGGGTTCGATGCATTTCGCGAAGCCCCGCTTTTCGGCCACGGCATTTCCGCGAGTCGAGGGCTTACAAGGCAGGGGTTCAAGAAGTACTTTGGGCTGAGCCAAGGTTTCAACCATTTTCACAACGGCTTTCTGACGGCGTTGGTGCAGGCCGGACTTTTAGGCGCAGTTGCACTGGCGGCGATCTTCGTCGTCGCGATCTGGAACGCGACAAGGGTGCTGCGTTTCAGTGCCGATGCGTTGGAGCGGTTCGGGGCGACGATGATCGTCGTCACCGTCATAGTGTACCTTGTTGGTGGGCTGACCGGCATCCTTGTCGGCCACGACATTCTTGATTCAACGCTGATGGTATTCCTGATTTCTGGAACATATCTGGCTTGCGGGCGCACCGTGCCGCCGATCGAAAAAAGCTCCTATGACCATGGTCCAGTTCGCCAGTTGGGCTTCACAAGGACCTCGACCGAAAGCCGGTCCCTATGACTGCCGTTCGATATTCAGCGAGCCACGCGGGCAGCTTGTCCGACAAAGTGCGGACAGGCAGCCCAAAGTCGCGGCATGGTGCTGCATGTACAAATGATTTCGACCGCGATAGGCGCGCCGCTTAGAAGGCAATTTTTTGACGATGCGCCTTCGCCAAATCCCCGATCCGCCACCGGTGACGATGGCAACTTTGCCAGCAAGTCGCATATCTGTTCCTCCGTTGCTGGAACCACCGGGGAAGATGCGCACGTCTCACAGTCCGATTAACTGAACGCCCTTTTAGCTTTCCTTGTTTGAGGTCACCCGCAGCGGGAGTAATAGTCGGCTCGGAATTGCGAGGAGGAGACGATGACGCTGAACTTCGACCCTAGGGCGAAGGCCACGACGCTCTACCATGGCGAATTCCGGCCGATGTTCATCGGCGGCAAGTGGGTCGCGGCGCAATCCGGTGAGGAGATGCAGGCGCTGAACCCGGCGACGGGAGAGGTGCTGGCGACGGTGCCGCGCGGCTCGGCCGTCGATATCGATGCGGCGGTGGCTGCGGCGCGCGCGGCCTTCGAAGGTCCCTGGTCCGAATTCTCGCCTTACGAGCGGCAATGCGTGCTGCTCAGGATCGCCGATCTGTTCGAGAAGCATTGGGAGGAACTCAGCGTCTCCGACACGCTCGACATGGGGCTGCCGATCACGCGTACGCTGGCCAACCGGCGCCGGGTCATCGGCATGCTGCGCTTCTATGGCGGCATGGCGACGGCGTTGCATGGCGAGGCGATCGACAATTCCATTCCCGGCGAAATCGTCACCTTCACCCGGCGCGAGCCGGTCGGCGTCGTCGGCGCGATCATCCCCTGGAACGCCCCGACCGCCGCCTCTATCTGGAAGATCGCGCCGGCTTTGGCGACGGGCTGCGCCATCGTGCTGAAGCCGTCGGAAGAGGCATCGCTGACGCCGCTGCTTATCGCGCGGCTGATGCAGGAGGCCGGCGTCCCCGACGGCGTCGTCAACATCGTCACCGGAACCGGCGCCGAGGCCGGCGCAAGGCTGGCCGAGCATCCGGACGTCAACAAGATCGTCTTCACCGGCTCGACGCTGACCGGCCAGGCCATCGCGCGGGCCGGTGTGACCAATCTCAAGCGGGTGTCGCTGGAGCTTGGCGGCAAGTCGCCGGTCATCGTCTGCCGCGACGCCGATATCGACAAGGCTGTTCCTGTCGCCGCCATGGCGGTGTTCGTGCATTCCGGCCAGATCTGCATCGCCGGCTCGCGCCTGTTCGTGGCACGCGAAATCCACGACGAGTTCGTGCGCCGGGTCGCCGAGTTCGCCGGCAAGCTGCGCATCGGCCACGGCATCGAGGCGGAGACCGAAATCGGGCCGCTGATCAATGCAAGGCAGGCCGGCAGGGTGGAAAGCTACATCAAGGCCGGCAGCGACGAGGGCGCCAAGCTGATCGCCGGCGGCTCGAGGCTGACGGGCAAGGTCTACGACGGCGGCAACTTCATCGCGCCGACCGTCTTCGGCGCGGTGTCTGACAAGATGACGATTGCGCGGGAGGAGATTTTCGGGCCGGTTATTTCGGCTCTCCCCTTCGACACGCTGGATGAGGCCGTCGCGCGCGCCAACGCGACGCCTTACGGTCTGGCGGCCGGTATCTTCACCACCAATCTCGGCACGGCGCACAAGCTCGCGCGGCGCGTCAAGGCGGGCTCGGTCTGGGTCAACATGTACCACGCCATCGATCCGGCCGTGCCGTTCGGCGGCATGAAGATGTCAGGCTATGGCCGCGAGGGCGGCGTCGAGCATCTGCACGAATATCTGGAGACGAAATCGGTCTGGATCCAGACCGACTGATATTCGGCCAAGGTCGGGCCGCGATGACGGGTACGCAGAGGCCCCGTATGTCTGCGTGACCTCCAGCAAGAAGCGCGGGCACGATCTATATCGGCGTCACCGATGATCTTGGCCGCCGCATGTCCGAACACAAGTCCGGGCAAGGGTGGCAGTTCACCAGTCGCTACGGCGTGCCCTACGGATCGTCCAGGATCGACTCGAATTGGAAGTCGTTAAGGTTCGGCAGTTCGGGCCGATGTGGAACTCGACCTCCCCCTGCCGCAAAAGCGCAAGCACCGCCTGGGGCGGAGTCTTCAATCGGCGGCGATCTTGCCATCGCAAGCGACTATGAGGCGGTTCCGGCCACCTTCAGGTGACTTGCCAGGGCTGCCCTCATTCCAACGGTTGCAAGGGGTGCTGCCGCAGCGACCCCGCAACTCTATTGGGCGACCTGGGACACGGCTGACATCAGCTCCTGAGGGCTTGCCGCCCGAAACATGTATCGCCCACCCTCTGGAACCTCCGTGAAGCTCCAGCGGACGATCCCCTGCCGGTCCAGGAGGAACTGGCCGATCAGTTGTCCGTGTCCCGTTGCCATCATCTGTTCGTCGGCTTCGGTCACTTCGTAATGGTCCCTCTTGTCGAGGAATTCGCTGGCCGCAAAAGGATCCATTGGACCGGGCAACTCGCCCGGTATGTCGACCCGCATATCCTTTGCCGCTGCCATCGAGACCTTGTACGGCCAGTTCGTCTCGTCTTGGGTGAATTCGAGATTGGGCAGTCCAAAAGCACGATGTGAAGCGCGTTCGGGGTCGGAGGCCGCAAGCAGGTTCGGCATCGGGTGGTAGCGGAAATAGAGGCGCGCCCGCTCGATCGGCGTGTTGACCACCGTCAGGCTCCCCACGCCCTTTTCGCGCAGCTCCGGATCAAGCCGCGCCTGGGCGGCTATATGGCGCCGGCAAAACGCACAATGCAGACCTCGAAACAGGCCGACCAGCACCGGTTTTTGTCCGCGAAAGTCGTCAAGCGCGATCTTGCCTTCCTGGGTAATGGCGTCGAGTACCACGTTTGGCGCACGATCGCCCGGTTGAAGCGGTACCAAGTCAATACGCGCGGACATTTCCAACCTCCCTCCCGGCTAGTCGAGAAAAGGCAGCACCACAAGCGCTTCCGGGTCGAGCCCGTGCTGGGCGCATATGCCCTGCGCCAGGGAAAAGTAGCGCTCGGCCTCGGCCAGATTGTCGAGGTCGAGATTAAGCGTTGCGAGACCATCATAGCACGGAAACAGCAGTTGGGGTTCGCCCGTTTCGCGGGCTACGTCCAGTGCTTCGTGGAACAACGCAACCGCCAGCTCTGGACGGCCGTTGCACTGGTGGATCTGCCCCAGCACGATCAACGGCACCGGCAGGTGCTCGCGCTGGTCGAGCGCCCGGTCGATCTCGATGGCCTTCTCGGCAGCAGGCACGCCCTCCGTTGGACAGCGATCCGTGAAAGTACAACAAGCGACCGCCAGATTGGCGAGGAGGCGCGCCTGGAAACCCAAATCACCAATATGGCGCGCCACTTCAAGACCGCGCCGACAGACGTCCATCGCCCGTGCCGGATCGATGGTCGTGTAGAGCACGCCGAGATTGGTGTAGCCGCGGCAGGCCGTGCCCGGGAGACCGGCGGCTTCGGCCAATTCGATGCTACGCTCAATCTGACGCACGGCTTCGTGGTTTCGCCCAAGGCGAGCCAACGCGACAGCCTTGGTATTGAGCGCCTCGGCGGTCACAAGAGTGGCATCACGCCCTACCTCGGAGACATGCTCCGCTGTCAGAGAGCGCACACAATCCAGCGCCGCGTCCGCCCATTTTGCCGCGAGAGCGTGATCTCCGCTACGGAACGCCTGTCGGCCACGTTCTTGCCAGAGATGCGCCTGCTCGACCGGGGCATCCGCGCCATCGAGAAGCGCTGCCGCTTCGGCATAACGGGATTCCGCGTTGTCCCGCTTGCCGACGTCCCAGAGCAGCCGACCGATCTTGCGCAAAACCCGCGCCGAAGCGACGCGATCGGCCGACTCGCGGTATGCCTGCAACACCATCTCGTAGTGCTGGTGCGCGATCTCGCGGCGGCCTAGCGGGCCGCTCAGATCGGCAATGCGCTCTGCAATTGCCAGTTTGAGCGGTGTTTGACCGACCGCGCCCAACGCGGTCATTGCTCGCTCGTAGAAACGAAGGGCGTCGTCGTTGGCATATATCATGCGGGCGCGATCGCCTGCCGCCTGCAGGTAATGCGCGCCCCTCTCCCGCTCGGCGCTCTGTGCGAAATGATGACCGAGCACGGTCAAATCCTCGAGCCGTTCCGGCTTGTCGCCGTACAGTTGCTCCAAGGCAGCACCGACCCGCCCGTGGATGTCGGTCCTGCGTTGCAGGAGCAGATTCTGGTAGATCACGTCCTGCAGCAACGTTTGCGTAAAGCGGTAGCTTTGCGACGAGACCGAGCCTGATCCGGCAACTTCCTCGATGATTTCCGCATCGCAAAGCAGTTCGCAGCCGGCTTCCAGGCGGCCGGGGTCGGCTGTCACGGCTTTCAGAAGTGTGGCATCGAAGCGCGGGCCGATAACCGCGGCCTCCTGGGCCAACCGGCGCACCTCTTGGGGCAGCCGGTCGACGCGAGCAAGCAACATTGCCTGGATCGTGGCGGGAATGCCGCTTGCGACTTCGCCTGCCGCAGTCCGCCATTGCTGGCCCTCGCGCATCAGTACACCGCGATCGATCAGGCCGCGAACGATCTCTTCTACAAAAAGGGGGTTGCCGCCCGCGCGCTCGAGGATCTGGTCGGGAAGCCCTCCTGCTGAGTTTACCCAGCCCTCGCCGAAAAGCGCGGCCAGCAGGCTGCGTCCGTCATCACTGGTGAGCGGCGATAGCCTGAGCGCCGTGTGACTGACCCGGCTTGAGTCGAGCTGGTCGTTGTGCGGGGCCGGACGATGCGTGACCAGCAACATCAATCGCGTGCGTTCCAACCTGTCCATTACGAAACGCAGTGCCTCGAGCGACACGGCGTCGGCCCAGTGCAGGTCTTCGACGACAATCAACAGCGGCGACAAGGCAAGCCGCCGTTCGATGATTGTGCGGACTGCGTAGAGAATTTGCCGCCGCAGCTGCTCGGGCTCGACGTGCTGCAAGGTGGCGTCGGGGTCGCCAAGGCCAAGTACATGGTAGAGCAAAGGCATCAGCCGCTTCGCCTCCTCGCCCTGCAGGCCGAGATCGGCGAGCAAGCCTGCGAGCTTCTCCCGCATGTCGTCCGCATTGTCGTTTTGCATCATCCCGGCAGCGCTGCGCATCATTGCGCCCAGGGCACCATATGATTGTTCGCCCAGCGGTGAGCACGTGGCCTGCCGCACGGCGACGTTGCGAAAACGATCCTCGTCGCCGACGCGGGCGACGAACTCCTTCACCAGCCGCGATTTCCCGATACCGGCTTCTCCGACGAGGCGGACAAGTTGCGCCGAGCCGCCGCACGCCTGATCAAGGCTCGCCAGCATTCTATTGAGCTCCGCACCGCGACCTATTATCGGCGCATTGAGGCCGAGCGCCTCGAGCCCACGCGCGGCACGCGGCGCCGCAAGCGGTCCTTCCAGTCGATGGACGAGCACGCTGCCGGCCTTGCCGCGGAGCACGACATCACCCAGCGACTCATAAGAGAAGGCATGCCGGGTCAGCCTGTGAGTGAGCTCGCCGACCAGCACCTCGCCCGGTGCGGCCAGCGATTGCAGGCGTTGCGCCGTATTCACTGTATCGCCGGTCACCGAATAGGATTTGGCGGTGCCGATGCCCAATCCCCCGGTAACGACCGGACCAGTGTTTATGCCGACGTGAAGTAACAGGGGCGAGCCGGAGTGGAAGGTGCTTTCGCCGAGCCGCGTCGTCCGGGCGATCATGTCGAGAGCGGCGCGAAGCGCACGTTCCGGATCGTCCTCATGCGCCACCGGCGCACCGAACAGAGCGAGCAGTGCATCGCCGATGAATTTGTCGACGAAACCCCCAAAGTTTCGCACCGCCGCCGTCAATTCCTTGAACAGTTCGTTCTGCAGCGCCTGCATGACCTCGGGGTCGAGCTGCTCGCTGAGTGTCGTGAAGCCGCAAAGGTCGGCGAACAGGACCGTTACCGTCCGGCGATCGGCATCAGAGACGGGATGCAGACCGTCTTCGCTTTCGATGTTCGCAAGCAGCGACGGAGTTCGAGACGGCGGCACAATGGTCCGGCTTGGTGTCGGAGCAGGCCGTTCGACGGCTTTTGCGGGCGCGCCGACGCTTGCCCCACATTTCGGACAGAACTCGAAATCAGGTGCGCAGGGGTAGCCGCAACTGGCGCATGGCACGGGCTGGCGCCTGCCACACTTCGGACAGAAGGCGTAACCGCTCTCAACCTGGAAACCGCAGCCCGAGCAGTCCATAGGACAAGACCTCACTTGCGGCCGTGACGGCGTGATCTCGCCACGCAGTTCACGGCCAGCGTGTTCACAAGGATGAACCCTTCGCCGTCGACCAGCAAGCGGCAGCGCATATAGGCATCGAATGATCGGGCGGGTCCGGTGGCGGAGCGCTGCCGATTCGAGCGGTCGCGTGGCCGTCGTTTGCGAAAGTTCCCTCTTACGTTCCGTCTACCTGCTATCGTGGAGATGAGGAGACGGACCTATGAGCGAGAATCGCAAGCCCCGGCGCATGGACCTCAGCTCCAAGCTGCCGGGCATGAGCGCTTGCCATTCAAGCCTGTCTTCAAGTCCTTTTGCCTGCCTCCAACTTCGCCTCGATCTTGACAGAGCGGTGCTGCCATCCGATGCCGTCATCCGTTTTTGACATTCGCCGGTTCTTGCCGAAGAAAACGAAAGCTGATGATTCAGGACAATGCTACCGCCGGCGCTGCGGTACCGATGTTCAATGCCGAGCGAACCGGGCGCGGGTAGGACGGCATGGCGCATAATCCCTTGGTTTCAATCGTGGTTCCTGCGCACAACGCGGAGGTGACGCTGGCGCGCGCACTCGATTGCCTTCTCGATCAGGAAATAATGGATTGGGAGGCGATCATCGTCGACGACGCCTCCACGGACCGCACCCCCGCGATCATCGCCGGTTATGTGGAGCGCGATGCCCGATTTCGGACGTTGAGGTCTGGCGCGTACAGCGCCGCCGGCGCGCGCAATAGCGGGATTTCGACAGCGCGCGGCCACTGGCTCATGTTTCTGGATGCGGACGATTGGGTGGACGCCAGCTTCCTTGCCAAAATGCTGGCCGCACTGAAAACCGCTCCCGATGCAGCGGCCGCCTATTGCGGTTTTCGGCGCGTGATGCCCGATGGCGAACTCACCCCGTCGAGCATCTCAACGGAGGTTGCGATCCAGCCCTTCGAAACATTCGCCCGCCAGCATGCCGTTTGCACCCACGCGGTGCTGGTCGACCGGAAGACAATTGTCGAGTTGGGCGGTTTCGATGCGTCGCTGCGCACCTGCGAGGACTGGGATCTGTGGCAGCGCCTCGCACGTCTAGGCAAGCGTTGGGTGATGGTCGACGAGCCGCTCGCTTTCTATCGGGTCAGCCCCAACTCGCTCTCCCGCAATTCGACGCAGATGGTGGCGGATGCGGAAATCGTGATCGCCCGCGGCTTTTCGCCTGATCCCAGGGTCAAACACCCGGCATCGGCTCATGCCAATGGGGCGATCGAGGCGAACGGCCGCAGCGCTTCCGAAGCACTCGCGTGGTTCGCGCTGTGGAACGCCGCGTCGGATTGCGGCCGCGGCTCGCGCTCGATCGACCCGCGGTCCCTGCGCGCGCTCCCGGCAGGACGCAAGTGGGCGCGCGAGATCGCCGAGATGGTCTTCGATGGCCTTATGGCAGGAAGCCTGTCGGTGCCAGCACAACTGGCTGCCAGGTGGGATAGGTTCGGCGGCCCCCTCGCCGAGTTGATCGTCGAACTCGGCAAGCTCTGGGGCGATCCCGTAGCGGGTCGCCGCGCCCAGTATCACCTTGAGCAAATGCTTCTCGACTTCGACGACCTTGCCGCGCCGCGCAAACTGGGGCGGACGCTTGGAATTCGCGTCGACGCTCGAAATCCGACCTCGACCGAACTTCCGGAAGGAATCGATCAAATTTACGCCTGTCTGATGATCGATGGCCGGATCGAGGCTCGCGTCCAGTTCGGCGCGCTCGGGAATGTGACAAGGCGTCACTGGATTGAATTGACCCTGAACCTCGTGCCCTCCGAGCGGCTTGCACCACAAAACGGCGCCGGCGCCGATACGTCAAACATGTTTGCTGCAGAGGCATTGTCTTCGACAGCGGGAGACCGGTCTGATGGGGACAGCCACTTCGGCAAACTCGCGCGATTGGCGGCGGAAGCGCAGCGGCTGGTTCGGGCGAGCGCCGAACCCACAGGGCCTCTTGCGGCGCCGCGCCGTAAAGCGGCCGCGGATGGCCACGACAATGATCGCACGTCGTTCTGGAATCGCCATTTCGCGACCGAGGATCCCTGGAACTACGGTTCGCCCTATGAGCAGGAAAAATATGAGC
Source organism: Mesorhizobium dulcispinae (assembly GCF_033977345.1). Classification (NCBI taxonomy): domain Bacteria; kingdom Pseudomonadati; phylum Pseudomonadota; class Alphaproteobacteria; order Hyphomicrobiales; family Phyllobacteriaceae; genus Mesorhizobium; species Mesorhizobium dulcispinae. The sequence goes on from NZ_JAVIIY010000008.1 coordinate 40,567, forward strand.
GCCAGCTCGAAATTCTGCCTGCCGGTCCCATCGGACGGGCGCTTGAGCTGGCCTGCGCGGAGGGCCACTTCACGCGGCAGCTGGCGCCGCGAGTGGGCCATTTGACCGCAACCGACATCTCCGCCATTGCCGTCGGGCGGGCGCGCGCACGATGCAGCGATCAGCCGAATGTTGACTTCGGCGTACTGGATTTCTCGGCGGACACGCTGCCAGGCGAGATGGATCTGATCGTCTGTTCGGAAGTGCTCTACTACCTGGATGATCTCGCCGAGTTGCGGCGCATCGCTAAAAAACTCGTCGAGGCGTTGGCGCCCGGCGGCAGTTTCATCAGCGCACATGCATTCGTGCTGCGTGACAACCCTGAGAGGACCGGCTTCGACTGGAACACATTCGGTGCGCAAGCGATCTCGGAGACGCTCGCAGGGACCGAAGGCCTCGTCCTCGAGCGATCGATCCAGACCGAGCTCTATCGCATAGACCGCTTCCGCCGCCTGTCACCAGGCGACGCGGCGATGGAGCCGATGATTGATCATGTGCCGGTCCGCGCGTCCATCGAAATCGGCGTCGCGCGAAAAATCGTCTGGGGCGGCGCGCGATCATTGCGCCGCGACGTCGCACGTAGCGAACGGCGGCAGCGTATCCCTATCCTCATGTATCACAGCGTCGCCGATGATGGTCCGGCCGCGCTCGCCCGGTTTCGGTGCACGCCCGCCGCATTCGGCAGTCAGATGGCGTGGCTGCGCGCCAACGGCTTTCATGCGGTCGTGTCCGAGCAGCTGGAATGGTTCATCGCCAACCGTCAGCCTTTCGTTGGCCGCCCGGTGCTCATCACGTTCGATGACGGCTTCCAGAACTTTGCCGACCATGCCTGGCCGACCTTGCGCAAGAACGACCTGACCGCGGAAGTATTCCTGGTGACGGACCTGGTGGGTGAAAGTGCACGGTGGGACGCCGTCAGCGGTCCGCCGACGCCGCTTATGGACGCCGGGACGGTGCGACGCCTCGCCGGCGAAGGTGCGTTCTTCGGAAGCCATCTGGCGACGCATCGCGCGATCGACGGTCTGTCGAGCTCTGACTTGGCGGCCGAGCTCCTGCGCTCCCGTATGTTCATCGAACGGTGGACCGGTCGGCCAATCACGGCGTTCGCGGCGCCCTACTCTGTCACCGACCGACGGCTTGGTCGGCTGGCCAGGGAGTGCGGCTATCGGATCGGCTTCGGCGGCAGGCACGGGCCGGCGGACCTCGATTGCGATCCCATCGACCTTCCCCGCATCGAGATTCGCGGAGACCGCTCGCTCGATGACTTTGTTGCCATTCTCGAGGCCGCGCTAGAATGAGGCGGCCGGATCAGACGCCAGAGGCTCAGGTCGCCTTGATCCTTGCCTGGCCGATCTTGCGCCATCGTGCGTTCTCGCGAACCAGTTTCAGGCCGTCGGTCGTCTCGGCAAATGTCTGCGATCGGTATCGCCGGAGCAGGTCCGGAAAGATCGCCCCCTCCGGCAGGCCGGCAAGCTGCTCGCGGACCGAAATCTTTTCATCGATGACCCGCGTGCCCCAAGCATTTTCCCGAACCTTGAGCTCCGCAGCTAGATCACGCTCTTCAGGCGCGTTTTCGTCCAGCGCTGCCAGCAGGATCGAATGGAAAAGCGCGACGTAGCCAATCTGTCTCAGGCCACCCACAACCCGCACCCGCGGCAATATGGCAAGGACGAGGAACATCAGGAACAAGTTCGGCAGCAGCATGCCGTCCATCAGCGCCTGCCTGAGATGCGGCCGTTCGAACGGGATGGAAAGACCATGCGGCCTGTCAGGCTCGATCAAGCGCCCGTTCTCGAGGACGAGCTTGCGCACACGCTCCTCGCGGATGCCCCAGAAGTAATCCGTGGCATTGGGCAGGAATCTGCCAAACGGGCTCGATGCGGCCTCCTGCATGGCATGTTCGAGACGCTGGCGCCTGGCGGGTTCGATGAGCAGCCTGGAAATAAGGCTGCCGTCATATTCCAGATGCCGCGCCATGGCAGCCGCGGCGAGCCGATCATCGATGAAAACCGGCCGGGCCATGCCGGAACGATCCCAATTGGCGACCAAATCCTCGTTGAGGGCTGTCAGCGCATCGGCGGCGGTTCCAAACACCTTGTCCTGACTGGCAAGCAATGTGCCCAGCCAGCGGCTGGCATCCGTCTCATCGCCCACCGCTTCGAGAGCGCGCTTGTTGAGGGAGACGGGACCGGCCGCGCAGGCGCTTTTACGGCACAGTTTGTGGCGCCCCATGCCAAACAGGTTGACCTTGTCGTCGCCGACATCGAACCATCCCGGCCCCTCGCGGCCAATTGTCTCCATGGTCATCGTCGTTCCCATGAAGCCGACGAAGGCCGACAGCTCGTTCTCGACCGCGCCGAGCCAGGCAAATAGAAGGGCATCGAAGGTGATCCGGTCCATCAGAAGCAGGCAATGCAGGCCGGACTGAATCACCGGCCTGTGCTCGAACTCTTCGAGGGCCTTGCCGATCTCCTCAGGCTGCATAATCACGCCGAGGCGCTGATGCAGGACGTCGCGCAGGATCGAGCGGGCAGCGATCGCCGGGCCCGATTGAGGCCTTGCCACCGGCCGCCACAGATGGCGGGCGTAGTCGGAAACCGGTGCATCCCAGTTCTGCTCGATGTCTCGCACGACTTCCGGGCAGAGCAGCGACAGCACAGCCAGAACTTCCACCGGAGGCGCAGGAGTTGGGTCAAAGACGGCGGTCATTGGTTCCCGTCAAGCCGCTTGCGGTGCAAACACCAAGGGAGACCAGACTTGCTGAAGCGCTCGGCCAACGCAACTCGATCAAATGGTGTGAGGCGAAATTGACCGTATCCTACGGAGTTCTCCATCAGCAATCACCTGTTCGCCGGCTCGGCACGATTGTCGGATTGGCTAAACAAATGAGGCCGTATCCTAGAACCGCAGCCGGGCCATGCTCAGGAGGTCGTGGTACTGCCCGTCGGTAAAACCGGCCTTCACATGCCGACCTTCGACCTCGAAGCCGTGGCTTGTGTAGAGACGAATGGCCGGTTCGTTGTCGGCATAGACGGTCAGTTCGACCCGCTTCAGGGCCCGCCAATTGTCGGCCACGTCGAGCAGCGCGCCAAGTATGGCCGAACCGATGCCCTTGCCGACAAAGGCATCGTCAAGGCCGATATTGATCTCGCCGATATGCGAACGGCGCGGCGAACCTTGCACGACCAGGCTGCCATGGCCGACGACCTTGCCCTCCAGCTCCGCAACGATCCAGGTGGTTTCCTGGCCGGACTTGGCGATGCGCCGCTCCACCTGCTCCACCCTCTCGAAGGGCATCCTGAACGTGCCCCAGCGGAAGCCCGGCATGTTGAAGATAGCGCAAAGCGCCTCCGCATCGCTTGGCCGCACGGATCGGAGCTGCGGCTGGATTTTCTCGGAGGATGGCGAGGTCTTGCTGGTCATGGCGTTCCCGGCGGAGGCAATCGGCCCGGCACGATGCACCGGACGTCACCTGAAAATCCAGCCGTCTCTGCACCCTATGATGCCGGTTGCGAGGTAAAATACCGGGAGGCGGCGTAGAGTTTGAAGACGCCACTGAGGCCGATCCAGCCGAAAAGGGCGAGCCAAAACAATGTTCCGGTCGCCGTCCAGTCGATCCGGTGCACCGCAGCGTCGGTGATGACGAGTCCAAGGATGGCAAGCAGGCCAACCAGAAACTGCGCCAAGCCGAGCACCAGCAGTTCCTCGCGCGGCGCGCTTGTCCAGACGAGATATGTGCCGCCCGCCCCGGCGAGGAAGATGGCGCTGTAAACCTGGGCGTGGAAGGCATCGACCGGCCATGGCCAGATGCTGCTGAAAGTCAGGGGAAACACCAACAGGCCGACGCCATAGAGCCCAAGGATTGCCGATTCCGCGGGCATGTAGCCGCGCCATGCGGGGCTTAAGGTCACGCCTTTTGCAGAAGGACGGTCCCTGGCCTGCCACAGGAACAGCCCGGATACCGCGACCGAGCCAAGATAGACCAAGAACCAGAGCCAGGGCGCTTTGCGCTCGAAGTTGAAATAGCCGAGATTGATGAACGAAGCCGCGGAGACGATGATGGTGAAGATGAAGGCCATGACGAGCACGAGCCTGCCGGGCGACCAGCGGTTCCAGAACAGCAGCGCCGCCATCACGACCATTTCGGCGGTGTAGAAGCCGCCGAGGAAGCGGGCATTGAACGGTGTGACGGCCCAGGGCCAGCGCGGCTTGACCAGCACAGGCGCGAAAAACAGGCCTGCGCCTACGATCAGGACGATGATGACCACCGCAGAGAAAAGGCGCAGGGCCGCGGGAAATGGCGGGTTGTTGGATGTCGGCATGGGAGAGGGTCCCAAAGATGAATGCCTATGGGCCATCATAATGCGGCTTGCGGCCGGTGAAAATCGGCCGAATGGAGATTGAACTGTCACCAGGCCTGTCTATTCGAATGGCCGTACGGTCTGTTTCGACGTAAAATGGAGCACTCGGACCAAAGAGCGGTCCGGCCAACAGCCTCGAGGGCGCATTTTCTGGAGCCTGCACGATGAACGAAGCTCAGGATCTGTTCTCGCTTCTGCGGCAGTCGACCGATGTCGATCCCCTGGCAATCGACGCGATCAAGCGAACCATCGCGGAGGGCGAGGATCGCGAGCTTTGCCGCATCAATGTGCCGGCCTTCGCCGGCAAGCATGGCCTCGACGAGGAGCGCGCCATAGGCGCCTTTCTCCATGCGGCGCGGGTGGGCATCTTCGACATTTCCTGGAATGTTCTGTGCCCCGGCTGCGGCGGCGTGCTCGACACCAACGCCTCGCTGAAGACCCTGCAGAAGGATGAATACAGCTGCGCGCTGTGCTCTCAGGGCTATTCGCCGACGCTCGACGAGATGGTCGAGGTGACATTCACTGTCAGTCCCCGCATGCGCAGGATTGCCGCCCACAATCCACACGAACTGCCTTTGGTGGAATATTTCCGCCAGATCTACTGGGCGTCCGGCGTCGACGTGCCGGATGAGGATTTCGCGAAAAAGATGGAAGAGTTCTCGATGGAGGACATCGAGCTTGGGCCCGGTGAAAAGGCGGTTCTGCCCATACAGCTTCCGCCCGAGTTCATCATCGTCTTCGAGCCGGTCACCCATTCGGCGCAGTTCATCGACGTGAAGGGCGAACCAACAAAGGAGCGCCGAAGCCTCTCGTTGGTCTTCGACCGCGACCATGTCCAGAGCCAGACGCTGGAGATGCAGCCTGGCCCGTTGCGCATTTCGCTGGAAAACAGGACCGACACCCGCGTGCTGCCGGCGGTCTTCATCGCCGGCCATGCATTGCATGATTTCCTGGGCAAACGCCGGCCCTTCCTCACCGCCAAGCGCCTGCTCACCAACCAGACGTTCCGCGATCTCTATCGCACGGATACGGTCGACATCAACCAGCGCCTGAAGATCACCAGCCTGACATTCCTGTTCACCGACCTGCGCGGATCGACCGCGCTTTACGAGCGGGTGGGCGACCTTTCGGCCTTCGATCTCGTGCGCGCGCATTTCCAGGTTCTGCATGAGATCGTCGCGGCGGAGGCAGGCGCGGTGGTGAAGACGATCGGCGATGCGGTGATGGCGACCTTCGCGACGCCTGATCGGGCGATTGCTGCGGCCCTCAGGATGCGCGAGGCCATGCGTGCGCTCAACGACGAGAGCGGGCGCGAGGATCTGCTGCTCAAGATCGGAATCCATGCCGGCCCCTGCATCGCCGTGTCCATGAACGAGCGACAGGACTATTTCGGCCAGACGGTCAACATTGCTTCGCGGGTCCAGAACCTTGCTAACGCACAGGCGATCTTCGCCACTCGTGCGGTGGTCGAAGACACTCTCACCGCAGATCTGTTGCACAGGAACGCGCTGATGCCCGTGCCCCACGAGGTCTCGCTGCGCGGCATTGAGCGAGAGATAGCAGTATATACGATCCCCTGAAGACTAAAGCATGTCTCCCGAAAGTGGGAACCGGTTTCGGGAGACATGCGTAAAATCAAAAACCTAAAGCGCATGGAGCGAATCTGAAAGATCGCGACGCGCTTAGGGTCGTCTCGGCCCTCAAACGCGCCTGCAGACAAAATATCGATCGGCGGGCACAGAAGGCGGCAGCGGGAGGCGTAGCAGCAGCGGGTGATCGAGCGGCGTGCCGCTGACCGCGAGGCCGCCGACGCGAAGCAGGCGCGCCGTCAGATCGGGAAGCCAGGTAGAGGTCACTGCATCGCGATCTTCATAGCCCGTGCCGATATCGGCATGAACAAGAGCGGCCTCGATGCCAATGAACCTGCTCGCCGTCTCGCGTATTTCGCCGAGCACGAGGTTTTCAGCTTCGGGAATTGAGCTGGCGTGTGCGGCCAACGCCCGGTCGAACGCCACGATCCGGCGTCCGGGCAGGCGCTCGCGCAGGTGGTGGAACGTCCGGCCATTGCCGAGGCCGAGCTCGAGGATGGGGCCCTCGATCTTAGCCACCTCCGCGCAGACTTGATCGAGAATGTCGCGCTGTGCGGTCAGCCTGCGGATGAAACTCTCGAGCCGACTCATATGGGTTTGTGTGTCCTGAACCAGCTCAAGAGACCGGCAATGCCCGCAACCAGGGTGAAACCCAACAGTGACGTGTTAGGCCCGATCGAGCCTCGCCGCATATAGAGGCGAACGGTGAACACTGCAACAACCGAACAGGCCGCCGACAAGCCGGGTGGAGTCTGCGGCCCGGTGCGCGACAGAATACCGATGTCACTTGTAGGGGTCTGCGGCGTCCCGCAGGCCGTCGCCGAGGAAGTTGAACGCCAGGATGACGAGAATGACGGGGAGGATCGGCAAAAGCAGCCATGGATAGAACGCGATCACGCTGACGCTGCGCGCTTCGGTTAGCAGGATGCCCCAGCTTGTTGTCGGCGCCCTCAGGCCGAGCCCGAGGAAGCTCAGCGCCGTCTCGCCCAGGATCATGCCGGGTATGGAGATCGTCGCCGTCGCGATCAGATGCGACATGAAGCCGGGAATGAGGTGCCGCCGGATAATGCGGCTGCTGCTGGCGCCCATCAATTGCGCGGCCAGAACGTAATCCTCCTCGCGCAAGGCCAGAAGCTTTGAACGCACAGCCCGCGCCAGTCCGGTCCAGTGGATCAACCCGAGGATGACGGTGATGCCGAAATAGATCAGGACCGGACTCCAGGTTATCGGCATGATCGCCGCCAGAGCGAGCCATAGCGGAATGCTGGGGATCGATTGCAGAACTTCGATTATCCGTTGAACGACCAAGTCGAAGATACCGCCGTGATAGCCGGCCAGTCCGCCGATGACGATGCCGAGCACGAAGCTGAAACCGATGCCGACAAGGCCGATTGTCAGTGAAATGCGTGCGCCATAGATGATGCGCGAGAGCACATCGCGCCCCAGCCTGTCGGTGCCGGCCAGAAAGAGCTGGCCGTTTTCGGCTGGGCAGACAAGATGCCTATCGCCTTCGATCAGGCCCCAGAACCGGTAACTGTCGCCCTTGCAGAAGAAACGGATCCGCTGAACATCATCCTGTTTATCGATGTAGTTCCGCTTGAGCGTGTCCATATCCAGCTTCATCTCGCGGCCATAAACGAACGGCCCGACGAACTGCCCGTTGTGGAACAGGTGCACCCGCTGCGGCGGCGAATAGATGTAGTCCATGTTGCGCGTGTGCAGATTGTAGGGCGCCAGGAACTCGCAGATCAGTATCCCGAAATAAAGCGCTGCCAGGAATATGCCGGATATAAGGGCAAGCCGGTGCCGTCGGAATTTCCACCACATCAGCCGCAACTGCGACGCCTGAAAGACCTTCGACTGCTCCGGCGTCATCGCCTCGACCGACTGCAGGTCAAAGGGCGCAATCGAAACGTAGTGTTGCAGTGGGGCGCCCGGAGCGGGCAGCGGCGATTGCGTGTTCATTTGGTGCTGCCGCCCTGCAAACGAATTCGCGGATCAAGCAGCGCCAGCGCCAGGTCGGAAATCAGGACACCGATGACCGTAAGGAAGGCGAGGAACATCAGGAACGACCCTGCCAGATACATGTCCTGGCTTTGCAGCGCCCTGATCAGCATCGGCCCGGTCGTTTCCAAAGACAGCACTATTGCCGTGATTTCGGCGCCGGAGATGATGGCCGGCAGGATAGAGCCGATGTCGGAAATGAAGAAATTGAGGGCCATGCGCAGCGGGTATTTGACCAGCGCCTTGAAGGGATGAAGGCCTTTGGCGCGCGCGGTCACGACATACTGCTTGTGTAGCTCATCGAGCAGATTGGCGCGCAGCCGCCGGATCATGCTTGCCGTGCCCCCGGTGCCGATGATCAGGACCGGGATCCAGAGATGGGCGAGGATCGACTTCGCCTTGGCCCAGCTCATCGGATCGCCGAGATATTGCTGGTCCATGAGATGGCCGATGGACGTGCCGAACCAGATGTTGGCGAAATACATCAGGATCAGCGCCAGCATGAAGTTCGGAATGGCAAGGCCGAGAAGGCCGAAGAAAGTCAGGCCGTAGTCGCCCCAGCTGTATTGATGCGTGGCGGAGTACATGCCGATTGGAAAGGCGATGAGCCAGGTGAAGATGATCGTGACGAAGGAAACCAGCACGGTCAGCCACATTCGGTCCCCGACGACGTCGCGAACCGGCAGCTCATATTCGAAGGAATAGCCGAAATCCCCATGCAGCATCCCCCCGACCCAGTAGAAGTAGCGAATGACCGGCGGCTTGTCGAAACCATACTCCTTCCGCATCATCTGGATGCGATCGGAATCCACCGCTTCGCCCTGAGCCCGAAGCTCGGAAACATAGCTGTCGAAATAGTCGCCTGGGGGAAGTTCGATGATCGTGAACACCAGCGCCGATATGATCAGCAGCGTTGGAACCATCACGGCGATGCGCCAGGCAATATATCGAAGCACGCTCAGGACTCTCCCAGCCAGAATGTATCCGGCATGTAGACACCGAAATAGGCCGTCGGGTCGTAGCCGTAGAGCGCCTTGTCAGGCAGATTGCGCAGCCGCGAGGACGCCAGAACCGGCTGATGCGTTCCGTTCACCGTGCCGATCGAAAAGACCTGATCGGTGTAGATCGACAGCATCGAATTCCAGATTTCGGCGCGCTCCGCGGCTTCGGTCGATGCGTTCCAGCGCTTGAGCAAAGCCATCAACTCGGCCACAGGTGGAAGGTCGGGCGCCTCACCGAGCGTGCCATGAGACAAGTAGTGGGCACCCCAGAGCGGCCATTGCAGCTGGTCGTCGATGGTGGGGGCCAGCTGGTACGGATTCATGTCGGCGGTCGGCACGCCATTGTCGATGCCCGACCACATCGACATCATGATCTGGCCGCCAAGCGCGCGGCTGCGGAAGATGTCGCGCTGCGAAGTCCGGACGAACAGAGCGATGCCGACCTTGCGCCAGTGATCGGTGATGAGTTCGAGCGCATCGGTTTCCAGTGTGCTTTCGCCAGCCGTCTCCACTATGATCTGCGCCGGGCGTCCATCGGGAAGTATCCGCAGGCCGTCTTCGTCACGCGTCTGAAGCCCGACCTCGTCGAGCAGGGCATTGGCTTGGTCGGGATCATGCGCGACCCAGGCTTTCGCGAATTCCGGCCGGTAGAGCGGGCTCTCCGGCAGGACCGTGTCGGCACTTTCCTGCGCCAATCCGTAGAACACGGCCAAATTGATCTCGCGCCTGTCAACAGCGAGCGACAGTGCGCGGCGCACGCGCACGTCACGAAGAAGGTCACGCCACACCTGGTCGGCGCAATTCAGATTGGGCAGCAGCGCCAGCCGCGACCCCTGCGTGCGTTTCCAAAGATGCAACTTCACCGGGTAGCGCTTCTCCGCGTCCTTCAGGAAGGAGTAATCGCTGAAGTCAATTCCCATGCATTGCAGGTCGCTCTCGCCCGCGCCGGTCTTGGCGGAAATGATCGCCGGCGAGCTGACATTCATGACAATCCGGTCGACATAGGGCAGTTGCCGGCCATTCTCATCTATTCGATGAAAGAACGGGTTCCGCTCGAAGACGAACTGCTCGGCCGGCGGCTTGGTCCGGTTTCGCCAGGGATCGAGCGTCGGCAGTTCCGGGTTCTCCGGGCGATACTGTCGCGACATGCGGATATGCAGAAGCGTCCATTTCCTGGCCCTGTTCTCCTCCATCAGGCCGGCGAGCCGGAATGGATCCTGATATTTCTTGTGGAACTGCTTGAGATAGGCGGCCGGCAGAACAAGCGATAGCGGCGCAGCAGCAGCGAGCTTGGGCAGGAAATCGGGATTGGGCGCATCCCAACTATAGCGGACCGTCAACGCGTCGACGATCTCGAAGCGCGGCGGCTTGCCGTCCGCCAGCAGGGCCGGGGCGAGCTCGCCTTGCGAAAGCTCATCGTTGAGCCAGACATCTTCCCAGCAATAGCGAAAATCCTCCGGCGTCAGCAGGCTGCCGTCAGACCATTTATGTCCTTCCCGTATCTTGAAAGTGAAGACGCGATCATCCGCTACGTCGAAGCTTTCGAGAATGTCGGCTTGCAAGTTAAGCTTTTCGTCGTAGCCGACCAGGCGAGAATATCCGTAAATCGTCATCATCCGGATATCTTTCTGGCTGCCGATGATCGTGCGCAGCGTGCCGCCGTACTGGCCGGGCTGCCGGCCCATCGCAGCGAGATTCAACACGCGCGGGTTCTTGGGCAAGCGTTCGGCGAGCGCCGGCAGCGCCAGGGCCTTCAGCAGCGGCTGAAGAAATTCCGGCTCCAGATCGCCGGCGCGCAACGTGCTCGGCACAAATGCCGAAGCCATGAGTCCAAGGATGGTGCGCCGGCTGATCAATGGCGCAACTCGCTGACATCGGCCGAACGTCGGGCCAGCACGAGGTGGCCGCCGCCAAGATCGAGCGGCGACAGCATATCCTCGCCGCCCTCGTCGCGGAATTGCGGACCCCATGCGCTGGTGTCGGAAGCGCCGCTGAGCTTCAGCGTCTTGAAATCCATCGGCCTGTCGAGGTCGGGGAAAGGCACTGCGGCGACCAGTGAGCGCGTGTAGGGGTGGATCGGCTTCCTAAGCAGAATTTCGCGCGGCGCAAGCTCGACGATGCGTCCACCGCACATCACCGCGATGCGGTCTGCCATGTAGTCCACCACCGCCAGATTGTGGGATATGAAGAGGTAGGTCAGACCCAGTTCCTTCTGCAGGTCCTTCAGAAGGTTCAGGATCTGCGCCTGGACAGAGACATCGAGCGCCGAAACCGGCTCGTCGCAGATCAGCAGTTCAGGCCCCAGCGCCAACGCGCGCGCGATGCCGATACGCTGACGCTGCCCGCCGGAGAAACTGTGCGGATAACGCTTGATGAAGCGCGGATCGAGCCCGATCGCCTGCATCAGGCTCTTGACCGTGGCGAGTCGGGACGCGGCATTGCCACGTTGATGGATTTCCAGCGGTTCGCTCAAGATGTTCTCCACCGTCATGCGAGGTGAAAGCGATGAAACCGGATCCTGGAAGACCATCTGGATTTTGGCGCGCAGCGTGCGCAGGGCCTCCCCCTCGCCTGCCAAGACGTCGATCGGTCCATCGCGGCCGTTGAAGATCACAGAGCCGCCGCTGGGCGTGACAGCCCGCATGAGGATCTTGCTGACGGTGGTTTTGCCGGAGCCGCTTTCGCCGACCAGACCCAGGCACTCACCCCGCCTGATATCGAAGCTCACGCCGTCCACGGCGCGAACAGAGGTTTGATGATCCCCGCCGAACAATCCGGACTTGCGGATGGTGAAGGTCTTTTGCAGATCCCTGACCGACAGCAGGATATCGTCCGGCCCCTTCGATACCGGCGCCGTCTGCTTGCCGAGCAGGTTCCCGACATTCACCGGCACCTCGCGCAGCGCCTTTAGCCTTTCGCCTGGCTTCAGGTCGAAATGCGGAACGGCTGCCATCAGCCCCTTCAAGTAAGGGTGGCCCGGCCGGCGGAATATCGCCTCGACGGGCCCCGCTTCCATGATCTCGCCATGGTACATGACCACCACCTCGTCGGCGACATTGGCGACCACGCCGAGGTCGTGCGTGATCAGCAGCATCGCCATGTTCAGCTTGGTCTGAAGCCCGCGCAGCAATTGCAGGATCTGCGCCTGGATGGTGACGTCCAACGCCGTCGTCGGCTCATCGGCGATCAACAGGGCGGGCCGGCAGATAAGAGCCATGGCGATCATGGCGCGTTGACGCAATCCTCCCGAAAGTTCAAAGGGATACATGTCATAGGCGCGCTTGGGATTGGGAAAGCCGACAAGGCTGAGCATTTCCTCGGTCCGCGCCTTGCGCTCCGCCCGAGTCATGAGCGTATGAATCTGCAGGGATTCGCTGACCTGGTTGCCGATCGTGTGCAGCGGCGACAGCGATGTCATCGGCTCCTGGAAGATCTCGCCGATGCGGCTGCCTCTCAACGCCCGGATTTCGGGTCCATCACGCGGCATCTGCAGGATATCCTGCGTCTTGCCGGGCTTTTCGGGATCGGAAAACAGGATGCGGCCGCGAACATGGGCCGAGTTCGGCAAAATGCCCATCACTGCTTGGCTGAGAACCGATTTTCCGGAACCTGACTCGCCCACAAGCGCGGTAACCTTGCCCGGCAGCACACGAAGATTTGCGCGCCTGACGGCATGCAACGGCCCCCCGACAATGGCAAAAGAGATACCTACGTCCTCGATCCGCAGCAGATCAACGCCCGAATTCATTATCACACCAGCCCCACTCTGGCAGGTCCAGAAGGCGAGACTAGCGTATTGCCAGCCTAGAGCAACCGGGACTTTTCAATGCGGTCGGAGCGCGGTCGACACGACGACCATAGCGGGAAAGCCGGTCAATGTCGGACACCCAGGGGATGGGCGGCTGACCTGACCTATCCGACCGACGATCGGATGGAAGGATCGGTGCAGCGCCGCTGTGTTCGAAGCTGGCTCGATCGACCCGGCTATTCCACCTTCTCTACAAACTGCAGGAACTCGACCGGCGGGAACAAGTTGAGCTTCCTGGCAACCTTCATGTTCACCAGATAGGCAAACTTATCCATGGCTACGACCGGCATGTCGCCGGGCTTGGCGTTTTCCGTCAGGATCTTGGCCACTTGGTCTCCCGCAAGCTTGCCGACGTCATAGTCGCGGGCGGCTACCGACATCAGTGCCTCGGACTCGGCGACCAGATGCTCATACGGACTGAGCACTGGCAGGCCATTAGCCACGGCAGCGCTGGTGAAAGCATCGGCGTTCTTCTCCAGGAAAGTGCTCGAACCCAGGTACACGAACTGCACGCCGGCTCGTTTCAACTGGGCGGTGGCCTCAGGAAGCTTCGCTGGATCCGGTGTGCCGTCGGGGAGCGTCTGGAGCGGCAAGGCGTCGAAAGCGAACTTCATTTTCTGCGACAACGCCGTCAGTTCCTCCATCTTTTTCACGGAGTTGGGCTCGTTGCGATCGAACAGGAGACCCAGATGGTCGAAGTTCGGCAGGTAGCGCTTGATGCTCTTGATGTTGACGCTTTCGGGGACTCTGTTTCTGGTTCCGGTAACATTGGCGCGACCAGTTTTGTCGTAGCTCTCGATGATACCCGCCCCGATCGGGTCGGCTACTACGGTGAACACCACAGGGATATCGTTGAGAAGATCAGGATTCTGCCGGTCCTTCATCGTGCCGATCATGCCGAGAGTGGTTTTTGTGCCCCAGGTGACCACCACGTCGGCCTTGCGCTCGCGTGCGTCGGCGATGAAGCCGGGCAACTTGCTCTTGTCCTGAGCCGCATCGTCAACGACGAAGCTGACGTCAACTTTCTTCTCTTCAAGCGAATCCTTCAGGCCTTTGCAGACATCCTCGCAGCCCAGCCAGGTGATCATCACGACAGTCTTTTTCGCCGCCTCGGCTCGAGGCGGAAGAATGAAGCAAGCAGCCAATGCGGCCCCGATCAACATACGATGCCCGAATTTCATGCCTTCCTCCCGTCCATGATTGGCAAGCCTGGGCTTGCCACGTGATAGATGAAATACGTGCCGACTCCGGCCAGCACCAAAACGGCGATCAGGCCCATTCCGGCGGAGTAGCCAAACGTTCCTGCCACGCCAGCAATGACGATCAGGCCCGCCACGCTGCCGAGCCGCTCCATGACCCTGACCGTGCCGACGATCTTTTCCGAGCCAATATGGACCAGCCGTCCTTCCGCCAGTTCCATCACCGTGGCCGTCTGGGGCCCGGTCACCAGCCCGTAGCCGAGGCCTGTTCCGATTGCGGCGGCAAGCATGGTCCAACCGCTGGTCATTGCCGCCGCCGCGAGCAGGGTCACTCCGCCAAGCAGCGCTCCAGCAACAGTGATGGTTACCGCCGAGATCTTGCCCGCCGGCAGCCGCCCGTACAGCGACCCCGACAGGATGACCATGAGAAAATAGACCATCATCATACGCCCGGTATCAGCCGTGGACGCGCCAAGCGCATTCATCTGCAGGGATAGGAGGTAGGAGATGAAGACCTGATCGAGGATCGTTTGGGGCAGGATTATTCCAAACAGCAGGGTCGCGAACTTCCCGTCGGTCATCGCTTCAAGCAACTGCCCTAGTCTGGCGCGGTCGCTCGGCTTGGCCACCGCCGAAACGTGGCTGGTTGCGGGTAGCATCTGAGTGATCATCGCAGCTGAAATCAGGATCAAAGCCGCGCAGACCAGGAACACGGTGCGCTCGCCCAGTCGGTCGGCGATCACCCCGCCCAACGCAGTTCCGGCATAAAAGCCTCCGAACAGTGCGACGTGGAACAGGCCGAGCGCCTGGCCGCGTTCCTCCTTTGGGGCTGCATCGATGACATAATCTTGGCAGGAGAGCGAAGCAAAAGCATAGCCCGTGCCGCTCAAAACGCTGAAAAAGACGATTTCCACCACATTGTTGGAAATGAAGTAGCCAAGGTTGGCGAGGGCCCCCGGAATCGCTGCAAGCAGGAATAGATTGCGGTGGCCAAAGCGCCTGGACAGCGGTCGCGCATAGGGTGAGCCGACAACGATGGCAATAAGATAGGCGGCCAGCGGTAAGCTGATGACGATGCCCGGATTGAGCAAAGTCATAGGGTTGTCGGCGTCGCGGACATAAAGCGAAAAGAACGACAGCGAAAAAGAGTCAGCCGCTGCGATCAGGAATAGGGGAAGTCGCACGTCACTGAGGCTGCAAAACCGCATGATCAACGGTCTACCGGCCGGAATGATGAAATCCGGCTCCAGTTGCGCAGCGCGGTTGCCATCGGGAAGTCCTCGAACGACTGCCATCATTGCTCCAAGCCGCTCCGCCCTCAACGACAGGGCTTGGCTCAGCCGATCGACGGCGCTGACCCCGTTGGCCAGGATGCGTTGGGAGAAGTCGCCGGCAGCCTGCAGCTTCAGAATGTAGTCGAGGCGGTTCAACGGCCCGGCCAGCGAGTGGTTGGTCATCACCGAAACCAGCTCGACCGCCAAAAGAATTGTGACCAGAGTCACGACCAGGAGGTCGAGGATCACATCGCGGAACTCGCGCGACAGGTAGCCGGCATTTTTGATGACGACGAGATTCGCGATCGCCTTGCCGTCGACGACGATCGGTACGACAGTCCCAGCCTGTAGCATCGCAGGCGTGGTAATTGGGGGCCGATCACCCACCGCGAGGATTGGGCGGTTGGTGACAAGCGCGAAATAGGAGATCTCGGGAAAGTCGCGAAGCAGCGATCTGAAGAAATCCTGTCCCCCGACCATTGTATCAAACGGCACACCGGCCTGGAGCGTTCGCGCAATGGCGTCATTGGCGATGCTGCCGATAAGCCTTGTACGTCTTTCAAGTTCCGGGGCGAAGGATTGATCGATGCTCCGGTAGGCAACAGCGCCGAGCGATGCGGTTGTTCCCAAGACCAAGGCGGCAATGAGCAGCGTGAGCCGTCGTGAGACCGCAATGGCCGTAGGGCAGTCAGGAACCGAGATAACGTCAGCACCCTGGACGCCTGCTGGCGGATCAACTCCCCGGTCTGCAGCCATCAGCGCCGTAAGCTTCGCCATTGCCACGCGGTATTTTGCGGTGCCGGTGACAAGCGTGGCGTGAAGATCGGCAAAATCGCGGGCCGCCACCATACTGCTGTCTTCGGCGTGGCGGGCGATATCGTCGAGGGCCCGGATGGTCGGACGCAGCCGGTAGCGCAGTGCCACGTAGGCCAGGGCCGAGAAGCCGGCCAGGAGCGCCAGCGCCGCCATCCGAATCTGCGAGCTGACCAGGCTATTATGCGACTGCAATTCCTTCATAGGATAAATGACAGCCAGCGCGCCTGACAGTTCGTTGCTCTCATCCAATATGCCGGCGCCGCTGACCAGTGCGGTTGCTGTCTCGAGATCCCACATGTCATTTGAGCCCTCTTCCATGGCGCGCGCCATTTGGTGCGTGTTGAATGGAACGGGTTCATCCGACACCGACCAGACGACCTTGCCCGATGGGTCGAGCAACACGATGTTGGAAATAGCCGGGTCTGACTGCCAGGCCCGGTTCAACAGCGCTTCTGCATTGCGTATCGTTGCAATCGGCAGACCGAGTTCTGAGACCGACCTGAAAGGGGCGGCAGTTGCCGCTGCGATGACTGAAAGGCGTTGTCGCAGAAGCTGCGAATAGACAGCCTCATTCTGCAATTTGACCAGCACCGCCAAGATGGCAATCACAATCGCCAGGACAAAGGTCAACGCTAGCCAGACACGCAGAAGTAACGTCATAGGTACTTTGCCAACACGGCTGCCGAATTATCGATGCCAACTCTCTCTACTGGTTGAAGTGGATCGCCCATCCGCTGCAGGGTGCCCCGATTTGACCTATCGCTCGCCCGCTCCGGCAGCGTGTCTCTACCCATGCCTTCGCCGGCGATTCTTATGTCACCCGCCGTTACGACAGCGCTTGAACGCGCGGTCGCACGGGTTGCGCAGCGTTAGTTTTGCGTTAGGATTTTGTCAGGCCAGGGAAATCTTAAGTGACGCAAATTGGGGCGGCGTCGCTGCAAGTAGAATCCCGCTCTTCGGTGGCTTCCGGATTGAAAAGGAAAGCTGGCGGTTGGTCTGGCTCACCGGAAAGCGAGGCCCCGCCATCATCGCCTATCTGCCCGGTGTCCGGGCATGGAGACGACGAGGGAGCGGCAGGCCGATCAGCTATGGAGCGATAGCGATACCGAGCACTCGCGCAACAGCCTGCGGCAACCCTCAGCGTGTTGCGCCGGGACCTCTCCCGATCGCGAGTCGACCTCATTCATTGGATTCGAAGCGATCGCCCGTCTCCCGGCGGAACCGGTGACCGGACTGCATGCCAATGGCGTTCGGATCAGATCGTGGCGACTACTGGAGCTTCCTCGGGTCGCCCGCGGACAGCCGCGAGGCATCGCGGTGAAGCAGCATGACCTGCTCGGCGTCCGACATTCGGTCGTGAATCGGCTCCAGCGCCCCGTCTTCATCGAGTGCAGCACCCGATAGATCGGGGGCAAGCACCGTAAGCTTCTGCTTGATGCCCGGCAGTTCCTCCTTGCCGAGCGTCAACCAGTTGTTGGCGCCGCAGTAGCTGGCGAAGTGTTCGCTGGCGAGAACGCTGTGCGGATATTTCTTGGTCAGGATCTGGAGGCGCTGGACCTCGTTCACAGCCGCGCCGAAGACAGAGAATGTGAGCCGGTCGGTAAGCCCGACATTGCCGAACATCACATTGCCGACATGCAGGCCGATACCAAATTTTATGTCGGACAACCCCTTTTCCTTTCTGCGCAGGTTGAGATCCATCATGCGCGCCATGGCCTTGTGCGCTGCGCCAAGAGCAGCCTGGCAGGCGGTCTCGGACTGCGAGCGGTGCCTTTCGCAAGGGTAGACGGCAATGAAGCCGTCACCTATGAAACTCATGATCTGCCCGCCTTTACGATTGAACGGTGCGGCAACGGCGTCGAAAAACTGGTTCAGCGTATCGATGTAGATTTCGCGGCCCGAGGTTTCGGCAAGCCTTGACGACCCACGCATATCGCCCATGACCAGCGCGGCCCGGATCGTATCGCCCTCGCCGCGCTTGATTTGACCGTCAAGCACGCGCCTGCCGGCGTCGCCGCCGAGATAAGTGGTCATCATGTTGTCGGCGAGCTTGGTGAGCACCGCCATCTTGGTTGCGATGGCGAGATGGCTCTGGATGCGCAGCAGCGCCGAAATCATGCTGTCGCTGAAGCCTGCGGCACTGTCGGTGGACCAGGACCCCATCATGCCCTGACTGGTGTTGCCGCTGAAGGGAAGGACGAAGGCCATGTAATCGGTGATGCCCATAGTCCTGAGTTCATCGAAAACAGGAAACTCCGACGGCACCGATGGGTCGAGCCGGCGTCGCAGATGCTCGAGCTTGTTGCTGAGCAGATGGTAGTATGGACTGGTGAGGAATCTGTCAGACGGCAAGCCGGCCTTGTGGCGGAAGCCTTCCACTTCCATGCCCTGGCCGCGAAACCAGGTGAAGCCAAGCGCGTCATAAAGCGGATGAAGCATCGAAAAGCTCAAATGCACCCGCTTCAGCGGCAGGCCGGCAGCAGCCAGCCGTTCGCAAAAGCCTTTTATCAATGTCTCCAGGTCGTTGCCCGCGAGTGCCGATTGGTTCAGCCAATCTGCAACCTTGTCCATGAGAATGGTGGAAATTTCTGCTTGTGCTGTGCTCATGCTATCTCGAAATCCGTCGAAGACGGAGCCTTTATGCTTTGATCCGCCATAACACAGTCCGCCAACGACCCAAAGACAAGAGCCCCGAAGTCAACCATGCCGGCTTCGGCGGCAAAAGCGGCGAAGAATTTCCCGGATGACTGTCCTTGCGGCCAGGGAGCAGGCGTAACTGCATCTATGTTCTGCAGCACTATGTGGCGAGGCTGCCGGCGGAGTGCAAACACGATTGTGACATCGGCCAAAAAATTCGCCGGCTCAGACGCCGTCAGGCCTTCACCACCGGCACCTTCGCCTTCAGGCTTGCGGCAGCCATCGCATAGCCGCCGGCCGCGCCATCGATGAAATGAAGGTGATCGCGCTGCAGCGGCGAAGCGACGAGGCATGTCATCAAGGCCGATTTCTGGCGGTGCAGGCCATAGCTGCAGATGCCCGCCTCTTCCGCCTGTTTCAGCCGGCTCTCGATCCGTTGCAACACATCAGCGTCAACGTCGATGGTCATCTTCAAGCCGTCGTCGAACTTGCGGAAATCCGAATTGCTGGCCACGTCGCGTTTGTAGACCTTCGGATCGAAGCTGCCGATCGTCCAGCCATATCTATCGGTGACAGCCGTAAGCGTCATCAGGAACACTACCCACAGCTTCGTCAGCCACCGCCGTCCTGCCGGCGCCGTGGCCCGCGCCTCGATGTCGAGACCAGCGGGCAGCAGACTGTAGTTCGGCCCGTTCACCGGCACCGGGTGGCCATCGCGCTCCTGCCTGCCGGCAAGGGCGATGATGTCGGAAACCAGCAACTGAAAGCCGCGCAAGTCGCGCGATGCCCCCGGTATGGCTATGATCGAGACGATTTCGCCATGCCGGGCTTCGATAGGGTTCCAGCGGCAAGAGAGGCCTGTCAGATCCGGCCGCGCGCCGGCCGGCGCGGGATCGATGCGGTAGCGCCCCGCTTTCATCTCGGCTTCCGCCCAACTGCCGCCACCGCCGGCGAACATGGCATAGAAGACCGCTTCGGAGGCCTGGAACCTCGCCACGCGAACGTCGAGGCCTTGCGCTCTTATGTCCCTTATCGGCACGATTGCGGCACGCAAGGTCAGGTCCAGCTCGTCCGCCACCCATCTCTGGACAGCCGCAAGCGCGTTGCGGGTGATCTCCAGCGCCGAGCCGGGAAACGCCACGAGCGCGCCGTCGCCGCCGAAGACAAAGGGAAAATCCTGCCGACCCAGCGCATTGAGCAGTGCCGAAATGACGCTGGCGCCAGCCATGTTGACGGTCTTATAGCGCCCAGCCGCGATCGCCTTGGTCGAGCCGACGATGTCGGCGGTGGCCAGCGCCCAGCCATCGGGGAGAGGCCGATAGTTGTCGATATCGGCAACGCTTTCGAACTTTGCGAAGACCGGCAGAGACGCGACAAACGGGTCGGACGCGGCAGCTGTTTCCATGAGCATCAGATAGCATATTCCACTGCTTGAAGGTGAAGTCGATCATGCTTCGAAATTGACTTGCGCCGGCTTTCCGATGATAGGGTCCGGCGATGCGAATTGCCTTCTACGCGCCGCTGAAGTCACCCAATGATCCCATTGCCTCCGGCGACCGCCAGATGGCACGGATGCTGGTCAAGGCGCTGGAACATGGGGGGCATAGCGTCGAGCTGGCATCCGAATTGCGCTTCTATCTACGCGAACCGGACCCGAAAAGTTTCGATGCGCTCAAGATCGAGGCCCGGGAGGAAGCCGCGCGGCTGACAAGGCTTTGGGATCGTGACGGCAAGCCAGATCTCTGGTTCTCCTATCACCCCTATTACAAGGCGCCCGATCTGATCGGGCCCGAGCTGGCGTCGGCTTTTGCTGTCCCCTATGTGACGGCGGAAGCCTCCTATTCGAGCCGGCGCAACGCCGGTTTGTGGGCCGATACGCAAGCATTGGTGGCGCGGGCCGTCGAACAGGCGGCACTGAACATCTGCTTGACGCAAAGGGATCGTCAGGGACTGGCAGATGCGATACCCGACGCCGCTTTCGACATGCTTTCGCCCTTCATCGACACATCGCTATTCCGGGAAACACCGGCGCGGGGTTGCCCGACGCGCCTCGTTACCGTCGCCATGATGCGCCCGGGCGACAAAGTCGAAAGCTATCGCATGCTGGCGCAAGCGCTCGGTTCGATCAGCCATCTGCCCTGGACCATGTCGGTCGTCGGCGACGGGCCTGCCCGTGAAGAGGTCAAAGCGCAATTCGCCGGCTTGCCCGCCGACCGTATCGAATGGGTTGGTGCTGTTGAGCCGGCCGCCGTGCCGGATGTCCTCTACAGTGGGGGAATCTACGTCTGGCCGGGGTTCGGCGAGGCCTATGGCGTTGCCTATCTTGAAGCACAGGCCGCCGGCCTTCCGGTGGTGGCTCAGAATATCGCCGGCGTGCCGGAGGTCGTGCGGGATGGCCAAGCCGGGTTTCTCACCCCACCGGGCGACGTGGCGGCGTTCGCTTCTGCCATTGAAAGGCTTCTGGCCCGTCACGACGAACGTGCCATCATGGCCGCGGAAGCCAGACGTTTCATCCTCGAAGAACGCTCCCTCGGTGCCGCGGCGGCGCGGCTGGCCGAACTTCTTGCGAAGATCCCGGCTTCATGACATCCGATCAGATTTGGCAACCCCTGGCAGAAGAACTGGCGCGCCGGCAACGAACGGGCCGTAAGGCAGAGTTCTGGCTGCGCGACGATGACGCCGTGGAGCCGACGCCTGCGCTGGACAGGCTGCTCGACCTCACCGGCGAATTCGCGGTTCCGGTCACCCTGGCCGTCATTCCGGCCCTGACCGATGAGAAGCTTGTCGCCCGGCTTGACGAGGCGCCGCATGCCACTGTCGCCGTCCATGGCTGGGCGCACCGAAACCATGCGCCCGAGGGCCAGAAAAAGCAGGAACTCGGCCCGCATCGGCCACGCGAGGCGGTGCTCGATGATCTGGCTCGCGGGCTGTCGCGCATAACCGGCCTGCACGGCGCACGTGCCGTTCCGATGCTGGTGCCACCCTGGAACAGGATCGACGCCGGCCTGGTATCCGAGCTTGGATCGATAGGATTTGCGGCATTGTCGGTCTATGGACCGCCGAAGCCAGCTTCGCTGGCGGTCATCAACAGCAATGTCGACATCATGGATTGGCATGGCACGCGCGGTTGCCGCGACCATGGCGTGTTGGTTCAGGCTATCGTCGCGCAATTGCATGCATTCGGCGGCGGCGGGCCGGTCGGCCTGCTCACCCACCATCTCGTCCACGATGAATCGGCCTGGCTTTTCCTTGAACGGCTGTTCACAGTCACCGCGCAGGCTGAAGCCTGCGCATGGCTTCCGATCAAGACATTGATCGGCCGCGGCGCCGGTAGAGCAATTCCAGGATAAAGTGTGAGCGGTTTCCCGTCCGGAATTGCGTCAAAGAAGAAGATAGAGGAAAATAGCTCAGCGCTCTTTGCGCAACGAGGCCGGAAATTTGAGCGTCTGGCCATCCCGCGCGGCAAAAGCTCCGGCAAACCTGTCCTTGGCCAGTTTCTCGATCTCGTCCAGTTCCTCGTCGGTGCGTGCCGGATCGTGGTGAAACAGCGCAAGCTCCCGCGCACCGGCTGCCTCGCAGAGCTTGACGCCCTGTTGCCATGTCGAGTGCCCGTTACCGCGGCGGCGTTCCATTTCCTCCTCGGTGTACGCACAATCGTAGATGACGAGGTCGGCATCTTTGATCAGGCCGAGCACCGCCTGATCGAGTTCGCCAGGCTTGTGCTCGGTGTCGGTGATCACTGCCACGACGCGGCCGCCCCATTCGACCCGGTAGCCTATGCAGCCGCCCGGATGGAAAAGACTGCCGGTTCGGACCACCACCCCTTCGCGCGGCCGAAGCACGTCTCCGGATACGAAATCGCAGCAGTCAATGTTTGCCTTGCAGATATCGAGTTTCACCGGAAACCAAGGCGGCCGCATGAACTCATCGACCATCTGCCGGGTCGTCATGCGTCCTGCAAGATGCGCGGACCAGAGCCTGACTTTGACGCCTCGGTCATAGATCGGCTTAAAAGCCGGCAGCCCGATGATGTGATCGTAATGGCAATGGGTGAAAAACAGGTCGAAATCGGTCACGCCCGTCGCACGAAACGTTTCGCCGGCAGGCCGCAGGCCAGAGCCCGCGTCGAACAGAAGCGTATGCTTGCCGCACCGCATCTCAATACAGATTGTGTTGCCGCCATAACGGGAGAATTCTGGCCCCGATACCGAAATGCTGCCGCGCACACCCCAAAATCTGACCAGGAAAACGTCGTCGTCCATGCTACCTCTTCGCAGTCCAGTCGCCCATGGTAGCCGGTGCCATCACGACGGCGAGGATTAAGCGCGCGTCAGTCGTTACTTGGTGCTTCGTGCATCGATCAGATCCGCGGTCGTATGGCTTAGGCGATCGGCAAGAACCCGCAATATCTCGATGGTCATTTCCGGGAACTCCTTCATAAGCCTCAGGAAATGATCCTTGCGGATTCTCAAGGCCTCCAGCGGACTTGCGGCTCTGACGGTGGCAGTGCGACTGCTGTTGCATAATATGGCTATCTCGCCAACGATCGAATTTGGCACCAGTTCGGCAACTTTTATCGGCCCGCTGTCGGAATCGACCAGAATATCCGCCCTGCCTGAAAGGATGACATAAGCGGCGTCTCCCTCGTCGCCCTGCCGGAAAAGGATCTCGCCGGCGCTGTAGCTCACGCGATCGGATGTGAACGCAAGCAGCTTGAGCTTTGTCGGCTCCACGCCAGAGAACAAGGGAACGCGTTGCAGCATTCCAACCTCATCCTTGAGAAGCATTATCGCAAACCTTCCCGAAATTCACGCCTGCGAGATTAGAACAACCGGCACCCAGATGGAATTCTGTTTCCAGACGGCGAGACGAACCAGGCGAAAGGTGGCGAGCCCGATCGGCCGCAAACCCCAATTCCTGACCTTGCAGCAAGTTCCCACCGGCAGAATAATCCCGTCTGAATGTCCTATGCTCTATGACAGCAGTTCCTTGAAAATACCGCTCCTTGCCAGAAGTGTCTCTTGAGTTCCGTCTTCCACCAAACGACCCGAGTCGAAGACGACAACGCGATCGAACATCATCCCCATTGCCGGATTCGTCACGACCCACACAATTGCCGGCGAATGGCCGTCGCGTCTGGCTTCCTCGAGCACGTTTCGCAGCACCTTCTCCTGCATGCGCTGGTCGAGCGCCTCCAGCGGCCGGTTGAGAATGAGAAAATCGGGACGCTTGAGCAGGGCCCGGGCAACATCGAGCTTTTGTCGCTGTCCACCGGTCAGCCGCCTGCCACCGGAGCCGACGTTGAAGTCCAGGCCGACATCCAGAAGTTCGCCGTAAAGCCCCAGTTCGTCAAGAATGTCATAGACGATGGAGCGTATGCGGTCCGGCGCGTCGGGATGGTTGTTGCCCACACGCCCGAACAGGACATTGTCCATGACGGTAGCCGCGGCAATGTATTTGGCAGGATCGTAGCGTTCGACCGCATTTTGCAGGTCGGGCGGCAAGTTTTCATAGAACATGTTGCGTGCAGCGACGATCTTGCTCATCAGCTCGTCACTCAGCAGGCCGAAGCGGTGCCGGGGCTCGATATAGGCAAAGCTCAAGGTGACGATCATGGCGCGATCGTTCTCCGAAACCGCGTCATAGGGACGGTTCTTGAGCCGTTGCAGCAAGGTTTCGTAGGCGGGTATCTCCTCGGCGCTCATGAAGGCGAGCTGCTGGAAGAACTGGTGATCGGGCGGCAGGTCGGCAAACAGCTCGATCGTCTGTTCCGCGATCTCCATGCCCATTTCGTAGAGCGCGCGGTCGAGGCCGGATTGCTTCAGCACGGAAGCAAAATAGGGATTGGCCGCCAGAGCCCTATCAGCCAGTTCGGGACCGGCGGCAGCGCCGAAGAGCAGGTTTTGGCCGATCGTTGCTTCCTTGTTGTAGGCGCCCGGTTCGAAAGGAACCACCAGTCCGCTCAGCCCTTCGTGTTCCAGCCGGGTCCGCAGCGCCGCACGCAGTTCGACGATGTGCCTGGCAAGCTCCGTGTGACGCGTGAGGTCGGCCGAAGAACGCAGGCCAAGATCCAGAATGTCGCGCGACAGGACGACCGCGTCGAGCACCCGGCGCACGGGTTCAAAGAGGTCGTGCGAGCCGGTAGCGCCGGCGGAAGCATAGTCTATCCAGTCGCTGTGAATATCATGATCCGGATTGCCCGATCGGCTCGCCTCCTCGATGTCCCAGCGGCGCTGGTCCGCCGCAGCGCCTTCATAAGTCACCGATGTCAGCGGCGCATGCTTCAACCCGTAGAGCAGATTGTCGCGCAGGCTTGCCTGGAACAGGAAAACATCCGACGAGGCATAGGAGATGCGCCGGCCGGTCACTGCTTCGGGGAGTTCAAGCAGGTCATCGGCGCCCGAGGCGACCTTTCCGCTGCTGGGCCAGACCAGCCGCGCGAAGGCTTCTGCAAGGGCGTCGGCTCCACCTGTTGCGGTACTGACCAGCGCCACCGTCTCACCCGGCTTGACTTGGACGGAGATGCGGTCGAGGAGCATCGCACCGCCATCGTCTGCTACGGACAGGCTGATCGCCGACAGCGGGTCGGTCATCGGAGGCGGATCGTCGACCGTCAATGCCGCGATTCTCGGTGCAATGACACTCTCGACGGAGAACTGTTCAACGACCTGTTGATATTTGACCTGGACATCCTGCCGCGCCTGATCCCAGTCGATCAGTTCCTTCATCGGTCCAGGCAGATCCTTGTAGGCGCCGATCACGGCCACGAGCTGGCCGACGTCCAGCCGCCCCTCGATGGCTAGATATCCGCCGATCATGTAGAACAGAAACGGCGTGACCTGCGCGAGAAAATTGTTCAGGAACTTCACCATGAATTTCCATTGGTAAAGATCGAAGCGGATCTTGAAGATGCGCCCGAGCCGGGCAGCTATGTCGGCGCGCTCGTAGTTTGATGTATCGTGGACGTGAACCGCGCCGATGCCGTCGACGATTTCGCCGACCCGGCCCGAAAGCGCGCGCGCCGTCAGCTGTCGCTCGCGCCCGAGTACGATAAGCCGCCGCCGCATTCGCGGGATGAGCACGATCTGGATCACCACGATCACGGCTGCGATCATTCCGAGCCAGAAGTTCTGGACCACGATGAACAGCATGGCCGTCAGCGCCTGGCCGCCGAGCAGTACCGGCTGCAGGAAGGCATCGCCGATGAAGCCGCCCAGCGGCTCCACCTCGTCCTTGACCATGGTCGCCACTTCGGCGGATTTCACCCGTTTGAAGTAGCGCGGCGGAAACCGCAGCACACGATCGACCAGATCGAAGCGGATACGCCGCAGCATGCGTTCGCCGAGGCGGCCCTTGTAGGTGTTGATGTAGAGTTTGAAGAGGCCGTTGATGATGACCAGCAAGAGGAACACAAGGCTCAGGGCAAACAGCGTCTCCTCGCGGTCGAGCTGAAAACCGGAGAAGAGCTGGACCTCGCCAATGAACGGCAGGTCATAGTGCAGCTTCATGAATGGTCGGGTCGCGCCCGGTTGCTCGAAACCGCGCCCCTGGATCGGGCCGTTGACGATCAGCTTCGGCAGATCGAAGGACATGAAATACGGGATCATCGAAAGCAAGACGATCACCAATGTCCAGATCTGCTGCTTCTTGGTATACCTCCAGATATATCGGACTAGGCTGGGTTCCATATGCGACTGTGGACCTTCAGTTGGATGGACGGATGCAAAAAGCACCTGCTGGCGAACGGCGTGTCGGCGATTTCTTCGTCGCCAGCAACAGGTTCGCAGTGGAAGGAACCTGCCAGGCGGCGCGATCCAGATCCGGCGCATGGGCGATGACAACGACATGGGCATTGTTCATCGGCGAAGAAAGCAGCTGGCCAAACGGTTCGCTGCTTCCGTAGGGTTTTGACGAATAGCCGAGCAGCACGGGGCTGCAGCTGCGCGGCTGGCGCTGGCGGATGGACGCCGATGGTCCGAACAGATGCAACAGGCTCTCTCCGGCACCGGACAATGGCGAAGCGGCTTGCGGCATGATCACGTCCGCGAATCAAACAGGCTTGCGGGAGGCAAGATTGCGTTGTGTCGCCCGAAACCCCGACATACAAGACGAATATGATGGATGTCACGCAACCACGCAATGCCGGCATGGACCAGCACGAGCAAGCCTTGGACCTCACGCGGGGAATTGCTGCCTATGTCAACCACCCGCTGGTGGCAGGGCTGGCGCGCGTCATCGCCAAGCATCCGAAGGCCGATATCGCCAACGCCTTCAACCACAAGCAGGTCGCCTGCAAGATGTGGGCGCTCGACAGGCTGTTCGAAAGCTGCGGCGGCCGGTTCGAGCGCATATGGGTTCTGGGTGGATGGTACGGCGTATTGCCGGCAATGCTTTTCAACGATGCCCGCTTCGACATCGCGGCGATCGATAGCATCGACATCGATCCCGAAGTCGGGCCGGTCGCCCGGACCCTCAACCGGGAAGCCGGCGACCGGTTCCGGGCGCTGACGGCGGATATGTATGCACTCGACTATGCGGCCGGGCGGTCCGACCTGATTGTCAATACGAGCTGCGAACACATAGCCGATCTGCGCGCCTGGCTTGCTCTGCTTCCGCGGGGCACGAATGTGCTGCTGCAATCCAACGATTATTTCAGCGAGCCGACGCACATCAACTGCGTGGCTTCACTGGCAGCCTTCGAAGCAATGGCGGCGCTACGGGAGGTGCGGTTCTCCGGTGAACTGCCGACAAAAAAATATACGCGCTTCATGCTGATTGGAACCGTTTGACGCATTTCGCCCGAAAGAGCGTGGCGGTTCTGGGACAACGATATCGCGCGACGCCCGTTAGGGGCCGGTTTTCAGGGACCATGTTCTATACCGCTCGCGCAGGATTTGCGCCGAGTGACGCGCGCCTTCCAGATCGAGATGGTGCGCCGATGGCGGCGGTGCCGCAAGCGCCCGTTCGATCGCTTGCGCCATACCGTCAGGCGTCAGGTCCTTTTCCATCAGCACCGTTGCAAGACCGAGTTCTTCGAGCATCTGGGCGCGAACCGTTTGTTCGGTTTCCCCGCCGGCTGCAAATGGAACGAGCAGGGAGCGACACCCCGCGCGCAGGACATCGCAGACCGTGTTGTAACCCGCCTGCGAGACCGACAGGGGGGCACCGGCCAGCAGGCTGGCGAAATCCTCGCGGAACCGGAAGATGGACAGGCCCGGCGTGGCGTCGTATGCGATCGCGTCGAACTCGACTTTCGGCAGGTTTGGGCCGGTGATCAAACACCATTTCCAACAGTTGTTGGCATTCCGCGCCGCTGCGATGGTGGCGCTCACAAGGCTCTTTCCGGCAGCCCCGCCGCCAACCGACACCAGAACGTCGAAGCGCTCGGAGGCCGCGGGCGCTGGCGGCGCCGCAACGAGACCTGTGTAGGCGACCTCGGCCCTGATCGCCCCAGCCAGCGGAAATGTCTTGTCGATGGTTGCGAAAGCCGGATCGCCGTGGACCATGACAAGGTTGAAATGCCTGTTGATGAGATCGACCGTTTCCTCGTTTCGGCCCGGCTTGACGCGCTCCTGAAGGATATCACGGACGGACGTCGCCAGCAGCGGTCTGGGTGACGTCGCGTCGATGGCCTCGATCAGCGGCAAGAGTTCGAAACGCATCTGCCGGCGTCCAAATGGAAACGCCTCGACAATGACGATATCAGGCCGGCAATCCCGGTATGCCTGCAGCAGCATCTCCGAACGCCGTTGCTTGAAATCATCGTCGACTGGTTTGCCCTGCAGGTCGACAAGTCCCGAAAATCCTTCATCGCCTGAGGTGACGGGTGGCAGGGTTACAGATTTTACCCCTGGTCCCGGAAACCCCGCGATCGGCGCTCCGCCGGTCACGACGGTTACGTCGAACCCGTCATCGACCAGAGCCGCCGCGATGCGGCTGGAGCGCGCGAGATGGCCGATACCGAGCAGGTGCTGGACATAGAGGAAGACGCGCGTCAATCGGCGGCCCGCCACTCGCGCTCGAACAGTTCCTTGAGCTGTCCAATGCTTGCCGTATGATCGAAATTGCCGCGCACGCGCTGCTCTGCGGCGTCGCCGAGGCGGGCGCGCAGCACGGGATCCCGGATCAGGCGTTCCAGCGCCTGTGCCAGGGCAATTGGGTTTTCAGGCGGAACCAGCAGCCCGGTTTCATCCGGCGATAAAAGCTCCGGCACGCCGGAAATATCGGTGGACACGCAGGCAAGCCGCTGGCTGGCCGCCTCCACCAGAACATTCGGCAGACCGTCCCGGTCGCCATTTGCGGTGATCCTGCAGGCCAGGGCGAAGATGTCGGCGCGGCGGTAGTGCTCGAGCACCTCCTTCTGCGCAAGCGCGCCTTTCCAGGAGATGCGACCATCCAGTCCAAGCTTTTGCGCCAGCGCCTTGAGCCGTTCCAGGTCCTCGCCGGAGCCGATATGCTCGAAACGCCACGCCAAATCGCCAGGCAAAAGGGCAAGCGCCTTCAGCAAGGTATCGTAACCTTTCTTTTCAACGGCGCGCCCGACACTCAGAACGATAACCGGTTCGTCCGGCGCCGAGCCGTCACGCTGCTTTCGCGCCTCGCCGAAAATGCCGAAGCGATCAAGGTCGAGCCCATGATAGCTCAGATGCACAGACGAGTTGCCGTTAGCGAGTTCTTTCAGACGGTCGAAGCCGGTTTTCGTGCAAGTGACCGTCCAGCGCGCCGAGGAAAGCTTGCCAGCCAGATCCCAGTCCGCCGAAGTCCAGATGTCCTTGGCATGGGCTGAGCAGCTCCAGGGCAGACCACGAAGCAGGCTGGCATAGCGCGTCACCGATGCCGGCGTGTGTGCGAAATGCGCATGCAACCATCCCGCCCCTTCCGGCCATTCGGCTGCCAGCACGAGCGCTTGTCCGAAGCGACGCACACGATTGCGCGTGAAGTCGCGGGGGAGATCGGTAGCCAGCGATCCGAGCGCGCGCCAGAGGCCCGGCCGCGGCAGATGAGCAAACAGCGAGCGAAGCACGCGCAGCGGCTCTCTATGCAGATATTCCGGCAGATAATGGACGGGCGCTTTGATCTCGTCATGCACGGGGTGGCGTTTTGCGTCGGTCGGCCGCCTCAGCGCGACGAGTATCAGTTCGAACCCCGCACGCTCCAGACCGAGCAGTTCCTGCGCGATGAAGGTTTCCGACAGCCGCGGATAGCCCTTCAGAACCACGACGATCTTGCGGCGTTGCAACTCAGTTCAGTCCTTCGATGACCGAAAGGTGATGGCCGGCCCGCCGTTCGAGCAGTTCCGCGACGATTTCGGAAATATGAGGCAGCCCTTCCAGCGTCAGATGCGGATTGCTCTGTGATGGGCGGGGCCGGTCCGGCAGCACCACCAGTGCATCGGCAAACCGCTGGGAATCCTTGGCTTCTTCCGGCAAAAGCATCTCGATGAGGCCGAGTTCGGCTGCGCGCCGGGCGCGGATCAGTTGTTCCTCCCGAGGCTCGGTGCGCGGCACGATCAGCGCCGGCTTGTCGAAAGACAGTATCTCGCAATAGGTGTTGTAACCGCCCATCGCCACTACCGCCTTGGCGCCGGCAATCAGGTCTTCCATGCGGTTGTCGAACTCGATGATCTTGATGTAGGGGATCTTGGCCCCCTTCTTGAGCAGCTTGTTGCGCTTGCGCGCCGGCATGTAGGGCCCAAGCACGATCAGCGCCCTATGCTGCAAGTGCGGGTCCTGCTGATAGGCATCGATGACGTCGTGGATCAGTTCCGCGCCGTCACCGCCGCCCCCGGTGGTAACGAGGATATACTCGCCCTCGGGCCGGTGGCCGGGCAACTCGATCCGCTGCAGGCTCCGTTGCAGGAAACCAACGAACCTCATCTTTGCCCTGACAGCCGGCGGCACATCCAGGCCGGTCAACGGATCGTAGAAATCCGGCGGGCCATAGGCCCAGATCTTGTCGTAGAACAGGCCTATCTTGCGCATTACATCCCTGCGTGCCCACTCTGCTTCGAGCAGATGCGGCGCATCCATCACCTCGCGCAGGCCAAGCACGAGCGTGGTACCCCGCGTCTTGAGGTAGGACAGAGTGTCCTCGATCTCACCGCGCAGGCCGAGCGGTTCCTTGTCGACGATGAAGATATCCGGCCGGAAGGTCTCGGCCGTGTGGCGGATGATCGACTGCCGCATCCTTAGCGTCTCATGCAGATCGATATCCTTTTCCAGCGACGTGTACTCGCCGTTGCGCAACTTGATGACGCTGGGGATCTTCACGAAGTCGACACGGGCGCGATAGTCGAAGGCGCCGGCGATAGGCGCGCCTGAAATGATCAACACCTGAAGTCCGCGGAAATCCTCGACCAGCGAATGCGCGATCGTCCGGCAGCGCTGCAAGTGGCCGAGCCCGAACGTGTCGTGGCTATACATGAGAATTCGAGCGTCTTGTACGTGCTGGGTCATTGTTGAACGTCTTTTCGAATTCTCGCTTCAGGACCGTAGGCGACCCCGCAGGCCTCGAAGCCATCAAGGGTCTACCGACTTGTCCGACTTGCCACAGGGAGCCGCCTAGCCCTTTCGTCGTTCCCCTTAGAGCGTCCAGGGCGGCACGGTTACGATAGTGAATGCAATTAAGGCCAACCGACCCAATAGGTACTTGGGTCATGGACCCGGTCTACGATGCGATCCTTAAAATTGATCCTGCCTGTCCCGAGGGCATTGGCAACCAGAGCGGTGCTGGCAAGCTCACGCGCGATCAAAAGCGCCTCTCATCATTGGCCGGTCGAATTTTCTCATGCACCTTTCATATCAGCCCACCGAGAATTTCGGCAACGGTGTCCAAGGAATGCAATGCGCCCCGGGGTCCGACACTGCCAAGCGGCAAATCAGGCCGGGAGCCGCCACATTCGCACACGACCTGTACCACGCAATTCCGTTTCCTCGAGTGGGTCGCATGCAAAATCTGGTCCAAGCAGTTTATGAGTTGCATCCGAGATACGGATTTCATCGGGCTCCGCGGCCTTTTGAATCCGCGCGGCGAGATTGACGGTGTCGCCCCACAGGTCATAGACAAACCGTCTTTTGCCTATGACGCCCGCCACGATCGGTCCTGAGTGAATTCCAATTCTAAGACTTAGCGGTTCGCCCGCGAAGCGCTCGCGTCTGGCCGCCTCCCGCAGCTCAAGCGCATAGTGCACAAGGGCTTGTGCATGATCGGATCGCGCGGTGGGCAGGCCGGCAACCGCCATCACGCAGTCGCCGATGGTCTTGATCTTTTCGCAGCCATGTTGCTCCGAGAGCAGATCCGCCGCCTTGAAGAAGTAATTCAAGATAGCGAGCGTTGTCGTGGCTCCAACGCTCCGCGCTCTTTCCGTAAAACCGACGATGTCGGCAAAAAGCACACTCACCTCCGCGTGGCTGTCTGCAATTTGCTCGTCCGCCTTCAGCCGCTCCGCGATCGACGCCGGAAGAATGTTGAGGAGCAGGGATTCGGCGCGCCGGTATTCGCGCGACAACCCCTCCTGGCTCTCCCTCAATGCCTCGTTCGTCGATTGTAATTTCTCATTGAGTTGACGCTCCCTCTCCTGCAGGAGCGTCATTTCATAAGCCTTCTGTTGCAGCCGCTGCTGGTTGTCGCGTTCGGGAGTGGCGTCGAGAAAGAGCAGCCACACGGAGCCGCCGTCGCCAAAGAGATGAAGGTCCGCGACACACCCGCCGGGCAGTTCCACCATGGGCATATGGTATGGAAGCTCCGGGCAAGGCAGCAGCCCTTCCATGAATTCAAGCTGATCGGCAACGGGCTTGCCAATGCGAAGCGACGAGAGTCCGTAATGTTCAAAGTTGCCGCCCTTCGCGGCTATGCATTGCCGGGCGTCAATTTTCAGATATGCGGCAGAGCGCTCATTGTAGAAGAAATCGTATATCCAGCTTCTGACTTCTTTCGGCACTCTGGGCATGGTCTATTTGGCGACCATCGAGGCAAGCTGACGAAACGCATCGTCAACATGTTCGCCAGAAAGCGCGCTTGTCAGATAGATTTGCCATCCACGTTGCTTCAGTTCGTCAATCTCACCATCCGATATTGCCCACCGATCGGCCAGATCGGATTTGTTGAACAGCAATACGAACGGCATGGCGCCGAATTCGGCCTCGGCCCGCTCGCGCAGCGTGAGCGCCACGGCAAGAGTAGCGGGCCGGGTTCCATCGACGACGAGCACGAGCCCGGTCGCACCTCGCACATAGCTGACGCGGAATGAACCGATGTCGTCTTCGCCGGCCAAATCCCACAAAATCAGATCCACGGTTTTGTCCGGGAGTGCGACACTCTTCTTGTCGATTTTCACGCCCACCGTGGTCAGGTAGTTTTCCGAGAAGATGCTTTGCACGAACCTGCGCACCAGGCTCGTCTTGCCGACAGCGAACCCGCCCAACATGCAGATCTTTTTTTGCAGCATCCTGGGCTCCGCACTACTCCAGGTTCACCGTAACCGAAACCCGGCGATTGGTGGAGTTCCCAGTTCGACTATTTTCATTTTCGGGTACCGCCGGCTCAAAGGTGCCGGCGCCCCGAACCAGCAGCAGTTCCGGAGCGACGCCGCGCTTGTTGAGAAGCGCGCGAACTGTCTCGGCGCGGGCGGCGCTGATCGACGCGTTGGCCGTCTCACGGCCCGTCGTGTCCGAATGGCCGGTCAACATGAACCGCGCTGTCACGCCTGCCTTGCGGGCATTTTCGGCGAATTCCTTCAACTGATCAGCCAATCTGTCGAGCACCGGCGTCTGCTCCGGTCCCGGGACAACTCTACCGGAAGAGAAGAAAATATCGGTCGTCTGGATGGCCTCTCTCAAATGATTAAGTTCTGCAAGGTTCAGCTCGCGCAGCTGCGAGACATCCAGAACCACTCCGTCCGCCGAAAGTTGGTCGGCGGCGGCCTGCGCCCGGCTGATCCAGCCGGCAGGAGCCTCGCCCACGACAACGATGCGACCCTGGACGATCGAAAGCCGAACCGATTTCGGCGGGGACAGCGACGCCGTCAGCCGCTTCACCACGAACTTCGGATCAAGACTCTGATAGAATTGCCACTGTGAATGAACGCGGGCAGGATCAACCTCCGTTCCGGACAGCAGAGCTTGCGGGTCGGCGGCAAGAGGGTCTCTCAGACCGGAAATGTAGAAATGTCCGCCCCTCGCCGTTTGTTGAGCGACGATGATTCCCGGTTGGGCCTCAAGTCGCGACACATAATACTGCCAATGCTCCGCCGCGCGTGCATCGGGGCTCACATCACGAACCTTGGAGATGTCGAACTCCGGTCCGCCTACTGAAAGCTGTCGTGCCGCTGCGCGCGCCCGATCTATCCAGGTATCGGGAGCCTCACCCTCGGCAACGATGCGGTCATTGACGATCGAAAGTCGCACTGTATCCGTCGGATACAGCGACGCCGTCAGCCGCTTCAACACGAACTCCGGCTCAAGGCTCTGATAGAATTGCCACTGTGAATGAACGCGGGCGGGATCGACCTGCGTCCCGGACAGCAGCGACTGCGGGTCGACGGCAAGCGGGTCTCTCAGGCCGGTAATATAGAATTGGCCATCGCGCACATTCTGTTGGGCGACGATGATGCCGGGCTGGGTCTCCAGTCGCGACACATAGGCCTGCCAGCGCTCCTCGGGGCTCACATCACGGACCCCGGAGATGTCGAAGACCGGGCCGCCGGCTGAAAGCTGCTGGGCGGCGGCCCGCGCCCGGTTGATCCACGCGGTGGTGGCCTCACCCGCGGCAACGATGCGATCATTGACTACTGAAAGCCGCACCGAATCCGGCGGCGCCAGCGACGCCGTCAGCCGCTTCAGCACGAACTGCGGCTCAAGGCTCTGGTAGAATTGCCAGCTTGCATGAACACGCGCGGGATCGACCTGCGTTCCGGCCAACAGCGACTGCGGGTCGGCGGCAAGCGGGTCTCTCAGACCGGTAATATAGAATTGGCCGTCGCGCACATTCTGATCGGCGACGATGATGCCAGGCTGGGTCTCCAGTCGCGACACATAGGCCTGCCAGCGCTCCTCGGCGCTCACATCGCGGACCCCGGAGATGTCGAAGACCGGGCCGCCTGCCGAAAGCTGCTGGGCAGCGGCCCGCGCCCGGTTGATCCACGTGGTGGTCGCCTCACCCTCGGCGACGATGCGACCATCGACGACCGAGAGTCGTACCGAATCCGGCGGCGCCAGCGACGCCGTCAGCCGCTTCAGCACGAATTCCGGCTCGAGGCTCTGATAGAACTGCCAGTTTGAATGAACGCGGGCGGGATCGACCTCCGTTCCCGACAACAGCGACTGCGGGTCGGCGGCGAGCGGGTCCCTCAGGCCGGCAATGTAGAACTGGCCGCCGCGAATTTTTTGTTCGGAAACGACGATCCCCGGCTGGGTCGCCAGTCGCGACAGATAGGTCTGCCAGCGCTGCCCGGCTTGCCAGGAAAGAAAGAACCAGGCGCCTGCCGCAGTCAGAATCAGCAGGGCTGCCGTCACCACCAGCCACGGGAATCCCTCTTTTGAATCCGTATGCTGCAGCTCGACGCAGGTCTGCAACTGGGTCTCTACGCCGGGCAACTGCGAGGTGTCCCCGTCGAAGCGCTCCAAAGCCTGCGAGGACTGATCATGGATGCGAAGCAATACGTCGCGGATTACGTCATGCAACTCCTCGGGCGGATTTCCCCTGATCACCGCAACCAGCGTCGCAAACGGTCCGACTTCCGACCAGAGGCGAAGCTCTCCGAACCGGATGGTGTCCAGGCCGCTGTTTTCTTTCTCGTTGAACGAGTCCTTCACAAAATCCTGGATTGCGCTGAGCATCGAGGAAATCAGTTGAGGGTCTTCGCTGGTCGCGTTTTCGGCTGTTACATGCGCGATCAAAAGCCCGGAGCTGCGGCTGATGAGAAAGACATGCTCCACGCGATAGACAAGAGAATGCTTGAGAACGACTTCGGAGAAGCTTGTTCCCGTTCTCCAGGCCTCAAATCTCCACTTGAGGCCATGCCAGGTAAATATATGTCTTAAAGATTCATTCAACGACTGAAAAGTCTGGTCGATTTTTTCACCGATCGACTTGCGAATAGCCGGCAGAAACACCGGATACAATATATCGGTCAGCGCGCTGGGGTTCTTCTGGATGGACCGTTGCGCTGCCCTCTCGACGGCTGGCGCAAGGGCCTCGCCGAGCTGCACAAGAGACGCACCTGCGGCTGCAGTGGGGAGAACGTTCCCTACAGCGGCCGCAAGCTGCTCAGGTTCGTCGAGCAGGTGCGTAACGCGTGAAAGTTCCGAGATTTCGCCGCCGACGAGCAGTTGGCGAAGCCTTTCCAGCCGATGATCGGCGGCTGGAACGCCTTCGTAAAGCGCATGGTTGTCCGGATCGACGTTCCGGGCAATTTCCACCAAAAGGCGGGCCAAAGCCTCGCGATCAATCCCGGTATCGTTCGAAGCTGTTCTTTGAGGAAGGCTGATTGGTTCGACGCTCGACGTCAACTTCCGATCAACTCACTTTCCAGCCACGCTCCGAATTGCCCTTGCTGCCGACGGGATCCTGATTGAGACATTTCGCGACCTCGACAAACAGGCCGGCCAAAAGATTTCGGTCGGTCTTGACGTTGCTGAGATCGGAAAAGATCTTCTCCATCAGCATTTGAGCGCTTTCATTCTTTTGCTTGATTTCCTCGCGCAGCAAATGGTCGCTTCTGTTCATGCGATCCGCTATTTCGCGCTCGAGCTCGCTCAATTGATCAGACAAAGCGCGCACCTGCTTTTCAAGCGCCTGATTTTGATCGCGAAGATTGCGGTCGATCTCCTTGTCGGCCTCGGCTCGCGCATCTTTTTCGTTCCGCAACTGCGTCGCCAGCGAGTCAACCTGCTTCTTGGCATTCGACTCGTAGGTCTCAAGATTGCGCTTGGCCTCGGATTCGACATCCTTGAACCGCTGCAGGAACCGTTCCTCAAGTTTGGAGAAGCGGCGATCATAGTCCTGCATCTGATTGCCGAACAAGAGATCGCGTATCTTGTCGACACCTGGAGCGTCACCGCCGGGCCCGCCCTCGCGCGCCTGGCCCGCCATGAAGTTCAGCCCGTTTCCCTCTGCATTACCTATGAGATTTGCGTCCGCTTTGTTTGCTGAAGAAGCGGCAGTCGAAGATTCCTTAGCCATCACTATGCCCCAATTGCCCAGTGCAACATTAGGAAGTGATAAATCATGTCAGACAAATACCCGGCCCGCAAGCTGGAATCCTGTCGGCGCGGGCCGATTCGTGCCTCCCTTGTTCGTCTCTTGGACCCGCAACAAATGCACGAGTTCCGATTGGTGTCGCTCTCGGTACCGCTATGTGATAGCGGCCCGCCAATCCAATCGACCATTGGACGCAATCTGCCATCGAAAGGCGTATCAAAATGTCAGACTATAGTCACTGGAGCGCAAATAGGTTGCGCAGGCTCTTTGGATGAATCGCAATGGGCTGATCTGGCGGTGCCCATATCGCAGGCCAACAAAATCAAAGCGACGCGCGGAAGTTCGCCACCGGGACTTGGCCAACCAACGGAAGAAATAGGCACTAACAGGTTGATGAAAAAGTCTCGGAGATACCCGTTTTGACTCTGATCTGTGCCGGGTTCCGATACGTTCCGTGAGTTTTGCCACAGCCCGCTAAGTCATTGATAGACGATGGCGGGCCCGGAGGATGTGCTCAAGTTGTTGATTTCATTGATTATTTCGTGGTCTTGAATCAGAAATCTTCCCGCATCGTTCCGAAAGGTTCCGTGACCTGCCGCGCAGTCGAATTTCGCTACGATATGCTTCCTTAGCCAATTTCGGATTCCAGGCATCCGAACAAGGGCTCGCTCGCGCCGTTTCTTAGGCTAAGATTGTTCCAACTGGCGGGAGGTCCGTCCCTTGCGAGAAGAGCAACGCAGGCTTGCGGCGATCTTGGCTGCCGACGTGGCAGGTTACTCGCGGCTGATGGCGGCCGACGAGTTGGGAACGCTGGGGCGGCTGAAGCGGTTCCGAGCTGAGGTGTTCGAGCCCAAAATCGCGCGGTTCCACGGACGCATCGTCGGCTCGGCCGGGGACAGCCTGCTGATCGAGTTTGGGAGCGCGGTTAACGCCGTGCAGTGTGCGATCGAGCTGCAGCGCGAGCTGGGCGGCGAGAACGCCGGCCTCCCCGAAAACCGGCGTATGGCGTTCCGTATGGGCGTAAATCTCGGCGACGTGATCGTCGAAGACGACACGATATACGGAGACGGTGTGAACATCGCGGCACGGCTTGAAAAGCTAGCGGAGCCTGGCGGCGTTTGCATCGGGCGCGCCATTTACGATCAAGTAAAAGGCAAACTCGAATACGTCTATACGGATATCGGCGAGCAACGGGTTCACAACATTGCGGAGCCGGTACGCGCTTACCGTGTCATGTCCATTGAGCAATCCCAGACCAGCTCGTCCGTGCCGTCGGCCAAGGATGCGCTTCCG
Organism: Mesorhizobium dulcispinae; assembly: GCF_033977345.1. NCBI lineage: Bacteria > Pseudomonadati > Pseudomonadota > Alphaproteobacteria > Hyphomicrobiales > Phyllobacteriaceae > Mesorhizobium > Mesorhizobium dulcispinae. The sequence continues at coordinate 78,786 of NZ_JAVIIY010000008.1, forward strand.
TTCCGCAACCGACCATCGATCGCCGTGCTGCCTTTCACCAACATGAGTGGCGACCCAGAGCAGGAATACTTTTCTGACGGCATCACCGAGGACATCATTACGGACCTCAGCAAGGTCGGGGCGCTGGCAGTCACGGCGCGCAACACGACCTTTGCCCTCAAAGGCAAGTCGATGGACGTCAGCGAAGCGGCGCGGCAATTGCGCGTTTCGCATGTGCTGGAAGGCAGCGTACGCAAGGCGGGTAGTCGCGTTCGGATCACGGCGCAGCTGATCGACGGGACGAGTGGGCATCATGTGTGGGCCGAACGCTACGACCGTGATCTTAACGACATATTTGCGCTCCAAGACGAGATCGCACGGGCCATCGTCGATGCCCTGAAGATCCGGCTGATGCCGGCCGAGTATGCTGCCATCGGCAAGCGCACGACGGAGAACGTAGAAGCCTATCAATATTACCTCATGGGACGGCAGCATTTCTTGCGCCTGGGCCGTCGCAATCACCTTTCCGCCCGACGCCTCTACCAGCGGGCGCTCGAGATCGATCCTGAATACGCGCTGGCGCGGGCCGGGCTGGCGCTAGCTGAAGGCATGTTGCTGAGATCCGGAGATCCCAGCGCAAACCTTGTCACCTTGAGCGCCGAGGCGCAGCGCGCGCTGGCCTTGGACTCGACGCTGGCGGAAGCTCACGTGGCCCACGCGATGGCACATTTCCAGAAGGAGCAAATCGAGCTCGCAGGCGCCGCCTGTCGGCGAGCAATCGCGCTCGATCCCGATCTCTACGAGGCGCACAGGACCTTGGGCGACGTGCTGCGCATGGAGCGCAAGTTCGCAGAGGCCGCGGCTGCCTATGAGAAGGCGGCGGAGGTTGATCGCAACAGCTATGGTGCGATGTGCATGCTCTGGGATTGCCGCAAGACGCTGGGCGACGAGGAGGAAGCCCACAGGCTTTCAGGGGAGTTGCTTACCCGCATCGAGAAAGCCATGCAGCTCTATCCGGACGATGGGGCAGCCTATGCCTATGGTTGTTACATCCTCCACAATCTCGGCCTGGACGAACGCGCCCTCCAGTGGGCCGAGCGCGCGATCACCATCGACCCGGAGGACTATAACAGCCATTACAATGTCGCGTGTTTCCTTGCGGCGATCGGCGCCGTCGAAAAGGCGATCGACACGCTGGGGCACTGCGTGCCGCAGCTTGGATTGCAGCAAGTGCACTGGATGGCGCAGGACGTGGATATGAATCCTCTGCGCGATAATCCGCGCTATCGGGCGCTGATCGAGCGCCTGGAGGTCAGTTTGGCGAAGGCAGAAGGCCAATCAGGAAGCGGAACCGAAGGACGGCCTTCCGGAGCTTAGAGCCATTTCCCGCTCGGGACTGCGAGATGGCTTTAGGCCGTGACTTCCGATTCCGAAAGGCCGCGTCGCGCCGGTCGGTGACGCTGCGCCGAGTCCAAAATGGCTATAAAATACAATAAAATCAAATGCTTAAATTGTTGGCGGGCCCGGAGGGGCAACTTTTTCTACAGGAAATCAATACGTTAGCGGATGGTTCGCCAACCCGTTTCCTTCGTATTCTCTCGTATGGTCTGAACCTCAAGACGATGAACGAGATTAATTGCTGGCTCGACATATCGATGTAACCGCAGGTAGCTCTCCTAGTGAATGACCGAAAGGGGCCGGAAGCGGCCGGTCCGGTTCTGGGACGAACTAGCCAGAAAGGTGCCATTCCGCTGGCGCCCATCTTGGCGGCAACGAGGACGAGTGGCGGGGCAGCCACAGGGTGGACATTTCAGCCCACATGGAAAATGATCATGTTGCCATGCACAACACTGCAGTGCTCTGATCTCGACGACAAGCCTGAGCGTAGAAGCGGATCAACCGACCTCCGGGTCCAGCGAGCGGGGACGCAAATGGACACCCCAGGGAATGGGCAATTGCATCGCGACGCGGGCGGGCGATCCCGTCGATCGGCCGGCTGGCTTGCCCGCGTCGCGATGTCGGTGGCATTCCTGCTCGGCATGGCTTTCAGCACCACTGCGTTTGCGCAGGACCAGCAGCTACCCGTGGTGACGGCGGCCAAGCCGGTGGTGCGTGAAATCGTCGAAGACGACGAGTTCGTCGGGCGCTTCGAAGCCGTCGACCAGGTCGCCATCCGTTCGCGCGTCAGCGGCTACCTTGACAAGGTCAGCTTCCAGGACGGCGCACTGGTCAACAAGGGCGACCTGCTCTTCACCATCGATCAGCGTCCGTACCAGGCGGCTTATGATGCCGCCAAATCGCAAGTGGACGTCGCCAAGAGTCTGCTCGAATTCTCCAAGATGCAGCTGGATCGCGCCGACGAACTCGCCAGGACCGGCAATATCTCAACCGCGACGGTCGACGACCGCCGGCGGGAATACCTTTCGGCGCAGGCGCAGATGCAGGGCGCGACGGCTGCGCTGACGACGGCCAGCCTGAACATGGAATTCACCGAGATCAAGGCGCCCTTGTCCGGCCGCATCGACCGCCGGCTGGTGTCGGTCGGCAACCTCGTGCAGCCGGATTCCACCTTGCTGACGACCATCGTCACGCGCGACCCGATCGACTTCTATTTCGACGTCGATGAGCGCCTGTATTTCAGCTACGCCCGCGACGCGAAGGCGCGTGGCGGCAGCATGCAGGAAGGCGCCGGCGGGCTCGATGTGGAGGTTCGTGTCGCCGACCGCGCGGAGGCGGTATTCAAAGGCAAGCTCGATTTTGCCGAGAACCGGATCGACAACGCGACCGGCACCATGCGGGTGCGTGCGAAGTTTCCCAACGCCGACGGCATTCTCCAGCCAGGTATGTTCGGGCGCATCAACGTGCCGGGATCGCTGCCGCATAGCGGCGTGCTGGTGCCCGACGAGGCGATCGGCGCCGATCAGGATCGACGCATCGTGTTCCTGGTGGATGAGGCCGGGATGGTGTCGGCGAAGCCCGTGCGCACCGGCCCGCTTCTCGACGGCTACCGGGTGATCCGATCGGGCCTGACTGGCGGCGAGACGATCATCGTCAACGGGCTGATGCACGCCAGGCCCGGCACCAAGGTTAAGGTCGAGATGGCGACGTTGCCGCCCAAGACCGAGACCGCCGGGTTGCAGCAATGAGGTTCGCACATTTCTTCGTCGACCGCCCAATCTTCGCATCGGTCGTTTCGATCGTCCTGCTGGTCCTCGGCGGGATTGCTTATACCCAGCTGCCGGTCGCGCAATATCCCGAGATCGCGCCACCGACCATCGTCGTTCGCGCGCAGTATCCGGGCGCCGACGCCGAGACGGTCGCAGCGACGGTGGCAACGCCGATCGAGCAGGAGATCAATGGCGTCGAGGGCATGCTCTACATGTCGTCCTATTCATCAGGCGACGGATCGATGGCGCTGACCATCACTTTCAAGCTGGGCACCGATCTCGACAAGGCGCAGGTGCTTGTGCAGAACCGCGTGTCGGTCGCCGAGCCGCGCCTGCCCGAAGAAGTCCGCCGCCTCGGCATCACCACCACCAAGAGCTCGCCCGACCTGATGATGGTCGTGCACATGCTGTCGCCCGACAATACCTACGACCAGCTCTATGTCTCGAACTACGCCCGCTCGCGGGTGCGCGACATACTGCTCAGACTCGACGGCGTCGGCGATCTCATCATCTTCGGCGAACGCGAATATTCGCTGCGCATTTGGCTCGATCCGGAAAAACTGTCCGCCCTGGGGATGACCTCGGGCGATGTGGTGCAGGCGCTGCGCGACCAGAACGTCCAAGTGTCGGGGGGCTCGATCGGCGCGCCGCCGACCGGCACCGGCACGGCGTTCCAGTACACGGTCACCACGCAAGGCCGCTTCAACGACGCCCGCGACTTCCGATACGTGATCGTCAAATCGACCGACGACGGCCGGCTGATCTCGCTGCAGGATGTGGCGCGCATCGAGCTCGGCGCCAAGGAGTATGTCACCAACTCCTATCTCAACGGCAAACCGGCGGTGGCGCTCGCCATCTTCCAGCGGCCGGGCACCAATGCGCTCGCCGCAGCCGCGGAGATCCAAGACAAGATGAAGGAGCTTTCCCGCGACTTCCCGAAGGGGTTGAGCTACGACATCGTCTACAATCCGACCGAGTTCGTCGCCGAGTCGATCCAGGAGGTCTACAAGACGATCCTCGAGGCGATGCTGCTGGTCATCATCGTCATCATCGTCTTCCTGCAATCGGGGCGCATGGCGATCGTGCCGATTGTGGCGATCCCCGTGTCGCTGATCGGCACGCTGGCGGTGCTTTACGCCGCCGGCTTCTCGCTCAACATGCTGACGCTGTTCGGCCTCGTTCTGGCGATCGGCATCGTCGTCGACGATGCGATCGTCGTGGTCGAGAACGTCGAGCGCAATATCGCCAGTGGGCTGGCGCCCAATCCTGCGTCGCACCTGACCATGGACGAAGTCGGAACGGCAGTCATCGCGATCTCGCTGGTGCTGATAGCCGTGTTCGTACCGACAGCCTTCATCCCCGGCATTTCAGGGCAGTTCTACCTGCAGTTTGCGATCACCATCGCGGTGTCGACAGCCATCTCGGCATTCAATTCGCTGACGCTTTCGCCAGCGCTGGCGGCACTGCTGTTCAAGCCGCACCACGCCACGGCGGCGCCACCGCGCTTTTTCCTGGCGCGGTTCGGACGGGCGCTCGCCGACGGCTTCAATCGCGGCTTCGACAGGGTCGCCCATTGGTATTCGAGCATCGTCCGCGTGCTGGTCGGCTCGTGGTTAGCGATCACCGCCATGCTGGCCGTTTTCGCGGCCCTCATCTACGCGACGGTCTACATGGTGCAGACGGTGCCGCGCGGTTTCATTCCGTCGCTCGATCAGGGATATGCGATCGTCGTGGTCCAGTTGCCGGACGGCGCCTCGCTGTCGAGGACCGATGCGGTCATCCAGCAGGCGTCGCAGATCATCCAGAAAACGCCTGGTGTCGACTACGCAGTCGCCTTCGCCGGCTTCTCGGGCGCGACCTTCACCAATGCCAGCAACGCTGGCGTGATTTTCGCCAGGTTCAAGCCGTTTGACGAGCGGCTGAAGGCCGGCCAGTCGGCGACCAAGGTCATCGGCAACCTGTTCGGCAGCCTGCAAAGCATCAAGGAAGCCTTCATTATCGCACTGCCGCCGCCGCCGATCCGCGGCGTCGGCAATGCCGGCGGTTTCAAGCTGCAGATTCAGGAGCGCAACAGCGCCGACATGCGGCAGATCCTGGCGCTTGCCTACGAAATCGCCGGCAAGGCCAACAAGACGCCGGGGCTGACAGGCGTGTTCACCACGTTCTCCGCGTCGAGCCCGCAATTCTTCCTGGCGATCGATCGCGACAAGGCGCGCATCCTGAACGTGCCTATCCCCAACATCTTCGAGACCCTGTCGATCAATTTGGGCACCGCCTACGTCAACGACTTCAACGCTTTCGGGCGCGTCTACCAGGTACGGGCGCAGGCCGATCAGGCGTTCCGCCTCGATCGCGCCGACATCTTGAAACTGAAGGTGCGGTCGGCGACCGGCGCGCTGGTTCCGCTCGGCACGCTGATCGAGATCCGCGACGTCACCGGCCCGGCGCTGGTCCAGCGTTACAACATGTACGTCTCGGTGCCGCTGCAGGGCAACGCCGCGCCGGGCGTTTCCACGGGCGACGCGCTGGCATTGATGGAAGGAATCACGGCAAAGACGCTGCCGGCCGGTACCTCCTATGAATGGACCGAGCTCGCCTATCAGGAGCGCAACACCGGCAATGCCGCTGTCTATATCTTCGGACTATCGGTGCTGTTCGTCTTCCTGGCGCTGGCGGCGCAATATGAAAGCTGGGTGCTGCCGTTCGCCATCGTGCTGGTGGTGCCGCTCGGCGTGCTCGCGGCGTTGCTCGGCGTGACTTTCCGAGGGCTGGACAACAACATCCTCGTGCAGATCGGCCTCATCGTGCTGATCGGGCTTGCCGCCAAGAACGCGATCCTGATCGTCGAATTCGCGCGGCAGGCGCAGGAACGCGGCCTGTCGGCCGCCGAGGCTGCCGTCGAAGCCTGCCGGCTCAGGCTGCGGCCGATCCTGATGACCGCCTTCGCGTTCATCCTCGGCGTCGTGCCGCTGATGATCGCAACGGGCCCGGGCGCAGAAATGCGCCAGTCGCTCGGCACCGCGGTGTTCTCCGGCATGCTCGGCGTCACCTTCGTCGGCCTGTTCCTGACGCCGGTGTGCTACGTCACGCTTAGATCGCTGTTTTCACGGCGCAAGCCACGTGCTGAGGCCGGGGCTTCGGGGCCGGCAGAGGCGCCATCGGAGACGGCTGCCGAGTAGCGCAACCGCGACCTCCGGAGTCCTCGCTTGCGATGTCTGCTTTCAGGACGCGGCAGCTGATCTCTACGGCCAAAATGGGTCGAGAGCTGACCGTCGGCTTCTAGTTTCGGAATGTTAGAACCGGACCTTCAGAGCGAGGCAAACACCAATTTGGCCGCGACGAGGTCCGCCAGGCCCGAGCCGACAGCTTTGAAAAATGTGATCTGCTGCTGGTTGCGGCGCCCTTTGATCTCCGCTCTTGCGAGCTGTGCAAGAGTACTGCGGATATGATTTGGTGAGATCAGTGCGCTCGCACGACCGCGTTGAAGGCCGAGGTGACGCGATTGTTTACCTCGATGTTGCCCATTGCGGTCGAAGACGGGAGAACGATCGAGCCCTTCTCGATCCCCTTGTCGGCCAGGCACTTGACGAGTGCTTCACCGGCGATCGCCGCGGCGGAGGCGTCCTGGCCGGTGTGGCTGATGCCGCTGCGGTCGAGGATCGTGCCGTCGAGGGAATTGGTCGTGGCTACCGGTATGCCCTTGGCCTCGGCGGCCTTGACGATGTCGTTATAAGCGCCGACCGGGGCGTTGTCATGATCAGCCCATCGATCGTGGGGTCCTGCACGATCTGGTTCAAGCAGGCCATCCTCCGCGTAAGCATCGAATTGAGTCAGGAACTTCGCGCGAGATATGATGGTGACTTCAGCTATGAACCGAAGGATATGCTCCTTAGGCCGCACGCGACGGCCTCGGCAGCGAATTCGTCTCCGGGATCGGTACCGGCGTCCTCGTCTGCCGCCCTTTCCGTGCCGCCTGAAAGCCTCGCTTCAACCGAGCCTAACCTGTCACGGATCGGCAGGCTTTCCGAGAAGTGCGCCTCTCTCTCAAATATGAGTAGTGAGTTTAGCGCAGCACTAAACCACGATAATCTTGAGAAAAATCCGAGACTAGGGCACAATTTGTGAACGGAAGGGGCCAGCTATCTCAAGTCCGGCCCTGTCGCGCCGAGTGACAGTTCGGGTCGGAGGAGCGGCGTCGATGGATCAGGGGTTCTTTCTTCTGTTTGCCGTGGCGTCCGTGGTCACGGCCCTGACCTTGGTCCTGGCGCGTAATCCTGTTCACAGCGCATTGGCGCTGATGGCGTGTTTCCTGCAAGTATCGGCGATCTTCGTCTTGCTCGAGGCGCCGCTGCTCGCGGTCATCCAGATTTTCGTCTATGTCGGCGCGATCATGGTCTTGTTCCTGTTCGTGATCATGATGATCGACGTGCGCGAAGCGGTGCTGCAGCGGTTCTTGCCCGGCAGCAATCTGCCGGTCCTGGTGCTGCTCGTCGTGCTCGGGGTCGAGATGCTTGTGCTGGTGCTCAGGAGCGAGCGCTTTGCGATCGCGCAACCCGTCGCAATGCGCACCGGCGGTGAGGTCAGGCAGCTCAGCGCGACACTTTTCGCCGACTATCTCCTGCCGTTTGAAGTCGCCTCCGTCATCCTGCTGGCAGCCCTGGTAGGCGCTATCGTGCTGGCGCGGAAGGAACCGCAGTGATGGTGCCGCTGTGGTGGTATGTCGTGCTCGGAGTGGTCCTGTTCGTGATCGGTGCGGCGGGCGTGCTGCTCAGACGCAATATCCTGGTCGTGCTGATGTCGCTGGAACTGCTGCTCAACTCGGTCAATATCAATTTCATCGCTTTCGGGCATTACTACGACGACTTCCGCGGGCAGATTTTCGCAATCTTCGTCATCGCGATCACTGCGGCGGAGGTTGCCGTCGCCCTGGGAATCCTGGTCGCCCTCGCGAGGAACAAGTCCACCCTCAAGGTCGACGAAGTGACCATGATGAAAGGATAGCCGGTGATATCGATCCGGCCGCTGCTTGCCGTAGCCGTCGCAGTTGTGGCGGCCCTGGCAGTGCTCCTTCTGAACAAGCGCGCGAAGCTCCGCGATGTCGTCTCGCCGTTGGCAGCGATCGCCATGTTCGCAATCGTCGCCTCAATGGCACCCACGGTGCTGGCAGGCGGGACAGTCGATTTGCGCCTGTTCGAGATTCTGCCGGGGATCGACTTCGCTTTCCGTGTCGATGCGCTCGGCATGGTGTTTGCCACCGTATCTTCGCTGCTGTGGATCGTGGCTTCGATCTATTCCATAGGCTACATGCGGCACTTGAATGAGCATGCGCAGACCCGGTTCTTCGCCTGCTTCGCTGCCAGCCTCGCGGCAGCCGCCGGGGGCGCCTTCGCCGCCAACCTGTTCACGTTGGTGATCTTCTACGAGGTGCTGAGCCTCGTCACCTATCCGCTTGTCTACCACCACGAGGACGAGGAGGGATGGACGGGCAGCCGCAAATACCTCGTCTATTTGATGGGCGCATCGAAAAGCGTGCTTCTGGCTGCGCTGGCGTTGACCTACAATATTGCAGGGTCGCTCGACTTTGTGCCGGGGGGGCTGCTGGCGGGAGTCAACGCCTCGGCGCCGCTGCTGACCGTCGTCTATTTCTGCTACCTCTTCGGCTTCGCCAAGGCCGCGGTGATGCCGATGCACGCCTGGCTGCCTGCCGCGATGGTGGCGCCGACACCGGTTAGCGCGCTCTTGCATGCGGTGGCCGTCGTCAAGATGGGTGTTTTCTGCGTGCTGCGCGTCGTGTTCCATGTCTTCGGCGCAGGGCTGGTGGGTGGGCTGGGGCTCGGAATCGCCACGGCCTATGTAGTCTCGTTCACGATCCTGATGGCGTCCATCTACGCCCTGACGCGGGACGACCTGAAGGCACGGCTCGCCTATTCGACGGTCAGCCAGCTCTCCTACGTCGTGCTGGGCGCGGTTCTGCTGTCGCCCGTCGCGATGGTTGGTGGGATCATCCACATCGCGGCGCATGCATTCTCGAAAATCACGCTGTTTTTCTGCGCAGGCTCGATCTATTGCGCGTCCGGCAAGCGCAACATCAGCGACATGGCCGGCATCGGCCGCAGGCTGCCCTGGACGATGGGGGCGTTCTTCGTCGGCTCGCTCAGCATGATCGGGGTGCCGCCGGCTGCGGGCTTCATCAGCAAGTGGTATCTGGCGCTCGGCTCGGTGGAGGCCGGGGAGACCCCGTTCCTAATCGTGCTCTTGATAAGTTCGGTCCTGAACGCCGCCTATTTCCTCCCGGTCAGCTATGCCGCTTTCTTCGGGACGGAGGCGCAGGAGAGCCCGGCGACCGTTCGTGAAATTCCGATGTTGACGATCCCGCTTGTCGCGACCGCCATCCTGTCGGTGGCGATGGGCATCTTCCCGGACTATTTCCTCGCCCTGGCGGAAAGAGTCGTCAGATGATCAGGCGCGTCGTCGATTTCTTTGGCGATGAGAGACATGCGAGAAAGCGTCGCCGGCTATTCTATCTGGTGCTCGTCCTGATCGTCGTCGCCGACTTTCTGGTCTTCCGCGAACACGCCGAATACCTGTGGGAGCGGCTGCCTGGCTGGTCTGCCGTCTACGGCTTCGGCTCCTGCGTGCTTCTGATCTTCGTGTCCAAGTTTCTTGGCCATCAGTGCGGGCTGATGCGGCGCGAGGACTATTATGACTGACTTCGTCCATCCAGGACTACTGTTCATTCTCGGCGCTCTTCCGATTCCATTCCTCAAAGGGTCCGTCCGCAAGGCCTATGTGCTGCTGATCCCGACGCTGGCGATCCTGGCCGTGCTGACGATGCATCCTGGCGCCTACGGCACTGCGCAGTTCATCGGGCAGCAAATCATTGTTGCGAAAGTCGACAAGCTAAGCATCCTCTTCGCCACTGTTTTCAGCATCATGGCGTTGATCGGCACGGTCTATGCGTTGCACCTGACGCGTGCGGGACAGCATGTCGCGGCGTTCGTCTACGTCGGCAGCGCGCTCGGAGTCGTGTTCGCCGGCGACTACCTGACCCTCTTCCTTTTCTGGGAAGGTATGACGTTTGCCTCCGCCTACCTGGTCTTTGCCCAGCGCAGCGGGCAGGCATTCCGCGCAGGGTTCCGCTACCTCATGGTCCACATCACCGGCAGCGTTGCCCTGCTCGGCGGCATCGTTCTCCATGGGTTCGCCACGGGTTCGCTGCTCATCGGCCCGATCGAGGGCGGGCTGGGCTTCGCCACTTGCCTGATCCTTGCCGGGTTCCTGCTCAACGCCGCGGTGCCGCCGCTCAACGCCTGGCTGACCGACGCCTACCCGGAAGCAACCGTCACCGGGGCCGTATTCATGAGCGCCTTCACCACGAAGACCGCCGTCTATGTGCTGGCGCGGGCGTTTCCGGGGACCGATCTTCTCGTCTGGCTCGGCACTGTGATGGCGCTTTACGGCGTTATCTACGCGGTGCTGGAGAACGATTGCCGACGGCTCCTTGCCTATCACATCGTCAGCCAGGTCGGCTACATGGTGGCGGGCATCGGCATCGGGACCGAGATGGCGGTGAACGGCGCCGTCAGCCATGCCTTCGCGCATATCCTCTACAAGGCGCTCCTCTTCATGGGCGCGGGGGCGGTGATTCACGTCACCGGACGGCGCAAGCTCACCGAGCTCGGAGGGCTCTATAGAACCATGCCGGTAACCCTTGCGCTCTATATGATTGGCGCCTTTGCGATCTCGGCATTCCCGTTCTTCTCGGGCTTCGTCACCAAGTCGATGGTGGTGGCCGCCGCCGCGCAGGATCATCGCGCGCTGGTGGTGCTGGCGCTGACGATGGCGTCGTCAGGCACGTTCCTGCACACCGGGCTCAAGCTCCCGTACTACATGTTCTTCGGTGCGGACCAAGGGCTGGAAGCGCGAGAACCGCCGCACAACATGCTGGTTGCGATGGGCATGGCGGCAGTACTCTGCATTGCGATTGGGGTGTTTCCCCACACGCTCTACGCGCTTCTGCCACATCCGGTCGACTTCCAACCCTACACCGGCGTCCATGTCACCGAGAGCCTCGGCGTGCTGATGTTCACGGCCTTGGGCTTCGTCATCTTCCTCCGGGCGCTCGACCCCGAGAATACGATCAGCATCGACACCGACTGGTTCTACCGCATGGGCGCGCGGCGCTTCATGTGGCTCGCCGAAAAACCGCTCGCGCGCTACGAGAAGGCGGTGAGTGACGTGTCCGAGACCGCGGCGCTGCCCTTTCTGCATGGGATGGCACGGGCAGGACTGCGGATCGACCTCCACGGCGTGGACGCCTTCGTGAACGGCGTCGCCCGCTCGATCCTGCGCGGCGGCCTGGCGCTGCGGCGGCTCCAGAGCGGCGTCGTGACCCACTATGCGCTGGCGATGGTCGCCGGTGTGATCGCGGCTATCGCCATATTCGCTGTGGCGTGGCGGTAGGGCAGCGCGATGGCGATGCCTCTGCTTAGCCTCATCGTCTTCACGCCAGCCGTCGGGGCGACAGCATTGATGTTTGTCCGCAACGACGATGTTGTGCGGTGGACGGCACTGGGCGTCACTGTCCTCGACTTCGCGCTTTGCATCGCCATGCTTGGCGGCTTTGACACCTCTACCCACGAGATGCAGTTCACCGAGATACGCCGGTGGGTGCCCGCGCTAGGGATCACTTACGCACTTGGCGTCGACGGGATCAGCGCGCCCTTCGTGTTCCTGACCGCGCTGCTGGGCTGGATCTGCGTGCTTGCCTCGTGGGTTGCGATTGACCGCAAGGTAAAGGAGTTCATGGTCAGCCTGCTGGCCATGCAAGCGCTGATGCTGGGCGTGTTCTGCGCGCTGGACCTGTTCCTGTTCTACGTCTTCTGGGAGGCGATGCTGATTCCGATGTACGTCATCATCGGCGTCTGGGGTGGCGACGGCCGGATCTATGCGGCGTTCAAGTTCTTCCTCTACACGCTGGCAGGCAGCCTCATGTTCCTGATCGGTGTCATCGTGCTCTATTTCCACGGTGGCGAGACCTTCGACATCCGCACCTTGATGGCGCAGCATTTGCCGTTCCAGGTCCAGTCGTGGCTGTTCTTCGCCTTCCTGATCGCCTTCGCGGTCAAGGTGCCGATGGTCCCGGTCCATACCTGGCTCCCGGATGCCCATGTGCAGGCACCAACGGCCGGCAGCATCATCCTCGCCGCCGTGCTCCTGAAGATGGGCGCCTACGGGTTCCTGCGGTTCTCGCTGCCAATGCTGCCCGAAGCGACGGTGCATTATTCGACGCTGATGCTGGTTCTTTCGGCGGTTGCCATCGTCTATGGCGGGTTGCTCGCCCTGGCGCAGGACGACCTGAAGAAGCTGGTGGCCTATTCCAGCATCAGCCACATGGGCCTGGTGACGCTGGGAATTTTCACGCTGAACCTGCGTGGGCTCGAGGGCGGCATCCTGCAGATGTTCAATCATGGCGTGACGACGGGTGCGCTATTCCTGTTCGTGGGCCTTATCTACGAGCGGACCCATACCCGCAGCATCGCGGATTATGGCGGCCTGATGAAGGCGGCGCCGGTCTATACGGCGTTTCTTGCACTATTCGCCCTGTCGTCGATGGCGCTGCCGGGAACGAATTCGTTCGTGGGCGAGTTGCTGGTGCTGTCAGGCGCGTTCGCAGCCAATCTCGCTGTCGGCGCCGCCGCCGTTCTGGGAGCCTTGCTGGGGGCAGCCTATCTGCTTGGCATGTATAGGAAGGTCGCGCTTGGTCCGGCCAGCATCGGCATGCGGTTCAAGATCCGCGACGTGAACGCCCGCGAGATAGCGGCGATCCTGCCGCTAGCCGTCTTCGTTGTTTGGATCGGACTCTATCCGAAGCCCTTTCTCGAAATCATCGACGCCTCGGTGAAGCATCTTCTGGCGCAGGTGCACGGCAAGGGGGATGCCCAATGACCGCCGCCGTGCTTTTCCAGTCGATTCTAGCAAGCCTGCCCGAGATTGTCGTGATTACCGGGGCCTGCATCCTGCTGATCCTGGGGCAGCTTGTGCGCAAGGGGCAGGAACATTTCCTTGTCTGGGCTTCAGTCGCGGTCGTGCTGATGGCCGCTTCGGGGACACTCATGCTGGCTGGCGAGGTGCGATCGGCTTACTCGGGCATGTTCATCGCCGATCGCTTCGCGGTCTTCTTCAAGGTCGTGTTCTACCTAGCTACAGTTCTGACATTCCTTCTGTCGCAAAAATATACCGAGATCGAAGCGATCGGGCGCAGTGAATATTATGTACTGCTCCTCTTGGCGCTTTCGGGAATGATGATCATGGCCTCGGCGATCGACCTCCTGTCGATCTATGTGGGCCTCGAACTGATGGTGCTCTGCACCTATGTGCTGACCGGTTTCCTGCGGCAGCAGCAGCGGTCGAACGAAGCGGCGCTGAAATACGTGATCCTTGGCGGGGTCTCGACCGCAATTTTCCTCTACGGCGTTTCGCTGGTCTACGGGCTCACCGGCACGACGCAGTTGGACAAGATGGCTACGGCGGTGACCGGAAACCCGCTCGATCCCGGATTGCTCCTCGCGGTGGTCTTTATCGTCGCGGGGCTTGTATTCAAGGTCGGCGCTGTGCCGTTCCATATGTGGGTGCCGGACGTCTATGAAGGCGCGCCGACGACGATCACCGCCTTCATGTCGGTGGGGCCCAAGGCAGCGGGGTTCGCTGTGATCCTGCGGGTGTTCCTCAACCCGCTGGTCGCTGCCTCGAATGTCTGGATCATTGTCGCAGTCATTGCGGCAGTGACAATGGCACTCGGCAGTTTCGTGGCGCTGGTGCAGGACAATTTCAAGCGCCTCCTGGCCTATTCCAGCATCGCCCATGCCGGGTTCGCCATGTTCGGCGTGGCGGCCGGCGGTGCGGACGGGGTCGCCAGTGTGATGCTCTATTTGCTGATCTATGCGTTCATGAACCTCGGCATCTTCGGCATCGTCATCATGATGCGGAACGGCGATTTCTCGGGCGAGGTCATCGAGCACTACGCTGGTTTCGCCAAGTCCCATCGCGGGCTGGCGCTTCTGATGCTGCTCTATCTGTTCTCGTTGGCCGGCATTCCGCCGACAGCCGGGTTCTTCGCCAAATTCTACGTGCTGGTCGCGCTCGTCGAGCGAGGCTTCGTCATGCTGGCGGTGATCGCGGTGCTGTTGAGCGCCGTTGCCGCCTACTTTTACATCCGTATCGTGATGGTGATCTACATGCGCGAGCCTGAAGGCGCGTTCGTCCCCGCGCTGACGCCCTCGGTCGGCGCCACACTCGCCCTCACCGCAGCCGGCACCATCGGCATCGGCCTGTTTCCGGCGTGGTTTCTGAAGCTTGCTCAACATGCCGCGATTGGCGGCTGATCGATTGGATTTGCAATGATCCGACCGACGGAATACTCTGAGGGTACTAGAAAGGAATGCCCTAGTCGCTTCCAAAGGGCGCCCGCATCACCGATCCCAAAGGCGTCGGTGGCGGCTTGAGTAAAGCCCTCGGCGGATGACCGGGGCTGTGCGACGTGACCGGAATGGAGTTCCTGCCGGTACTTTTCATGGTCGCCGGAATTGTTCTGGTGGCGATAGCTACGCTTTTTGTCTCCTCGCTCCTGCGCCCATCCAATCCCTATCCCGCGAAGAACATGCCCTATGAATGCGGCATGGACCCGGCGGGCGAAGCCGCCGGGGGCCGCTTCAGGGTGCAGTTCTTCATCATCGCGATCCTGTTTGTGGTCTTCGACGTCGAGACGATGTTCCTCTTTCCGTGGGCCGTTGTCCTGAAAGAGATCGGGCTGGTTGGTTATGTCGAGATGTTCGTCTTCATATTGCTGCTTCTCGTGGGCTTCGCCTACGCCTGGCTAAAGGGGGCGCTGGAATGGGAAGTGTAAACAACGCGATCCGCGACAGCGTGCTGTTCACCACCGCCGACAGCCTGATCAGCTGGAGCCGAAGGTCGGCGCTGTGGCCCGAAACCTTCGGCATTGCCTGCTGCGCCATCGAGATGATCTCCGCGGGCTGTGCACGCTACGATCTCGACCGCTTCGGCGTGGTGTTCCGGCCTTCGCCGCGCCAGTCCGATGTGATGATCATCGCCGGCACCATAACGCGGAAATTCGCGCCCGTGGTGCGCCGGCTCTATGACCAGATGCCGGAACCGCGCTGGGTCATCGCCATGGGCACCTGCGCCATCTCGGGCGGGGTCTACAACACCTATGCGGTGGTGCAGGGCGCGGAGACCTTCGTGCCGGTGGACGTGCATGTGCCCGGCTGCCCGCCGCGGCCCGAGGCGCTGATGCACGGCTTCCTTCTGCTTCAGGAGAAGATCAAGAAATCGAGGGCGCTGGCCGGGGCGTCTCCGGATCGGGTCGCGGTGCCATGAGCGTGGAGACACCCCTCATCCGCACCCTGGTCGCGGAACGTTTCGGGGAGGCAATCAAGGAACTCGGCTTTTCGCACGGTGTTCACGCTTTCGCCGCTCCGCCTGACATGATCGTCGAGCTTTGCCGGTTCCTGAAGGAGCACCCGGTGCTTCGGTTCGACTTCCTGTCCGACATCTGCGGGGTCGATCACTACCCCGAGATGCCGCGCTACGAGGCGGTGTACCACCTCTGTTCGCTGCCGAACAAATGGCGCGTGCGGGTCAAGTGCCGCCTCGGTGATCCGCCCCGGGTCCCGTCGGTGACGGGGGTCTGGCGCACCGCCAACTGGCATGAGCGCGAGGCCTGGGACATGTACGGGATCAGGTTCGAGGGCCACCCCGACCTGCGCCGGATTTATATGTGGGAAGGGTTCCAGGGCTTCCCGCAACGCAAGGACTTTCCGCTGCGGGGCTACAAGGACAAACTGAACCCGTTCGGCGCCGAAGGCTCGCCGCCGACGCAACCCGACCTTGCCACCGAGGACATTCCGCAGGGAGGCCGCTCCACACCGGGGACTTGAGATGACCGAAGTCACGGAATTGAGCTGGTCTGAATCGGATGCGCCCCACACCAGGGAAGTGCTTCTCAACCTCGGGCCGCAGCATCCCAGCACGCATGGAGTGCTGCGCCTCGTCCTCGAGTTGGACGGCGAATATGTCGAGCGTGTCGACCCGCACATCGGCTACCTCCACCGCGGCACCGAAAAGCTGGCGGAGAGCTTCACCTACACCCAGATCTTTCCGCTGACCGACCGGCTCGACTACCTCTGCCCACCCTCGAACAACCTGGCCTTCGCGCTCGCGGTGGAGAAGCTCCTGGGCATCGAAGCGCCGATCCGCGCGCAATATATCCGCGTGCTGATGGCCGAACTGGCGCGGATTTCCGGCCATCTCCTGATCACCGGCGCGCTGCCGATGGACCTCGGCGCGATGACCGCGCTCCTTTACGCCATGCGCGAGCGCGAAATGATCATGGACCTGCTGGAGATGATCAGCGGGGCGCGGATGCACACCTCATTCTGCCGGGTCGGCGGCGTGCGCGAGGACCTGCCCGACGGGTTCTTCCCCAAGATCCGAGAGTTCTGCGACATCTTCCCGAACCGGATCCGCGACTACGAACGGTTGCTCGACAGCAACCGGGTGTTCCTGAAGCGCACGCAAGGGATCGGTGTCATCTCGGCCGAAGACGGCATCGATCTCGGCCTGAGCGGCCCGAACCTGCGCGCCTCGGGCGTCGACTGGGATATCCGCCGCGATGAGCCTTACGAAATTTACGACCAGCTCGATTTCAGGGTCATCACCAGGCAAGAGGGCGATTGCTACGCACGTTGGCGATGCCGGGTCGAGGAAATGCGCGAGAGCGTCCGGATCATCGAGCAATGCCTCGACCAGATGCCCGACGGGCCGTTCCAGATCGACATGCCGACGATCGCCTTCCCGGTGGACAAGGACCGGGTGCACTGTTCGATGGAGGCGCTGATCCAGCATTTCGACCTGTCGGCCTATGGCTTCAAGGTGCCGAAGGGAGAGGTTTATTCGGTGATCGAGGCGCCAAAGGGCGAGCTCGGCTTCTACATCATCAGCGACGGGTCGCCGAAACCGTTCCGCATGAAGGTGCGGTCACCCTCGTTCGTCAACCTTCAGGCGCTCTTCGGAGTCACCAATGCGCGCTATCTGGCGGACATGATCGCCGTGCTCGGCAGCCTCGACCCCGTGATGGCGGAGGTGGACAAGTAGCAGGGGATTGGACACGATGACCTTGCGCGAAAAAATCGAAGAGGCGGCGGCGCGATATCCCGACCAGCGCTCGGCGATCATGCCCGCGCTTCTGATCGCGCAGAGGGAACATGGCCATCTGCCTGGCCCGGTGCTGGAAGAGGTCGCCGACATCCTCGGCGTCGAGCGTATCTGGGTCTACGAACTGGCGACCTTCTACACCCTCTTCCACACCGAGCCGGTCGGCATTTTCCACCTGCAGCTCTGCGACAATGTCTCCTGCATGCTGCGCCGATCCGAGGACCTGCTGAGGCACCTGGAGGAGGTGCTCGGTATCAAGAAAGGCGGCACGACCCCGGACGGGCTGTTCACGCTTTCGACCGTCGAATGCCTCGGTGCTTGCGAGATGGCCCCGGTGATGCAGGTCGGCGACGACTATCACGGCGACCTCGACATCGCGCGAATCGACGCGCTCCTGGACAGGTTGCGCGCAATGGTGCGGCGACCGACTGGCGCCGATCTCGCCGCCGCAGGGCCGCCGGGAGAATAGCGCCATGTTCGAACCGGTCCTTCTCAAGAACGTGGACGTGCCGGATGGCCATCTGCTCGCGACTTATGAGGCCGGCGGCGGCTACAAGGCGCTGGCCAAGGCGCTGCGGGAGCACACGCCCGACGAGATCATCGACCTCGTCAAGAAATCCAACCTGCGCGGTCGCGGCGGAGCCGGATTCCCTACGGGAATGAAATGGAGCTTCGTGCCCAAGCGTGCCGGCAAGCCGAAATACCTGTGCTGCAACGCCGACGAAGGCGAGCCGGGCACCTTCAAGGACCGGATCATAATGGAGCGTGATCCGCACCAACTGATCGAGGGCATGGCGATCTCCGCCTACGCGATCGGGGCGGAAACCGCCTATGTCTACATCCGCGGGGAATACACGCTGGCGATCTCGCGGCTTGAGCAGGCGATCGCCGAGGCTCATGCGAAGGGTTATCTGGGAACGCGGATCCTGGGCTCGGATTTCAACTTCGTCGTGCACATCCATTGCGGCGCCGGCGCCTATATCTGCGGCGAGGAGACCGCGATGCTCGACTCGCTCGAAGGCAAGCGGGCGCAGCCGCGTCTGAAACCGCCTTTTCCGGCGGTCGAGGGGCTCTACGCCAGCCCGACCGTAATCAACAATGTCGAGACGCTGGCCTGTGTCCCGCATATCGTGGTGCGAGGGGCCGACTGGTTCCGCGGCATCGGTCCGGACAAGAGCCCCGGCCCCAAGCTCTATTGCCTCAGCGGACAGGTGAGGAAGCCGGGCCTTTACGAGCTGCCGATGGGGATACCGCTGCGCGAACTGGTCGAGGACTGCGCCGGCGGGCCGCTGCCGGGGCGCAAGCTCAAGGCGGTGATTCCAGGCGGGGTTTCGGCGCCGCTGATCCCGGAGCGCGGGCTGGACGTGGGGATGGATTTCGACTCGCTGGCCGCCGCTGGCTCGATGCTCGGCTCGGCCGGGGTGATCGTGATCGACGACTCGACCTGCATTGTCAAAGTCGCCACCCGGATTATCGAGTTCTTCCACCACGAGTCCTGCGGCAAGTGCACCCCCTGCCGCGAAGGGCTGAACTGGGTCGTGAAAGTGCTGCGCCGGGTCGAGGCGGGTCAGGGCGCGCCGGGCGATATGGAACAGCTGGAGGCGCTCTGCAAAGGCATTTTCGGCAACACGTTCTGCGCCCTGGGCGACGGCGCGGCGATGGGCCTGCGGGCGGCACTGGCCCATTTCGAAGATGAATTCGTCACGCACATCGAGGAGCGGAGGTGCCCGTTTCACTGAGGAGGGCGCAACGAGAGGACCGCGAGGAAGCCATGGTTCGCGTCACAATCGATGAACGAACGCTGGAAGTGGAGGCGGGCTCCACGGTGCTCCAGGCCGCCGAGCGTTTGGGCATCGACATCCCGACCTTCTGCTATTTGAAGCGGCTGCCGGCGCTGGCCTCCTGCCGCATGTGCCTGGTGGAGATTGAGGGGCAGCGGCGGCTGCAGCCTGCTTGCGCCACCGCGGTCACCGACGGCATGGTGGTGCACACGAACACACGGCTGATCGACGAGACGCGCTCTTCCATGCTCGACATGCTGCTTGCCAATCACCCCCTCGACTGCCCGATCTGCGACAAGGGTGGCGAGTGCGAACTTCAAGACATGGTGATGGCGTACGGACCCCGCGCAAGCCGGTTCCGCGATGCCAAGCGTGTGTTCCACTCCGAGGACATCCGTCTCAGCCCGGTAATCATCATGAACGTCAACCGCTGCATCCAGTGCCAGCGCTGCGTCCGAATGTGCGAAGAAGTCGTCGGCGCGGTCGCCTTGGGCACCGTTGAAAAAGGCATGGATACCGCTGTCACCGGCTTCGAGGGCAGTCTCGCGAGTTGCGACCAGTGCGGCAATTGCGTCGAAGTATGCCCGGTCGGCGCGCTGATGAGCTTCCCCTATCGCTACAAGGCGCGGCCCTGGGATCTTGTCGAGACCGACACAATCTGCCCGCATTGCGGCACCGGCTGCCAACTGACCGTCGGTACACGCAAGGGCGAGTTCATGCGGGTCCGCTCGAAGGTGGAGCACGGAGTCAACCGCGAAACGCTCTGCGTGCGCGGGCGCTTCGGTCTCGACTTCGTCGGGAGTCGGGACCGGATCAAGCGACCGATGATCCGTCGTGACGGGGTCCAGGTCCCGGTTTCCTGGGACGAAGCGGGGGACTACCTCCGCCGGCGGCTGTCGGCCGTCGCCAGCAAGGCTGCGGGCGGGCTGGCCTCGCCGCGCCTGCCCAACGAGGTGCTTTATCAATTCCAGAAGCTGATGCGGACAGCATTCCGGACCAACAATATCGACTGCTCCTCGCGCTGGTCCACGCCCTTTGACGCGCTCGGCCCGTTGGTAGCCTCCTTCTACACGCGAGCGCCGCTGGAGGAAGTAATCGGCAACGACTGTGTGCTTGTCGTCGGCGGCAACGTGACGGACGAAAACCCTGTCACCGAATATTTACTGCGAGACTGTGCACGGCGGCGACAGACCGGCTTACTCATGCTCTCGGCGCGGCCATCCCGCCTCGACGCCGATGCGCGGGCGGTCGTTCGCGTGTCGCCAGGCGGTGAGGCTCAGGGCCTTGCCGCAGTGGTGAGCGGACTGGGGGCGGCTGGTCAGGCATTGCCGGGCGACGTTTTTGCGGACATCGGCGTGAAAACCGGCCGGCCAGCAGCGGCCGCCGACAGTGACGATCCGGACCGCCTGGCCGCAGCGCTGCTGGAAGGCCGGAGCGCCACTGTGCTTGTCAGCGCCGACCTCTTGAGATCACCCCGGGCGCGCGCGACGTTGTACCAGATCAACAACCTTTTGCAGGTCCTGCGCGCACTCGGTAAGGGCCTGGCGATGCAGTTCCTCTTCGACCGTGCCAACCAACTGGGCGCCTGGGACATGGGCGTTCTGCCGACGGCGCTGCCGGGGTTGCGCGCGCTCGCCGATGATGCGGCACGCGCAACGCTCGAACGGGCCTGGGGCGCCGAAATCCCGTCTGAACCGGGCTTGGATTTCGACGCCGTGCTGGAGCTCAGTGACAGGAAGCGAATGGGTGCGCTCTATATCGCCGGAAGCGACCCAATGATGTCCTATCCCGACCGGGGATTCGTGCAGCGGGCGCTTCGTGGCGTCGATCTCCTGATCGTGCAGGACGCGTTCCTCACGGATACGGCGGGGCTGGCGGATGTCGTTCTGCCCGCGGCCAGTTATGGCGAGGAATCCGGCACGCTCACCAACAACGAAGGCCGGACCCAGAAGGTCTGCAAGTTCCGCGAGCCCGCCCACGAGGCGCGGGAAAATCTGGCGATATTCGACTTCGTTGCGGCGCTTTGCGGCCAGGCGTTGCGGCCGTCGATCCATGGCGAAATCTTCGGCGAGATTGCTCGGCTGGTTCCGGCCTACGAAGGGTTGACGCAGGACGGGCTTGGCGCCGACGGAGCTTTCACGAAGGCGGCCCTTGCGCCGCCGGTTGGCGAGTTCTTCGCCCCACCGTCTGCCCCGATTGCAGCCGGCCGGCTCATGCTGATCACCGGCAACTCCCTGTTCCACAACGGATATCTTTCCGAGCGCTCGGAAATCCTGAACACGGTCGCCGATGACCCATATGTCGAGATGAGCGCACCGGATGCAGCCCAGCTTGGCCTTGCGGATGGCGATCAGGTGGTCGTGCGATCGGCCCAGGGCGAACTGACGGCGAAGCTCAAGGTCAACAAGCGTTTTCCCAACGGCCTCGTGTTCGTTCCCGAGAACTACAGATCCCTGCGTCTCAACAGCCTGTTACGGCGGGGCGAATACCCATGCCCGGTGGAAGTTGAAATGGCGCACGCGGCTTTCGAGATCGCCACTCTCGCCGGCGTCGGGGCGTGGCCTGGCAATCCGGGCTGAGGCACCACGGGTTTCCCGGCGTCCTGCCCCCTGCGCCTTGACCCGGCGGTCAGTGATAACCGGTCCCGGCAATGTAATCGTATAGCACCTGCTCGTTGGTCATCAATTCTTCGAGGCGGTGCTTGACCAGGTCGCCGATGCTCACCACGCCGACAATCGTGCGGCCATCCACGACCAGCACATGGCGCGTGCGCCGTTCGGTCATGATCGCCATCACCGAGGGCAGCAAATCCTGTGTCGAACAGGTCGCCACACCGCGGTTCATGATCTCGGCGACCCGCATCAAGGGCGCCTTGGTTCCGTGTTCGGCAACGGCATTGCAGCAGTCCCGCTCCGACAGCGTGCCCATGCAATCGCCGGGGAAACGGCTGACGACCACGAAGCCGATGTTGTTCTCCCTAAACAGCCGCAGCACTTCCACCATCGTCTGACTTGGAGTGACCGAGACGACCTCGGGAGCCTTGCTCTTCAAGATTTGGCAGACCAGCATCTGAGCCTCCTGTCTGCGCGCCCCGGCTTGCCAACCGGCGCGCCCTCACGTTCGACGGATATTCCGCCACCAGTTGTACCCCTGCGGCTCGCGCGTCTCGACCAGCACGTCCTGTTCGGTGTTCAGGCGTGCAGCGACCACGCCGCCGCCGCTCGTTGCCTTGCCCGGCTTGCCGAGCAGATCATCACGCCCGACCACCAGGTCAGCTGAGGAAAAACTCGAGAATTCGTACTGTTGGCCAAGCGCGATCGCGTCCGCCGGACAGGCGTCCTCGCACAGCCCGCAGAACAGGCACCGGGCCATGTCGATCTCGAATTTCGCCGGGTGTCGGTTGCCCTTCTCGTCCTCGTAGGGAATGACTTCAATGCAGTCGCAAGGACATATCCGCGCGCAGAGTTCACAGGCTACGCATTTGATCTCGCCCTCGTCGTCGCGCTTCAGGAAGTGATGCCCGCGGTAACGCGAATAGGGCAACCATTTTTCCTTGTCCGGATACTGCATGGTCACGGATCTGGAAAACATGTAGCCGAAAGTCAGCGCCAGCGCGTTCGCCAGATCGGCGAAGAACGCCCAGCCGATCCATCTTCCAACTCTGTCCACTGCGCGCGACATCGTCGCCTCGTTGCAGCCCCCTAGAGGAAAGCAACACCGGTTATGATTATGTTCGCCATCGACAAAGGAAGCAAGACTTTCCAGCCGATCGCCATCAGCTGGTCGTAGCGGTAGCGCGGGAAAGTGAAGCGGAGCCAGATAAACAAATAGACGAAGAACGCGACCTTGAGCAGGAACCAGAGGAGCGGCGGCAACGGGACCAGCACGCCGTTCCAGCCGCCGAAGAACAGGATCACCGCCAGGACCGACGTCAGAAGCATGACGGCGTATTCACTGACCATGAAGAATGCGAAGCGGATCCCGCTGTATTCGGTATGGAACCCAGCCCCCAGATCGCCTTCCGCTTCCGCCAAGTCGAAGGGAATTCGCTGCGATTCGGCCAACCCTGCGACGAAGAACACGAAGAACCCGACCGGTTGGTAGACGATGTTCCAGACATTGGCTTGCGCTCGCACGATGTCGAGCAGGCTCATGGATTGCGCCAGCATCACCACGCCGATGACCGCGAACCCCATGGGAATCTCGTAGCTGATCATCTGGGCGCAGGTCCTGAGGCTGCCCAGCACAGCATATTTGCTGTTCGCCGCCCAGCCGCCGAAGATGACGCCATAGACCTCGATCCCGATCACCGCAAAGACGAAAAGGAGCGCCACATTCATGTTGGAGACGTAGAGAGTGATCCTGGTGCCGAGGACCGAGACGGATTCGCCGAAGGGGACCGCGGCGAACACCACGAAGGGCGGGGCGAGCGCCAGGATTGGCGCCAATTTGAACAGGAAGCGGTCGGCCTCGGCCGGGACGTGGTCCTCCTTGGTCAAGAGCTTGACCCCGTCCGCCACCGGCTGCAGCAGCCCATGCCAGCCCACACGCATCGGCCCCATCCTCTGCTGGATGTGCCCCGCGATCTTGCGTTCCAGCCACGTCAGAGGCAAGGGCAGCAGCAGCAGGATCGCAATCAGCAACGCGACCTTGAAGACGATCAGCCCAAGAGCAACGACGAGTTCCATGATACGAGGCCACTCGTTCGACGGGACGAGACCCGCGACCCGATTAGCACTGCGCGGTCATTGGCTGCGCGGGAACGGCAATTGCCAACGGCGGCGCAACTTGTGCAATGGTATCACAGCCTTGCCACCACTGGCTACGATGGGTGCGGCGCGGCCTTAGACGGCAGGGCGAAACGAGCTGCCATTCAATATTGTCTCGTACATTTTCGATAGAGGGCTTATCCTTGCGTCAGATCAACCGTGAAGCTCGTGTCGGAACGCAGCCTCAAGGCGACGCCCGCGCTTCCTACCAGTTTGCCTGGCACCTGGCGTTTTGGGACTGAGTGTTGCGCGGCGCGGCAACAGCGTAAGGTGCGACCCATGCAGCTCAGTTCAAGCGGCTTTGCCAACGGTACGACGATCCCGCGGCGCTTCACTTGCGACGGTGAGGATCGTTCCCCTCCCCTCGGCTGGACCGGCGCTCCGGCCGGCACCCGCGGCTTTGTCCTTCTCTGCGATGATCCAGACGCTCCGGGTGGGATCTGGCATCACTGGGCGGCCTATGACATTGCGTCCGATTGTGTAGAGTTGGCCGAAGGTGCTGCCCAGCACGCCGGCAAACAAGGCTTCAAGCAGGCAACCAACGATTTCCGGCTACCAGGTTACGGTGGTCCCTGCCCACCGCATCGCCACGGCCGACACCGCTATCACTTCCGGCTGCTTGCGCTGTCGATCGATCACCTGCCGCTCGGCAATGACCCATCGTGTCAGGCGGTCGAACGAGAAGCGCGCAAGCATCTCCTCGCCGAGGCGGTTCTCGTCGGAGTATATGAGCGATGATGGTCTTCGCTCGTGTGAACTTTGGCAATTGAGGAAGGCCTGCGGGTCATGAGCGGCATGACTGATGATGATGGCCCGGCTGGTGCGCGTCATGCGGATCTTTCTCTGTGGCGATGTGATGACAGGGCGAGGCATAGACCAGGCGCTTCCGCATCCGTGTGACCCTCGTCTTCACGAGCGCTACGTGCAATCGGCCATCGACTATGTCCGGATGGCGGAGGAGGCGAACCAACCGATACCGACGCCGGTCGACTTCCCCTACATCTGGGGCGCAGCGCTGCAGGAATTGGAGCGGGTGCGGCCGGACGCGAGCATCATAAATCTTGAAACCAGCATTACGCGCAGCGACGCCTATGTTGCCAAAGGCATCAACTACAGGATGAGCCCCGAGAACGCCGACTGCCTCGTCGCCGCGGGGGTCGACTGCTGCGTGCTCGGTAACAATCACGTTCTTGATTGGGGGCGCGCTGGACTGCTGGAGACCCTAGCAACGCTCGATAGCTTGCAAATCAAAACCGCTGGAGCGGGGCGCGATGCCGTCCAGGCAAGCGCCCCGGCGATTTTGGCAGACACCGACGCGGGGCGCGCACTTGTTTTTTCGTTCGCCTCGAAGACGAGCGGCGTCCCTCGACATTGGGCGGCGACCCATGACCGTGCCGGAGTGAACTTTCTGCCTGCGTTTTCCGATGCGACTGTCGCGGCGATCGCCGCTCTGGTGGCTGCTGTCCGACGAGAGAATGATGCGGTTGTGGTTTCCCTTCATTGGGGGCCAAACTGGGGCTATGACATCCCGGAGGAGCAAAGATGGTTCGCCCACGAACTGATCGACAGGGCCGACATATCCATCGTTCACGGCCACTCATCGCATCATGCTAAATCCATCGAAGTATACAAGAACCGCCTCATTCTCTATGGCTGCGGCGACTTCCTGAATGACTATGAAGGCATCAAAGGCCACGGGGAATTCCGGCCCGACCTTGCCGTGATGTATATCGCTGACCTTGGTCCTGGAAGCGATCTGTTCGCGCTCGAACTGGTGCCCCTCCAGATCCGCGGTTTCCAGCTCATGCAGACGGCGAACAGCGACGTTGCCTGGTTGCGGCAGACGCTGGACCGAGAAAGTCGGCAGTTTGGTACGTGCGTCGGAACTGCGCCAGGGGGGAGGCTTGCGCTGTCCTGGCCAACAATGTGAACCGGCGGTGGGCACGGTCATCCAAATGAGCTACTGTGCGGGATCGAGCCCCGCAGAAAGTGGCCGTAATTTCGCCAGGTGCGTCCCGCGG
The DNA here is from genome assembly GCF_033977345.1 of Mesorhizobium dulcispinae. Taxonomy (NCBI): domain Bacteria; kingdom Pseudomonadati; phylum Pseudomonadota; class Alphaproteobacteria; order Hyphomicrobiales; family Phyllobacteriaceae; genus Mesorhizobium; species Mesorhizobium dulcispinae. The sequence continues at coordinate 104,735 of NZ_JAVIIY010000008.1, forward strand.
CCCAACTTCGCTGCTTGGAATTAAGCGTTTCTTGTGAATGGCGCTCGTTGCCATGACCACGCCGATTGTCCTGCCTTGGCCGTTGCAAAGTCTCCTGGAGGCGGTAGCGCGGGCGGTGCTACAACCGGGCGACCAGCCTCACATCGATTTCTCGCGACCAACCGGCGAGACCGCGCTCGTATCGCCGGACTCCATGTCGTGGCGCGTGTTCAAGAACCCACTTTCGCTGTTCATCGGCGGCGTCGCCGCCGTGATCATGGAGCTTGCTGAACCGCGCGTGCGCACTGGCATATGGGAGCATACGTCTTTCCGTATGGATCCAACTCGGCGGCTGCACAGCACGGGGCTCGCTGCGATGGTGACGGTCTACGGTCCCCGCGCCACGGCCGAGGCCATGATCACCCGCATTCGACGGATACACGACCGAGTCGCAGGCGTGACATCGTCAGGCGAGACTTACCACGCCAATGACCCCGACCTTCTGAACTGGGTTCAGGCCACGGCGGGATACGGCTTTGTCCAGGCTTATCACACCTATGTGCGGCAGCTCTCTGCATCGGAGCGCGACCGCTATTACGCCGAGGGCGTTCCGGCTGCACGCCTTTTCGGCGCTACAGGCGCACCGGGATCGGAAGCCGAGCTTGAAGCGCTGCTCCATGCGACCGCAGGACGGCTGCAGCGCTCGACCATTGTGTTCGAATTCCTCGCGATCATGCGGTCAGCACCTATCCTGCCGCTGCCGCTGAGGCCGGCACAGCGCCTACTGGTGGCGGCCGCCGTTGATCTGGTGCCTGATTGGGTGCAGGCGCTGTTGGGGCTCACCGGGCACGGCTTGCGCGGTTGGGAAGCCGAGGCAGTCCGGCAGGCAGGGGCTTTGGCGGATCGCCTCGTTATGGAGACCAACCCGGCCGTTCAGGCCTGCCGGCGGATGCGCCTTCCGGCCGACTATTTGTATGTCCATCGCAACGCAGTCGGCGCCCGTCCGTGATTGTCTTGTTCACCGATTTCGGCTTGCACGGCCCCTACACGGGCCAGATGAAGGCTGTGTTGCACCAGATGGCGCCGGGCATCCCCGCAATCGACCTCTTCTCCGACGCGCCGGTCGGCAATCCCCAGGCGTCGGCCTACCTGCTGGCGGCCTACGCGGAGTGGTTTCCCGCGGGAACCGTCTTTCTCTGTGTCGTCGATCCGGGCGTCGGAGGGACGCGGCCGTCCGTTATCGTCGAGGCCGACGGTCGCTGGTATGTCGGCCCCGGCAACGGCCTGTTCGAGCTGATCCAGCGCCGCGCGGCCGAGACGTTCCGCTGGGATATCGACTGGAAGCCAAAACGCCTGTCTGCCAGCTTCCACGGGCGTGACCTGTTTGCCCCGGTCGCGGCCATGCTGGCACGCCGTGAGCCGCCGCCCGGAAGGCCGCGTCTGGATGAAGCAGATCGCCGTAGAGACTGGCCGGAGGATCTCGCCGAGATCGTCTATATCGACCATTTCGGCAATGCGTTGACCGGCCTGAGGGCAGCCAGGCTGCCGGCGGGCGCAAGGCTCGCCGCTGCAGATCGCCTGCTGGAAGGCGCAACGACCTTCAGCGATCGGCCGCCTGGCACGGCCTTTTGGTACGAGAACTCGAACGGGCTTGCCGAGATTGCTGTCAATCAAGGGCGCGCGGACGGCGAGCTCGGTCTCGCAATCGGCAGTCCTGTGGAGATCGTCCTTTGAACGAAACCGGTTGTCCGTCACCGCGTTGATCTATTGCGATGCGCAAATCAACGAAACGAGGCCCGGACGCCGATCCGCCGAAGCTGCGAAAAGGCGATGACAAGGCGCGGGCGAAGACCGGCAACAAGCGCCTTGCCGAGCAGATTCGGAAGGTTCTTGCCAAGCACTATGCGAGCAAATACCGGGCAAGGTGAAAACGCGATCGCTGCACCAGGAATGAGCACGAAGGGAGGTTATCATGACCGATGGTATTGCTCAGAAAACCTGCACGCCCTGCCGCGGCGGCGTTGCGCCGCTAACGCAGGAGGCAGCCGAGGGCTATCTGTCCCAGACACCTGGCTGGGAACTGGAGGAGGCGCAACTGCTGCGCCGCAAATTCAAATTTGCGGATTTTCGTCAATCGCTCGACTTCGTCGACAAGGTTGCCCGATTGGCGGAACAAGAACAGCATCATCCCGACATCTGTTTCGGCTGGGGTTATGCGGCAGTCTCGCTGCAGACTCACAAGATCAAGGGATTGCACGAGAACGACTTCATCATGGCCGCGAAGATCAACCTTCTTGCCGATTCGTAAGAGGCACCGGCAACCCAACGACCGGAGCGGACCCAACTGGTTTCCAGTCTTAATTGGGCGACCAGCATGATTTCCGGATACTCTTTCGTGGCGCCCGGGAGCAGTGCCGAAGAGGCTCATTGATCAGTGATCGTGCAACATTTCCCCGAGTATTTCCTCGACCGGGTGCGGCGAAATGCCAAGTTCTTCAAATCCGGGCATCTGCGGCGATGACACGTTGTCGACCTGCATCAGTTCCACTTGATTCCGAGTGACGGGCGGATTTGCAAGCATTTCCGCGGCCCATGCCAGCGCGTGCCAAGCGGTAAACGGCACTGGGATTAGTATGGGTCTAAGACCGGCCTGGTGCGCAACGGCTCTGAGGAATTCCTCGTACGTGTAGACGCGAGGACCGCCGCACTCATACGTGATCGCATGCGTTTGCGTCCGCTGCAGCACTCTTGCGGTCGCCTCTGCCACATCGCCCACATAGGCCGGCTGCAATCTCGTCAGGCCACGACCGAACATCGGATAGATTGGAAGCCGGCGCAGAAGCTTGAGGATAATCGTAAGAAACGCGTCATCCGGTCCGAACATCACCGCCGGGCGGATGATGGTGGCGTCAGCAAACGCGGCAAGCACCGCCAGTTCGCCTTCGCCACGCTTGCGGATGTAGAGCGACGGCGAGGCAACATGGGAGCCGATTCCTGAAATGTGAGCGAGCCGTTCGACGCCAGCTCGGTGTGCTTGAGCTGCAACCCGCCGGGCTGACTCGACATGCACGGAATGAAAGGTCCCCTGTCCATGTTCGACATAAAGACTGACCGCATTTACAACACCGTAAGCACCGGCAAGCGCATCGGCGATCGCCCGTTCATCGTGGATATCGGCTTCGACCGATTGAAGTTGCGGGTCATCAGTACCAAACAACTTCTTGGCCCGCTCCGGATGTCTTGATGCAATCCGAACGAAAACCCCACCATTGCGGAGATGCCGAACAACGCGGCGGCCGAGAAACCCGGTTCCACCGAACACGGTGACGACGCGATGGTTCATGGCAGCCATAGCTTGGACTTTGTCCGCTCATGTCGGCCGTCTCGACCCGACGGTCCAGGTCATGTGGACGGCACGCCTGCTCACCACTATCCCCCACCTGTGCGACTTCGTACAGGTGGGGATCGATCCCGCCCCTCAACTGATCGAAAATGACCCACCCCTTGGGGAATCCGGCGGTTGATGAACCGACTGCAGCAGATCGCGATTCTGCCATGGGACGTCGGTGACAGTAGCCGCACGTCATGGCTGCGATGCCACAACGAAGACGTGCTATGTGGTCGACACACCACCGAGCACCGTTGTTGTTTCTTGACCGTCGGTGGTTCGCGCACCCGGCTCGTGTTATCGTGGTTCCGGGAAACGGCGGACGCGCCGTGAGCGCCCCGCCGGCTCCCCATTTTGGGAGGAACCAATGGCGCACTTCGTATTACTGTCGAATTTCACCGATCAAGGTATCAGGACTGTAAAGGATACTCAGAAGCGGGCTGAGGCCTTCAAGGCGATGGCCAGCAAAAGCGGGGTCAAGGTTCACACTCTGTTGTGGACGCTTGGCAAATATGATGTCGTGGTGATCGCAGAAGCAGAGGATGACATTGCTGCGACCGCACTAGCCTTATCAATCGCATCAATGGGCAACATCAGGACTGAGACGCTGAGGGCATTCGACACGGCAGATATGACCAAGATATTGGCAAAGATGGCCTGACCGCCACTTTGCTGACGTGCGCGGGTGATCGAAGCCGGCGCCGGGCTTGAGTGCCCGGCGCCCAAGTCGTCTAGCTATGTCTCATCCCGCCAGGCCATGGGCGGGGCGTGGGTTCGTCGAGAACCTGCGACCCGAGATCGTGGCCATCGCGCCTCGGCTGGGGCACGAACTTATCCGTCGCCTGCTCGAACTTATGCCTGCGGAGCGCATCGAGAGCTACGGCAAGGCCGCTGCCGTTGGGGTCGCCGGCGAGATCGAGCACGCCTCGGCCATGATCCACACACTGCGCTTCGGCAACGTGTTCCGCGACGCCGTCGGCGGCATGACCTATCTCGAATTCTGCAACACGCGCAACGCGCCGGGCGCACTTCCGTCATTGCCGATGATGCACAAGAGCGAGAACGGCCGCCGCTCGCATTTCATCACCGCCAACTTCCAGATCGCCGACGGCCCGGCCGCCGACGAGATCGTCGTGGCCATCGGCGGGACGGACGGCGGCCGGGTCCACCCGCGGATTGTCGACCGTTTTCAGGACATGAAAGAGATGGAGCGGGAGGCCGCGATATAGCGTCGTGCGCGACATTCTCGGCGCTGCTGTCGACGGTGACGGCTTTGGGATGGCTAGGCTAGAAAAGCGGACGGATGCTTCCGGAGATCCCGGTCGTAGGCGCCCCGTCAGCGGCGCCGGAACCGACAGCGGTATCGGAGAGAGCCAGAAAGCTGGTATCAAACCTTGAAGACACCGGCATCCGCTTGTGCGTCGACGTCGGTGATCAGCATATGCCCTGGCGATACTGTGATCGATACCGCGAGCTCGGCACGAGCAAGCGCATCTTGCGCGGTCAGGCTGCTCGCCCAGAACACCGGGACCTCCCCTTCCATGATTTCGACCGCGTCGCCCCAGTCGGGAGCCATCAGATCCGCTATTCCGATAATCGATGGCTCGCCGACATGGATGGGCGAGCCGTGGGCACGCGGGAAGCGCGCCGTGAGGGCGCGAACCTTGTCGACATCGCTCAGTCTTATCGGACGCATGGAGACGACCATCTCACCGCCAAACGGTCCCGCGTCGCACGTCATGATCTTGGTTCGAAACTTGGGCAGGGCATTGCCGCGACCTCTGCTGCGCAGCTTGACCCCCTTTTCGATGAGGGCAGCTTCCACGGTAAGCGAACTGCCGAGGGCGAAGGCGGCAAAATCATCCCGCCACAGGTCGATGATATCCGTCTTCTGACGGATCATCTCGCCGAAATAATAGATGTTGTACTGGGGGGCATCGGTGCGGATATCGATATCGCCCAGGGCCGGGAGCAATGGGCTGCCGGCACGGCTCACGCCCACCAAAGGACAGGGCTTGGGATTGCGCACACAAAACTGATGGAAATCGCCGGCAAAGCGGCTGGGCACAATCACGACATTGGCCTGCAGCTTGCCCCGCGCAAGACCGCCCGTGTGCCCTTCATAGGCACCCGTTCTGACCAGCATGCGCAGCTTATCCGCATCCACCAGCCGCAAATTGTCATAGAACAATGAAGTGGTCTGGCGAGCCATGGCTTCCTGAAGCATGCACGTTTCACGGACGCGTCGAAAGAGCGTAAGATCATCGGCAGGCTGGTCGCTTGTCAAATCGTCAGAATCTTTCCTCCTCGATAAATTGTATTTATTGATTAGCCGGTGAACGCTTCACTATTAGCATTTTAGCATAGACATACTGACTCTCACTGACAGTTTAGGCAGCCGATCGCTTCTATCTGGCGGCCTGATTCCCGCAGGAAACCGAGGTCACGGTTCATGTAGGAAAGCAGGAAAGCCGCGTAGAGGACAAAGACGAGGCTGAAGACCAGCGTCTTGACGACCAGCGAAAGCGCAAAAACATTGAGGTGCGGCGAGGCGCGCGCCAGAAAGGCCAGCACGATGTCGGACAACAGCATGCTGATGACGAGCGGGAAAACGAGGGTCAGCGCCATCACCAGGATGCGGTTCAGCAGATCGAGGAAGATTCCGGCCGCGTCCTTGCTGAACACCGGCAGAAGTCGGTCGATCGGCCAAAGGCCATAGCTGTCGTAGAGGCCGTTCAGGGAAAGTTGCAGGCCGCCGGCTGCGAGGTAGATCGTGAGCATGATGACGGCGAGCAAGGTGCCAGTGGCGCCGGTCTCATGGGTCATCATCGGATCGATCAGCGTTCCCATCGTGGAACCGCGCTGCAAATCCAGGATATCGCCCGCCGCCTCCGCCGCCCAGAACGGTATGCCCATCGCCAGGCCGAGCGTCACCCCGACGACGACCTCCTTGAGCATATAGAGCACGATCATCGTCGTCGGGAGGTCGGTGCTCGTCAGCTTGTTCACGATCATCGGAAAGACCGGGACCGCCAGCGCCAGCGCCACGCCATTGCGCAGAAGCCCCGACAGCGGCACGCGCGAAAAGAGCGGCATCAGCAGCATGAACCCGGTCAGGCGAGCGAGCGCGAAAGCGCCTGCCAGGAGGTAGAACTGAAGCTCCTTGACCGAGGTGAAGAGTGGTTCGACCGGCATCCGCGTGCCTCAACGCGTGACGACGGGGAACTCGTCCAATGCCGTCGAGGCCTGCTGCGCGATCTGCTGGCCAAGCAGCGGACCGAAGACCATGATGACGAGCAGGATCACGACGAGCTTGATGGTCTGCGGCAGCGACTGGTCCTGGATCTGCGTCAGCGCCTGGGCAAGTCCGACGAGGATGCCGACGGCCAGCGCCGCGATGATCGCCGGGCTGGACGCTAGCAAAACCGTTAGAAGCGCGCCTTGGACCTTCGCCACAATGAAGTCGTTGCTCATGCAAAACCCCAGCGGCTTTAGCCGTAGCTCAGGATGAGGCCGTGCATCAGCCGCGACCAGCCGTCTATGGCGACGAAAAGGAAGAGTTTCAGCGGGATCGAAATGAGGACCGGCGAAACCATGATCATGCCGAGCGTCATCAGGACGTTCGCAACGACGATATCGATGATCAGGAAAGGCAGATAAAGCAGGAAGCCGATCTCGAAGGCGCGGGTAAGCTCGGATGCGACAAAGGCAGGGACAAGTATCGAGAGATCGTCGTCCTTGAGATTCTGCCGGGCCTGTTCCGGCCACAGGCGGTTCGTTCCGTCGAGAAAGAACTGCCGCTCCTGCGGCTGGGTGAATTTCATGAGGTGGCGCTGCAAGGGTTCCCTGGCCAGTTGCGCCGCCCTGGCGAGGTCATCGGTGGTCTGGAACTGGACCTGCCCTTCCTGAAGCCGGGCCGACATTTCGCTCAGCAAAGGCGTGGTGACATAGACCGTCAGCACGAGCGCTATGCCATAGAGTACCAGATTGGGCGGCATCTGCTGAACGCCAAGCGCGTTGCGGATCAGAAACAGCACGACCGAAATCTTCAGGAAGCCCGTCATCGTGACGACCGCCAGCGGCAGCAATCCGACCACGCCGACGGCGATCAGAATCCCAAGCAGGTTGGGCGAATTCTCAAGCATTATCGAACATGCGAACGATCCGCACGCCCATGCTTTCTCCGATCCGCACGATCTCGCCACGACCGACACGCCTGCCGTTGGCGAGGATGTCGACAGTCGCCCCGGCTACATCGGCGAGCGGAACGATAGCGCCGGGCGCAAGCTGCCTCACTTCTCCGAGCGGCATTGCGGTGCGGCCGACCTCGAAGGCAAGCGCGATCGGCAGCTCGTCGATCGTTGACTCTTCCAGGGCCTGCACGGCCGGCTGCTGCTCGGTCTGGTTCATGGTCCACTCCCAATTCGATCCAGCGATTGCGGTCGGCGCGGCAAGCAATTGCGGGCCGTCGGCCATCAGGGCCACCGGCGCATAAAGGCGCTCGGCAATGACGAGCGCCGCCATGCGTTCCTCCACCGCATCGCCGAGAAGCACCACATCGTCAGTCTGCAGGCTTTGAAGCTCGCCAAGGGTGAGCGTAAGCGGGCCGCGCCGAAGGCAGACCGGCAGCGGAATTTCGTCCGGGACCGGCGCTCTGGTCTTGCCGAGCTCGTCGAGAAAGCGACCGATCCGCACCGCCAGAGCGGCATTATCTGCGGTTAAGACGCAGCCTATCGTTTCATCCTTACCGGTCAGGACAAAAGCGAACGGAGTTTCGCCGGAAACTGCATCTTCCGGTGCGACGGAGATGATCGCGATCCGCTCATCCAGCTTGCCCTCGATCCACGCGAGATCATCTTCGAACGCGGCCTCTAGCAGAAGCGCGGCATGAGCCGGCGCCAGCCGTTTGATATCGACCGATCCGTCGACCCTGGCGAGGCCTCGCTCGACAACGGAAAGCGGCAGGCGCAATTGTGCGGCCATATCCCCGACGGCGAACCCGATCGAGCATTGCGGCTGGTCCGCAGCGCCGGGCGCCGGCCAGATGGCTGCGATCGCCATGGCCTTCTGCGCAATCGTGATCTGCGTGGCGTTGCGGCGACGGTAGAAGGCGTTCAACGCCCCAACATCCACGGGCGCGACAATTTCCAGCGTCAGCCGTTCTCCACCGCTTGCACGTGCGGCGGTCCGTTTCGCCGGTTTTACCCGCGCTTTCCTTTTCGCCGGCGCGACGTCTTGAGGCATCACATTCATATCGATCACGGATTGGGCTATCGTTGCGCGGGCAGTCGCGACTGGCCGCGCTCCTCTTCCTCGGACAGCTCGGCCAGGGCCAGGCGACGACTCACGTTGCGTCTGGCCAGTTGCTCCGACAGCCTGTCCAGCTTGGTTACAGCCTTCATGCTCGCGCGGTGATCGTTGCGAGCCACCGACAACTCGGCATGTCGTCGCTGCTCGGCGAGCGCCGCAGTCTTCGCGCTTTCCCGCAACTCATCGGTTTTTCTCGCGGCGCCCTCGAACCGTCCCTGGAGCCGATGGAGGCTGGCAGCCTTTACCGGCTGGCCAACGAGCGCGCCGAAGGCCGCATCTTCGGCGTCGAGCATACGCTCGAGGTGATCCGTCACCGCGGCGGCGGCCTCCTGGCCTTGCCTTGCCGCCCGCTGCGCCGCCGCGTGCCTTCTGATCACATCTTGCCTGGCGCGCTCTTCACGGCGGCTTCTGAGGTCGCTCAATCGGGCGATCATGTCAGGCTCCTTCATCCGACGATCTCCCGCATCAATTGGCGAGTCTTCTCGATGCTCTCGTGCATGGCGGACGGCTGACGCAGGAAGGCGTTGATGGCGTCGTTCTTCGCCACCGCCTCGTCCGCCACGGCATCGCTGCCCTTTTCATACTCACCGACACGCAAGAGAAGTTCGATGTCGGCATAGCGGGCGAGCAATTCGCGCAGACGGCCGGCGTCGGCCCGATGCGTGGACGGCACGACGGCATCCATCAGACGGCTTCTGCTGCGCAGGACGTCGATGGCAGGGAAATGGTTCCGCTGCGCAAGTTCGTTCGACAGGAAGACATGGCCATCGAGCAGCGCCTGAATTTCCTCAGCGACCGGATCCAGCGTGCCATCGCCTTCCAGGAGGACGCTGTAGAGGCTTGTGATGGACCCGACGCGACCGGGCCCGGAGCGCTCGAGCAGGCGCGGCAGCACCGCGAACAGCGAAGAGGGAAAACCGCGCCGCGTCGGCGGCTCGCCTGAAGCGAGGCCGATTTCGCGCTGCGCGCGGGCAAACCGCGTTATGTTGTCCATTGCCAACAGCACATGCTTGCCCTGGTCGCGAAAATATTCGGCAATGCTGGTCGCCACATAAGCGGCCTTGACGCGCTCGATGGCGGGCCGGTCCGACGTCGCGACGACGACGATCGCCCGCTGACGCCCTTCCGGTCCAAGCTGGTGTTCGAGGAATTCGCGCACCTCGCGCCCGCGCTCGCCGACGAGGGCAACCACGGCGACATCGGCGTCGGTGCCGCTGACGATATCGGAAAGCAGGATCGACTTGCCGACACCAGGCTCGCCGAAGATGCCGACGCGCTGTCCGCGCGCGCAGGTGAGCAGCCCATCAAGGACGCGGATCCCAAGCTGGATCGGCTCGGAAATCAGGCTGCGCTCCAGCGGGGATGGCGGATAGGCATTGACGGGATAGCTGCCGACAATGCCTTCCGCCGAAAGCGGCTTGCCATCCAATGGTTCTCCGAAAGCGCTGATCACGCGGCCCAGAAGGCCGGGACCGACGGGCACCAGCTGGTCCTTTCCGGTCGCAACGACCTCGGTCAGGCTTGAAAGGCCGGCCAGATCGCCTAACGGAACAAGGATCGCCATCTCATCCATGAGCCCGACGACTTCCGCCTTGGTCGTCCTGCCGGTTTTGGGGTCGACTAGCTCGCATATCTCGCCGATCCGGGCTTCTTCGACGGTTGCGTGGATGACCGTCCCGATCAACCGCCGCACACGCCCTTTCCGAGGGCGGCTGGAATCGTCGCGCAGGCCGGAGCGGAGATTTGGAATGATGGACGCCAGACGGCCTTCGATATCGATTGCTAGACCTGTCATGCCGGCGCCTCGGCCTTTGACGAGATTGCGGTGGCGATGGCATCGAGCTGAGCGTCAATGCTGGCGTCAATGACGGCGACATCGGTCGAGAGTATGCAAGCAGCCGGCGCCAGCGCATCGTCGACATCGATTTCGACCGTCATGCCCAGATCACTCTTGCGCAAGGCCGCGTCCAGCTCTTCGCGAACCCGGTCCACGGATGCGGGATGGATGCGGACCTTCAGATATTTGGCCCGGCGAATATCGGTCACTGCCTGTCCTGCTGCCTTGGCGACAAGCGTGCCGACGTCGAATTCTCCCAAAATCCGCCTGACGACATCGAGGGCGAGACTGGTGACTTCGGCTTCCAACCCGCCAAGATAGCGATCCACCTTGACCGCCGTTTCGCTTATCAGCCGGGCGGCATCGGCATCGCCCTGCGCCTTGCCGTCTTCGTAGCCCTGCGCGTATTCGGCCGCATAGGCTCGCCGGGCGGCGTCGCGCATCTGGTGGGCATCACGCCTCGCCCCATCGAGAAATGCATAGCCATCCTGCCAGGCGCGCGCCTCGGCGGCGCGCAGAATGCGGGCGTAAGGCCGCCTTGGCATATCGTTGGTCGCAGCGTCCGGTTCGACCATCACGTCAACCCCATCGCGCGCCGGACGATCGCCGGACCGCACTCGACGAACGGCTTGGCCGTCCGGTCGACGAATTCATGCGGCATGAGCTTGAGGCGAACGCGCATGCCCGTCTCGCCAGGCATTGCCTGACACCACCCGCCAAGGCAGCTCAGGCCATCGGCATAGACACGATGGCGGATATCTTCCAAGGGCTCCAACGGCCGCACTGGACCGGCCAGGTCACGGTTGGCGACTGCGAAAGTACAGAGATCCACGCCGAGCGCCGCCTGCAGCGCATCGGCCTCGCGTCCGTCGATGACGGCGGCAACACTGCCGGCCCAGTAGATTGCTCCCGAGCGAAGCGCGAGGTCCTCCAGTTCCTCGCCCGAAGACAGGGCGATCGCCCGATCCACTTCGTCGGACGGTTCATCGACCGCGCAAGAGAGGCGGTAACGCTCCAGCAGAAGCTTCGACAACCGCTCATGCAGGCGTTGCGACTGCAGCATGCGATGGCACGCGGCTTCGCCGATCGCCCCGTCAAAGCAGTCCGAGAGCCGGGCCGCGTCCGCATAGGATGCAGGGCCGGAGACGAATGCCTGCCACTGCGGGCTGGCGGCTTGCGCCGAGCGGGCCCGGATCATGTCTTCTTCACAGCTATTGCGGAAGCGTCGAGGGCATAGACACCGAGTCGTCGGTACCACTGCAGGTAGGCCAACCGCGCAGCCAGCGCGACTATCGCCGCCGCCATGCCGTAGAACAGCCACATCGCGGCCGCCACGCTGTCCGGATGCAGCCAGAGGCCAAGGAAGGTTGTAAACCCTGCCTCGGAGTCCTGCTCCGGGGCTGTCGTGGCGACCGGAATGAGCGTGACGGAGACGTTGTCATAGGTCAGCCCGGCGATACCCTTGGCCACCAGCATCTTGACCTGTGGGATCAACGCATTCATCGGCACGGATGCCCGATGCCGGATGAAGACGGAGGCGGATGACGGCACCAGCTGCTGTCTCAGCGGATCGTTTTCGGGCAGAACGAGATGAACGCGCGCGGAAAGCACGCCGTCGATGTCCGAGATCGTCTGCGAAAGCTCCTGGCTTAGGCCATAGATCATCGTCGCCCGCTCTTCCACCGGCGAGGACACAAGCCCGCCCCTCTTGAACACCTCGCCGAGCGACTGGAACTCCTGTTTGGGCAAACCGCTTTCGTCAAGGATAGCCATGGCTTCGGCAAAACGGCCCTTCTGTACCGAAACCGTCATCTTGCCGTCCTTGCTGGCCTCGCGTTGGGCCGGAATCCCATGACGCATCAGCGTCGCCACGATCTCGTTGGCCTGCCGTTGATCGAGGTTGGAATAGAGCTCCACCGAGCAGGCCTGGAGCATAAGCATGCCCACGACAACAAGCGCGACGCGGCACCCGGCGACGCATCGACTGAACAGCGCTGACCGCCGAGGTAGGACCAATTCGGGCACGAACACTCCGCAGCGCCTATTGTTGCTTGATCAGGGTGCTGGTGGACGAAGTCACGGCCTTCACGCTGCTCGTCACGACTTCGAGATTGGCTGCCGCCCACATCACCGAAATGGACCGTTCGAGCAGTTGCTCGGCATTCTTTGCCGGAGCATTTTCGGCTTCTTTGCCTGACGGTGCGGCATCCTGCGTGGCGGCCGTTTCAGCGTGCGCCGGCGTGTTCGCCCTGCCGAGCGCCTTCTGGACCTGCTGCATGGTTCCTTCCAGCGACTGAACAGCGGAGCCGAACAGGGCCGAGGGATCCGCGACCGTTCCCCCTCCGGACTTCTCCACCTCGGCCAGATAGTCGAAGAGTTTGCGCTCGATGATCGGCTCGGTCTTTTCCGATTTGGGAGACTGGCCGGCCATTGCCGGATTGGCTCCGGACGATGCCTGCGCCACTTGCTGGCCTGCGCGTGTGGCGACATCGCCGCGCTCAGGCGCGTTGGGCCGCGCGGCTTCGTGCTCTTCCTGCTTGGCGCCTGCCATTCGGTTGCCCGGCTGCGCCGCCGCGCCCGCGTTGATCTGCTGCTGCGAGCCTATGCTGGTGGTCAAGTTTGCCAGCGTGGCCTCCAGGGCTCCAATCGGCGCGATCTGCATGAAGCTGCCCTCCTATTCCTTAATCGGTTTTGCGGAGGGGACATTTTGCGCCTCCGCCTGCCTTCCGCGAAAAACGCGGACCGAAGCAACCTTGCCCGCTTCCTGCTTGGCGCCCTGTGCGGCCGGAACTCCGAGCGTCTTCCTGACGAGTTCGATATAGGACGGCGGCCCCGATACCGAGACGACGTCGTCCTGCCTGGAAACCTTCACCGGAAACTTCGGATCGAGGACGCCCAGTCGCGAAAGCCGATCTTCCGCGTCGGCAGCCGTATTGGCGTCAAGCGGGATCATCTCCGTCTGGACCTCCGCTTCGGTCGCGACGTTCATGACGATACCGTCGAAATGCCAGACGAGGCCGTATCGATTGCAAATCTCTTCGAGAAACTCACGGGCCGTTCCAACGGGCATGCCGTCACTCAGGCGCCCCTTTACAAGCTTGCTGACGCGCATGGGCACCCGCATGTTGCGGCCAAGCTCGACAAGCGCATCCGTCACCGACTGATCGATGGTGATGTATTTGTAGGGACCGGGAGGCCAGCGCGGCTCGGCGGCATTGGCCGGCGAATCAGCAAGGCCGAACATCAGAATCACCGCGATGCCGCCGGCCACGAAGGCAGCGTTGGCTTTCGACGACTGGTGCACATGGCAGGTACCGCGTGCCGTCAACATTGGGTCCTATCGCAGGGGCGCGGAGCAATAGCCCGCGTCGCCCGTGTCATGGTTTACCCGCCGAGTTCATCCTATCGCGCGCGTTGCCAAATTGGAAGTCCAATTGGATTGCAGATGTGTAGTTGGTTCCAAATGTTGCGAACGGTGAGCAAAGCGATATGGTGCGCATGGAATCAGGCAGAAGCGGTTCTTGGTCGCCGGCTCCATGCTCGAATATGAAAGGGATCGGCCTGGGTGGCGGCACAGAAGTACCTTCTCTCGAGCTTAAATGATCCCGCCGGCACTGGGCGCTGGATCCTGGCCGGTTCGCGTCTCGTGAGGGGCTTGGGTAATTCGGTTCTAGTCGCGGCCACGTTGACTGCCGCCATGACGCCGGCGCAGGGTCAATCGAATAGCGGCTATGACCCGCGAAGCTGGAGCTACGATCAAGCCCGAAATGTGCTGGTCTCGCCATCCGCTCCCGACCGGGCTGCTGGTGGAGAAATGCGGCCTGCGTGGTCGGCAATCGCTAGGGAGATCGTTGATTTCGGTGAGGCTCAACCGGAGGGATCAATTGTGATCGACACCACGGAGCGACGCCTTTACTACATTCTGGGGGACGGCAAGGCCCTGCGATATGCGGTGGGCGTCGGAAAGGAGGGGCTCGAGTGGTCCGGCCGCGACACGATTTCGAGCAAGAAGGACTGGCCGGATTGGCGGCCGCCGGCCGAAATGCGCTCCAGGGAAGCGTCGAAAGGCCGCTTCCTGCCCGCTCTTGTCGCGGGAGGGCCGAACAACCCGTTGGGCGCGCGTGCGCTCTACATCGGCAACACGCTTTATCGCGTTCATGGCACCAATCAGCCATGGACCGTCGGACAGGCCAACTCCTCTGGTTGCATCAGAATGACCAATGACGATGTAATCGACCTATATGACCGAGTGAAGATCGGCGCCCAGATTATTGTCCGGCATTGAATCGTGATCCCTTTCAACATCAAGCAGCTCGAAACCTTTCTTCTGGTGGCGACTTTCGGAAGCTTCCGAAAGGCTGCGGAACGCCTGAACACAACACAGCCAGCGGTCTCGACCCGAATTGCCAGTTTGGAAGGAGCGCTCGGCGCCAAGTTATTCGAGCGGCAGAGTAGCACCGTAAGACTGACCGCCGAGGGACAAAGGCTGCTGCCGCCGGCGCAACGGGTCCTGCGCGTGGCCGAACAGCTGCAGTTGACGGCAAACTCTCTTTCGGAGACCGCGGGAGTGCTCAGGCTCGGGGTTGCCGAGACCATCGTGCACACCTGGCTTCCGGATTTCCTCAAGGAATTGCAGGCGAACTATCCGCTTGTCGATACGGATATCGTCGTCGACACAACGACGACCCTTCGCAACGAGTTGATGTCCCACCGGCTCGATCTTGCGGTGCTGATGGGGCCTATTCTGGAATACAGCATCGAGAATATGGAGTTGCCATCCTTTCCCCTCGTATGGGTCTGCTCGCCTGCCTTGAAACTGCCCAACCGAGGCAAGCTGACGCTGAACGACCTGATGCAATTCCCAATCATCAGCTACGCGCGCACGACCAGACCCTACAGCGAACTTTACCGCAAGTTGACCGGCGAACTCGAAGCGACGCCGCGCATCTTTCCAGCCAATTCGCTGGCCGCTTCCATCAAGATGACGCTGAATGGGATCGGCATCGCCTCCCTCCCCAGGGAGGTCGTCCAGGATCATACCGCCAACGGCACGCTGCGCATCGTTGACTGTGAATGGCATCCCTCCGACCTGCGGTTCACCGCCTCGTACTCCTCCGAACCATCCAATCCGATAGCGGAGCGGGCGGCAAAGCTGGCCGGTTGCATCGCACATGCATATGCCGCGAGAATCGGCGAGGCGCAGGCTGCCAACAACTCCCGAGTTGAGCCCGTGGCGTCTCAGCCGACCGACGCTATTGGCAGGTAGATGCGGTCGCCGGAGAAAATCATATCCGGGCTCAGAATATGATCCATGTTGAGCACGACCGTATCCGCCACATCGGCTGAATGCGCCTTGGCGATCAGGCGTATGCTGTCGCCGTCCCTGACTTCGACCCACCGATAGCCGTCTTTCTCCAGGGTCGGATTCGTGCGACCCTCCGGATTGCTGCTGCCCGCGGGATGAACCTCGACATAGTCGCCCGAGACCCAGCCGCTATGCTTTTTGCCGTCCGGTCCGAACCCTTCGACGGGTATCCAGGCCTCTCCTGACGGATCGGTCGAAGGCTTCGCCGTCTGCTCTACGAACGTGCCGGGTTGCAGAACCGTCACCACGGCAGAATCGCCCTCGGGCTGGCTCCGCAAATTCAGGCCGTCATCCGCCGACACGACGAGTTGCGGGAAGTCTTCGGGCGGGGTCTTCGGCTTGCCTGGAACATCCGAGTGATCGTCCGGCTGCTGGGACGACGTATCGCCATCCGGTTTCTTCGGATCGGGCAGAGCGGTTGTTTTCGGGTCCCAGGGCTGCGCGAGCAGGGAGTCCAGAGAGAAGAGAAGCATTCCAATGCCGAAGGTGATGCCCAGCGTCCATCGATCCGCTGAGGCCCATCGTTTGTCGGACTTCGCCGCCGCCGCGATATCGGCATCGGTTCGCGGCACCGAACGGCGATTCATCCGGTCCGTCCTTATGGCCGACGCCCAGAACTCCGCGCAGCCAAACGTGAACATGGTGCCGGCGACCGTGGCGATCGGCGCCGGCCAGGAGTGCAGCGTATAGACGGCGCAGCCAAGCACATAGCCGGGTCCAGCCAGATACTCGGCCAGGTTTCGGATCACCGGCCTGCCGGTGAACGACTGCAGCATCGACTTCGTGCCGTAGACGACGTTGCCGAGCGAGAACGTGCTGTTGACGACGAGATCCTTGCCCTGGATCATCCCGGTCGCGGCACCTGGCGCTGCAGCAATGAACGTGGCTCCGCCGAGCGCGTTGAGGAATCGTCCGAACGGCTTGTGATTTGCGGTTGCGTTGGGGAAGATCGCCTGCGTGCCGAAAACGAAGCCTCGCACGCCAAATGCCACCGCTCCGGCAGTGGCGGTCCAGGTTGGGGGCAACGAAGTCCACAACATGTAGGAGGTGGTCGACATGCCGCCAAAGGTGGCGAGCGCCTGAGCGTTTTCGCGCATCCTGGCATGGCTCAGCGCCAGGTCGACGCTGGCGGCCTGATCCAGCGTCATCGCCTTTTTGTGGGTCGCCCGGAAGGTCGTCAGCTGCAGCACGGAGAGGGCGTCCGTCTGATCCCCGCTCATCCATTCGAACTGCTCAAGCGTGAACTTGCGGAACTGGCCGGGGCTCATTTCCTCGAACTGTTTCGGTGTCACCGCTTCGATCTGCGGCTGGGTCAGGGCCTCGATGTGGTGGATCGTGAAGGCGCCCCATTGATCGCGGGTCAGCGCCGGGATCTGCTTCCCGGTCAGCCACGGCACCTGCTTGGGATCGAGTTTCGCCATGTCCACGGAACCGATCATGGGTTCAGGGATGGCCTGAACCTGGCGCTCGACGAGGTTCTTCTGCAATCCAGCCTCGCCCAGATCCTTGAATTGCGGCGATGTGAACTTCGCGGCCTGGCCGGGCTTGAACCACGGCACCTGCCGCGCATCCAACTTCGACACGTCGACGAGCCCGACTTTGTCTCCCTTTATCGCCTGCAACTGTGGTCTCGTCAGGTGGCGGATCAAACCCGATGTGCCGAGATCATGGAATTGCTGGTCGGTCAGATTGCGGATGTGGCCCTCGGTCAGCCAAGGAATCTGCCTCTCCGCGAGGCCCGCTATGTGGACATAGCCTGTCTTTGCCTTCGGGATGCCCCGCAATTGGCTCTTGGTCAGAGAGGGCAGCAAGCCGGCCTGATCCATGTCGCGGAACTGCTGTTCCGTCAGTTCGGCCACCTGCTCGCGCTTCAGCCAGGGAATCTGGTTCGGCTGGAAATCGCCCATGACGAGATCCGGCACCTGATCAAGCGGGGTCGCTCTGACGCCGTCCCGGGTGAGCGGTCCATTGTTCCCCGGCACGTGACCGTCGGAAGCTCCGCGTATCCAGGGCAGCACCACGGCCTCGCCCGTATCGGGGTCGTACACCAGTATGTGCGTCTTGTCCGCCACCTCCGGGGCATCGCCCGACACGCGCGGGCCGTCCGAGGGCGCAACATAGACCTGCTCCGGGCTGCTCGGCCCGGTGCCCAGCATTGTTGCCGTAATCACATTGCCGCTTTCGTCCTCGAGCTGAATGGTCCGGCTCGAACCGCTCTTGGTCGATGCGGATTGGGGTTGCGGTGTTGCAGCGGCAGGTTTGTCGTGTCCGAAGATGTTTCCGACAATCCCGGCATCGTCGAGCGCCCCTTGCAACTCGGCTGAAGGCGGCGCGTCGAGGAAAACCCAGCGCGGTTGATAGCCCGGGTTCTCATTCCGCAGCGCCACATCCTTGTTGATCTGTTCCTGCAGCTTCGGCGTGAGCGGCACTTCGCGCATCTGCGCGACACCGTTGATCGTCGTCCAGCGATGGTAGGTCTTGACCTCGATCGCCTCGATCACATCCTGGCTCTTGAAGACTGGCGCATCCACGTAACGCCCGCCCTGGCCGGTTACGGCGTAGGGACCGTCCGGGTTGGCCTCGACCGGAAAATGCGCCTCTCCAAGCGACCCGTTGAGTTCGCGCGTATAGATCTCGCCTGCCTTCCACTTTTCGGGCTGCCGCATGTTGCGGATCTGCTGCAGCGAGTAGGTTGTCGGTGGAGCCGCCTCGATGGCTTTCCTGGCTGCATCCGGCGGCACCGCTTCTCCCTTTGGCGTTCCTTGGCCGCCCGGCACATGGTCCTCGGAGGCGCCGCGTATCCACGGCAGGACGTATGCTTCTCCCGTCTCCGGATCCCGGAACAGAATATGCGACTTGTGGATCAACTCCGGTTCGTCGCCACGCGCTTGCGGCCCGTTGGCCGGCGGCACATAGACGTTCTCTGCACTCTTTGGCAGCGGTCCGTAGCGGGTGGCGGTCACCGATTGCCCGTTCTCGTCCCTTATCTGGATCGGCCCGCTTCGACGGCTGCCCACCTGCGAGGAAAGGAACGTCAGCACGCCGTCGGCAACGTCCTGGCGCATGAAACCGCCATCGACGATCGAAGCGCCGAAATCGCTCTTGAACTGCTCGATCGCGACGAGCTGATCCGGCCGCGCCGTCTTCTGCAGGTCGGCCAGGAACTGGTCCAGCGAGGCCTTGCCGCCCTTGGGTATGGCCGTCGAGGCGCCGTCGCGAGACGTTTCCACCGCACGCGCGAGCCAGGCCGGGATCGTCACCTGCTCGGATTGTCCGCCGGCGCGATCGAAAGTCAGCGTCGCGGTTTCGTTCTTGGCGATCGAGGAAGCGGTCTTGGCCGCCTTCGACTTGTACTGGAATCTCACCTCGGCACTGAATGCCACGGCGCCTGCCGGCAACGGAGGCGTGGAGAACGAGATCGTGTAGCGCGTCGCCGGAGTCCCGTCGGAACCATAGAGGTTTCGGTAGATGTTACCGGCGCTCGGCATGTAGCGCGACTGCGGTGAGCCGTCCGGAGTGAAACGCGCCGGAAGCCAGGACTGCACTGTCGATTTCACCTTGTAGGTCGCGGAGGTGGCTACCCGATCCGGATTGAAGCCCAGCGCGCCCGGCAGCCTGTTGCGATCGTTGAAGATGACGTCGACCAGCATCGCCTCGGGGTTCACCACGCGAGCCTTCTCGCCGGTCAGCAAAACAATGTCCGCCGTGGGCGACTTGCCCGGCACCGCTGAAAGCCGCAATCCGCTCAGCGTCGGCTCATCGACCAGAGAAACCGTGTTCGACGGATCGATCTGACCGGACTTGACGAGGTCGCGGATCGACCGGATGCCATCGCCCTGCCCGATCGCCGTGACGAGTTCGGATGCCTTCGCCGGGTCCTTGACGGCAAACTGGATCTTCAGGTTTGTCGAACCAAGGGCCGACTGTATCTGGTCGAACGCCTGCGCCGACACAATGTCGCCCGGCTGCAGCGTGTCCTTGACAGGCATTTCCGGACGCTTCTCGAAACCGATGCGCGGCATCTGATCGACCGCCGCGACATGATTGGCCGCGATCGGCAGGCGTATGCCGGCCTTGGTCTCGGTCATGACGCGATCGAAAGGCAGCGCGGCTTGCAGCGTGACGTGGCCGGAGCTGTTTTCCGCTGGCACGCCAAAGAAATCGTGTTGGCCGGGCGCGAGGGTAGCCTCCTTGCCTTCGAGCAAAGGCGTGTAGGTCATCTCGACCACGGTGCCCTCGCCGTCCGGCGTCATCCCGACAATCGCGGCATCCAGCGGTCTGGCGTCATAGCCGGTCCCGTCGCTGAACAACGCCCTGCTCGCCGCCGCCGATAGATCGCTGGCACGGACCGGCAGGGCCGTCTGATTGGACACAGGCCAGACGCCGGCCTGGAGGCCGGTGATGTTCCTGTACTCGCGCGGCCTGTAGGAGATGACGCCCTGGGTGCCGAGCGCGTCCTTGACCGGCGTCAGGCTGCGTTGGCTGACGCTGTCGACGATCGACCATCCGATCATACCGAAATCGGTTTTGGTGCCGACGCCGAAGCCAACGGCAGCAACGGTCGGCGACCCGATCCCGAACGCCTGGCCCGTGTTCAGCCGGACCCGGAAGGTGACGCCGACGCGGAAGTCGGGCAATGTCTCGCGAAGCGGCGTGCGCGGTATCTGAACCCCGTCCGGACCATAACGCTCGGCCATCTCGCGGCTGGAATAATAGCCTTTCTCCTGTTCATAGCGGTTGACGAGCTGCTCGACGGTCAGGCCGTCGAGATAGGCCGACGGCGTCTTCGGATCCTTGCCGCTGGTGTAGATGTAGCCGCTCGTGTCTCGCTCGGGCATGCCGGCAAAGCTGCGCGTCTCGGGATCCCAGACAAGACGTACCGGCCCATCCTTTCCTGTCGGCGCGCCCGGCACGACGATGGGATCGCCGTCGGCGAGGTGCGGTGTGCCGGAGGCAGTCGAACCATCGGGATCGCGGTCCGGCGACGCCGTCGAGCCATTGCCGCTGCCGTCATCGGTCTTGATCACCTCTCCTGGAATCACCGGGTGGCTGGGATCGTGGAAGACCTGTTCTCCGGTCGGCCTGTAAACGCCGTCGGCGCCAATTTCGTACACATCCATCGGATGCCCCGAAGGCCCGGGTTCCAGCGCCAGTTTCGACGGTCCTTTGCCGCCGGGCGGCTGGTGGAACGGTCCGTCGCCGCCGGGCGGCGGATTGGCATCAGCGCCGGGAGCGTTGGGGTCCTGCGTGCCCGTTCCTGGCCGCATCGTCCGCAGACCATGGATGCCGAGCCCCGTGCCGGTGACGCCGGTGCCGAGACCCGTAAGCGCATTGGCAAGCTGGAGACCGTTCATCTGGTCTCCGTTGGCGGCGAGATCGTAAGCAGATGTTGCCAGCAACGGTGAGCCGACAATCACCGAGCCGACATCCATCCCCCACGCTGCCTTGTTCAGTCCGGCGGTCGATTGCATGTATGTGCGGGTTTCGGATGCCAACGCCCAGTTCGATCGTGTTGCGCCGATGCTGCCGGCGAAGGCGCGGGGGGTGGCGGCAACGCCTGCCAAGAATGACTCACTCTTCGCCGCCATGCCGATGGTGCGCAGGCCGCTGGAAGCCATGGGCAGCGCCGTGGTTGCTGCGCTGGCGATGTTCGTCAGCGACTCGCTATCGTACCACTCGCCGCCATGGTCCAGGTGGTTCACCTCGTTTATGACCGCCCTCGTTCCAAGATAGGCCGCGCCCGCATAGGCCAGCGGTGCGGCGACCGGCGCGGCCGGCGTGAACGACAGGATGGTTGCAATGCCGGTGCCGATGCCGACCACCGGATCGACAACCTTGTCCCAGACCGAGACGTTGCGGGCCTTCACAACTTCAAGCGCGATCTTGCCGTCGGCGCCCACCTTCATTTCCAGGCCTTTGGGAACGACGAGCTTGCCGCTCTCGCTAAACTGGCTGTTGTTGTCCTGGAAATCGCCGAGGTCGTCGAACTTCTTGCCGGTCGCGTCGACGTAGCGGGTGTTGCCGTGCCCGTCGCTCACCGCAAACAGCGTGACCTGTTGCGTTCCAACCTGGTCGTCGACATAGAAGATCGGCACGCGACGCACATACGGGTTGTCGCCGCCGATATCGCGGATCTCGTCCGTCACATTCTTTATCGCGTCGCGGCCGTCATCGGTCGAACTGTCCAGGCCGAGCGTTTTGGCTACCATAGTATCTAGATCCGTGCCGTGCTGTTGGTGGAACTCCTTGTCGTAGCCTCTGTTGAGCAGTTGCTGGAATCTCGGCTGATACATGGCGTCGAGCGTCTGCTGCTCGTGCTCGTCCAGATAGGTTTTGTCGACAGTGGTGTTGTCATCGGCCAGCAGAGACGGCTCGCTGAGCCGAAGCTCGTGATAGTCGTTGAAGCCCTGCAACTGTCTGCGCAGATCCTGGATTTGACTTATCTGAAGCCTTGTCGCCTCCAGCCTGAGCTTGGCGACCGCCAGTTCGGGATCGACCCAGCGGCCACTTTTGTCGTCATCCTGCGTGTTCAGGTCGATCCAGATCGCCTTGCCGCCCTGAGTCAGGGCGTCGATCCCATTCTGCTTGTAGTTCTGGGCAACGTCCGGCGCCACCTTGATCGTCTGCCCGCCGACGTCGATCTCGACCGGCTGCACGCCGTTGGGCAGCGTGCCTTCGGGAGCATGGACCGATCCCGGCTTGTGATGCGTCAGCGCATTGTCGAAATTGGTCTGCAGCGTCGGCAGCTTGGCGTTCAGATCGGCGAGGCTGTCGCCGAGCTGCCGGTCCAGGACGTCGTTGAGGCTCTTTGCCGCCTGCTCCTCGCTGGACCTCACCGATTGCAGGCCATTTGCCGTGCAAATTTTTGCGTTGGAGTCGTAGCCGGCCAGCAGCGCCTGCCAATCTTTGTTGAGTTGGCGATCGCGATATTCGCCCCTGACATGCTTGTCGTTCAAGCTATAGGTCAGCTGCTGTTCAGTGGTTCCCTCATCGAAATGGTTGACCACCCAGAGCTGGCCGTCACGGATCTCGAGCGTCGAGTTCTTGTAGTGCCCGAGGTAGTCGCCATTGATGCGATTGTACTTCTCGTCAAAGTTGAAATTCTGTTTACCAAGATATTCGGTAGCCAGCTTCTGCTCGAGGTCCGTCTGCCGCGCGTTGACCTGTGCGGCATCGGCATGGGCGTCGAAATAGTTCTGGTAGGCCTGGGCCAATTCGAGCTGGTTGCCTGCCGTCGTCTGCAGGGCTTTGAGGTCCTTGTATTCCTTGGAGTCCGCCGGAACGCCGGCGAGTTCGGCCTGCCCAACCAGGTAATCGATGGTTAGCTTGTCGCCCTTGCTCAGATGCAGGCCGACATCGGAAAACAGCTTGTCGACGGCGCTATGGTCGGCGACGCCCTGGTCGTATTTCGGATCAAGGTCGGGAGTGCCCCGCGCTTTGACCGACGGCGCATTCGGATCGCCCAGAGGAGTGAGCTTGCCTTGCGCGGCAATGGCCTCCTTGAGGACGCGCCCGGCATTCTCATACTCGCCTCGGGCATCCTGTGCGTTCTGCAGAAGGGTGTTGGCTTTGGTCAGCCGCGCCTGCGCATCGGCGAGGGTGCCCTTGGGTTTCTGCGGCGTCCATTGCAGGCCGTGAGGCTCCAGTGCCTTGTTTATGATGGTTTGCGCGCCGTCGACGGCATCCTTGTAGGCAGGATCGAGCAGATCGACGTTGAACTGCTCCTGCCGCTGGCCTGCCAGAGCCCGCGTCTCGGTGATGCGCGACAGTGCGACGTTCTCGTTGATGATGGCCTGGGCGACCTGGGGATCGACCCACCTCCAGACGCCATCTATCTTCATCGGCATCCATTTTCCACCGGAGGGTGCGTTGCCCTGGGGTGGATCGCCAAATGGATCGACAACCCTGTTCTGCCCGTCAAGCTTGGGCTTGGCGGGCGTACCCAGGTGGTATTTGTCGATCAGGGCCTGTTTGTCCTGTCCGGCCTTTTCCGCGGCATCGATCAGGCTGGGCAGGGTCTCCCCTGCCAACAGCCCCTCGACGAAGGTCTTCACGACCTCGCCCTCTTTTGCCACCTTGGGGTCGCTGCTGTTGGGGTTCACCGCCAGCAGCGTCCTGGCCAGGGCTTCTTGCGTGCTTCCCGCCTCGATTTTCAGGTCGGTGCCGGTGGTGTTGTTATGCAGCGTCATGCTGCCATCGGGCTTGGTGGTCAGCGTATAGCCGTTGAATGTGACCTCGACCGTCGTGCGGGTGCCGTTGTCGATGGTAATTTTTTCGCCTGTATGGATTGTGCTCGGGTCGCGCGACGAACCGAAAAGCTCCGGATTCGTGCGCCTGAGGTCATCCAGCGTGACGCCATATTGCCGCGCAATCTGGGTCAGATTGTCGTCCGGCTTGACCTCGTACTCGACCGGCTTGCCGCCATTGATCTTCTCGGTGGTGGTCGTCGTCACCCGGCCATCTTGGTCGGTGACGGTCTTGGTTTCGGTTCCTTTGCCATCGATGGATACCGACGTTTTCTTGCCGTCCGCCGTGGTCGTGACGGTGCGCGCGTCGTGCTGGTAGTCGCGAGAGTAGACGGTCTTGTCGCCGGTGCGCGGATCGACCATCTCGATCGACTGCCCGTCGCTGCTGCTGGTGCTCGTGACCTGATATCCGGCGGCTTGCAATTCGGCGATCACCTGGTCGTTGGTGAGGCCATGTTCCTTTGCGATCTGGTCGATGCTTTTTCCGTCGGCAAGGTCGTGCTTGATGCCCTGCGTGCTGGATCCGCCCGGATCCTGGGAGGGCGCCAATATGGTTTTGTGGCCGTCCGGTCCTGTGACGGTGGTCACGGGAAGAGAGGGGCCGGCGCCTGGCGTCACCTTTTCCACCGACGCACCGTTGGGCAATGACGTCCGCTCGGTGACGGTTCCTGTCCCGAGATCGTCCTCATATCGCGTCGTTATGGCGCCAGTGTCTGAATTGTAGCTGCTGGTTTCCTTGCGCCCGAGCCCATCCCGGGTCGGCGTGGTGGTCGCTGCGCCGTCAGGCTGCGCCTGAACGGTCGCATAGTAGCTGTCATGCTGGTAGTCGTAATATTGCGTGACGGTGCGGCCGCTGGCATCCGTGATTTTCGTCGCCTGCACGTCGCCATTGCCGCTCGTCGGGTCAGTCGTCGACACGGTCATTCCGCCGGACCTGAGCGCAGTGATAACCTGTTCGCGCGTCATGCCGCGCGCAGCGGCAATCTGGTCGATGCTTTTGCCGCCGGTGACGTCCTTGACGATGTCGCGGGCAGTCGTCGCTGCCGCGGCACCGTCTTCGGGCTTGCCGCCATCGAGGTCCACCGGCGTCAGCGCGAGCGCCGAATCAGGCCGCGTGAAGAGGGCTGGCGTAACCGTCGTTCCATTGCCGGATGTGCCGTTGCTGGCGTTCACGACATTGACGCCCGGCGTCGCCGGAACCGTCGCCGGCTGCGGCTGAAGGGTACTTAGTTGCGTGTTTACATGCGCCAATTCCTGGCGGGCTTGTGCCGCCCAATCGCGCTCGCCCATTCTGTTGGCAAGCCTGATTTCTTCCCGCAGCTCCGCTGCCTGCGCCTCCAGCCGCGCTACCTGCGCCGCATCTGCCTTGGCATTGACCTTTTGCGGCTGGAGCGGCGGCCTGGTGAGGGTTATCGGGCGAACCATCTGGACGACCTCCGGAAATCACTGTTGCCGGCAGCTTGGCCACCGTCACGCCCGTCCCGATCGCAACCTTTCCGTTGTTATCGAGGAGGCTTCCAATAGACGCCGAAAGCAGCAAGCTGCTCTTCCGACTGCTTCACTCGTTCCGCGGCATTGGTTCCGGACCGCGCTGCCGTCAACGCCGCCAGGATTTCGACGGCGGCGAACGCCGGCGACATGCTTCGGAAGAACGATTGCGAACTTGAGGTAACGACGATTGCTTCCCGCGCGAT
Organism: Mesorhizobium dulcispinae; assembly: GCF_033977345.1. NCBI lineage: Bacteria > Pseudomonadati > Pseudomonadota > Alphaproteobacteria > Hyphomicrobiales > Phyllobacteriaceae > Mesorhizobium > Mesorhizobium dulcispinae. The sequence continues at coordinate 130,554 of NZ_JAVIIY010000008.1, forward strand.
CCGGGTCAGCGGCGACACACTGCTGTCGGTGATCGCCACCACGCCGACGCCTTGCCGGGCCGCTTGGCGCGCCACTTCTATCGTCATGCGTTCATAGGGCGACATGCCCACGGCAAGGAGCACGTCTCCGCGCCCCGCATGCTGAAGCGCATCCAGGCCGTGTCCGGCTATCTCGCCGACAAGCATCACCTTGCGGTCACGGCCGGCTGCGAACGACATGATGTGAACGAAATGGCTGGCAATTGCATAAGCCGAGCCTGCGCCGAGAACGAAAAGATTGCGTGCTCCCGCAAGCAGCTCGGCGGCGGCGATGAATTGCATGGCGTTGCCGTATTCGCCAAGACTTGAGATCTGGGCAGCGAGAGAGTCGGCAACGACCCCGGCCGTCGAATACCCCGAATCGCCATTCCGTTCGACACCTTGTCGGGCCGGCTCTCCGGCTATCGTCTCACGCAGCGCGCGCGCATAAAGGCTGCGCATGTCCTCATAGCCTTCAAGGCCGAGCCACCGCGCCAGCCGCATCATCGTGCTGTGCGAAACGCCGGCTTGCTGCGCCTGCTCGCGCATCGACATCAGCGCCACATCCTTGGGGTGATCCAGCACGAAACGCGCCGCCACCCGCAGTTGCGGCGGCATATTCTCAAACCGTTCGACCAACAGCTCCGCCAAAGGACCTTTTTCCATTCCCATTACCCCATGAAAACCCCGTCGATCAGGCTACGCCGTGAGCGCCTGAAACGCAACGGTTGGAACAAACATGCCTCAAATATTCCAAGTGGACTTTCATTTCCGATCGTCCTGCCCTAAGTTGTTATAGCAAGTCCGGGGCCGCAGGCGTGAGCCCGGGCCTCGCAACCTGAATAGCCCCTCAAGGAGACAATGATGGCTGCTACCCCTCCCATTACGTCCGGCTCTACAGGCTCGCCGGAACAAAACCTGGACAAGATGATCAAGCAGCAGGAGCGCATGTTCAGCCTGGAGATCACGAAAGAAATGGCAAAATCCCAGCACGACATGCTGATGAGCACCGCCAAGACGCTCGGCGAGTCGGCTGAAAAGGCTTGACGCAGGAGATGCACGAACTCATGCGCCGCCGCGAGCAACCGGCGGCGTACTCGCATGGCGGTAATTTCCAAGCGCCATCGTCCGGCTGCATTTGAAATCCTCATCGGCGGGGAGATGAAGTGGCATGACCGCTAGTCCTATCGGCAGATATCTCAATGCCGCGCCAGGGCGTCGGCTCCGATCGATCATTTCCCCATCGCCGGCAACGGCACGGTCCGTCGCGCTCAGCGTGACCCACGGTTTTCATGCCGGCGCCGAACTCAGTCTGGTTGGGCCCCTGTATACGATCGGCTCCAGCACCGAATCGGACGTTGTCCTCAGGGATGGCGGCATCGCTCCGATCCACGCGAGACTGCGGCGCAAGGGCAGCCAGTTTGAAATCGAAGCCGTCGGCGGCGATGTCGCGCTCGCCACAGGCGAATTCATCCGTGAAGGCCAGGGCAGCCGCTGCAGGTTGCCGCTCGTCATCGGTATCGGCGACGCCCGCATCCGGCTGGTCAATCCGGAACAGCCCTCGAGCCGGTGGTCGATCGGCAATCGCCCCATGCTGATTGCAGGCAGCGTTCTCTTTGCCGTTTTCGCCATTTCCGTCGCTGCCAACGGGTTCTCTCTCGCCAAGTCCGATTTCTCACTCGCCAAGTCCGACATTGGCACGCAGGCGTCCTCTAAAGACGATCAACCGGTCAGAATGGCTTTCGCCGGCGAGCGGGACCAGCAAGTGCTGGACGATTCATCGCCAGCGCAGATTCAGACCGCCGCCGAAGCGGAAAACCAGCTCAAACAGCGTCTCGATCAGTCCGGTATAAGCACCGTAACCGTCCAGCGATCGCCCGGGCGCCTGGTGGTTTCTGGCATGATCCCGAGCGACAAGAGTAATGTCTGGACGGAAACGCAATCCTGGTTCGACCAGGCGTTCGGCGCTCATGTCCCCTTGGTGTCCAATGTCATGATCGGCGACGCGCAACAGGCGCCGCGTCTGATGCTGCAGGCGATCTGGTATGGCGAGCGGCCTTACGTCATCGCAGCCGATGGCGCGCGCTATCACGAAGGTGCATTCACGGCTGACGGCTGGACCATCAAGCACATCGGCGAGACGGAACTTCTTCTGACCAAGGGCGGCGCCACGGTCGCGCTGAAATATCCGTGAACCGCCGGCTCGAAGGGCCGCGCCTCGATTCGGCCAGGATGGACACTGCCGGCCGCGACGTGCATCAGGCGGAAGGCGTGCGCGCGCAGACAATCAACCGGCGGCGGATGAATGGCGTCGACCAAGGCGCCAAGCGCCCTCAGGGGACGAAATCGGCAGCGGCCGCCGAAAGGCCTGAAACGGCGGAATTCCAAGCCTCTCGAGATGCGGCAGGAGAATCGTTGGATGACATACTCATCAACTTCGTCATGCCCACTATTCCGGAGCCGGCCATCCTGCGCCGCTCCGTGCCTATTCTCCAGCACTTCATAACGAACCTGGTTCCTGACCTTGAGGGCGGCGAGCAGCTCAAGACGCTCGCCAGAGCGCTGATCGAGGGTGAGATCGAGCGTCATCGCGATCTGCTTGGTCGCATGCAGGAAGGAATCGAGATCTGACCAACCCGCACGACACGGTCCATCTGCTGCATGTCCTGGGCTATCTCTACGGGTGTCATGGGCAGGCCAAGCGGGGCGCGACGTACCTGCTCATCGCCGCACAGCTGGCGCCGGAAAATGCCGGTCTCCTGAGGACATTGGCGCACCTGCTCATACTTGATGGCGAGGCGGAAAAGGCGTTGGCCACGATTGCCAGGCTGGAGACCTTGGAAGGAATGGACCACCCGGCGCTTACATTGCTGAAGAGCCGCGCCCTGCTGGTGGCCGGGCGCAAGGCGGAGGCTCACAGCGCCTTGCTACGCTTCCTGTCGCAACGAGGCGTTGAATGACCATGACCGTGTCGGAGCGGCTTCTGCAGTTCCTTGCCAGGCTGTCGCGCCGCAGCGATCTGGTCATCGCCGTCCTGTTGCTCGTGGCCGTGGTGATGATGCTCATCCCATTGCCGACATTTCTCGTCGACATTCTCATCACCGCGAATATCGCCATCAGCGTGCTCATTCTGCTGGCCTCGTTCTACGTTTCTCATCCGCTGCAGTTCTCGTCGCTGCCGTCGGTCATCCTCATCGCAACCTTGTTCCGGCTGGCGATCACGATCACGACGACGCGGCTGATCCTGCTCCAGGCCGACGCCGGCGAGATCATCACCGCCTTCGGCACCTTCGTCGTCGGCGGCAGCATTGTGGTCGGCCTCGTCATCTTCCTGATCATCACCGTCGCGCAGTTCATCGTGGTTGCGCGAGGTGCGGAACGCGTCGCCGAGGTGGCCGCGCGCTTCACGCTCGACGCGCTGCCGGGCAAGCAGATGAGCATCGATGCGGAACTGCGCAACGGCGATATCGATCAGGCGGAAGCACGCCGTCTGCGCCAGCAGCTGGAGCGCGAGAGCCAGCTGTTCGGCGCGATGGACGGCGCCATGAAGTTCGTCAAGGGCGACGTCATCGCCGGGATTGTGATCATCCTGGTCAACCTTATCGGCGGTTTCGCTGTCGGCACGCTGCAGCACGACATGTCGCTGGGCGATGCGGCAGCGACCTACTCGCTGCTCACCGTGGGTGACGGGCTGGTGGCGCAGATACCGGCACTGCTCGTCGCCGTCGCCGCCGGCACGATGGTGACGCGCGTCGGCAGCGCGGACGGGACCGGCGATCTCGGCCGGCAGATAACCAGCCAGCTTCTGCGAGACTCGCGTGCGCTTGCCCTCGCGGCGGTGATCATGGTTGGCCTTGCCATGGTGCCGGGCTTCCCTTCCATCGTGTTCCTGGTGCTTGGCGCCTGCTTCGGCACAGGCGCCTATGCCATCAATCGCCGCAGCACGCAGGACTCCGAACCCAAGGACACCCACCTGATCGAGGTGCAGGAACAACGGGGCAGCTCCGCAATTCCGACCGCAACGCTGCCCGCTTCGTATCGCGTGGTCGCACGCCTCGGCTCCGAACTGGCGGACGCGATTGCGGAGCCCGAATTCGCCGCACTCGCCGACGGCGTCCGCCGCGAGCTTTTCGGCGATCTCGGTGTCGACGTTCCGGCCATCGGCATGCAGGTCGACGAGATGCTCTCACCCCGAAGCATCCGCATCGACCTGGAAGGCGCGCCTATCCTGGATGCCGAAATTCCCGCCGGCCGCGTTCTGGTCGAAGCGGACCTGGCGCATCTCGATCTGCTCGAAGTGACCTACGAAAAGGCTGCCTCGATTGCCGGCCCGCGCAAATTCGTATGGGTCGATGATCGCCACATCCCTGCGCTGAAAGAAGCCGGCTTCGTTTTCGCCACGCCACCGGAAACAGCCGCCAAGTGGACCGGAAACGCACTTCGGCTCTATGCCGGCCATTTTGTCGGCATCCAGGAGACCCGCAGGCTGCTGTCCGACATGGAGGCGGAATATGCGGATCTGGTCAGACAGGCTCAGGAGATCGTGCCGCTGCAGAAGATCGCCGAAGTGCTTCGCCGGCTTGTCGGCGAAAACGTGCCCATCCGCAATCTGCGCCTTATCCTCGAAGCGCTGATTGAATGGGGCCAACGCGAACAGGACGTCGTCCTGCTGACGGAATATGTCCGCACATCCCTGAAGCGCCAGATCAGCTTCCGCTGCGCCGGCCGCAACAACATCATCGCGGCCTATGTACTGCAGCGGTCGGCGGAAGATGTTCTGCGCAACGCTGTGCAAAGCACATCGACCGGCACATTCCTGAACCTTTCGGACGACGATGCGCAGGCTTTGGTCGGCGAGGTCGAGCGCGCGCTGTCGCACAATTCCGCCGACGTCTCGCCAGTCGTCCTTGCAGCGATGGACGTGCGCCGTCACATGCGCAGCCTGCTCACGCACAATGCCATCGAGCTTCCTGTCCTGTCCTTCCAGGAACTTGCACAGGAATTCAACGTCCAGCCGCTGGCCACGATCACCGGCCGTAGCGGAAGAGCCGGCGCGCGCACTCAGGTGCTGCCGTCGGCTCAGGCGAAAGCCGCGCAAGAGGCAACCTCATGACGGCAGCCGGACGATCGGGGACATTTGGGGAATCAGGAGAGGAACGGCATGACGATCCACGATACCGCAGCAGGCGTTCGATCCGCCGCTTCCGCCTGGCGGACGGACATGCGCTGGCTCGCTATCGCGACGGTTGGCGTTTTGGTGGCTTTGCTGTTCATGATCGCCGACGCGAGGGCCCAGAACGTATCGCCCCTGCCGAGCAAGCCAACGCTCGACCTGCCGGTCGGGCAAGGCCGTCTGCTGCGGTTCAACGAGCCGGTCGAATCCGTCCTGGTTGCGGACACCACGATCGCAGACCTCCAGGTCGTGTCGCCAAGCATGGTCTATGTCTTCGGCCTCAAACCCGGCCTGACCAATCTCATTGCGGTCACGGCCGACGAGCGGATCGAGGCAACGGCTCAATTCCGCGTCACACCCGATATCACGCCCGCCGCTGAAGCCAAGCATACGATGCAGCCGAATTCGGCGACAAATCTTCACATTTTCGGAACCCGCATTGTCATCACGGGTGAGGCACGAGGCGTCGATGAGGCAAAGGATCTGGACAATGTCGCAAGAACGTTTTCGCCGCCGGAAACGCCGCCGCTGAACAACATGACCGTGCAAGGGTCGCAGCAGGTCAACATCCGGGTCCGCTTCGCCGAAGTCTCACGCACGGAGCTGCAGTCCTATGGCGTCGACTGGTCCGTCGGCTACAAAAGCGGCGGCTTCGAATTCAACATGTTCCAGGACAATGGCGTGCCTTCAGGCAGCGACGGGAATTTTGGTCTGAGCCTCAACCAGGCGCACGGCCTCAATTTCGACGTCCTTATCGAAGCCCTGCAGCGCAACGGCGTCGTCAAGATACTGGCCGAGCCGAACCTGACTGCTGTGACCGGACAGACGGCGAACTTTCTGGCCGGTGGCGAAATTCCGGTGCCTATCGCGCAGGGATCCGACGTCACGACCGTTCAGTACAAACCCTTCGGCGTGTCCCTCGGCTTCACCCCGACGCTCATCGGCCGCAATCGCATCGCGCTCCATGTCCAGCCGGAGGTCAGTTCCTTGTCGGATTCCGGCTCCGTGACCGCCAACGGCTTTGCCATGCCGAGCTTCGTGGTCCGAAGAGCGGACACGACGGTGGAGGTGGCGAGCGGTCAGACCTTCGCGATCGCGGGCCTTTTCCAGCAGCGGACCTCGCGCAACCTGGAGAAATTTCCGGTTCTGGGCGATGTGCCCGTGCTTGGCCCGCTCTTTCAATCGCAGCGCTTCCAGCATGAAGAGACCGAACTGGTCATCCTGATCACGCCCTATCTGGTGGCGCCGGTGCGGGACAGTCTCGCCACCCCACTCGACCGTCCGGCAGCCAAGCGCCTCAGCCGCAAGCACGCCAATGACGCGTCGGCGACCGGTCTTATCATCAAATAGCAGGAAACGACCATGACATTGCGCACCGCTTTCTGCTCCGTGCTTCCCGCGCTGTTTCTGGCCGGCTGCGTGAACAGCCCGCAACAGCGGCAGGATTATTCGCCCGGCTACAGCTATGTTTCGACCGATACCGGCGGCTCCGAGAAAGGCGTCAGCGGCTCCATCCTGGCTCCCAATGCGTGTCTGGCCGAACCGGCCGACGACGACAACACCGCCGCCAGGACCGACCTCACCGTTGTCTCCGGCGTCGGCTCCCATCTGCCGGCCGGCTGCGCCAATGCCTACAATCTGCAACGCATGGCCGAAAGCCAGCGTGATCTCGTCGAGGGCCGCCGCATGGGGCCGGCAGCCGCCGCGCCAACTGCGCGCGCGGCCCGTCGTTACCTCGATGGCGAGGAGGCTCCGGTCGGTGGCGCCAACAGCGCGCCGGCAACGCCGCAAACGACGCTTCCAGTCGAGTGAGCCAGCGCGATCATCGCTCGTGTGGCACCTGTTTGCGCGGCGGGCTTTGCAAAAGAGCGGCTCAGGCGCTAGAGCGGTTCACCGTTTCACGGAAACGCCGAACCGCTCTACCTCTTTGTTCTCACGCAATTCCGGACGGAAAACCGTTACACACTTTTCCTGGAATTGCTCTAGCCGAGGATGGAGCCGAGCACCTTGGCCTTGGCCTGTGTGCTGCCCTTCGACCGGATGGTTCTGGCACGGCCCAGCAAAGTGGCCACCTCCTTGGTCGTCAAACCGATGGGTGGCGAGGCCTTGACCTGATCGGCTTGGCCAAGAAGTCCATAGACCATCACAACGTTGCGCTTGTGGTGCAATTGCGCGTTGGGCGCGGCGGCAATCTTCTGCACCAGCGGCAGTGCCGTGGCGGAGTTGTCCTCAAGGGCTGCCGCCAAAGCCATGTTGGTCTCGACGTCGAGATCGCCGGGCGCAAGTTTCAACGCCTGGGCGAAGGTCGCCTGCGCTTCGGCAGTATGGCCGGCAAATGTCTGCGCCACGCCCAGACGGTTGTAAGCGGCGCTGCTGTTGACCAAAGGCGCTGCCTGGGCGAGCGCGCGCATGCCGGCCTCGACATCGCCGGCCTCTATCATCGCCGAGCCAAGCCCGAGCATCGCTTCGCCGTCGTTCGGAGCTTTGGCGAGCGCTGCCTGATAGGCTTTGGCGGCATCGGTCGGGTATCCCGCCCGCATATAGGCGTCGCCTGCCTTGACGAGCGCGCTCGGCTTAGCGTCCGGCATCGCTGCCGCACGCTGGTAGAGCGCTATCGCGGTATCGCTTTCCCCGCGCGCATCGATATCGTCGGCAAGCTTGATCAGTCGATCCGATTGCGAGGCCGGGGCTTGGGCCTTCGCGTTGATCGAGCCGGTTTTGGTCGTCTGGCAACCGGACAATGCCAGCGTGACGGCAACTGGCAAGAATACGACATGCAACCGCATATCCACCTCTCCGTATTCAAGCCCGCTTTCACCTTACACAGAGCATCGACGGACTGGAACCACAACAGTGCGGTAAGATTGCAACATGGCCGAAGAAGCTGAGGAAAAGAAACTACCGGCTTCCGACAAGAAGCTTCGCGACGCCCGCCGCAAAGGCAAGGTCCCGCAGAGCCGCGATCTCATCTCCGGCTTCACTTTCTTCGCAGCGCTCGCCTATCTCTATTTTTTCTGGCCGACGCTCTTCAAGCACCTCTCGGAACTCGTGCAGACCGTAACCGTGGCCGGCGGTTCGTTCGGGGATGTCAGCCTGCGCGCGATCCGTCATTCGTTCTCGCTGCTGATGCTTGCCACGCTGCCGCTGGTCGGCATCGTCGTCGTTCTCACCATGGCCTTCGGCATGCTGGGGACGTTCGGGCCGGTCTTCTCGTTCGAGCCGCTCAAGCCGCAGTTCGATCACATAAACCCGGCCAAGGGCCTGCAGAAGATCCTGTCGCTCCGCAACGTCATCGAGTTCGCCAAAGGCGTAATCAAGCTGGTGCTGCTAGCATGCCTTTTCGCATTTGTGCTGATCACATGGCTGCAGCCGCTTTTCGATGCACCGGGTTGCGGTCCGTCATGCCTGCCCCCGATGATCAAGGCAGTGCTGACGCCTCTCGGAATCGCCGCCGGCCTGGCCTTCGTCGTCATCGGAGTGATCGATGTTCCTGTTCAGCGCTGGCTGTTCCTCCGCGACATGCGCATGACGACAACCGAATACAAGCGCGAGCACAAGGATCTCGAAGGAGATCCCTTGATCCGTCATGAACAACAGCGGCAGCGGCGCGAGGCGGTGATGCAACCGGCGAAGCTGGGCGTGAAAAATGCGGTCATCGCTTTTATATCCAGCGACCAGGCCGTGGCGCTGCGTTACGTCAAGGGCGAAACGCCGGTGCCGACAGTCGTCGCCAAGGGGCAGGGGCGCGCCGCCAACGAGCTGGTGGCTCAAGCACGCCTAGCGGGTATTCCCGTCGTCGAGGACAGCGCCGTCGCCGAAGCACTCTTCGAGAATGCGAATACCGGATCCTATGTCGGCCAGCAGATGTTTTCGCCGATCGTTCGCCATCTCGTCCGACATGGCCTCACTTGAGGCCGGGATTGCCCACTCAGTCGCTGCCAATCTCACGGCATACGTTGCTGGCGGCCTGGCCGGCATCCTTGTCGGCCACGACATTCTCGGTTCGACGTTGGTGATGTTTGCGATTTCGGGAACCTACCTGGCTTGCGGACGAACGATTTCACCGATCCGCTGAACCAATGACGTGTCAACGAAGGCACCTGATGTAGCAGTCAAATGTCCGCTTTCGGCGGAAGATGAGGCTGGTCGCAATTTCCGACATGCGGCGCAAAGCAGACGTCTAGCGCTGGAACCGCGAACTTCGTTTTGATCCAAAGCAGTCCACCTATCAGCAGCAAACATTTCAAGCGTCACTCAGCGCGCTAGTTTGCTGCCCCAAGGTTCGCTCCCAAACAGGCAATGCGTAAATCGTACCCGGCATCGCTCGTCGCGATCCCTGTTCGCCTGATGGCGGGATACAAACGGTGCAATGGTGAATGTTGGCCGGCTCTTTTGTCGACCTAATAGGAACACCGAACTACCCGAGAGTTTGGCTTGCCAGGGCATAGGTCCTCGGCGTAGCCGAGCCGTCAGCGGCAAAATCGGCGAGGCGTTTGCCCAGCGACATGGTCAGCACCGTGTCGAAGACCGGCATTCCAGCGTGCGACAAGAAGGCTGCGAACTCGCCACTGTCCATGTGCGTGTCGATCCTGAGGAAAGACCCTGAATGGTCGACCACGTGCGGCCGGACGACCGCCAAAGCATCGGAGTCGCCCTCCGCCACGACCGGTCCCACGACATGGCCCCGCCCGAATGGCCGACAGAGCGAGAAAGCGATCAGCTTGTCGTCCTTGAAAAGACCATAGCCGGTCGAGTGCCCGAATAGCTTTTCAATGAGTGCCGCCCGCCTCACGCCAAATCCTGCCGCGTCGAGCGCGATCGCCGCGGGAATATCCGTTGCATCCAAAATCCGAATGCCGCCCCGTGTCTCCGTGCCCGTCCTCTCCGCGTGGGCGATGCCCTGGCATTGGTAGACTGTCTTCTCCGGCTGGAAGTCCAGCGAGAGATAAAGCCGCCGCGCGGCACGGGTCGCGTTGAGGCGCAGGTCGCGTCCGGGAATCTTGTCGAAGACCCGCTTCATCAGCCATTGCCCTGCCCCGAGGGTCTGTAGTCGCGGCGAGGTGATGACCATTCCGACCGTCGCGAAATCGGCGCCATGCGGGAACCACATGGCCGAACCGAGAACCCGGCCGATCTCATCGAGCGCCACGAAGCCTTGCCCCGATTCACGCAGGAATTGCCAGTCCTCGGCCCGATGCGGCCATCCCACAGACAGCGAGAGCGCGTGCAATCGATCCAGGTCGACATCTTGGATGTCTCCGATGCGCATCGAGAAAACGTCGATTTTCAAGCTTTCGGACGGCTTCACTTTCATGGCCCTGAAAGAACCCTCAAGAATCAACGGGCGACAGACCGCGCCCCGTGCCCGCCAACGCTAGACAAGCAAACCCCATACGATTTGCTCGAAAGCCGTGCACCAACGCAAGATTCAACTGAAACACTTCCGCTTTCGGCATGCAATCGCGAAGGAACGGACGCATCCTCTGCGGAAATCCACCAGCAGCTGCATCGATGCCGGCGAACCTTAACTGCCTGAGGGCTGGAATGAACGTCTTCGACATCCTCGACCGTCTCGTCGCCTTTCCATCCGTCGCCGGCAGAGCGAACGGTGATATCGCCGGCTGGATCGAGGCCTATCTCGCCGAACATGGGGCAAAGGCCACCCTGCTTGCCGGGCCGGAAGGCGACCGTTCCAATCTTTTCGCGACGATCGGCCCCGCAGATGTTCCGGGCTATATCCTCTCCGGCCACATGGACGTCGTCCCCGCCGCTGAGCCGCAATGGAGCTCGCCCCCTTTCGCGCTGCGTCGGGAGGGCGAATGCCTCTATGGACGCGGCACGACGGACATGAAGGGGTTTCTGGCCGCCGCGCTGGCGGCTGTGCCCATACTGGCGGGGCTGCGCCTCGCCAGGCCGGTCCATCTCGCGTTTTCCTATGACGAGGAGATTGGGTGCCGCGGCGTGCCGCATCTGATCGCCCGTCTTCCCGAGCTTTGCGCCAAGCCGCTCGGGGTCATCGTCGGCGAACCGAGCGGCCTGCGTGCCGTGCGCGGCCACAAGGGCAAGGCGGCGGCCCGCGTTATCATCAAGGGACGCTCCGGCCATTCCTCGCGGCCCGATCTTGGGCTGAACGCAATCCATGCCATGGCCGACGTCCTGAGCGCGGCCGTGAGCGAAGCCGAGCGGCTGACACACGGTCCGTTCGATGAGGCCTTCGAGCCGCCCTACTCCTCGCTGCAGGCCGGCGTGGTCGCCGGCGGACAGTCGGTCAACATCATCCCGGATATTTGCACACTGGACCTCGAGGCGCGCGCCATCCCCGGTATCGACCCAGCCAGCCTGCTCGCGCCCGTCAAGGCGCAGGCCGAGGCCCTTGCGGTCGATGGCTTTCGGATCGAGTGGACGCCGATGAGCGCCTATCCGGCGCTATCGCTGCCGCTAGGCGCCGCACTGGCGACGCTGCTCCGCGAATTGACCGGCGAGGCGCCGCTCGCCGCCGTCAGCTACGGCACGGAGGCCGGGCTCTACCAGGCCGCCGGTTTCGACGCGATCATCTGCGGCCCGGGCGATATCGGCCGCGCTCACAAGCCGGACGAATACATCCTCGCCGACGAACTCGCCGCCTGCCAGCGGATGATCGAGGCGCTGGGCGCGCGTTGCGCGGCATGAAGGAACAACCGGAATGACCTTCCTGTTCAACTCCGACGCGCGGCGCGGCGCGATCTTCGCCGAGGCGTTCGCCGCGGAATTGCCGGACGTCCCGTTCGCCATGGATGCCGCTGCGGTCGATCCCGACGCGGTGCGCTATCTGATCACCTGGACCGTTCCGGAGAACCTCGCCCGCTACAGGAAGCTGGAAATCCTGTTTTCCCTCGGCGCAGGCGTCGACCAGTTCCGCTTCGATGCGGTGCCCGCGACGGTGAAGGTCGTGCGCATGATCGAGGAAGGCATCGTGCGCATGATGCAGGAATATGTGACGCTCGCCGTGCTTGCGCTCCACCGCAACCTGCCCGCCTATCTGGCGCAGCAGTGCCGCGGCGAGTGGCGCGATATCGCGCAGCCCCAGGCCGAGTCGCGCCGGGTCGGCGTGCTCGGTCTCGGACAACTCGGCCAGGCCGTCCTCGACCGGTTGAAGCCTTTCGGCTTTCCGCTCGCCGGCTGGAGCCGCTCGCCGCGCCAGATCGAGCGCGTGACCTGCTATCATGGCGAGCTCGGCCTTGAGGAGATGCTCGCGGCAAGCGACATACTGGTCTGCCTGCTGCCTCTGACCGAGAATACGCGCGGTTTCCTGAACGCCGACCTGTTCGCGAAACTGCCTGAAGGCGCGGCGCTCGTCCACACCGGCCGGGGACCGCAGCTCGACCACCAAGCGCTTGTCGCCGCGCTCGACAGCGGCCATCTGTCGGCGGCGATGATCGACGTGACCGACCCCGAACCGCTGCCCGCTGGCCATCCATTCTGGCCACATCCGAAGGTCGTCCTGACCCCGCATGTCGCCAGCGTGACCCAGCCGGCAACCGCCGCACGCGCTGTCATCGACAACATCAAGCGCCACTGTGCCGGTCTCGATCCCATCGGCCTTGTCGACCGGACGCGCGGCTATTGAAAATCCAACATGAAGGACCACTCCTTGTCCCTGCTTAAGACCATCGATACCGATCCAGTCTTCCAGCCACGCGAATCCAGCGCGCTGCCCAAACGGCTGATTGCCGGCGACCCGGCCTTCAAGACCTGGGCGCAGGACGTCGCCAAGGACGGCCTCGTCCATACCGGCGTATGGGAGGCCACGCCCGGCGAGACGCGCTCGATCAAGGGGGAGACCTTCGAGTTCTGCCATATCCTTTCCGGCGTGGTTGAAATCACCCCGGACGCCGGCAAGCCGGTGACCTACCGCGCCGGCGACAGCTTCGTGATGAAGCCGGGCTTTAGCGGCGTTTGGAGGACCATCGAGACCGTGCGTAAGATCTACGTCACGGTAGGCTAGTGAGCGTCCGCGCCGGCGCTGAACCTCCGCGCGGAAGATTTTGCCGTCACTGACGTCCGACACGCAACATTCGTCGGCGGTGGATCATCGAACAGCGCATGCTGGGTGCCGGCAGGCGCTAGACTCAAGCCGACACTGCCGAGTGGTTTGCCCATGAGCCTGAGCTTCGATCCCGAGACGATATCCCTCCCCGTCGGCCATTTCATCGGCGGGGAGCTGACTTCTGCAGCGGGCGCAATCGAGATGCACCGCCCGTCGGACGGCAAATCCTATGCGGCCTGTCCCGTGGCGGGTGTTGATATGGTCGACCGCGCGGTAGAGAGCGCCAAGGCGGCGCTGAAGGCCAGCAACTGGGGCGGCGTCCGACCACGCGAGCGCACCAGGGCGCTGCAGGCCTGGGCCGACCTGATCGAGGCCGAAGCCACAGCGCTCGCCACAGTCGAAGCGCTGTGCTCGACCCGACCCGTCGGCCAGCTCGTCGCCGGCGACATCGCCGTCACCGCCGAGCAGATCCGCTTCTTCGCCGAATTCGCCGACAAGGAAGGCAGCGAGTTGGCGCCGACCGACGACGCCAGCCTCGGTATGATCATGAGCGAGCCTTATGGCGTGGTCGGCGCGATCACGCCCTGGAATTTTCCGATCTCGATGGCCGGCTGGAAACTCGGCCCGGCGCTGGCCGCGGGCAATGCAGTCGTGCTGAAGCCCTCCGAGATGACGCCTTTCTCGGCCGTCTATCTGGCGCAACTCGCCGTCAGAGCCGGTTTGCCGGCAGGACTTGTCAACGTGGTGCTCGGCGATGGGCCAACCACCGGCACGGCACTGACCGGCCATCCGGAGATCGCCAAGGTCAGCTTCACCGGCTCGACCCGCGCCGGCTCGGCGATCATGGAGAACGTCGCCCGCACCGGCGTCAAGCCGATGACGCTGGAGCTTGGCGGGAAGAGTCCCCAGCTCGTCTTTGCCGATGCCGATCTCGACAAGGCGGCGGCGGCGATCGCCACCAGCGTCACCTTCAACGCTGGCCAAGCCTGCGTGGCCGGCACGCGCCTGATCGTCGAGAAGAGTGTGGCCGACAGGCTGACGGCCTCGATCCTAGAAAAGATGAAGGCGGTGAGGCCCGGCCCGACCTGGGACGAGACCACGCTGTATTCGCCGATCATCTCGGAACGGCAGCGCGCGCGCGTCGACGGCATCGTGCGGGCCGCGGTCGAGGCCGGCGGCGAATGCCTGACCGGTGGCACCTCTATGGACAGCCGTGGCTATTTCTACGAACCGACACTGATCGCCAATGTCGACCAGGCCAATCCGGCGATCGTCGAGGAAGTCTTCGGCCCGGTCCTGACGGTCCAGACCTTCGAGACCGAGGACGAGGCGCTGGCGCTGTCCAGCCATCCGACCTACGGACTGGCTTCCGGCCTGTTCACCGCCGATCTGTCTCGCACGATCCGTTTCGCGCGCAAGCTCGAAGCAGGCACCGTCTGGGTCAACCGCTACAGCCGCTCGCGCGACCATATCCTGCCGACCGGCGGCTACAAGCGCTCCGGTATCGGCAAGGACCTTGGCCGCGAGGCCTATCTCGCCAATCGCAGGACCAAGAGCGTCCTGATCAGCCTCTAGAGAGATGCCGATGAAGACCTACTCGATAGCCCTGATCCCCGGTGATGGCATCGGTCGCGATGTCACCGCCGCGGCCTGGGCGGTGCTGGAAACGGTGGCCAAGCACTCCGGCTTTGCCCTGACCGGAACCGAGTTTCCATGGTCCTGCAAATTCTACAAAGAGACCGGCCGCATGATGCCCGAGAACGGCATCGAGACCTTGCGCGCCTTCGACGCCATTCTTCTCGGCGCCGTCGGATGGCCGGCCGAGGTGCCGGATTCTGTCTCGCTGCACGGGCTGCTGCTGCCGATCCGCAAGGCCTTCGTGCAATACGCCAACATCCGGCCGCACCGCTTGCTGCCGGGCGTCACCGGACCGTTGCGAGCCGAGAGCTTCGACATATTGTGCATCCGCGAGAACACCGAAGGCGAATATTCAGGCGCCGGCGGGCGCGTGCATCAAGGCACGCAGGACGAGGTCGCGGTGGAGACCTCGATCTTCACCCGCGCCGGCGTCGAGCGCATCCTGCGCTTCGGCTTCGAGCAGGCGCGGGCACGGCGAGGCAAGCTTGCCTCCGTCACCAAGTCCAATGCGCAGAAATATTCGATGGTGTTCTGGGACGAGATCACCCGCAAGCTGGCCGCGGAGTACGCTGACGTCACCGTGACCAGCTATCACGTCGACGCGCTTGCCGCGCGCATGATCATGGCGCCGGAAAGCCTCGACGTGCTCGTCGCCTCCAACCTATTCGGAGACATACTGACGGACATCGGCGCGGCGATCCAGGGCGGGCTCGGCTACGCCGCCTCCGCCAATATCAACCCGGACCGTTCGGCGCCGTCCATGTTCGAGCCGGTGCACGGCTCCGCCCCCGACATCGCCCATCTCGGCATCGCCAATCCCATCGCCGCCATCTGGTCTGGCGCCATGATGCTCGATCATCTCGGCGAAAAGGCCGCAGCCGGCCGCGTCTTGAAGGCGATTGAAGCGACAACTGCGCGAGGCATTGGGACTGCTGCCGGCAAGGACAAGACGGACGCGATCACCGCCGCCGTCGTCGCGGCGCTCACCTGATTGCAAGGTCGTTTTCGATGAAAAGCTTGAAAGACAAAAATCTCTTCCGCGAGGCCGGCCTGATCGGCGGCAAATGGGTCGGGGCCGCTTCCGGCAGAACGGTCGATGTCATCGATCCCGCGACGCAGAGTGCGATCGGCACCGTCCCCGACATGGCCGGTTCGGAAACCCGCGCGGCCATAGAGGCCGCGGCTTCCGCCTATCGGGATTGGAAAAAGAAGACCAACGCCGAGCGCGCTGGCCTGCTGGAGGCCTGGCATGGCCTGATGCTTACGCATCTGGACGATCTCGCGCTGATCCTGACGACGGAACAGGGCAAGCCGCTGGACGAGGCCAAAGGCGAGATCCGCTATGGCGCATCCTTCGTCAAATGGTTCGCCGAGGAGGCGCGCCGGATCAATGGCCACACCATCCCCTCGCCTACATCAGACCGCCGCATCATCGTCCTGAAGGAACCGGTCGGCGTCTGCGGCATCATCACGCCGTGGAACTTTCCCAACGCCATGATCACCCGCAAGGTCGCGCCGGCATTGGCCGCCGGCTGCACGGTGGTGATCAAGCCCTCCGAGTTCACGCCCTATTCCGCGCTGGCGCTCGGCGTGCTCGCTGAACGCGCGGGAATTCCCGCGGGCGTCATCAACATCGTCACCGGCATGCCGGCCGAGATCGGCAACGAGATCATGGCCAACGAGACAGTGCGCAAGATCTCCTTCACCGGCTCGACGCGGGTCGGCTCGCTGCTGATGCGCGGAGCGGCCGGCAGCGTGAAGCGGCTCAGCCTCGAGCTCGGCGGCAACGCGCCCTTCATCGTCTTCGACGATGGCGATCTCGACCTCGCAGTCGAGGGCGCGCTCGTCTCGAAATTCCGCAATGGCGGCCAGACATGTGTGTGCGCCAACCGCATCCTCGTCCAGGCGGGGGTCTACGATGCCTTCGCCGCGAAGCTCACCGCCCGCGTCAACGCCATGACGGTGGGGCCCGGCACACAGGCCGGTGTCGCCATCGGGCCGATGATCAACATGGCGGCGGTCGAGAAGATCAACCGCCATGTCGAGGACGCGCTCGCCAAGGGTGCTGAGATCGTTACTGGGAAACCGGCGCTGCCGGAGGGCCCACAATATGTCGCGCCGTTGGTACTGACGGGCGCTACTAAAGACATGGAACTTGCTGGCGAGGAAACCTTCGGCCCGGTCGCGCCGCTCTTCCGTTTCGAGACCGAAGAGGAAGCAATCGCGCTCGCCAACGGCACGCCCTATGGGCTTGCCTCCTACTTCTACACCGAGAATTTGAAACGCGCCTGGCGCGTCGGCGAGGCGCTGGAATTCGGTATGGTGGGCTTGAACACCGGCTCGGTGTCGATGGAGATAGCCCCCTTCGGCGGCGTCAAGCAGTCCGGCCTCGGGCGCGAGGGCGCGCAGGCCGGCATCGAGGAATATCTCGAGATGAAAAGCTTCCATATAGGTGGGCTCAGCTGAAGTAATTCAGCTGAGCTCTGACCACCTCGCCCGGATCACTGAATCAGGTCGAGCGCCTTGTAGTAGAGGCCGACCATCGGCAGGAACCAGGGCTTGCCGGAATAGCCTGGGATGGCAGGCCACTCGAGCCCCTTCAGCGGATTGCGGTCCTCGCGGCCGAGCATGGCATCGGCCAGGATCATGCCGAGATGGGTGGAAAGCTGCGCGCCATGGCCGGAGTAGCCCATCGCGTACCAGACCCCCTCATGGTAGCCGGCGCGCGGAAAGCGGTCCTTGGTCATGTCGACCAACCCGCCCCAGCAATAGTCGATCTCGACCTTGGCGAGTTGCGGAAAAATCGCCGCGAGGCTTGCCCGCAATATCTGCCCACTCTTGGCATCTGAGCGCTGGTCCGATGTCGCCGAGAAGCGTGCGCGGCCGCCGAAGATCAGGCGGTTGTCCGGCGAAAGCCGGAAGTAGTTGCCGATGTTCATCGAGGTCACGCATGTCCGGTTGCCGGGCATGGTCGCGGCGATCTCCGCATCGCTCAGCGGCCGCGTGGCGATGATGAAGCTGCCGACGGAGATGATCCTGCGACGGAAGTAGCCGAAGTTCGGCGTCGTGTAGGCGCCGGTCGCCACCAGCACATTGTCGGCGCTGATCCGGCCGCGCGAGGTAGTCAGCTCATGCCGAGTGCCGGCCTGCTTGCGATCCGTCACTGCAGCGTTCTCGTGGATTATGGCGCCGTGGCGGGTAGCGGAAGTTGCCAACCCAGCTACATAACGGCCCATATGCATCATGGCGCTTTTCCTCGACAGCATCGCGCCATGGAAGGGCGAGCCGATCTCCGACTTGAGATCGGCCGGCGACAGCAGCGCCGTATCCGGATCGACCTCGGCATGGATGGCTTCGAAGTTGCGGGCGAGTGCTTCGAAATGCTGCGGCTTGGAAGCGAGTTTCAGCTTGCCGGCGCGGCGGAAGTTGCAGCCGATGCCTTCCTCGGCGACCAGCGCCTCGATGGCGTCGACGGAGTCGTCCAGCGCCCGGTAGAGCGCGATTGCCCGTTCCTTGCCCAACTCCGCCTTGGCCGAAAGGTAGCTGTGAGCCAGGCCGTTGTTCAGATGCCCGCCATTGCGCCCGGATGCGCCCCAGCCGACCCGTTCCGCTTCCAGCACGACCACCTTGGCGCCGGCCTTCGCCAGTTGGCGCGCGGCGGCGAGGCCGGTGAAGCCGCCACCGATGATGGCGACATCGTAGTGTCCCTCGACCGGGCCTTGCGCGCCGCCGGAAAAGACGGGTGCCGTGTCGTACCAGTAGGAAACCAGCTTCATTGGCAATCCGTCTGCTTCAAAGCCCGACCACGCCCGGAAGCCCGGAAATATCGCCGATCTCGACATAGCCGTAATACGGGTTGGCCGGCTCGTGGGCGCGGTTGACCCAGACCTTGTTCTTGATGCCGAGATCATGCGCCGACATCAGGTCGTAGCGGAACGAAGACGAGCAGTGAAGGATGTCTTCCGGGCCGCAGCCCAGCATGTCGAGCATGTATTCGAAGGCCTTGAAGCGCGGCTTATAGGCCTGCGCCTGCTCGGCCGTGTAGACGGCATGGAACGGCGCGCCGAGCTTCTCGACATTGGACATGATTTGTGCGTTCATCGCGTTGGAGAGGATCACCAGCGGAATTTCCTTGGCGACCTTGGCAAGGCCTGCCGGAACATCGGCATGAGGTCCCCAGGTCGGAACGCGCTCATAGACCATTTTGGCATCGTCGGGGCTGAAGACGACAGCATTGCGCTTGCAGGCGCGCTCCAGCGCGTTGTGGATGACGTCGGCATAAGGCTTCCAGTCGCCAAGGATCTCGTCCAGCCGATAGGCCGCGAAGTTCTTGATGAACTCCTGCATGCGCGGCTCGTCCAGCCGGCTGCCGTAGAGGTCGCGCGCCGCTTCCGCCATCTGGAAATTGGTCAACGTGCCGTAGCAGTCGAAGGTGATGTATTTGGGCCTGAAAGAAGCCATGTCCGTCGATCTCCGGTGGAAGCACACCCGCTCTGGGATGTGTTCCATCATAGGCCGGCAGGCGGCGGGCCACCTGACCGAAAAGCGCCTCCCTAAAGCAGAAAGTTTCGTATCCGCCGTCCTGTTTGGCACGCTGTAGCATCTTGAGCGCCGACGGATGCGCCGGTCGGAGGCGTGAAGCGCATCCAGTTCGATGGATGCCAGCACAAGATGCGGCGCATGCCCCGCGCAACGGCGAATGATACCGCCGAAGTCGAAACCTTCAGACGATCTGCGGCGCGCCAATGGCCGAGACTTAGAGGCAGACGGAAGGATGCCTCATGCAGCAGGGCGAGATCGAACTCCGGGACTTCGGGCCTGACCATATCGAGGGCGCGGTGGCGCTTTCTCGCCAGGAGAACTGGCCGCATCGCCCGCAGGACTGGCAAATGGCGCTGCAGCTTTCGAGCGGCGCGGTGGCACTCGACAACCAGGGCCGGGTCACCGGAACCATACTGGTGACGCCCTATGGCGCGGATTGCGCCATGATCAACATGGTGATCGTCGACAGGAACGTGCGTGGCAAGGGGCTCGGGCGCCGGCTGATGGAACAGGCCTTCGCCCTTGCTGAAAATCGGCCGCTGCGGCTCGTCGCGACGGCGGACGGCATGCCCCTCTATCAGAAACTGGGGTTCGCGCCCTCGGGCAACATCCTGCAGCATCAGGGCAGCGTGACTCATCTTGGTGCGCCGGATGGCGCGGAAGCGGCAAGCGCCGATGACCTGCCGGAGATCAAGGGGCTGGACCGCGACGCCTATGGCGCCGACCGCGAAGCCTTGATCGATGCGCTGGCCGAGCGAGGCCAATTCGCCGTCATTCGCCGCAACGGCGCCATTGAGGCCTATGCCGCTATCCGCCCGTTCGGGCGCGGCGAGGTGATCGGCCCGGTCATTGCGGGTAGCGCGGAGGAAGCCAAAGCACTGATCGGTTTCTTCGCCGCGTCGCGCCCCGGCGCCTTCCTGCGCGTGGATACGGACAGCAGGACAGGCATCGCCGGCTGGCTCACGGAAATCGGCCTCGCTCATGTCGGCGGCGGCGTGGCCATGGACCGTCCATCCAGGACGGACGCGGCGCAGGCCAGGCCAAAAGTTTACGCCCTCGCCAACCAGGCGCTCGGCTAGTCACGAGGACAAAAATGCTCGCCAACTCCCTGATCGAACTCGACCGCGCCCATCTCATCCATCCGGTCTCCTCCTATCGCGGCCACGAGGCGCTCGGCGTGCGCGTGCTGAAATCGGCGAAGGGCGCGACCGTGACCGACGCATCCGGCAAGCAACTCGTTGACGGTTTCGCCGGGCTGTGGTGCGTCAATGCCGGCTATGGCCATGACAGCATCGTCGAGGCGGCGGCCCGGCAGATGCGCGAGCTTCCCTACGCCACTGCCTATTTCGATCTCGGCTCGGAGCCGGCCATCCGGCTCGCCTCGGAACTGGCTGACCGCGCGCCCGGCGATCTCAACCACGTCTATTTCACCCTTGGCGGATCGGACGCTGTCGACAGCACGATCCGTTTCGTCCGCTACTACTGGAATGCCAGGGGCGAGCCGCAGCGCGACCAGTTCATTTCGATCGAGCAGGGCTATCACGGATCGTCGGTGGTCGGCGCCGGCCTGACGGCGCTGCCTGCCTTCCACGCCGGGTTCGGCATTCCCTTCGAATGGCAGCACAAGATCCCGTCGCCCTACCCTTATCGCAACCCGGTTGGTGAGGATGGCAACGCGATCATCGCCGCATCGCTCGCCGCGCTGAAGGCGAAGATCGAGGCGATCGGACCGGAGCGGGTCGCCGCCTTCTACGCCGAGCCCATCCAGGGCTCGGGCGGTGTCATCGTCCCGCCGAACGGCTGGATCAAGGCGATGCGCGAGCTCTGCCGCGAATACGGTATCCTGTTCA
Source organism: Mesorhizobium dulcispinae (assembly GCF_033977345.1). Classification (NCBI taxonomy): domain Bacteria; kingdom Pseudomonadati; phylum Pseudomonadota; class Alphaproteobacteria; order Hyphomicrobiales; family Phyllobacteriaceae; genus Mesorhizobium; species Mesorhizobium dulcispinae. The sequence continues at coordinate 151,801 of NZ_JAVIIY010000008.1, forward strand.
TCGCCGACGAGGTGATCACCGGCTTCGGCCGGACCGGCCCTCTGTTTGCTTGCACGGACGAGGACATCGTTCCGGATTTCATGACGACCGCGAAAGGCCTGACCTCCGGCTATGTCCCAATGGGCGCCGTGTTCATGGCCGATCATGTCTACAACGTCATCGCCGACGCCGCGGGCAACGCGGCGGTTGGCCATGGCTACACCTATTCCGCCCATCCCGTCAGCGCCGCCGTCGCGCTCGAGGTGTTGAAGCTCTATGAGGACGGCCTTCTGGAGAACGGCACCAGGGCAGGCGCTCGCCTGATGGCGGGCCTGTCGGGCCTGAGCGACCACCCTCTCGTCGGCGATGTGCGCGGTCGCGGCATGCTTGCCGCGATCGAGCTGGTGGTCGACAAAGAGAAAAAGACGCCGCTTCCGGCCTCGTCCATGCCGGCGCGTCGGGTCTTCGACAGGGCGTGGGACAACGGCCTGATCATCCGTGCCTTTGCGCATGGGGTTCTCGGCTACGCACCCCCGCTCTGCTGCACGGATAGCGACGTCGATGCGATCATCGAGCGCACGCGTCGAACGCTCGACCAGACGCTTGACGATGCCGATATCCGCCAGGCCCTTGCATGACGGGCGACGCATTTTTCGCATCTCGAAATATCGCCGGGGCGGACGATTTCGCAATTTTGTGCCGCTACCCCGCGCCTTTTCGGCGAATCCAGCGCGGGGGAAGTGCCAGACTGCTTTTAAGAGAAGGCCAGACAGCCCAAATTTCCGGGCTTTTGAACAAGGCCGACGCCCCGGACAGCACGGAATTTTGTTCTGTTCAGCATGATGCAATTCAGTCGCACGCAGAGGAGAGCCAGTCTTGGCCAGGGGCTTTAACGAATTCAAATACATGACCTTCGATGTGGTCGGCACGCTGATCGACTTCGAAGGCGGCATCACAAGATGCCTGGCCGGGATTGCCGCCGAGGCCGGAGTTTCGATCGACGGTGAAGAGGCGCTAGCCCTTTACCGGCAGGCTCGCTACATGCCCGACGCAGGCTTGTTCCCCGACGATCTGGCGCGTGTCTACATGGTCATCGCGCCGCGGCTCGGCCTGCCGGCCGAGGAGAAATATGGCGTCCGCCTGCGGGATTCCGCCAGCACCTGGCAAGGCTTCCCCGACAGCGCGGCGGCCTTGGCCGACCTTGCGAAATCCCACAGGCTGATTGCCATGACCAATGCCCGGCGCTGGGCGCTCGATCATTTCGAGAAGCAACTCGGATCGCCCTTCTTCGCCACCTTCACGGCCGACGATACCGGCACGGAAAAGCCGGACCCGGCCTTCTTCCGGGCGGTCTTCGATTTCGTGGCCTCCCGCGGCGACAGCAAAGACGACATCCTGCACGTCGCGCAAAGCCAGTATCACGACATCGGCATATCCCGAACGCTTGGCATGACCAACTGCTGGATCGAGCGCCGGCACGCCCAGAAAGGCTACGGCGGCACGATCGAGCCCGAGCGCTTCACCATGCCGGACTACCACTTCACCTCGATGGCCGGCTTTGCATCGGCCGTGCGGGAAAGCCTGAAGGAACGAACCTGAGCCCAAGCCCGGAAAGCGCGCGATAAGACGAGCATTCCGGCGAAACCATCAGAAAGGGGAATGACATGACAGACAAGATCACGAACTGGACCAGAGCAGACGATGCCATGGTCGAAAATGCCATTCGACGGGGCGCCAGCCGCCGCGAACTCCTCAAGATGCTGCTGGCCGGCGGCGCCGCGGTTGCCGCGGGCGGCGTGGTGCTTGGCCGTGCCACGCAAGCCGTCGCCGCCATGCCGGTTTCCGGCGGAACTTTCAAGGCGGCCGGCTGGTCATCCTCGACCGCCGATACGCTCGATCCGGCAAAGGCGTCGCTCTCCACCGACTATGTCCGCTGCTGCTCGCTCTACAACCGGCTGACTTTCCTCGACAAGGACGGCAAGACGCAGATGGAGCTGGCCGAAAGCTTCGACAGCAAAGACGCCAAGACCTGGACCGTAAAGCTGCGCAAGGGCGTCACTTTCCACGACGGCAAGGACCTCACCGCCGACGACGTCGTCTTCTCGCTGAAGCGCCATCTCGACAAAGCGGTCGGCTCGAAGGTCGCCAAGATCGCGGCGCAGATGACCGGCTTCAAGGCGGTCGATAAGTCGACCGTCGAGATCACGCTCGCCGACCCGAACGCAGACCTCCCCACTATCCTGGCGCTCCATCACTTCATGATCGTGGCGGACGGCACCACGGACTTCTCCAAGGGCAACGGCACCGGCGCCTTCGTGCTGCAGACGTTCGAACCGGGCGTGCGTTCGGTGGTCACCAAGAACAAGAACTACTGGAAGTCGGGCAAGCCCTATCTCGACTCGTTCGAATTCATCGCCATCACCGACGACAGCGCCCGCGTCAACGCCCTGATTTCCGGCGACATCAATTTTGCGGCCTCGATCAATCCGCGCTCGATGAAGCTGCTGGAGAGCCAGCAGGGCTTCGAACTGTCGAAGACGACATCGGGCAACTACACGGACCTCAACATCCGGCTCGACATGGATCCGGGCAGCAAGGCCGACTTCGTGGCCGGCATGAAGTATCTCGTCAATCGCGAGCAGATCGTCAAATCGGCGCTGCGCGGACTCGGCGAAATCGGCAACGACCAGCCCGTCTCGCCGGCGAACATCTTCCACAATGCCGACCTCAAGCCGAAGGCTTTCGATCCGGACAAGGCGAAATTCCACTTCCAAAAGGCAGGCCTGCTCGGCCAGTCCATCCCCGTGGTCGCCTCCGACGCCGCGACCTCGTCGATCGACATGGCGGTGATCATCCAGGCCGCCGGCGCGGATATCGGCATGAAGCTCGATGTGCAGCGCGTCCCCTCCGACGGCTATTGGGACAATTACTGGCTCAAGGCGCCGGTTCATTTCGGCAACATCAATCCGCGCCCGACGCCGGACATCCTGTTCTCGCTGCTCTATGCCTCCAACGCGCCCTGGAACGAAAGCCAGTACAAATCCGAGAAGTTCGACAAGCTGCTCGTCGAGGCGCGCGGCCTGCTCGACCAGGCCAAGCGCAAGGAAATCTACGGCGTAATGCAGACCATGATCGCCGAGGAGGCGGGCACCATCATCCCAGCCTACATTTCCAACGTCGATGCCCTCTCCAGCAAGGTGAAGGGTTTGGAAGCGAACCCGCTCGGTGGCATGATGGGTTACGCGATGGCGGAGTACCTCTGGCTCGAAGCCTGAGAGGCGCCTGCCGGGGACCGGTCAGCCGGTCCCCGGCACTGCATTGCGCAAAATTGTCTGGCCGAACGCAACCGCAGGGAGCGCTTCCATGAAGTCTGGGGTTCTCAAACTCGTGGCGAAGCGGCTGGCGGTGGCGGTCATCACCCTTCTGATCGTCCTGTTCGCCGTGTTCTTCGCCACCAGCATGCTGCCTGGCGACACCGCGTCGATCCTGCTCGGCCAAGCGGCGACGCCCGAAGCGGTCGCCGGCCTGCGCGAGGCCATGCATCTCAACGATCCGGCGATCCTGCGCTTCCTGCGCTGGCTTCTCGGCCTGCTGCACGGCGACCTCGGCACCTCCTATGCCAACGAGATGCCGGTCGCCGCGCTGATCGGCGGCCGCTTTGTGAACACCATGAAGCTAGCAGGCATCACCACGCTGATCTCGGTGCCGCTGGCGCTGACGCTTGGCATCACCGCCGCGATGCTGCGCGGCTCCCTCTATGACCGCACCGTCACCATTCTTTCGATCGGCGTCATCTCCGTGCCGGAGTTCATGGTCGCGACTCTCGCGGTGCTGCTCTTTGCCGTCTATCTCAGATGGCTTCCGGCGCTGTCCTCGGTCAACGAGGCGCATTCGCTGACGGACCTCGTGCGCATCTATGCGATGCCCGTCATCACCCTCACCTTCGTCATCTCCGCCCAGATGATCCGCATGACCCGCGCCGCCGTGATCGAAACGCTCTCCACGCCCTATGTCGAGATGGCGCTTCTCAAGGGCGCCTCGCCCAGCCGCATGGTGCTCAGGCACGCGCTTCCCAATGCTCTGGGGCCGATCGTCAACGCGGTCGCGCTCTCGCTTTCCTATCTGGTCGGCGGCGTCATCATCGTCGAAACGATCTTCAACTATCCCGGCATCGCCAAGCTGATGGTCGATGCGGTCGCGACCCGCGACCTGCCGCTGATCCAGAGTTGCGCGATGATCTTCTGCCTCGGCTACCTCCTGCTCATCACGGCCGCCGATATCATCGCCATCATGTCCAACCCGAGGCTCAGATAACGATGGCTCGCGCGGCAACTTCTCGACGGTCCTTCCTGGGCCACAGCTACAACCTCGTGGGCGTCGTCGCCTCGCTGGTCATCCTGGCGTGGACGGTCGTCGCGATCTTCGCGCCTTACATCATTCCTCATCCGATCGGCGACATCGTCGACGACGACTATTTCGGACCGATGCGTCAAGGACTATGGCTCGGTTCCGACTATCTGGGACGCGACATGCTCTCGCGGGTCCTTATGGGCGCGCGCTACACCGTCGGCATATCGCTCGCCGCGGTGTCCATCGCCTGCTTTTCGGGTGTCGTGCTGGGAATGATAGCGGCCGTCACCGGTGGCTGGCTCGACACCTGCCTCAGCCGCTTCCTGGACGCCATGAACTCCATTCCCAGCAAACTGTTCGGCCTTGTCGTCGTCGCCGCTGTCGGCTCGTCGATCCCCGTGCTGATCCTGACGCTCGCCGTCATCTACATCCCGGGCGCCTACCGTTTCGCGCGGGCGCTCGCCGTCAACATAAACACGATGGATTTCATGACCGTCGCCCGCGTGCGCGGCGAGAGCACAATCTATCTCATCGGGTCCGAGATCCTGCCCAACATCATCCGTCCGGTGCTGGCCGATTTCGGCCTGCGCTTCGTCTTCATCGTGCTGTTGCTCTCGGGCCTCTCCTTCCTCGGGCTCGGTCTGCAGCCGCCGCTGGCCGACTGGGGCGCGCTGGTGCGCGAGAACATTGGCGGCCTGCCCTTCGCGGCCCCCGCCGTCATCGTGCCCTCGCTGGCGATCGCCAGCCTCACCATCAGCGTCAACCTGCTGATCGACAACCTGCCGCAGAAGATCAGGGACAGGGACGCATGAGCATGACCAATCTCGTCGAGGTCAGGAACCTGAGGATCGAGGCGACGACCGACGCCGGACGTGTCGTCGAAATCATCAAGGGCGTCAGCCTCGACATCGCCGACGGCGAGATAATCGCGTTGATCGGCGAGAGCGGCTCCGGCAAGACGACGGTGGCGCTCTCGCTGATGGGCTACGCGCGGCCGGGCTGCCGCATTACCGGCGGCGAGATCAATGTCAACGGCAAGAACATGGCCGCGCTTTCCGAGAAGGAACGCGCGAGGCTGCGGGGCACCGACATTGCCTATGTTCCGCAAAGCGCCGCCGCCTCGTTCAACCCGTCGTCCACGATCATGGAACAGGTGATCGAGGTCACGCGCATCCACAGACTGATGCTGCCCGAGCAGGCGCGCCGGCGCGCGGTCGAGCTGTTCAGGGCCTTGTCGCTGCCGGACCCGGAAGGCATCGGCGCCCGCTATCCGCACCAGGTTTCAGGTGGGCAATTGCAGCGACTGGCCGCGGCCATGGCGCTGATCGGCGATCCCAAGCTGGTCATCTTCGATGAGCCGACGACGGCGCTCGACGTGACGACCCAGATCGACGTGCTGAAAGCGTTCAAGTCGGTCATGAAGGTGGGTGGGATAGCGGGCGTCTACGTTTCCCACGACCTCGCGGTGGTCGCTCAGATCGCCGACCGCATCGTGGTGCTGAAGGGCGGCGAAGTGCAGGAGACCGGCACGACCGGAGAAATTCTTTCCGCGGCCCAGCATCCCTATACGCGAGAATTGCTGGCCGCCTTCGAGCCGAAGCCGCGACAAGCGCAGGCCGACGCAGATGCCGCTACGAAAGAGCTGCTGCGTATCGACAATCTAACTGCCGGCTATGGCCCGGTGCGGGATGACGGACTGCCACTGATCCGGGCCGTCGATTCCGTCAGTTTGGCCGTGGAAAAGGGGCGCAATCTCGGGGTCATCGGCGAGTCCGGCTGCGGAAAATCCACTCTGGCGCGGGTCATCGCCGGCATCCACCCGGCGGCCGCCGGCGAGATCGTCTTCGACGGCAAGGAACTGGAGCGGGCCGCCAGGAAACGCAGCCAGGATCAGCTGCGCGAGATGCAGATCGTCTTCCAATATGCCGATACCGCGCTCAATCCGGCCAAGCCGGTGGAGGACATCATCTCGCGACCGCTGGCCTTCTATCACCGGCTCGACAGGCAGGCGCGCTCGAAGCGCGTCGATGAACTGCTCGATATGGTGCGCCTGCCGAGGGCGCTGCGCTACCGTCATCCATCGGAGCTCTCGGGCGGCCAGAAGCAGCGCGTGAACTTTGCCCGTGCGCTGGCGGCAGACCCCAAGCTGATCATCTGCGACGAGATCACCTCGGCGCTCGACACGGTGGTGGCATCCGCCGTGATCGAGCTGCTCAAGGAGCTGCAGCGCGAGCTGGGGCTCTCCTACATCTTCATCAGTCATGATCTCTCGGTCGTCGAGGCCATCTGCGACAAGATCATGGTCATGTACAATGGAGAGCGGGTGGAACAAATCACGCCCGACAACGTGAAGGCACCCACCCATCCCTATTCCAAGCTTCTGTTCTCCTCCGTGCCGAAGCTCGATCCGACGTGGCTCGACGGCCTCGTCCGCGACCCCGAGCTCGTCAGCCAGTACGGTCACCGCTGACTACGTGAGGGAACAGGCTGGAAGACTAAAGGGTGAGGCAAGTTTTCAGCAACGATTGTGTCACCAGATCAACGCGCAGGCCCGCCGAATGAAGCTTGATCGACTGGACTCCCGCTTGCTTAATATTCTGCAGGCCAACAATCGCCACGGCACGGAAGAGCTTGGCCAAATGGTCGGCCTGTCGGCAACGGCGGTCCAGCGTCGTCTCAAACGGCTTCGGGAAGGGGGAGCAATCGAAGCTGACGTTTCGATCGTGAAACCCAAGACCGTCGGCCGGCCAATCGCGATGCTCGTGCTGGTTTCTCTCGAACGCGAACGGGCTGACATCGTCGACCGCTTCAAACAATCGATCCGCCAGACTCCGGAAGTGATGAACGGCTACTACGTTACAGGAGAAGCAGACTTCGTTCTCATTATCACATCCCGAAGCATGGAAGATTATGAAGCTTTTACTCGGAGATTTTTCTACGAGAATCACGACATTAAGGGGTTCAAGACAATGGTTGTCATGGATCGAGTGAAGGTTGGGTTTTCCATGCCAATCGATTTCGAGCATTTTCTTGATTGATAATGCGTTTAGGCCTGTCAACGGCGTGGTGCAGGCAGCCCGTGATCTGAATCTCTGCAAGAACGTGCCGCGAAAATGAGCGCGAGATTAGCGCCGATCCGAAGTACTGGTTTACCCGGCCGCGGACAGAGTCCGACGCGTTCGGAGCGTTTCCTCTTACAAACCCAGAATTGGCAGGAATTCTGCGGACATCCAATGAAATAAGACGGAATTGCGTGCCCCAACGGACATAAGCTGAGGTCACGTTTTGTAATCCTTGAGGGTGGAATGGAGCTGGAAGCAGTCGGCCTTGAACGGGAGGGGTCTCGACATCGTCCGTCGTCGGATTTCGTCGAGCCGAATTCGTCTGTTTCTGCGATTTGGCCCCCTAGGGATCCGAGAATGACGACCAGCGAAGATGTCGCCGAAATGGACCGTCCATCGGTTCTACACACCATCACCTACCTGAAAGATTGCGCCTCTGGCGTGAACGAGCCTCCGGTCATGCAAACCGGCAAGGGCGTCCGCATCCAGGAGGCCAGCGGGCGGGCTTTTTTTCTTGTTATGAGGGAATCCGAAATTGATGAGATGGCCTCGATCGCGAGGGCGGCCGTCGACGACGTTGCGCAAACGATCGAACACTGAAGGCGCCGAGCAAAGTGGAGAAAATCGAAACGGCACAGTCAGGAGGTCTTTCGGCATGCCTCCTGTTCTGAAAGTTCACGAACTGCGCAAGGCATTCGGCACGGCCCGCGTTCTCAACGGGCTGAGCTTCCAGATGCGGCAGGGCGAGGTCATTTCGCTGGTCGGCTCGTCCGGCTCGGGAAAGAGCACCGCCCTACGATGCATCAATTTTCTGGAGACGCCGAGTTCGGGTGAGATCGAGGTGATGGGCGATGCGATTTCCGCATCGCAGAACGAACGCCACGAAACGAAAATCGTCAACGCGACCAATATCAGAGTTTTCCGTCGCCGCATCGGAATGGTGTTTCAGAGCTTCAACCTGTGGCCCCATCGAACCGTACTTGAGAACGTGACCGAGGCGCTGATCTACGTACTGCGGAAGGGCAAGCGGGAGGCGGATGAAACAGCGCTTTCCGCGCTATCCAAGGTGGGCATGGCCAACTTTGGCCACCGGTATCCAAGCCAGCTTTCGGGTGGGCAGCAGCAGCGCGTGGCAATCGCGCGCGTTTTGGCGATGCAGCCTAAACTGATGCTTTTTGATGAACCAACCTCCGCGCTTGATCCCGAGTTGGTCAGTGAGGTCTTGAAGGTCATCAGAACGCTTGCCGACGAAGGGGCGACCATTCTCCTCGTCACGCATGAAATGAGGTTCGCACGGGAGGTGTCGAACCGAATGATATTCCTGCACAAGGGTATCGTTGAGCAGGATGCCAGGCCGGAAGAACTGTTTCGAAATCCCGCATCCGAAGCGGTGAAACGGTTCCTATCCAGCGTTATCTCAACCGTCGCCTGATGGCGGCCATCAATCAGAAAGCAAAGAGGGGTAACTCAGCATGCTCACAAAGAACGCACTTCGCTCAATCTGCGCATCCGGTCTCATGATGGCGGCGGCAATAGGCGCCGCATCGGCCGAGGATGGTGTCTTGCGCGTGGGCACCGAAGGCGATGCGCCGCAGTTCAGCATGGCCGATGCTAACGGCAACGTTACCGGCTTCGACGCCGATATCGCCAACGGCATTTGCGCCGAACTCAAGGTCAAATGCAAATTCGTGGTCCAGACGTTCAGTTCCTTGGTTCCGTCGATGGACAGCGATCGCTTTGATGTCATCATCTCGGGTCTCGGCATCACTGACGAGAGAATGAAAAAGATAGACTACTCCATCCCCTACGCAACCACACCCCAGTATTTCGTGGTTTCAAAGGATTCTCCGTTCGTCGGGCTGAAGAGTCTTGTGGAAATTGAGAAGGCGCTGGCCGGCAAAACCGTAGGTGTAGTGAACGGGACCACCTACGCCCAGTTTATCAAGAAACATATTCCGACCGCGGACCTGAAGACCTACGACGCCACGACCCAGCAGAATTCCGATCTTGCGGCAGGCCGGCTCGACGCTGCATTCGGCGATTCCCCAACGTGGGTTGACTTCCTCAGTTCGCCAGAAGGCGCCAACTTTGCCCGCATCGACGTTAAGGTCACCGGAGCGGACGATCACGAAGCGCTAGGTTATGGCATGGGTGTCGGCCTGCGCAAGGGAAACACAGAACTCAAGGCGAAGCTTGACGGCGCGATCTGTAACATGATCAACAACAGTAAGGTAAGGGCCGCCTCGGAAAACTGGTTCAAGGACGACTACACCATCCAGTGCAACAAGTAATCATCCGATAGGCAACAGATCGTCGCGGCAATCCCGCGACGGTCTGATGGAATGTATTTCATGTTGCACGATATCTGGGTGCTGATGATCGAGAAGGGCTGGTCCCTTGCACTGCTGCACGGCGCCGGCATTACGATTCTGATCGGACTTCTTGGTGTAGTCATAGGGTTGGCGACGGCAATACCGCTTGCCATCCTTCGTTGGCGCCGGGTCCCTGTTCTGTCACAGCTTGTTGATGTTTACAGCATCGTCATCCGTGGCGTTCCGGGACTGCTGGTCATTTATCTCCTGTTCTTCGGCTCCGTCGATTGGGTGCAGAAAATTGCCTCAGCATTCGGCTACGCGGATAGTGCCGAAAACGCCTATCCATTCATTGTCGGCATCATAGCAATCGCCGCCATCTCATGCGCGTACTCGATAGAAGTCATTCGGGGGGCATTGCAGGCCGTTCCTGACGGTCTCCTGGAGGCGGCTCGATCGCTGTCGCTGTCGCCACCCGTGACCTTCCTCCGCGTCACCCTGCCTCTTGCCCTCAGGCTGGCTCTGGGTGGGATCAACAACGTATGGCAGATGACAATCAAGGACACGTCGCTCGTATCCGTCGTCGGCATGCAGGAATTGATGCGTGCCGCTGCGGTCGCGGCCGGGATCACCCGCTCGCCGCTTCTGTTCTATTGCCTGGCGGCGGCGATGTTCTTCGCCATCACGGCGGCGAGTCAAGTTCTGTTCGACCGCGCCGAAAGACATTTCAATCGCGGCTTCAGTAGAGGTTAGGATGGATTTCAGCATCGCCACATATGCGATTCCATTTCTCCTCATCGGCACAAAGACAACCCTGTTTATTGCAGCTTTCGGGGTCGGTCTTGGATTGCCGTTCGGCATCCTGCTCGCAACAGCCCGGATATCCCGGGTCAACACGATTCGGAAATGTGCCGATTTCTACTGCGCGGTATTCAGGGGCACGCCGATGCTGGTGCAGATCTTCGTGATCTACTACGGTCTCGCACAGATAGGTCTCATACGCCACAACGCGGTTATGTGGTGGCTGATCGGCGACAGTCTGCATGCTGCCATCCTTGCCGTCATTCTCAATACCGGCGCCTACACTGCGGAGATTTTCCGCACTGCCCTGCTCTCGCTGCCGCGCGGGCTGATCGAGGCGGCAGAAGCCTGCGGCATGTCTCCCTGGGTGATCTTCCACCGTATCAAATTTCCATTGGCGCTGCGGCAGGCCCTGCCTTCCTACAGCACCGAGGTCGCAGTCATCGTCAAGGAATCGAGCCTTGCTTCCACAATAACGGTGCTTGAAATAACCGGCTACGCGAAGCGGCTGATGAGCGAGACCTTCGCCATCATGGACATCTTCGTCGTCACCGCTGTCTTCTATCTGACTATCAACGTCATCTGTCTGAGTGCTCTCAATGCCATCGAAAGGCGACTGTCCTTCGAGCGGCATTCCGCACGCTGAAAGGGTACCTCATGTCCAAACTTACCTTTATCGATCAGAACAACCTTCCCGAACCGCGGAGTGGAGAACCGCTGCCGGAACGGCGCGTGGAAGGCGATCCCCGTTTCCTGACTTGGGATATCGCGCAAACCTCTGACGGCCAGGTGCAGGCCGGCGTATGGGAGGTCACGCCGGGCGCCTATCGCTCCATAAAGGGCGGAACCTTCGAAGTCTGCTACATCCTTTCGGGGGTTTCGGAACTCATCGAGGATGGGGGCGAGCCGCGTCGCATTGCGGCAGGCGACGCCTTCGTGATGCACCCTGGATTCACGGGCGTCTGGCGAGTGATCGAAACCACCCGGAAGCTCTGGGTCTCGCGCGATTGAGCGCGTTGATTGGATCACAGATGCACACCATGGATACGAGCGCCCCGCGTCCGTTCAAGGCTACGCCGTACTGGTGGGACGATTGCGCATTCTCTGCTTTGCCGGTGGTGCCGCTGGTCCCCCGATGCGATGTCGCCATCGTCGGTGGCGGCTATGCGGGACTGTCGGCGGCCATCGAACTTGCGAGAGCCGGACGCAGCGTTCAGCTCTTCGACCGGCAACCTATCGGGCAAGCCGCGTCCAGTCGAAACGGCGGCATGGCAAGCGGCAGCATAAGGCCGAGCCGCAAACAATTGATCCGCAGGTTTGGTCAAGCGCGGGCCGATGGCATACTGGCGGAAGGAAAGGCCGCGCGGCAGGATTTGGCAGCCTTTCTCGAAGCCGAGGGGGTGGAGTGCGACTTCTTCCTCTCGGGTCTCTTCGATGGAGCCATAAGCGATCGCGAATGCGAGGACCTCAGCCACCACGCCGAGTTGTTGCACCGTTCCCTCGGGATTGAGGCATTCGCGGTCCCCCGCAACGAGGTATCGCGGTATATCGGCACGGATTTCTACGCTGGCGGCTTCGTACGGATGGACATCGGAGGCCTTCATCCCGCCAAGCTGCTATCGGGCATATTGCGAGTTGCCAGGACAACCGATGCCGTCATTCACGAGAACACGAGGGTTCTCGGGACCACTCAGGATGCTGGTGGCGTGCGTGTCGCAACGTCACGCGGCGACGTGTCGGCGAAAAAGCTGTTGGTATGCACCGACGCCTACACGGACGGCTTCGATCCTTGGCTGCGCCGTCGCCTTGTGCCGGTGCGCAGCCGCATCATAGCGACTGAGCCCTTGGGCGAAGGCGTGATGGGTCGGCTGATGCCGAAGAAGATGATGTACGGCGACACGAGACAGCTCAGCTATTACTATCGCCCGTCGCCGGATGGCTCGCGCATTCTGTTCGGTGGACGAGACGGCACGACTGAGGGAGATCCGCTTGCGCCTACCACACATCTGTGCTCGGAACTCCGGCGCATATTTCCCGAACTGGCAGGCGTGGGCATAACGCATAGCTGGTTCGGCCAAGTCGCGATGAACCGGGATATGATCCCGCGAATGTTTACGGTTGGCGATACGGTCTACGCCACTGGATTCTGCGGTTCCGGTGTGGTTTGGGCCCGCTGGCTCGGCAAGAAGGCTGCGTTCAAGCTTCTTGGCCAGACAGAGAAGGCCCAGTCGGCTTTCGACTTCGATCCACCGCCTAAGGCAGTGCCGTTGTACCGCGGCAAGCCTTGGTTTATCCCATTGGTCTATTCGCTCTACGAGCGCAGGGACAAGCGCGCCATGCGCGGCAAGAATGAAAGTCCGAAAGGCTGATCTTCTTTTTTCAGTGATCGCACGTACGGCCTCACATTGGAAACAGGCTGGGCAGCGGCATGTGCGATTTGACGATCGGCGACTTCAACACGACGAAGCTGAAATATTTGTCGATGCCGATATCCATGTCGGTCAGCCGCTCCATGATCGTCTGATATTCGCCGATTCCGGCGGTGACGAATTTCATCAGATAGTCGTAGCCGCCCGAGACGAGGTGGCATTCGATGACCTGATCAATCTTTTCGACGACGGCGAGAAAGCGGGCGAAGTCGACCTGGCGATGGTTCTTCAAGGTGATCTCGGTGAACACGGTGAGCGTCTGGCCGAGCTTGCCGATATTGACCTGCGCCGAATAGCCCTCGATATAGCCTTCCGACTGCAGCTTCTTGACCCGCATCAGGCACGGGCTCGGCGACAGATGCACCAGCTCGGCCAGTTCGACATTGGTGATGCGGCCGTTCTTCTGCAACTCGTGCAGAATCTTGATGTCGATCCGATCCAGTTTCATGGGTTGTCTCCGAGGAAGAGTGCCACAGCACAAAATGCCGCCATGCTGGTGATCGTCGAGACTACCATAGCCCGCTGGCCTGTCCATCCGAGCGGACACCGCTTTGAAACGCAGGGTCTCGCGATTTCAACAGGGTTGCCGGAACAAAATTCTGCTTGTGCCTCAACTGCGGCAGCGGCTGCCTGCGCAACGCGATAAACTGGCGCTTCAAGGCAGAGAGGATCATGCGCGCGCCACTGCAGCAAATCGAGACATCTGGAGAACTGCCGCAATCCGCTGATGCAGTGATCATCGGCGGCGGCGTCGTCGGCGTCTTCGCAGCCTATTACCTGACGCGGCGAGGCATGAAGGTCGCGCTTGTCGAAAAGGGACGCATCGGCGCCGAGCAGTCGAGCCGGAACTGGGGATGGTGCCGCCAGCAGAATCGCGACGCCCGCGAATTGCCGATGGCAACCCACAGCCTCGATTTGTGGGAGCGCTTTGCAACGGAGACCGGCGAGGACACCGGCTTCCGCCGCTGCGGCCTGCTCTATCTCAGCAATGACGAGGCGGAACTGGCCGGCTGGGCGCGCTGGCGCGACTTCGCCAGAACGGCCGGCGTCATCACGCATATGCTGGACACCACCGAGGCCAGCAAGCGGGGCCGCGCCACGGGCCGGACGTGGAAGGGCGGCGTCTTCTCGCCGACCGACGGCACCGCCGATCCTTCGCGGGCCGCGCCCGCGGTCGCCCGCGCCATCCTCAAGCTTGGCGGCAGCGTGCACCAGAATTGCGCCGCGCGCGGCATCGAGACCGAAGGCGGGCGTCTGAGCGGCGTGGTCACGGAAAGCGGAACGATCCGCACGAAGATGGCGGTGATGGCTGGCGGCGCCTGGGCCTCCTCCTTTTGCCACCAGTTCGGCTTTCGCTTCCCGCAGGCGTCGGTTCGCTCGTCCATCCTTTCCGTCTCGCCCGGCGCCGAAGGTCTGCCGGATGCGCTGCACACCGCAAAGATTTCGGCCACGCGCCGCGGCGACGGCGGCTACACCCTCGCGATCAGCGGGCGCGGACGCGTCGACGTAACGCCGCAGCAGCTGCGCTTCTCCTCGCAATTCGTGCCCATGTTCCTGAAGCGCTGGCGAAGCCTTGGGCCCGGCGGATTGCAAGGCGTGCGCTCGGGCCACGAAACGCTGAAACGCTGGCGGCTCGACCGGCCGACGCCGATGGAGCGTATGCGCATCCTCGATCCGGCTCCGGACCAGGCGACGATCCGGCTGACCCACGCCCGAGCGCTCGAACTTCTGCCCGATCTCAGAAAGACGAGGATCAGTGCTGCCTGGGCAGGTTATATCGACAGCACGCCGGACGGCGTGCCCGCCATCGGCGAGATTGACGCCGTACCGGGTTTCTTCCTGGCCGCGGGATTTTCGGGACATGGCTTCGGCATCGGGTCCGGCGCCGGGCACCTCGTCGCCGATCTGGTCACTGGGGCGGAACCGATCGTCGATCCGACATCCTACGATCCGCGGCGCTTCGATGCTTCGGCCTGGGGCAAGGTCGCCGACTTCTAGTCTCAAGCTCGACATTCCGACATGGCTTGGTTGGTGGAATCTCCGGAACTGCATCAGCCCTCCCGAAGAAAGGCGCCGATCGGCGCCGGCCGGGCAGGCGCTTGCCCACGGAACCGGCCGACATCCTCGGGCGTACAGCCGGCTTGCGCCGCAATGAGCTCGACGGCGGCCAGTTGGCAATAGCGTCCTTGGCAGCGCCCCATGCCGACGCGCGACAGCGACTTCACCCTGTTGGCCTCGCCGCCACAGCGTTCTACGCTCTCGCGTATGGCTCCTGCACTCACATTCTCGCAGCGGCAGACGATCGCATCGTTGGTGATTGCCCGCGCCATTGCGTCCGGCCAGGGAAAGGCGCGAGCCAGACCGGTGGCAAAGCGTTCGAGCCGCGCGAGCTTGCGCAGATCGGCGCTAGCCGAGGGCGCCGGAATGCCGAGATCGGACAGGCATGCCGCCGCGGCGAGACGCCCCGCGATCTCCGCCCCGTCCGCTCCGAGGAGGCGAACCCCGTCGCCCGCAAGATAGACGCCGTTGCCGGCTCGCCCTATCTCGTCGGTCTTCGGCAGCCATTGCCGCCACTGCTCGTCATAGGCGAAGGTGCATTCTGTCAGGTCGGCCAAATGCGTCTCGGCCCGCAGATGCCAGCCCACGCCGATCATGTCGCATGGGGTGACTTGCTGCCTTCCTCCAGCATCGCGCCAGCGCAGTGCCGTGACACCCGACGCGTCTGCCTCGATACGCTCCAGCGTCACGCCCGCACGGTAGCGGCCGCCGAGCCTTGCCCTCAGCGCCAAGCCGCGCAGCGCGACGATCGGCCGGGCCGCAAGTCCGGAGAATCCCCGCATCTGCTGGCGCCAGGAGGATGTATCCAGCACCGCCGCCACGTCCGCTCCGGCCTTGAGGAGCTGTGCACCGACCAGCGTCAGCAGAGGTCCCGATCCGATGAGAACGATGCGCCGTCCGAGCGCCACGCCCTGCGCCTTGAGTGCGATCTGCGCCGCACCTAGGCTGTAGACGCCGGCGCTCTGCCAGCCCGGAACTGGAACGACGCGGTCGGACGCTCCGGTGGCGAGGATCAGGCGGTCGTAGCCGATCACCTGCACCCCGCCCTCTCCCAGAACGTGCAGCCTCCCGTCATGCGCGGCGATGACGGAGCTGCCCGCGTGGTGGGTCAGCCGCCTTTCTCCGGCCAGCCGGTCGAAGAGCGCATGCAACACACGCGCCTTCACCACTTCCGACCCGTAGAGCTGTCTCGGCATGCGGACGAACCCATCCGGCGGGCGCCGATAGATCTGCCCGCCCGCGCGATGCCCTTCGTCGATCACCACCGGATGGAATCCGGCCGCGACCAGCGTCGCCGCCGCCCTTATGCCAGCGGGACCGGCGCCGACGATGACGATCCTCGGCGATGAGGCGTCGCTCATGGCCAGTTCTCCGGCGGCGCCGTGCGCAACCGCATGCCCTCAGCGACCGGCGTGGAACACGCCCGCAGGCGTGGCCCCTCCTCCTGCCACACCCAGCAATCCTGGCAGGCTCCCATCAGGCAGAAGCCGGCGCGCGGCTCAGGTCCGAACTCGGAGTTTCGCAACGCGTGTCCTGAAGCCAGCATGGCGGTCAGCACGGTATCGCCCGCAAGCGCGCTCCGCATCTCACTATCAAGAACGAAACGCACCTCTGGCCGGTCGCGCTCGGCCAGCCGGACGATGCGGCCGGTATTCATTCCGCGGCCTCTCGCACCGGCCTCGGACGTGGCAATTCAGGGAAGCGTTCGCAGACCGCATCGAAGGCTGCCTGGACGCCATCCGCCCCGGAGCGACCTTTCATGCGCCGAAAAATCTCCGTCTTGGCGAAGAACCGCCAATGGATCGGCAGAGCATCCAACACGGCGTGGAGCTGGTCATAGGCTGCCGGCGTCCACTGTGCCTCGTAGCCGTCGCGCTCCGGGCCGAAATGGAAATGGCTGGCGGCCGGCTTGTGCCGCGCGCGCAATTGCGCGGTCGCCTGCTCGTCGACCTCGCCGTCGCGCAGGACGACGCCATAGTCGCGCCCAGCCGCTGCCGCGGAGAGATAGCCGCGCCGCACATCTTCGGCGACCCGCCAGGGCTCGCGCTGAAACGGATCGCCGCGCCCGCCGCCGCCGGCGGAGCGAATCTCGAGCACGTCGCCGGGCTGCAGGACCGCCGTGTCGATGTTGCCCAGCCGCCGCTCGTGCTCGGTTCCCGGATTGACGACCATGTCCGACAAGCCGGCGGCCTTGCCGCCCAGCACGCCCCAGGGGCGGAAGAAGCTGCGGTCGCGGTTGCGCGCCGTGATCCGGGAGTCCGGCGCAAAGACGCGGAAGGCCATCTCGGTCGCCAGCCCGCCGCGCCAGCGGCCAGCGCCGCCGCTGTCCCTGGCGAGCCCGTATTTCACGAACTCGACCGGCGTCTCGGTCTCGGTGATCTCGATCGGCGTGTTCTTGAGATAGGCGGCATCGGCGCCCGATCCGTTGGTTCCATCGCGACGCGGCATCGCGCCGCCGCCGCCCACAACGGGGTTCACCGCCGCGATGACGCTGCGGCTGGTGCGCTCGTCTGTGGTCATGACATTGACGATGCAATTGTTGCCGGCCGGCGCCGCCGGCAGTCGTTCCGGCACCGCCTGCGAGAAGGCGCCGAAGATGACCGAGCGTAGCCGGGCGCAGGTCAGCGAGCGCATGCCGACGGCGGCGGGATGGACCGGATTGAGCACCGAGCCCTGCGGCGTGATGCAGGTGAACGGCCGGGTAAGCCCGGTGTTGAGCAGGATCTTCGGATTGAGCGTATAGAGCACGTAATAAACGCCGACGAGCAGCATGGTGTGGCGCGGATCGCCGCCTGAAGGCACGTTGAGCGAGGAGCCGAGCTGCGGATCCGAGCCGGTGAAGTCGAGCACCGCCTCGTCGCCTTTGATCGTCAGCCTCAATTTCAGCCGGCAGGGATTGGCCTCGACCGAATCCTCGTCGGCATAGTCGGCGAATTCCCATGTGCCGTCGGGCATGGAGCGCAGCACGTCGCGCGCCTGCGCCTCCGCATGGTCGAGAAGCGCGGCGACGCCTTCGACGAAGCCGGCCTTGCCGAACTTCCGCACCATCGCCTGGATCTTGCGCTCGCCCGTGTTGAGCGCGCCAACCAGCGCCTTGATGTCGCCGATGTTGAGGTCGGGCTTGCGCACATTGGTGCTCATGATCCTGAGGATCGCGTCGTCGAAGACGCCCTCCCGCACGAGCTTCATCGGCGGAAAGCGGATGCCTTCCTGATGGATCTCGGTCAGCGCCCGGCTGAGCGAGGCCGGCACAGCGCCGCCCATGTCGGTGTTGTGGATATGGCCTCCGGCCCAAGCGACGATCTCGCCGTCGACGAAGACAGGCTTCCACAGATGCGTATCGGGCGCGTGCGTGGCGACGTGGCCGGAATAGGGATCGTTGGTGAAGGCAACGTCCCCCGGCCGGTAATCGTCCACCATCGCGATCGCGCGGTGATAGGAAAGCCCCGGATACCAGGTGGCGCCAAGCTCCATCGGCACGGCGAAGGTCGCCCCCGAGCGATCCATCAGCATCACGGTAAAATCCTGCGTCTCCTTGACGAAGGCGGAATGCGCGGTGCGGTGCAGCGTGTGCGCCATGTTCTCGGCAGCCGCTCGGGCATGGTTTGCGAGAACCTGAAGATTTGTCCGGTCAAACAAGACAGTCACTCCGCAAAGGTCAGAAGGAGGTTGAGGTGGCGGTCGACGCGCGCCCGCGCTCCGGCGGGGATGGCGAACGTGGTGTCTTCCTGCACCACCACAGCAGGCCCCTGGAACACACTGCCCGGCACCAGCGTCTGCCGGTCGTGGAGGTCGACAATCTCGACGCTCAGGCCCGTATAGACCGGGAGCCGGCGCGCCGGACTGGCCGGCGCATCGACCTCATCGATCTCCGGGAAGGAGAGCGGCGGACCCGCGCCGATGGCCGACAACCGGACATTGACCAGTTCAATCGCCCCGGCCGGATCATGGAAATCGTAGAGCTGCTCATGAGTTCGGTGGAAGGCCTGCTTGATCGCGGTCATGTCACCTTCGGCAAGCCATTCCGGCGAAAGGACGACCTCGATCTCATAGCTCTGACCGACATAACGCATGTCGCAGAAGAGACAGAGTTCTGCGGCCGCCTTGTGCCCCTGCGCCGCGAGCCAGTCGCGACCCTCTTGCGCAAGCGCATCGAAGGCCTCGCGGATGGCGGAGAGCGACGCGGCCGACAGAGGGCTGAAGATCGTGCGGATGAAGTCGCCACGCAAATCGGCCACCAGCCCGCCGAGCGCCGAGACCACGCCCGGGCGGCGCGGCGCCATGACACGTTTCATGCCGAGTTCGCGAGCAAGGAAGGCGCCGAGCATCGGGCCGCCACCGCCGAACGGCATCAGCGTGAAATCGCGCAGGTCCACACCAGCGCGCGAGGCGAGCTTCTCGACCTCGACGAACATTTCCGACACCGCAATGTCGAGGATCGCCTGCGCAGTCTGCTCGACCGTGCGGCTGAGCCGGGCGGCAAGATCACCCACCGCGCGATGCGCCAGTTGGGTGTCGATCCGGAGCTGGCCATAGGCCATCTCGCTGTGGCCGAGCCATCCGCACACCACCATGGCGTCGGTCACCGTAGCCCGCTCGCCGCCGCGGCCATAGCAGGCCGGTCCCGGCGTCGAGCCGGCCGATTCCGGCCCGACCCGCAGCACGCCTTGCGCGTCGACGCTGGCGATCGAGCCGCCGCCGACGCCGATCGAGCTTACCGACACCGATGGGATATGGAGCGGAAATTCGCCGATCAGCTCGCCGGTGCCGAACTGCGCCTCGCCGCCGATGATCAGCGCGAAGTCGGCCGAGGTTCCGCCGATGTCGAGGGTAAGGATCTTGTCCTCACCGGCTTGGCGCGCCAGCCACGAAGCGCCGATGACGCCGGAGGCCGTTCCTGATAGCAGCATGTTCACGCAGGCGCGCTTGCCTTCGGCGGCGTTCATCAGTCCGCCATTCGACTTCGTCAGCATCGGGCGGGCCGGCACGCCGCGGCTCTTCAGCCGTTCTTCCAGCGCCGTCAGATAGCCCGAGACGCGCGGATGGACATAGCCATTGAGGATGGCGGTCGAGCTGCGCTCGTACTCACGGATGACCGGCCACACCTCGGCCGACGAGAAGACGAAGAGTTCGGGCGCAAGGCTCGCGATGGCCGCCTTCACCGAGGCTTCCTGCGCGGCGTTGCGCCAGGCATGGAGGAAGGAGACGATGATCCCTTGCGCTCCGTTGGCCTTCGCCGCCGCGACGGCGCTTTCTACCGCCGCCATGTTCGGCGCTTGGGATTCGCTGCCGTCGGCGCGCATGCGGGCCGGAATGCCGAACACCATGTCGCGAGAAATCAGCGGGTCCGGCCGAGCGCAGAACAGCGAATACATGTCCGGCATGCGAAGCCGCGCCAGTTCGATGACATCCTCGAAGCCGGCATTGGTGAACAGCGCGAGCGGCGCGCCTTTGCGCTGGATGATCGTGTTGATGCCGACGGTCGTGCCGTGCACGAAGCGCGTCATATGTGTAGCGTCAAAGCCTTCGCGTTCGGCTAGGAGGGCAAGACCTGTCATCAGCTCGGCGCCCGGATCCTCCGGCGTCGTCAGCACCTTCAGCGATGCGACGCGTCCGGAGTTTGCTTCCAGCGCGCAGAAATCGATGAATGTCCCGCCGATATCGACACCGACCTTCCAGTTGGCCTCGTCCCGCGCCTCGTCCGCCGCGATGGCTCCGTCCATGATGCGTCCCTTCGTGTCTGCCATCCCAAAGCTGGCATGAGCCGATGGTCAGCGTCCAAGACGTATGATGGGCAAGGATATAAGCCTTGCTTATGCCCTGACGCGATATTCGCTCAAGACGGCGGCACAGGCCGCACGGATTTGGTCGCGCATCATCTCGTCGGCCAATGAAAGGGCCCGAGTTCGCGATGTCAGCAGAGCGATCGGGAATTCCGGGCCGTTCGCGAGCCGCCTGACGGCGAGCCCGGCAAATTGGTGCCACGGCAGCAGCGCATCGACCAATCCGATACCCATGCCGGCCTGGACGAAGCCGACCGCGGAAATGGACACGTCGATCTCGAGCGACGGTGAAAGCGTGACACCCTGGGCGCGAGCCGCATGGGCCAGTTCGTCGGCAGGGCGGGTGTTTCCGCGATAGGATATCAACTCCAGCCCGACGAGGTCGGCGAGCGTCAGCTCAGTCTTCCTTCGCAACGCGTGCTCTGCGGGAAGCAAGCACGCGAAGCCGACGCTGCCGATCACTTCCGCCTCGATGTCGGGCGGCAGGCGGTCGTCCATGGCGACGCCCAGGCTGGCATCGCCCGCACGCAGCATGTCGACGATCGCGGCGATCGGCGCACTGTGGGAGCGCAGCAATATATCGGGATGCTGCGCCCGGAATGCGGTGAACGCTCGCGGCAATATCGCCATGGCCGGCGGCGGCGAGGCCGCCACCCGCACCAGTCCGGTCCGGCCGAGGCGCAAGTCGGTGGTCTTGCGGCGGAGGCCGTCGAGCCCCGCCGACAGCCGCTCGGCATCGGCGAAGATCTCGAGCGCTTCCGGCGTCGGGCGAAGCCTGCCCTTCACCCGTTCGAACAGCGTAAAGCCGAGCTCGTCCTCGGTGTGGAGCAGGATCTGGCTGAGCGCAGGCTGGGAGATGTTCAGCATTCGCGCCGCGGCGGTCACGGTGCCGGCGCGCATGACGGCAACAAAGACTTCAAGCTGCCGGGCTCGCATTGCAACTCCATAGGCCAAGCTTATGGTTTTTGTCGAAACCCATCTTTGACGCAATGCCGCGGCGCGAACAAGATGGGCGCATCCAAGGATCAGCCGCTCAGGGCTAAGGAAGACTATGGATGTGATCGTGCTGGGTGGCGGACTGATGGGGACGGCTTCGGCCTATTTCCTTGCCAGGCGCGGCGCTCGCGTGACGCTGATCGAGCGCAACCGGATCGGCGCCGGCGCGACCGTCGCCTCCTTCGGCAACATCCGGCGCACCGGGCGCCATCTGTCCCAGCTTCCGCTGGCCCACCGCTCGCTCAGGCTTTGGAGCGAGGCCCAGAAGATGCTTGGCCGCGACGTGGAATTCCGCGCCACCGGTCATATCCGTCTGATCTTCGATGAGGGCGGCCTTGCCGACATGCGGGCCTATGCCGAGGCGGCGCGACCCTGGGGGCTCGAGCTGGAAGAGCTCTGCCCGCGCGAGATCCGTGTACGGTTTCCCGGTCTCGGTCCCGAAGCGATCGCCGCATCTTTCTCGCCGCATGATGGCAGCGGTAATCCACGACTGATTGCGCCTGCCTTTGCCGAGTCTGCCCGCAAGCTGGGTGCGGAAATCATCGAGGAAGCTGAGGTCGAGAAGATCAAGCACACCGATTCCGGTTTCCTTGTCACCTGTTCGAAAGGTGCTTTCGCCGCCGAATGCCTGCTCAACGCCGCCGGCGCTTGGGGCGCGCGCATCGCCGCGCTGTTCGGCGAACAGGTTCCGCTCGATGCCCGCGGCCCGCAGATGGGCGTGACCGAGCCGCTGCCGCACCGAATCCTGCCGGTGGTCGGCATCTGGACGCGCGACAAGGAGTATGGCGCCTATCTGCGCCAGGTCGAGCGTGGCAACATCGTATTCGGCGGTGCCGCCGAAAGAGTGCGAGTGGACCTCGATCCCGGCTATGCCAAGGCCGATCCTGCGTGCCTGCCTGCGCAATTGCGTGCCGTGGCCCGGCTGCTGCCGGCAATCGCGCAGGTCGCGATCATCCGCACCTGGTCAGGCTGCGAGGGTTATATGCGCGACATGCTGCCGGTCATGGGACGCTCGGCAACGACGCCGGGCTTGTTCCATGCCTTCGGCTTCAGCGGGCACGGCTTCCAACTCGGTCCGGGCGTCGGCGACGCCATGGCTGAGCTCATAACTACCGGCCGTTGCGAAACTCCGCTCGAAGATTTTGGCATAGGTCGCTTCAATCGCGGAGCCTGACGAAGCGAAGTCGATCACTGGGCGCCATGCTTCCTTTGACGCGGAAGCAGGAAGGTTGCATCTGTTCGAATGACCGCTATCGGGCGACTCGTTTCGGACGGCTAACGTCCACCTGTCGGCGACGCCCAGCATTAGAATTAGGAACATTGTTTTTGGATCCAAAGCAGCCACTCGCCAAGCCGCCTATGACCAAACGGACCATCCGACCCTCCGTTTTCCTTCTGCAGCAAACATTTCAAGCGTAACGTGGGTCGCCAGTTTGCCGCGCACGTTCGCTTCCCAAACAGGCGCAACGCGCTAATAGTATCTAGCGCCGCTCGCCGCGATCGTCTGATTGGCCTCAGTAGCCCACCATAGCTCAACAAAATCAAAACGATGCGCGGAGGTTCGCCACGCGAACCTGGCTAACCGAAGAAAGAAATAGGCGCTAAATCATTGATAAATAACGATAATGGTGAGCCCGGAGGACGTATTAAGACCCCTGAGTTTGTTGGATTTTTCCTGGGCCAAAATCAGAATGCATTCCGCATCGTTCCGTATTATCTCGTCGCTGATTTCAGAGATCGAAAGCGTATCGGCCTTAGCGTGTAGAGCGTCCATGATCATCGACGACGCGGTGGAATAGCTGGCCTGGGCCGAAAACCCCCAGTCGTTTTCTGGAGCCCCGAAGCCAGAAGCTGTCCAATGCGCCAAGAGCCGCCAAGCCTTAGACGTCAGATCCGCGGTACCGCTCAAAATGTCCCGACATGACGATTTGTGTCAGGGGCGATCCCGGATCCTCGATCTGGCGCAGCAGTGCGTCCACCGCCAACCGTCCGGCTTCGGCAAGATCGACGAAATGCGCGAGCAAGGGCACGGCCAGATACTTGCTGAGATGCGTGTTGTCTCGGACGAAAAGCCCGACATCGCGTCCCGGCGCCAGCCCCCGCTTGCGCAGGGCGCTGATCGCGCCCAGCAGTCCCAACTCGCTCGAGCACATCAGGGCGGTCGCCGGTTTCGGCAGGCCGAGCACGGATTCGAAGAAACTCTCG
This sequence comes from Mesorhizobium dulcispinae, assembly GCF_033977345.1. Taxonomy (NCBI): domain Bacteria; kingdom Pseudomonadati; phylum Pseudomonadota; class Alphaproteobacteria; order Hyphomicrobiales; family Phyllobacteriaceae; genus Mesorhizobium; species Mesorhizobium dulcispinae. The sequence goes on from NZ_JAVIIY010000008.1 coordinate 175,776, forward strand.
CTCGCCGCCATGGTGAACTCCTCGTGCCCGACCAGCGCCGGATCGAAGGGAAGCTTGGCCTTGGCAAGGGCTTGCCGGTAGCCGCGCAACCGCTGTTCGCAGCTCTCGTCATCGCGAGTCAGGAGGTGCAGCGCGATCCGGCGATGTTTTTCAGCAACCAGCTTGGTCGTGGCTTCCCGTACCATGGCTTCGTTGTCGACGTCGATATAGGCGTAGTCCGGCTTCGTCGCCGAGCGCCCGAATGCGACGAAGGGGATGCTTCGCTCCTTGAGGAAGGCGATCCGCGGATCTTTCGCCATCATGCGCGTGATGATGATCCCGTCGCTGATCCCCGACTGCACCAAGCGCTGTAGTGACCACAGTTGGTCCTCCTCCGGTCCGGTGGAAAAGATCGAGAGCGCATAGCCGTTCTCCGATGCCGCAAGCGTCATCCCCTCGATGAGTGGGACCTTGGCAAGGTCGGCCACATAGGCCCGTGTTTCCAGCGGTAGGATCGCCGCGATCATGCGGGTGCGTCCGGTCCGGAGCGCCAGACCGTGGATGTTCGGCGTATAGCCTGCCTTCGCCGCCGCCTTCTGCACCCGTGCCCGGGTCCGCGGGTGGACTTCCGGCCCCTCCTTCAGGGCGCGCGACACGGTGGTCACGGATAGGCCGAGGCTGGCGGCGATCTGTCGGAGGTTCGGTCTGGCTGGCTGCGCCATGGTCTGGTCCGGTTGCAATGCGTTCAGGCGGCAAGATGGCCAAATATCGGCGGAAAGTGAAGCCAACGCCGGTTGGGCCACCCTCCGGCACCGCCGCCCTGCCGCGCCAGCCTTGCTGAAATATCGTTCGTATACGTACGAATCTGACTTGACAGCATCGAGATGCTTGGCCAATCGTAACGTTACGAATTTGATCGTAACGTTACGATTTTGGTTGCGTAAGGCCGGATTACACGGTCGCGCCGCCTAACGATAACAGGGAGGACTGACATGACCAAGCTTTTGCATATCTCTTCGCTGATATTGGCGCTCTCGGCCGCTGCTCCAGCCTTGGCACAGAGCGTGACGATCACCACCGCCGGCGGCGACTACGGCACCGGCATGAAGGAAGCGATGTGGGCGCCGGCGGGCAAGGCGATCGGGCTCGACGTGCGCGGCGAGACCCAGAGCGACGGCATGGCGGCGCTCCGCCTGCAGGTCTCCTCCGGGAACGTCACGACGGACATCATTCATCTTGCCTCCGGCGAGGGTGCGCAGGCCGCCGATCTCAACCTGCTGGAGCCGCTCGACGAGACAGCGGTCGATCAGAAGGCGCTACCCGCCGGAGCTGCCTCGAAATTCTGCTATCCATTCTCCTCCTATGGAACCGTAATGGCGTGGAACACCAAGACCTACGGCCAGAACGGGCCTAAGGACTGGGCGGAGTTCTGGGACGTGAAGAAGTTCCCCGGCCGCCGTGCGCTGCGGGCCAATGCGCAGGACCTGCTCGAGGCGGCGCTGCTCTCCCAAGGTGTCGAACCCGGCAAGGTCTACGATGCCTTGAGCGAGCCCGGCGGCATCAAGCGCGCCATCGACCGCCTGGCCGAGCTGAAACCCAATGTCGCGGTCTGGTGGACCTCGGGCGCGCAGTCCGCGCAGATCCTGAAGGACGGCGAGGCCGACCTGGTCGAAACCTGGAACGGCCGTGCCCAGAGCGCCAAGGATGACGGCGGAGCGGTCGCCTACACGTTCCACAGCTCGATCATCGGCACGGATTGCCTGGCCGTGCCGAAAGGCGCGCCACACAAGGAAGACGCGATGAAACTGATCGCCGCCATGACGTCGCCGGAGCGCGAGGCCAAGCTCACCGACTACATCACCTACGGCCCGATGAACCCGGCCGCCTACATCGGCGGCAAGGTTCCGGCCGACAAGATGGCACTGCTCGCCACCGCCCCGGACAATGCTGTGGGCGTGGTTTATTCGAATGCAACCTGGTGGGCAAAACACGGCGACGAGGCGCAGGCCGCCTTCGACGCCATGATGAACCAGTAGGCGGTTGCTGCCCAAAGGGGGCTTGCCCATGGCTTCGCCGCGCATAGCGCTCGAACGGGTGCGCAAGGTCTATGGCAGTCACGTTGCCCTGGACGATGTGAGCCTCGACGTCCGACCAGGGGAGTTTCTGACGCTTCTCGGTCCCTCCGGCTCGGGCAAGACGACCCTGTTGATGGCGATCGCGGGATTTGTCAGGCCCGAGGCCGGAGCGATCCGGATCGGCGATGTCGATGTCACGCGGCTTGCGGTGAACAAGCGAGACATCGGCGTCGTTTTCCAGAGCTACGCGCTCTTCCCGCATATGAGCGTTCTGGGAAACGTCGAATATCCCTTGCTCGTGCGCCGGCTGCCGCGCGCGGAGGCCCGCGAACGGGCGCGAGCCGCCCTGGCCCGTGCGCAGCTGGAGGGCTACGAGGCACGGGATATCGCGGCACTTTCCGGCGGCCAGCGCCAGCGTGTCGCGCTGGCCAGAGCTGTGGTGTTCGAGCCGCGGGTGCTGCTGATGGACGAGCCGCTCTCGGCGCTCGACAAGAACCTGCGCGAGCAGATGCAATTCGAGATCCGGAAGCTCCAGCAGGATCTGGGAATCACCACGGTCTACGTGACGCACGACCAGCGCGAAGCCCTGACCATGTCCGACCGCATCGCGGTGATGAATGCCGGCAGGATCGAACAGCTCGACGCGCCGCAGCCGATTTATCAACGCCCAATATCGCGGTTCGTCGCCGACTTCATGGGTGAATCGAACATCGTTCCGGCAGCGCTCCTGGAGCCGTTCGGATCCCTTCCGACTCTTAAGGGCACCCTGGTCATCCGTGCCGAGAACCTCGCTTTGGAACGCGAAGCGGCGGGGGATGATGGCGTCGCGATCAAAGGCCGGGTCGCCGCCCATGCCTTCCGAGGCGAGACCTGGCACCTGCGCCTCGATGTCGGCGGCGACCGGGACCTGCTGCTCAGCATTCCCTCCGGACAGTCGCTCGACGGGACCGGCATCCAGGCCGGCCAACAGCTGACCGCCTATGCCGCGGCCCGGCATATCCACAGCATCGACGGCGGCTCCCAACCATGACCGCGACGACCGCAACAATTAATGCCACCGGTCGGCTGCGCGACGCCGCCACGGAGCGAAGGTTCTTTCTGTCGCTCGCTCTGCCGTCGCTGGTCGTCGTCGGGATCGGCGCAATCCTGCCGTTGTTTTGGATCCTGCAGCAATCCCTGACCACGGTCCGGGGTGGTTTCTCTCTTGAGAACTATGCGGCGCTGCTGACGAACGGGCTCACCTGGGGGTCCTTGCTGGTCACCCTGGAACTATCCGGGGGGACCCTGCTGTGCTGCCTTCTGCTCGGCATCCCGCTTGCCTTTCTGCTGGCGAGCACATCGCCGAAGACCGCCAGCCGGCTGATGGTGCTCGTCCTCCTGCCGCTCTGGACGTCGATCCTGGTGCGCACTTACGGCTGGCTCGTGCTGTTGCGGCGCGACGGATTGATCAACGATCTCCTGGTCGGCAGCGGCTTCGTGTCCGAGCCGGTGCCACTGGTCTACAACTTCACCGGCACCTTGATCGGCATGGTGCACTACATGCTGCCGATTTTCGTGCTGCCGACCTATGCGGCGATGCGCGACATCGACGGCAACGTGATCCGCGCTGCTGCCAGCATGGGCGCAAGTCTCTGGCACTGCTTCCGCTCGGTGATCCTGCCGCTAGCCTTCGGCGGCATCGTTTCCGGCTCTGTCATCGTCTTCGTCTACACACTGGGATTCTTCATCACGCCGGCGATCCTCGGCGGCGGCCGCGTCAACCCGATCGCGATCCGGATCGACCGCACGCTCTCGACCCTCCAGGACTGGGGTGGCGCGGCGGCGCTCGGCATCTTGCTGCTGATCATCGTCGCGATCCTCGGCGCAACCGCGCTGGGCGCTATCAGCCTGGTCAAGTCGAAGCCGACTGCGGATTGAACCATGCTAGACGCGTATCCCGAAAGCAGACTTGCCCGTGTTTTGCTCTGGTCGTTCGGCGTGCTGGTGCTGGCATTCCTCATCCTGCCAACGTTGATCGTGGTGCCGATCTCGTTCTCCGCCTCTGACATGCTGGAATTTCCACCGCGCAGCTTTTCGTTGCGCTGGTATTCGAGCTTCTTCGGTTCGGCCGATTGGATGGCCGCATTGCGCACGAGCCTGATCCTCGCCGGGCTGACGGCCGTTGTGTCGGTGCCCGTGGCATTCCTGGCCTGTGTCGCGATGGACCGGCTGGGCGGGAGGCTCGCCCGCGGAATCTACACCTTCGCGGTGATGCCCTCCGTCGTTCCCGGCATCCTGCTGGCGATCGGCCTGTTCTTCGTCCTGGCGAAGCTTCGGCTGCTCGGGACGCTCGGCGGCGTCCTCCTGGGGCATGTCGTCTTGGCCATACCGGTTGCGGTCATCGTGCTCTATCCCTCCGTGCGCAGGTTCGACTGGGTGCAGCTCCAGGCCGCGCGCAGCCTGGGTGCTGGCTGGGGCGGCGGGCTTGTCGGCATCATGCTGCCGCAGATGACTATTTCGCTGGTTTCGGCGGCGCTGATGGCGTTCCTGAGTTCGCTCGATGAAGCCGTCATTTCGATCTTCGTTTCGGGAGGCGCCAACACCACGCTGCCGAAGCTGATGTTCATTTCGCTGCGCGACCAGATCGACCCGACCATTGCCGCGATCTCGACGCTATGGACCGGGTTCGTCATCGCGGTCGTCCTCGTCTTCGCCGCGCGCCAGAAGCCCTAGACCCGACAGGAACATTCTGATGACAATTCACAGCTCTGCCCCAGAGCCTATCCCATCGGTCGAGCTGGCCCTCATCACCGGCTCGGCGAGCTGGGGGCTTGCCTTTCCCGAGGACGTGCCGGTGGCCGGCGTCGAGGTGCTCGCCCGGGATATAGCCTTCGATACGCCCTATGGACGCACGGAAAATTGGAAGCTGCTCGCGTTCGACGGCTCAATCACCAGCGACAGGCGGCCGCGTCGGGCGCTCTGCATGTATTCTCACGGCAATCCGCGGGACGAAGTCGATCATGCCTGCCACCGCCGCGCCTTCTGGGTGCTGCGCGAGGCAGGGGTCAAGCGGGTGATCGCCTGCTCGACGGCGGGCTCGGTCAACCGGGCGATCCGCAACGGCGATCTGGTCATCGCGGCCGACATCATCGAACCGACCCAAACGCCCTATTCCCTGCTGCCGGGACGCCAAAGATTCGACGCCAGCGGCAAGCAGATCGTCTGCGGCACCTGCGCCGCCATCCTGGCCGAGAAGGCCGGCCGGCTCTGGCCGGCGGAGGGGCGCATCCACGGCGTCGAACAAGGGCTGGTCGCCAGCCATGTCTACGGTCCGCGCCTGACCACGCCGGCCGAGGCCATCATGTTCCGCACGCTGGGCGCCGATATAATCAACCATTCGATCGCGCCCGAGGCGACCCTGTCACGTGAGATCGGCGCCTGCTTCACCCCTTGCGCGTTTGTGACCGCGACGGTGAACGACTACCTCAGCCGGGACCGCGGCACGCTCCTGGAGGCCGGCGTGCTCGAGCGGCTTTCGCAAGTCACATCGGCGATCGCCCTGGAGACCGCGGCCGCACTTCCAGTCGGCGAACCCTGCGCCTGCCACGCCCTCCTCACGCCGCAGCCGCCGGAGCGCTACGCGCGGTTCTAGATTGGAATGTCGGCGGCTCGTTCATTACAATGTGGTCGGACTTAGCAGCGAGGAAGATGGCCCGGGCTGCGCTCACCCGGGGTTGGAAGGTGACCGCTCACAATTCTCGACTTGCCCACGTCGGGGCTGGATGCCCTGGGGGCAATCGCGACGTCCGGCGAGTCAGCTTCCCGGCGATGGCAACCCTGATTGCACCGGCCAGTATCAGGCGCTTAGCTGCCGTTCCGCAGAAGATAAATGCCGTTTGCGAGTGGCTGCATCAGCTTCTTGAATCAACTTTGGCGAACTGCTTTGTAACTCATTGGCGAATAACGATTATGGTGGGCCCGGAGGGTCGTCGTTTTCTACAGGAAATCAATACTTTAGTGGGTGGTTCGCCAGCCCATTTACCTCGTATTCTCTCGTATGGTCTGGCGAACCCAAGAAGCAGGAGGAGGACTAGTTTTTCCTGTACGCGGTTTCTCTTCATCCCACAAAAGGGTCGATGAACCCGTGACGAACACGGCGAACGGGGGCATGCTCGGCGATCGCGGCCTGCTTGCCGATCCCGACGGAGTCACATCATGCAGTGGTCCTACCCGATCCTCCGTGTCGGCGGCACCGAGATCCGCATCCACCTGACCTTCCTGCTGCTGCTCGTCTGGATCGGTATCGCCTATTTCCAGGAGGGTGGAACGTCGGCTGCGATCGAGGGCGTCGGCTTCATCGGCGCCGTGTTCGCCTGCGTGGTGTTGCATGAGCTCGGCCATGTCGCTGCCGCCAGTCGCTACGGCATCCGAACGCCAAAGATCACGCTCTTGCCGATAGGCGGCGTCGCGGAGCTGGAGCGCCTGCCCGAGAAGCCGTCGGAAGAGATCGTCGTGGCGCTCGCCGGTCCGCTGGTCAATGTCGTCATTGCCTCTTTCCTCGTCGTCGCGCTCGGGACCACCGTCGGTGTCGACGCGCTGACATCAATGGATAACCCACGCGTCGCGTTCGTGGCTCGCCTTGCCGCCGTCAACATCTGGCTGGTTCTGTTCAACCTCATTCCGGCTTTTCCGATGGATGGCGGGCGCGTGCTGCGCGCCTTGCTCGCCACGCGCGCGTGCGCGCGACGGCGATTGCAGGGACCGTCGGCCAGTTCGCCGCCTTCGCCTTCGGCTTCATCGGTCTCGTCGCCGGCAACGTGCTGCTCATATTCGTTGCAATCTTCGTCTACCTCGCCGCCACTGCGGAAACGCAGGCGATGGGGCTTGAGGCAGCGGCGCGTGCCGTCAACGTCCGCGACGTCATGATCAGCCGGTTCGAAAGCATGCCGGCGACCGCGAGCCTCGACGAGGCGGCACAGGCTCTGTTGCGCACGACGCAGCACGAGTTCCCAGTCGTCGACGGTTCCGGCAGGCTGCGCGGCGTGCTGAGCCGTGAAGGGCTCGTCGCCGGCCTGCAGCAGCGCGGCGGTCAGGCTCCTGTGATCGAGGCAATGGCCGCAAATATCCCGGTGGTTCGCGACCACGAGAAGCTCGTCAAGGCGCTCGAGCCCCTGAAGAATGGAGCGGCACCTGCCGTCGGCGTGGTGGATGCCGAGGGTCGGTTGGTCGGCTACGTCACCATCGAAAACATCGGCGAGCTCATGCTGCTGCGCAACGCCGTCGCAAGCTGACGGATCTCGGTCGGGCCGCAGCCGATGGATAGATGGCTAGAGCAATTCCAGAAAAAGTGCGAGCGGTTTTCCGTCCGGAATTGCGTCGAAACAAGAAGATAGAGCGGTTCGCCGTTTCCGTGAAACGGTGAACCGTTCTGGCGCGCGAGATGCACTTGCGCTGGCCACGCCGGTTCGGGAGCTCGCGAGCTCCCTTCGTCCAGAGTCACTGATCCGCAGGCCGGACGTTACCCCGGCGGCTATCCATTCTTGCCAGCCGGCGCGCGTCGCCGGGCGATCGTTGGCGTGGCCTTAGTGCGGCTTCACCAGGAGCGGAACGCCCCTCTGCGGACCGGAATGCATGTAGCGATGGCGCACCATGATCTCCAGTTAGGTGATGCGAATGCCCGAGGTTGCAGGAAAAACCAGGGCGCGAACTCATTAACGCCACGCGCCCTAGTTTAGGCCCTGACCCAACAAGCGGTCAGTAATCCCAGAACACCGGCACCCAACGAAAGACATCGCCGTCCACCGCCACATGGCCCACGGAGGGGAACGGCATATGAGTGGCCACCAGCAGCTCTCCGGTCTCCGCCAGCTCCCGCAAAAGTCGCGCCCGAACGCGAGCCGCCTCCTCGGGGTCGTGCTCGAAGCCGTTGTACCAGTCGGGGTGTTCGAATCCGACCGCGAACACGGCGTCGCCAGCAAACATCAGTCGGTCCTTGCCGGACGCGACGCGCACTATGCTATGCCCGGGAGTGTGGCCGCCCGTTCGAGAGACGACTACGCCCGGCGCCACTTCGTATTCCTCATCGAACAGGTGCAGCTTGCTCTCATACTCTTTCCTGAACCGCTTGGCGGTTGCCCGAAGTGCGTCCGGGAACCCGGGCGGCATTGAGACGCGGGAGAAATCGGGCGACTCCCAGAACTTAACCTCGGCGGTCGCCACGTGGATCCGCAGGTCCGGACGCAGCCGCTCTTTCACCCCATCGACGAGCAGCCCGCCAACATGGTCCATGTGCATGTGGGTAAGCACCACGTCGGTCACGGATCCAAGATCGATGCCGGCGGCCTCCAGTCGCTTGATTAACTGCCCGGCCCGCGGCAAGTTCAACTCCGGGTCCAATCCTAGCCCAGCATCGATGAGTATGGTCTGCCCGCCGCTGCGCACCACGACCGCGTTCAGCGCCCAGTCGAAAGCGTCCGGCGGCAGGAACATATCGTTCAGCCAGGCCGCATGCACGGCCGGGTCGGCGTTGTATCCCAACATGTTGGTTGGAAGCGGTAGCACCCCATCGCTGACCACCAGCACTTCGATCTCGCCGACTCGCACCGCATAGCGAGACGGAACCAACTCTTCGGGCCCCGTTCTGTGGGGGTGTGAGGTTTTGTCTAGCATCATGTTTGTCTCCTGCTGACCGCCGCCTTACACGCGGCATCGACGACGTACATCGAGGCGTGTTTGCGGTCGATTGTGTCGAGGGAGAGGGCGAGCCACACCACGGGATAGGTTGCGGGATATCGAAATAGAGGACCGACGTGTCCTGAACGGCATTTTTTGCCGGCGAGTAGCGACCCGCTAAGACAAGGTCGCTATTTGCTGTCAGCGTCCCTTCACCCTGACTGCTTGAACCTTCACTTGGGAGGTCTAACAGCCTTATCCGCAACGCAGGGTCGGCCACAGCTCATGGATTTCCATGAGGTGCGGCCGAGGGCATAGCCCGTTAAGCTGGCAAGCCAAATCGCCACCTAGATCCAAGGATGAGTGCTACACAAGGCGCTGACGGTCTCCGGCTTTCTTTTGTCCGGGAGGAGAAGACAATGACGACAGCGTTTAAGTCCATTGGCGGAATCGGCCCCGAAGCATTGCGAGCGGCTCGGATCGTCGAAGGCGTGGTCGGCAACGCGTGGGCGACAGACGCCTCGGGCAAGTTCATCTACATGACGCCCAGCGCGCTGACGCTTCTCGGCACAACGCTAGAGGAACTCAATTCGCCTTCGGAAGAGGGCGCGGTCGGCTGGAAGCGGCTAATCCATCCAGACGATTACGACGCCGCCGTCACAATGTGGCGTCGCTGCCTGCAAACAGGTGACCATTACAATATGGAGCATCGCATATTGCGCGCTAGCGGTGCTTACGGATGGAGCAGGAGCTCGGGGCAGCCGCTGCGCGACAGCACAGGTCGCATGGTTGCATGGTATGGTGCGCTGATTGACGGTGATGTCCCGTCCGCGGCCAAGGAACAATTCGCTGACGTCATCAGTGACGCGCTCGAAAGCAAAGCCGTTTCCGATGCTTCGCATTCGCTGAGCCTTGTCCATCCGGATGACCGGACTGCCGCAGCTCACGCTGCCGCCCGCGCCTTCTGGACGGGTGTTCCTCAGGTGACGAGGCACCGGCAACTCCAGGCCGACGGTAGTTATCGCTGGAACGAGACGCGGTCAGAACCAGGCTACAGTGTGAGTGTCGACATCGACGATCTGGTGACGGATAGGGAGGCACTCGCCTCGGCAGGGTTGGACCCATCGGTAGAAAGCGAGGCTGAACCAATTCGATCGGCGAAGGTTGTCGAGAGCATATTCGGGAACGGATGGGCATTCGACGCGGCCGGCAGATGGATTTACCTGCACCCGTTTGCACAGAATTCTCTTGGGGTGACGTTGGAAGAACTGAACGCGTCTTTGGACGAGGGGCATACCGCCTGGAAGCGTCTGCTTCATCCGGACGACTATGAGCAGATCGCAGCCACATGGCGCCACTGCCTAGAGACAGGCGATCACTTCAATGTCGAGTTTCGCTTTCGGCGCGCAAGCGGCATCTATGTCTGGGCTCGAGCAGCCGCGCGGCCAGCACACGACAGCCGCGGTCGTATCGTGGGATGGTATGGCATTGCACTCGACAATGACGTCTACAAAAAGACCGTGGCGGCGCTGCGTGGCCGGGAGCGGGAACTTTCTCAGCTCGTCGACATGGTCCCGGTCCAGATCAGGCGTCTGACACCCGAAGGTGAGCCGATCTTCTTCAATAAACGCTTGCTCGACTTCTTCGGACTGAACGACGTGGCGCAATTGGACAGGCTGGGAATGAGCCGGATGGCGGCAGCCATCCAGTCTCTCGTCCATCCGGAAGATGCTGCCCGCCTTTTGAAAAGGCTCCATCATTCCTTGGCTACCGGCGAGCCCCACTCGATGAAGTATCGCATGCGTCGAGCGGACGGCGCCTACCGCTGGGTGGATGGTCGCTGGGAGCCGCTTCGTGATCATAGCGGCGCGATCGTACAATGGTATGCAATTTCCATCGATATCGACGATGAGATGCGCGCCCAGGAAGCGCTGCGTCTCCGCGAACGCGAGCTCTCGCAACTTGTCGATATGGTGCCGAGCTTCCTCTGGCGCCTGTCTGCGTCGGGCGAGCCGGTCTTCTTCAGTAAGCGCATGGTTGAGTTTCTCGGCCTCGACATAGGGGAATACGAGAGGCCGGGAGTTAGTGCACTGGCAGCCGCGATAGCGGCCGTCGTCCATCCAGACGACGCGGCGAAGCTGGAAGCGGCGCTTGATCACTCCTTGGCCACCGGCGAGAGCTTCTCGCTGAACTATCGCCTGCGTCGCGCGGATGGCGTCTATCGCTGGATGTCGAGCCGTGCAGAGCCGATGCGGAATGAGGAGGGATCCGTCGTACAGTGGTACGGCCTGTCACACGACATCGATGATCAGGTGCGGGCCGAAGAAGCACTGCGGAGCAGCAAACGCCAGCTGGAACAGATGATTGACGCCGTGCCCGTGAATATCCTGAGCTTCGCTCCTTCAGGTAAGATCACCTACACTAGCAAACGATATCTGGAGAAGGTCGGTTCGCCACCCACGCACATCGAGGACTTCGATGCCCTGGCTCGGGACCTGGCCCACCCTGAAGACTTTCCGACAATGTTCCGGAGGGCATCGAATGGCTTTGCGACCGGCCAGCCTTTCGTAAACCGGTTTCGTCGTCGCGAGAGGGATGGCGTCTACCGCTGGATAGAAGCGCGAGCGCAACCGTTACGGGATGCCGATGGCGCGATCGTGCAATGGTATATGGCTTCAATCGACATCGAAGACGAGATGCGAGCGCAAGAGGCATTGCGCGAAAGAGAACGCGAGCTTCAGCAGCTTGTCGATGCCTTGCCGGTCCACATCTGGAGCTGGACGCCCGATGGCAAGCTGGCCTACGTCAACAAGCGGTCTTTGGAGGATCTCGGCATCTCCGGGGCGAGCTTCGAAGATTTCACCAGGGTGGCGCAAGAGCTGGTCCATCCCGAAGATGCTCCCGAGGTGCTGAGCACGTCAGCCAACTGCCTCAAAACTGGCGACTCCTTCATCATGCGGTATCGCCGGCGTTGGAAGGACGGCAATTATCGCTGGATAGAGGGGCGTTGCGAGCCTCTGCGTGATCGGGATGGAACGATCGTGCACTGGTACCAGGTTTCCATCGACATCGACGACGAGATGCGCGCACAGGTGGCGCTGCGCGAGAGAGAACGTTCGCTGTGGCAGCTGGTTGAAACGCTGCCGGTGATGATCGAATGCGCCGCGCCGAATGGCGAGCCGATATATCGCAGCCGTCAGCTCCGCGAATTCCTCGGATATGAGTTGGAGTCAGTGGGCGGCAAGGGAAGATCCCGCCTGGCCGGCACACTCGATGACGGTGTTCATCCTGACGACCTGGCGGACGTCAGAGCGAGCTATGCTCATTCGTTGGCTACCGGCGAACCGTATGCGCGGAGGCACCGTCTGCGGCGCTTCGATGGCGAATATTGCTGGGTCGATACGCGCGCGGCACCGATGCGCAATGCCGAAGGGGCGATTGTTCAGTGGAACGTCGTCTGTCTGGACATCGATGGTGAAGTTCGAGCGCAAGAAGAGCTGCGTCTGGCGCAAGAGAGACTTGCACGTGCGAGCCAGGCGGCGAGTCTTGCCGAGCTTTCGGCCTCAATCGCGCATGAGGTGAACCAGCCTCTGGCGGCTGTTGTCGCCAACTCGTACGCCTGTCAGCGCTGGCTCACGGCCGAACCGCCAAATATCGAGCGGGCGCAGAAGACGGTGGAGCGCATTATCCGGGATGCCAACTCGGCGGCGGATGTCGTCGGGCGCATCCGCGCGTTGTTCAAGCAGTCTGCGGACGCGATGGCCTACACAAAACTCGGCAGCGTTATCGCGGAGGCGCGCGACCTCATCGCTGAAGAGGCGGTGCGGCGGCGTGTTCGTATGGACATCGATATCGAAAGCGACCTTCCTATTGTCGCGCTCGATCGGGTGCAGATCCAGCAGGTTCTGGTGAACCTCATCCGCAATGGCATGGATGCGATGGACTCTGTTGCGGGTGACAGGGTTCTTGGACTTCGCGCGCGCCGGATAGGGGACGCGATCCAGATCGAAATCAGCGATCATGGCCCGGGCATAGAATTTCCTGACCGAATATTCGAGCCGTTCTTCACGACGAAAGAGCACGGCATGGGCATGGGGCTCGCGATCTGCCGTTCGATAGTCGAGTCGCACGGCGGACGGTTGTGGGTGGAGAAGAATGAGCCGCACGGAACGACGTTCGTCTTCACGATGCCCGTTGAAATGAAAGCGGCAGCATGACGACCTACAATCACATGGTCTTCATCGTCGATGACGACGTGCGTATCCGGGAAGCGCTCGGTGAGCTTCTGGAGTCGCATGGCATGCGCGCCATCGCGTTCGGATCGGCCGGCGACTATGTCCTGTCGGACAAGCCGGACGTCCCCGCCTGTCTCATCCTCGATGTAGAATTGCCGGACATCAACGGCCTCGATCTGCAGAAGCAGATCGCCGAGGGCGATCACCCGCCGATTGTTTTCATAACGGGGCATGGCGACATTCCGTCATCCGTCCGTGCGATCAAACACGGCGCCGTGGACTTCCTCACCAAGCCTTTCAGCGATGAGGATCTCATGGTCGCAATCCACGCGGCAATCGGACAGGATCGGGAAAGAAGATCAGAGCGCGCCGAGCTCGACGTGCTGAGGCAACGCTATCTCAACTTGACGCCGCGCGAACGCGACGTGCTGCCGCTGGTCGTGAGCGGTCTTCTCAACAAACAGGCAGCCGCCGAGCTGGGGATCAGCGAGGTCACGCTGCAAATTCATAGAAGGAATGTGATGCAGAAGATGGCGGCGGCCTCGCTGGCCGATCTCGTGCGCATAGCGGAGCGGCTGGAAATACCCATCACCCACTCACGCCGGGCGGGAGGAAGCTGAGAGTGAGCAAACATAGGCCTGTCATAGCAGTTGTCGATGATGATCCAAGACTGCTCGAGTCGCTGGAAGACCTGCTGGAGTCCGCGGGTTATACGACCTGCCGCTTCTCCTCGGCGGGATCGTTGATCGCCTGCGGGCTGTCAGGCTTGGACCTTCTCATTACCGATATCGGGATGCCCGGCATGGACGGCTTTGAACTCCGCGACTTGGTGAAGAAGGCGCGTCCCGAGTTGCCGGTGTTCCTGATCACCGGCCGTCACGAGATAGCAGATCAAGTCCGCGCCAAGGGCATCAGCGGGTTTTTCCGCAAGCCTTTCAATGGTCAGGCCCTGCTTGCGGCCGTTGCCAATGCCTTACGCTACGGGGAAATGGAAGGTAATCATGAGAGTTGAGCAACCGCTCCAGCGCAGATCGGCGCCGTTGTCGCCGCAGCGGAAGGGTGACGCGGAGCAGCCGGTCATCATTATTGTCGATGACGATGCGTCTGTTCGCGAGGCGCTGTCGGAGTTGATCCTCTCGGCGGGGTTCCAGGCGGCCAGCTTTGCCTCGACCCGGGAATTACTTGAAGCCGACATATTGGACAGTCCAGGCTGCTTGATCCTCGATGTGCGGATGCCTGGAGCAAGTGGCCTCGATCTTCAGCATGACCTGGCTCGAAACGGGAACTTCAAGCCCATCATCTTTCTGACCGGGCACGGCGACATTCCTATGACCGTCCAGGCGATGAAGGCCGGCGCTGTGGACTTTCTCACCAAGCCAGTGCGGGACCAAACGCTGCTTGATGCCGTGATTGCGGCCGTTGCTATGGATGCCACGCGCCGGGCGGAAGCCGCGGTCGTAAGGCGCAATGTCGAACACCTAGAGACGCTTACCCCACGCGAACGTCAGGTCCTGCGCGAAGTCGCGCATGGGCGGCTGAATAAGCAGATCGCGTTCGAGCTCGGCATAAGCGAGATCACCGTCAAGCTCCATCGCGGCAATGTGATGCGCAAGATGGGGGCGGCTTCGATCCGCGAGCTGATCCGGGCGTGGGAAACACTGCCGGCACCGATGCGCGAGGCCAGCGCGGGCAAGACTTTGGCTTGAACAGACGCAAGCCGTTTAAGAAGAGAACGGGTCAGGACCGAGGGGCTGAAAACCGAACTCGTGGATGCGATGAATTCAAGCGGACTGAAGCGACTCAGTTTCTCACAGAATGGCTGATCCGCTCCGAATATTTGTTTTACGGGCCTATTCGTCGAAGGGTGCGTTCGACACCAGGTCGACGGAAGAAGGCGCCCTGTACCCAGCGACGTAGCGTTCACCAAAATCCCGGACGAAATTGTCGTACGTCGTTTCCGGTCTGGACTCGGCGATGCGACAGAAGCACCGTGTCATGCGCCGCTTCATGTCGAGTCGCGGGAATTCTTCGACGATCCTGGCGACCTCTGCGGCAGGGACAATCTCGTATTGCAGGCCGACAACATCCAGGCAGATCCCGGCGGTGCAAAGCGCTACCTCAGCCTCCTTGTAGAGACCGATCGACGGTGTCGAGTTCAGGGCGACGCTGTCCCAGATCAATTGGGCCCGGCGCTCGTCGACACCTCCTTGCCGCGCGAAGACCCGCGCCAGATCCGCACCCTCGACTTCAAAACGGCGAGGACCGTTGAAGTGCTCGTTAAGCGTGATGTCGTGCAGCAGTGTTCCCACCGCAACGACTTCCGCGTCGTAACCGATGTTGCGAAGCTGTCCTATGCGCGTCGCAAACAACCAGGAACGGACGACGTGATTGAACAGATAAGGCTCGCATTCCCGGCGAGCATGGTCGAAGGCCCGCTTCACAAGCGGCGTGTCCGGAACCGAAATTCCTGCAAGCTCACGACCGTTGGCGCTGTTCATCTTCCTGGTCTCCTCAGCGGATTTCGTGCGGCCGGGGCGAGAAGTTCGTTGTCCGCTCGACGGCTGCTGCCGTCGTCAACAATCCGACACAAGCAATCATGTGAGGCCCAGACCTCCGTCGACGGCGACGACCTGCCCGGTCACCCATTCGGACGCCGGATCGGCGAGATGCAGAATCCACCTGGCGACGTCATCCGGACTGCCGCGTCGTCTGAGCGGTATCTGCGCGCGCTCCGCCTCCTCGATGACGGCAGCGTGCTCCGGGGAGAGCCCCATCATGCCCGTAAGCGCTCCGGATTCAGTCGGGCCGGCAGCGACGGCGTTGACGCGCACACCCTCAGGCGCGAGCTCGAGCGCCCAACAGCGGGTCAGATGTTCCAGCGCCGCCTTGCTGGCGGCGTAGTGGGAGAGGCCAGCCGCGGGCCTATGACCGAATGTGCTCGATATGTTGATGATCGCTCCCTTCGTCGCCGCCAGATGCGGAAGTGCTGCCGCCGCCAGCAGGCTGGGGCCGACGACATTCACGGCAAATATGTTCGCGACCCGCTCAGCGGCAGCATCACGCAGGGGCAGAAGAGCACCGGCGCCGGCGTTGTTCACCAGCACGTCGAGGCGACCCCATGTGTCGATTGCCTTGGCGATGGTGCGCCGGGCATCTTCGGGCTCCGCAGCGTCGGCGACGAGGCTGACAATGTTCGGGTGCTCGGCGACCGTCTGCTTTAGCGGCGTCGCGCGGCGGCCGGTTACCATCACCTTTGCGCCTTGCCTGGCAAAGCCAAGCGCCGCTGCTCGACCGATGCCTGAGCTTCCACCGGTGACGATGACGACCTTGTTATCAAATGCGGACATGGCGTTGCTCCTCGGCTTTCATTCGCCGGAGGGTGTGGTCAGTTCCGTCTCGTCAGTATCGACGACGAACACGGCGAGCAGCTTGGTGGGCTCAGTTGCACTGGCGTTCTCGCTGACGCCGTGACGGTCGCCCGGAAATTCGGAGAAGCCTTGGCCGGCGTAATAGGTCGTGACCGGCCCATCGTTGACCTTGCTGCGGATCGCTCCTTCAAGCACGGTCGCGTAGATGAAGGCCGATTTCGGGTGAGTATGTGCCG
Source organism: Mesorhizobium dulcispinae (assembly GCF_033977345.1). Lineage (NCBI taxonomy): Bacteria > Pseudomonadati > Pseudomonadota > Alphaproteobacteria > Hyphomicrobiales > Phyllobacteriaceae > Mesorhizobium > Mesorhizobium dulcispinae. The sequence continues at coordinate 192,320 of NZ_JAVIIY010000008.1, forward strand.
AGGAGGTGCCGCCAGGTGCATATTCGACCAATACAGCGCGCATGCTCTTGCCTGGCACGTTGGGTAGCGGCTGGTCGTAGACGAGCTTGACGTTCTCGCCAATCGTATCGTGGGCAAGTGCCCCGCTTGCGAGAATCGTTACGGTTGCTGCACTGCAGAGGATGGTCTTGATCACTGTCTGGCTCCAGTCGCGGTTTGATGTGATTTGGGGGGGCCGCCGGCCGGTGGGGAGGACAGCCGGCGGCAGGCTCTCGCTGGCGGTACGGCGTGAGCCTAAGACTTGACGAAAGCGAGAAGGTCGTTGTTCACCAATTCGGCATGGGTCGTGCACATGCCGTGCGGCAGGTTCTCGTAGACCTTGAGCGTACCGTTCTTCAGAAGCTTCGCGGACAAAGGTGCGGAATCCGCGAACGGCACGATCTGATCATCCGTGCCGTGCATGACGAGAGTTGGCACGTCGATGATCCTGAGGTCGTCGGTGAAATCGGTTTCCGAGAAGGCCTTGATGCCCTCGTAGTGCGCCTTGGCGCTGCCCATCATGCCCTGCCGCCACCAGTTCTGGATGACGCCCGGGATCGCTTTCACGCCCGGCCGGTTGAAACCGTAGAAGGGCACCGACGGGAAGTCGATATAGAACTGTGCCCGATTGTCGGCGAGCGACTTGCGCAGCCCGTCGAACACCTCGATTGGAAGGCCGCCAGGATTGGCCGGCGTCTTTACCATGATCGGCGGCACAGCGCCGATCATGACGAGCTTCGCGGTGCGCCCCTTGCCATGGCGGGCGACGTAGCGGGCCGCTTCCCCGCCGCCGGTCGAGTGGCCGATATGGATCGCGTCCCTCAATCCGAGATGTTCGATCACCGCCGCCGCGTCGGCGGCATAGTGATCCATGTCGTGGCCGTCGCTCACCTGCGCGGAGCGGCCGTGCCCGCGCCGGTCATGGGCGATGGTACGATATCCCTGGCTGACGAAGAAAAGCATCTGCGCGTCCCAGTCATCGGCGCTGAGCGGCCAGCCGTGGTGGAAGACGATCGGTTGAGCGTCTTTCGGACCCCAGTCCTTGTAGTAGATCTCAGTGCCGTCCTTGGTGGTAACGGTGCTCATGGTCTTGGGTCCTTTGTCTGGTCTGGGAGAGGGAAGGTCTTTCGCCCGCCCTGCTTGCGCGGGCGCAGCTATGGAGAGGCCGGTTGCCACGGTGGTGGCGAGTGCGCCTAACAAGATGTCTCGGCGCGATGCTCCGGCGGGGGAAGAAAAGTCGTCTTTCATCGGCTCGCTCTTTTCGCGTTGAATCTTGGCCCGCGTCATCGGACGATGCGCGGCAGCGGTAGATCAGTGTCGTGGGAGCGGGGCGTGGGTGAACCAGTCCTCGAAGCGGATCGCTCCGATGCGCGGATGATCACCGGGGACCAACGAGCTGTCATTCAGTTCCGTGCCGAAATAGCGCGCGTGGGGATCCCCGATCACTTTGCGCGGATCATTGGTCGCCTTCAGGAACCGCGCGACGAGATCGCTCATGCGGATCGGCTCAGGCCCGGCGATCTCGATGATGTCGTTGATCGGGGCGGAGAGCGCTACGTCCGTCATGGCGTCGGCGACATCGTCCGATGCGATCGGCTGAAAATAGGCAGACGGAAGGGTTACGGTATCGCCTACCGTTGCCGACTGGGCGATGCCGCCCAGGAATTCGAAGAATTGCGTCGAATGAACGATGGTGTAGGGAATTCCAGACTCCCGGATCAGCTTTTCCTGCACCATCTTGGCGCGCAGGTAGCCGCTATCGGGCAGGCGCTCGGCGCCCACGATCGAGAGTGCGATGTGATGCTTGACGCCGGCCGCCTTGCCTGCTGCGAGAAGGTTCCGGCCGGAGGTCTCGAAGAATTCCAGAACGGCCTTGTCCTCAAACGAAGGCGAATTTGCGAGATCAATGACAACCTGCGCCCCGGCGAGAGCTTCCGTCAGGCCTTCACCCGTGACGGTGTTGACGCCGCTGTTCGGTGAAGCGGCGAGCACTTCATGACCCTTCTTGCGCAGCCTCTCGACGGTCTTCGAACCGATGAGTCCTGTGCCGCCTATGATGACGATTTTCATGTCCAAGCTCCTGTCTTGCGTTCTGAATTGCGTTGCGGAACGGAATGCCGGCCGTTACGGGCTCTTCACCGAGCTGAGGCAGCGTCCTCGATGAGCGCGGCGACCTCGTCGGGATGCGAAACCATCACGGCGTGGGAAGCTCCCTCGACGATCACGGTCTTCACGGCATGCGCGCGTTCGGCCATGAACTTCATGACCGCAGGCGGGATATTTCGATCGGCCGAGCCATAGATTGCGTATGAGGGGATCGTCTTCCATGAGGCGGCACCGGATGGCTCCGCCAGAGCGGCTTTGGCTATGGGACGCTGGGTCGCCGCCATCAGGCCGGCTTCGGCCGACGGCACGTCGGCCGCGAACTGCTCGTGGAATTTTTCCGGCTGGATATAGAGGTCCTGGCCTCCGTCGGGCTGCGCCACTGGCAGAAGCGCGTCGCCCAGCGTGCTACCGGGGAATCTTGCCGAAAGCGTGAGGCTGGACTCGCCGGTCTCCGGCGCAAACCCGGCCACGTAGACCAGCGCCTTCACATTGTTCTTGCCGTTGGCTGCCTCGGTGATGACCGGCCCGCCATAGGAATGGCCGACCAGCACGACCGGTCCCGAGATCGAGCGGATGACGGCCGAAACCGCCGCTGCATCGCCCGCGACGCTGCGAAGAGGATTTGCCGCGGCGATGGCTGCATAGCCGTCCTTGTTGAGGTCGGCGATCACCGCGTTCCAGCTCGACGACTCGGCAAAGGCGCCATGCACCAGCACGATTGTCGGCTTGACCCGCTGGCCCGCGGGTTGAGCCATGGCGTCACCCGAAGCGGCAAACGCCGCGGTGAGCATCAGAATTCTCGTAATCCTTTGCACTTCCTTCTCCTTTGCGACCGGAACGCGACCGGTTGCAGGGGAGAATGCTTCGAGCCGGCATGCTTAACTATTCTACGGAGGCATCGGTCTTCCGATGCGAAGGTCTAGGGCGGATGCATTCGGAGACTGGGAGTCCTAGCCGAGGAGAGGCAGAGGCCAGCGCACGCTGCATCGATCGGTCAGACGATGAGGGTAAATGGGCAGGGCCGAAGCCGACGGCTGAAGAGCGAAACGCCACATGAGTGGCACAGGCCACACTGCTGGCGTTGACGGTCAGCAGTCGGACAAGCGGACGACCAACTCAGTAAAGTCCTGGCACCGATCGAACCCAACGATATCTGCGGCAGGACATATACCGCGGTATGGTCGGTCCTCTCCCTCGATCCAATCGATGGCTAAGGCCCGTCGAAATAGCGTCTTGGAGACAAAGGCCGCTACTGAACAGACGGGGCTGAGATGCTACACGCCGAGACAAAAGCCGACCCAGCGGGCGAGTATGTCCGTGACTCATCAGCCGAAGCCGCTCGGTACGAGCTGCAAACGAAAGCGCCGTCAGCTGGCACCATTCACGATCTGGGCAATCTAATCCAGATCGCGTTATCCGCGCTAAACCGCATCGCACGGGACCCTGGCGTCTCGGTTGCACCAACGCTTGAGCCCGTGATCGGCAGCGCCAGGACAGCCTTGCTGCGAGCCGGCGCGCTTGTCCGGGAGACGATAAGCAGGGCTCAACAGAGCCATAGCGAGGTCGAGGAAACCAACGTAAGTGCTTGCCTGACCGAGGTCGAGGCCCTCGTCCGGTGCGCCTGCGAGCCGCATATCCAGCTTGAGGTCCGCGTCGGATCCGCCTTGCCTCGCGCGAAATGCGATCGCTTGGGCCTGCAGAACGCGATCCTGAATCTCGTATTCAACGCGCGTGACGCAATGCCGGGCGGCGGTTTGATCTCGATCGACGCCGCCGCCGTTCAGGGCCGTGCCGCCCTTATCGAGCTTCGCATCGTCGATAGAGGTATCGGGATGACCCCGGAGACCGTTGCCCGTGCCTTCGAGCCATTTTTCACCACGAAGGGCAAGGGCTTAGGCGGCGTCGGCTTGCCGATGGTGAAGCACTTCGCCGCGGAGCACGGCGGAAGCGTCGAAATCGAGAGCGTCTTGGAGGTTGGGACGACCGTGATCCTGCGAGTGCCGGCTGCACCATCGGAACTCGACGCCGGGCAGACCGATCAATCTGTCTTGTGAGGCTGAGCGCTTGCAAACGGACACGAAGGCTACAGAAATACGCAAGAGCATCCTCCGTGCCGGTAGCAGGCGGTTGCGAGCGCACCATGGGCCAGATCCTCGCGGTATTCGCGATGATTTGATCTTCGCCGAGTCGCGCACCAGGCATGAAGTTCCGCCCCATCCATGAGGAAAGCGATTGTATTTATCCCGAACTAGGTGTTTCGCTCCGCGGGTTGACCATCGCTTCCTCCCTTCTTGTGAGCCCTGGTCTCGGTATCCAAAAGGCGTCCGAGCTGAATGTCGCGAAAAACCGTCTGAATGGCTTTGACTAGCGTGGATCTTGAGTTCGCGCGCCGCTGCTCTGGAGGGCCGCTTTCGCCTGAAGTTGATATGCTGGTCGCCAGTGCCGCCGCGAGATCTTCGGCCATTTCGGGCCGGGCGAGCAGCAAGGGAGCGAAGCTTTTCTGGTCAATTTCGTAGACTACGACATGGGTCAACGCTCGCAATGTCGAAGTCTCGCCGATGCCGGCCAGCAGACCAGTCTCACCAAAGAAGTCGCCGGGAGCGAGACGACCGATGTCCTGCATGCCGGCGTCGTCCTCGCCCAGTTGCCGGGCGACGATACCGGCTCGAATGATCATGAGCGACGGCAGCATCTCTCCCTGTCGTGCGATGATGTCGCCCTTTCGGTAGGTGCGAACCGAGGTCGTCGCGGCAAGGGTCTCCTGCTCGTCGTCCGTCAGCGCCGAAAAAATCGGTATGGCCCTTATCAGGTCAATCGGGGTGACGCTTGGTGGCCTCGCCGTCTCTTCAGTCGGCAGGCTGGTCACGGCGATCGACGAGGGAGGTGCCGCAAGCAGCAGGCCGGTGGACTTGGCGTGGCGGTAGACGAGATCGAAGACTTCATTCCGCGCTGCTATTCGTCGGCCAATATTCTCGACATGAACAAGCAGATCGATCTCGATCGCCACGGCATTCAAATCCCGAACAATGACCAAGGGCGGCGGTTCCTTCAGGATAGAGTTGCAACTCAGCAAGGCCGTATGCATCACATCCACGACGATGGCCGGCATTTTGGTGGGTGCGATTCTTATGGTGAAAGCAATTCCGTGGCTCTCGTCTGGTCTGCTCACATTGGTCAGCCCAAGCTTGGCCAGAAAGCTATTCGGAAGTGCAATGACGTTATGTGCCCAGGTGAGCACCTGGGTCGATCGCCAGCTTGTTTCCACAACCCGGCCTTCGGTGCCGTCACTCAAAACGATCCAGTCCCCAAGCCCGTAGGGGCGACCGAGGTTTAGTGCGATGCCCGAAAATACGTCGCTCAACGTATTCTGGAGGGCCAGTCCCAGGACGATGGCAAAGACACCTGAGGTGGCGATGAGGGTTCCGACCGGTACGCCAAAGACGAAAGCGAGGACCGATAGCAGCATTCCAACATAAACGACGCCGACGACGAGATCCTGCAGGAGCCGTGCCTCGCGTGGCTTCCCCTCGAAGACGAGAAAGATGCGGACGAAACCGATCAGCGCCCACGCGAGATGAACCCACCACAGCACTTTCGCGACCCCGAAAAGTATCGCTCGGGCAGTTGTCTCATCGCTCGGGGTCAGTTCGTAGGGGACGACGGCTCCGTCCAAAAGGAGAACCGACATTGTAAGGAAGAAGGCAATCTGAACGACCAGCCTTGTGTTGGGGCGACTCTGCGGAATGAGGTGCCAGACAACAATTCCGGCGACGCCCACCAGAGCCGTGTAGAGAGGGGGAGCGATCCACCAGTCCATAGCAAATCCCGTTCGGCCAAAACCTCAACCAAAGCTTCTAGTCCTGAACGCAACGAGGCCGCCCTAGGCCGCGCGCTCGCTTGAGCCGCTCGATCTGGAGGCGGCCCTATAGTTTGTCTAGCGCCCCCAAATACCCTGTCCGTATTTGTCGTTAGGCGTGACGGGCTTTCGTACCGCCTGACCCGCTTCATGCTTGGCATGTCCGTCGATCATCTTGATCGCGGAGGTATGCAATTTGTCGGCAGGAGTCGCCTTTTCCGACCCGTAGTGGTCGCTGCCGGCATGGGCGGTTCCGACAGAAACAGCAATCGAGGCGGCAGCAAGTGCGATGAGCTTCATTCTTCTTCTCCAATGTAGGACACTCCGCCCGAATGATAGGGAATAGGTCGTGGCCAAACGATCAGACGACCGCGTAGTTGGGTACATACGGAAGCATTGGAAGCACTGGCCGAAGACCAGGGAATGATCTCGCGGTTGATTGACTTCTTGCGGGAAAGCAGGGCTCAGCCTTCGAAGCTAAGCCCGTTGCCGTTTGATCCGACAGAGCCCGCCAAGGATTGACCGTGGCCAGCATCTCGGAGTTAGCCGGCGTCTAGCGCGGACTTGTCGCACGTGCAGCCTGTGAATCTCCCACCTAGGAAATCATAGACCAAGGTATCGAATGATTGCGTCTTCGGCGCGATGGCTAGCACCCCTTGAAGCTCGGCATGTTGGTCTCAGGCAATGTCGCGGAAGTTTCTTAGCACTCGCATCGCTCCGACCGTGCCAGCAACGCGGATCAGTCTGGTGGTCTCATCGATCGCTGGCAAAAGGGAACCGGATAAACTCGTGATTGGCGCGATCGGAGGGCTCGCGGGCATACGGGTCCTCACTCGCCGATTTGACCGGAAGGTTGCAGCACGATGCCACTCATGATTCGACGATTGGTAACCGGGGAACCGGCGCGCTCGGCACGACGTCCCGGATATCTGACTGCGATGCTTGTCCTGACTGCCGGGCCGCTCGTCTTTGGGATCGCCCTGTGGTTGGCCGGTCCGGCACAGGCGCAGGCGACCGTCCCGCCTGAAAAGGTCAAACAGCTATTCGAGCTTTTCGACGATCCGTCGGTGAAGGCCTGGATGGCCGAACAGCGAAATCGCGACGCCGCGTCGGCGGGAGCGCCTGCCGGGGCGGAAGCTTCGCCGGCCAACGCATCGTCCGACGCCGCGGCCGCACCTGGCCAGATGAATACCATGGCATCCTCGACGCTCGATCGGATCAAGCATCATATCGAAAGAATCGTGCGGACTTTGCCCCTGCTGCCAGGCCAGTTCGCGCGCGTTCGGGCAGCGACCATGGACGATATGTCCAGCAAGGGGTCGGCCGGCGTACTTTTGCTGATCGCGATGTTCATCGCTGCCGGCGTGGCGCTCACCTGGGCAACTTACAGGCTCACCCGTCCGTTTCGTCTTTGGATTATCGCGCAATCGAAGGATACGCCCATCGGACGAGCCAAGAAGATTGGCGGCCGCACGCTTTATTCCAGCCTGTTGATCGTCTCGTTCGCGCTGGGCAGCGCCGGCGCGTTCATGTTGTTCGACTGGCCAATGCTGATCCGCGAGATCGTGCTGACATTTCTGATGGCGGCAGTCGCCACAGCGGGTGTGCGCATGTACCTCGCGGCCATGCTCGTCCCATCCTTCATGCAGGTCGAGAATGCCGTCGAGGTTCGCGCTTTGCCGATCACCAACGAAGCGGCCGACCACTGGTTCTATTGGCTACCCCGAATCGTCGGCGTCTTCGCCTTCTTCGCCGCGGCATTCATCCTTTTGCCGGGTCTCGGCATCGACCGGGACGGGATGGCGGTCCTGTCGGGGGGCGCTGATTTCGTGCTGCTGGTGCTCTTGCTTATTGCCGTCTGGCGCCGGCCAAGAACACGGCGGGACGATGGGCACGGTCATACGGCAGCGACATGGTTGTTGACGACCTATTTCGTTGCTCTGTTCCTGGAGCGCATCGCCGGCCTGTACACGTGGTTCTGGTTTACCTTGGCCGCATTCGTCCTGCCTTTTGCAATCGTGCTGACGCAGCGCGGGGTCAATTTCGTCCTGCGGCCGGGTTCGGAAGATGCCGGCCGGCCTACGATCCCGGCGGTGACGATCGCTGTGATCGATCGCGGAATTCGGATGATCTTGATCCTGGCGGCGGCTTACCTTCTTGCGCGTGTCTGGGGTCTGGACATGCAGGCCATGCAAGGCAGCGATACGACGACCATGCTCATACTGCGCGGCCTGATCAATGTCATCGTCATTGCGCTTGCCGCCGATTTCGGCTGGTCGATCATCAAGGCCTTGATCGAACGAAAGCTGGGCATCGAAACGCCGCATGCGGTGATCGGCGAGGAGGACGTCCCTCCCCTCGATCCGCAGCAGGCGCGGCTGCGCACGCTCTTGCCCATCATCCAGAACATTCTGCTGGCAGTGATCGTCGTCATGGCGGTGCTGATGATGCTCGCCTCCGTCGGTATCCAGATCGGCCCGCTGATCGCCGGCGCCGGCGTCGTCGGCGTCGCAGTGGGTTTTGGCGCACAAACCATCGTCAAGGACGTGATCTCAGGCGTGTTCTATCTGCTCGACGATGCGTTTCGTGTCGGCGAATACATTTCATCGGGCAGCTACAGGGGTACGGTGGAGAGCTTTTCGCTGCGCTCCGTAAAGCTGCGCCACCATCGCGGGCCGCTGTTCACAATACCGTTCGGTGAACTCGGAGCCGTGCAGAACCAGAGCCGTGACTGGGTTACCGACAAATTCAACATCACCGTCGGCTATGACACCGACATCGACTTCGCTCGCAAGCTGATCAAGCGGATAGGCCTGGAGCTGGCGGAAGATCCCGAATTCAAAAACTGGGTGATCGAACCGATCAAGATGCAGGGCGTACAGGAGTTCGGTGAGTACGGCATCGTATTGAGGGTCAAGGTCACAACCAGACCGGGAGGTGCCTTCGCTATGAAAGGCCGATTCTTTTTACGCCTCCGCCAGGCCTTCAAGGAGCAGGGCATCGAACTCCCCTTCCCGACCGTCCACGTCGAGGGGCTGCAGAGCCCACATGGGGCAGAGAATGCGCCGTTGCAGATCACACCCGAGTTGAAACTGGCCGTCGCGCAGTCGCACACCAACCGGCGTAGGAAAAAAGCCAGCACAACGGAGTAGGAAAGTTGTGACACCTGCCGATCGTCAACCGGTTCCGCCCGCCCGGAAAATCCAGGATTTAAGAGCGTTGCTCTCGAGTCAAAATCGGACTCGGGCCGATGGAGGCAGCCGCGCGGACCGCCGGGCGCACGGACGACGAACCGGGAGACCGCCCCATGACCCGACATGGCATGATCCAGTCTCAAGTCGTAGGCGCACAGCCTCCGGCACCGGATCCACGCCTGTCCATGGTGATCATCAACGCCGACAGAGCCGCGCCCAGCCGCCCACCGTCCCGACAACACCGCGCGCAGGCGCAACGAAGCGGTCTGTCCGCATCCACCCCAGAGCTTCCCGACGGCGGTCGCGCCGTCGCCGACATCTGCAGAAATCCGAAATCCCCATAGCCATCGCCTGTGGCCCGCGGGTTCCTTCCTCGGGGACTTTCGTACGCCTGCCGGCGCCCGAAACTCTTCACGCAAGCAGACAGGCCGCTTTTGGGGTGATCGCAAACAAGCAGACCTGGCATCCGTCTTGATGCGGTCCGTCGGCCAGGAAAGCGAGAATCCACGACTTGCCGGGAGCAGGGCCGCGTGACTATTCGGCGGCTATTCTGACACCGGACTTGTTGGCGAGCAGAACCGTGATTTCATCAACCGCCTGCGCCGCCCGCTTTAGGATCAGTTCGGACCGAAGCACGCCATCGGTGAAGTCCTTGTCGGTCGCGTAGACGGCTGTCGGCAGCGCGAAAGCCTCGAAGAAGCCGAACAGCGGCCTCAGCTGATGCTCAACGATCAGGGCATGGCGCTCGCCGCCTCCGGTGGCGGTGAGAAGCACCGGTTTACCTCTCAACGCCGACGGATCGATCAGGTCGAAGAAATGCTTGAAAAGTCCGGTATAGCTGCCTTTGTAGGTCGGTGAGCCGAAAGAATCGGCGGCCCATAACTGGCCCAGAACGTTCTGGGCCGACAGAAATTTTCTCCAATAAAATCAAAGGTTATGGTGGGCCCGGAGGGACTCGAACCCCCAACCAAGCGGTTATGAGCCGCCGGCTCTAACCATTGAGCTACAGGCCCCACGCGGGCTGGCTTAGTGTTTTTCGCCGCCCGGCACAAGGCTTTCGAAAGCGCTGGCGGCAAACGCCAAAATCAGCCCATATTCGCTCCGTACAGCGGCGTGCGCGCCCATAAGGCGCGTGAACAGGTCCGAGCCTGCACCGCACTGCCGGGAGCCGACGCTTTTTCGAGTCGGGGCAGAGGCGGCAGGATACCGGATCGCAGATCTCGAGGAGTTTTCATGACCAGACATCTTTTGCCTGTCGCGCTGGCAGTCGCGATCGCGTTTCCGGCGCTGGCAAGCGCCGCCGACACGCAGCCGCCCCTGCGCATTGTTGTTTCGGGCGAAGGCGAGGCGACGGTGGCGCCCGACATGGCGATCCTGACGCTCAGCGTCATGCGCGAGGCAAAGACCGCGCGCGCGGCGCTCGATGCCAACAACGACGCCATGGCGGCCGTGATCGCGGCGATGAAATCGGCCGGCATCGCCGATCGCGACCTGCAGACGGCCGGCATCCAGATCAACCCGCGCTACAACTACACCAACAAGGCTGACGGCAGCCAGGAGGCCGAGCTCGTCGCGTACCAGGTGACGAACACGCTGTCGGTGCGCGTGCGCGATGTCGATAAGACAGGCGACATCCTCGACAAGGCGGTGTCGCTCGGCGTCAACCAGGGCGGCGGCATCGCCTTCACCAATGACGATCCGAAGGCCACCGTTATCGCGGCGCGCAAGAAGGCGGTCGCGGACGCGATGGCCAAGGCCAAGACGCTCGCCGAGGCCGCCGGCGTCAGCCTCGGCAGGGTGATCGAGATCACCGACCAGAACGTCGCGCCGGTGCCGATGCCGATGAACGCCAAGGCCTTCGATGCTGCCCGCGCCGCCGTGCCGGTGCAGGCCGGCGAGAATTCCTACTCTGTCCAGGTCACCGTCACGTTCGAGCTGAAGTGATCTCGGCCCGACCGGTGGTACGAAATCCAGCCACAAAAAACCCCAGAGGACGAATCCCCCGGGGTTTTTTCGAGCCACGCGCTTCTGACTGAGGGGGCTCCGCTACTCATAGGCGATCCTCGCAGAGGATCGTCCTCACGACCGACCTTCGCGAAAGGTCATGGCCAGGCCTCAGCGATAGATGATCGGGCAGCCGCGCTCGTTGGCGAACACCACCACCACGCGGTCGCCATACTGGCGGCCAACCACCTTCACCGTGCGGCGACTGATATCGACGATGCGGGCGCGATGCAGGCCCATACGCTCGGCCTTGTCGAGCGCGCGGTCCGGCGAGCAGCCGCGGCGGCGCCAGTCGCGATCGCGGCGGTAATATCCGTCATCATCATCACCGGTGTAGACACCGAAGCGCGGATCCTGATTGTTGCCGAAGCCGAGATAGAGGCTGTCCGCATGCGCCGGCATGGCGCCCAGCGTGCCAAGCCCGACAAGGGCCGAAAGGGCCGCCGCCTTGATCTGATTGAACATCGTCTCTCTCCTTGTTGTGGGCCTCTCGCCCCTTGAGCTGATGATTGGCGAACCAATGATTTTACAAAATGCCTTTTCGTGTCTGAACTTTCTGCGAACCGGCCGTTCATCTCCGGTTCATGTAAGCGCGAACCCGCAGGGTTCGTCGCTCGTCGTCAAAGCGCGAACCCGCCAGGGTTCGTCGTCAAAACGCGAACCCCTCGGATTCGTCGTCAAAATGCGAACCATCAGGGCTCGTCATCAAGTATGTAGTCAAAATAGTCGTCTGGCTCGGCCAGGTCGGTTTCCTTGGCCTTCACCCGGCCGCGAATCGAAATCCCGGCCTCATGCACGGTCTCGGCACTTCCCGAAACCAGCCTGTGCCACCAATAGAGATCGTGTCCCTCGGCGATCAGGCGGTAGGCGCAGGTCTTGGGCAGCCAGGTGATGGTGCGCACGTTCTGCGGCGTCAGCCCGACGCAATCGGGCACGCGCGACAGCCGGTTGGCATAGTCCGAGCAAAGGCATTTTTCGGCATCGAACAGCCGGCAGCCGACGCTCGTCCAGTAGATTTCGCCCGTATCCTCGTCCTCGAGCTTGGACAGGCAGCATTTGCCGCAGCCGTCGCAAAGCGATTCCCACTCGGCCGGGGTCATGGCCTCGAGTGTCTTGGTTTTCCAGAACGGTGCATTCATGCGGCAGGATTTGGCCCTCCGGGACCTCCCGGTCAAGCATCACTGTCACAGTGACCCAGTATCAACATTAGAAAAACACGAAATTGCCTTCAAAAGGCCGGCCCGGCATCCTTGGCTGGCAGCAATGCCCGACGGAACCAATTGCGGTTGATGAAAGTTTGGGCAGGGATGGGACCCCAGTAGGAGAAAATCGATATGAAACGCCAACCACGGATTCTGGCGGGTACGGCAATCGGCCTGCTTATGGCATCCGCGCCGTTGGGCGCGTATCCGCTGCAAGCCGATTTCGGCGCCTCGCGGGGGACGCCGTTTATTCTGGCGCAGTCAAACTGCGCCGAAGGCCAATCGGCGGAAGAGTGTGCGCAAGGTGGCCAGCAGGGAGCGGAGCAGCAGCCGAAAAAAAAGAAGCGCGAGCAGCAACAGCAGACGGAATCGGCCCCGGCCGAACAGCCCGCCGAGTCCGAGCAGAAGCCGCGCAAGAAGCGGCAGGAGCAGCAGCAGATGGACACCGGCCAGGCTGAGCAAGCAGCGCCGGCCGAGCAACAGCTCAAACCGCGCAAGAAACGCGAGCAACAGCAGCAGATCGAGGCGGCACCCGCCGACCAGGGCGGCGCGGCTGTGACTGATGAACAGCAGCCGCGCAAGAAGAAGCGCCAGCAGCAACAGACCGAAACCGCGCCGGCCGAGCAGCCCGCCGAACAGGCGGCACCGGCGACCGACGAACAGCAGCCGCGCAAGAAGAAGCGCCAGCAGCAGCAGACCGAAACCGCGCCGGCCGAGCAGCCGGCTGAACAAGCCGCGCCTGCGACCGACGAACAGCAGTTGCGCAAGAAGAAGCGCCAGCAGCTGCAGACCGAAACCGCACCGGCCGAGCAACCTGCTGAACAAGCCGCGCCCGCCAACGACAACACGCCGCAGGACAAGCTGCGCAGGAAGAAGCAGAAGCAGCAGCAGACGGAGACCGCCCCGACCGAGCAGGCACCGAAGACCGAAGTCCCTGCCGGCGAACCGGCGCAGCAGGCCGAGCCGCAGCAGAACAATCAGCAAGCTGCGCCGGCCGAGGGCGAGCAGCCTCTGGACAAAACAAAGAAGCGCAAGAAGGCTTTCGGCGAGCAGCCCGGCACCGGTCAAGCGGTGACGGGAGAGCAACCTTCGACCAAGCAGCCCTCCGGCGAAGGCCAGACAACCACCGGAGGCCAGCCCGCAACCGGCGAGCAGCCGGCTGAAGGCGGCGCGAACGCCGGCACTGCCGCGCAGGGCCAAGCGCCTGCCAACGCCAATGAGGCTCCAATCTTCGACAGCCAGAAGGACGTCGTTCGCAAGCGCAAGGGCCGCCAGCCGGCCGGCCAGAACGAGGTCGGCAGTGAGCAGGGCGGCAACCAAGCTGGGCAGCAAGGCGGCAATCAGGCCGAGCAGCAGGGCCAGCAGGCGCAGAGGCCTGCGCCGGTCGATCAGGGCCCGCCGCCCACAGACGACAAGGCCGCCCAGCAGTCAATCCAGCCTGAGAAGCTCGTTCCGGTCACCGAGGAAAAGGGCAAGCGGATCGAGCTTACGCCCGAGCAGGTTGTCCGCGAGCGCCAACGGCCGCAGGGCGCGGACGTGGTGAAACAGCTTGGCGACCGCGTGATCGTTCAGTTCAACAACCAGACGATCGTGGAAAGCAATGAGGCGCCTCGCATCACCCGCGGAGCACGGGATGTTTACTACGAGGATCTTTCGGGCGGCCGCACCCGCGAAATCGTCGAGCGCGACAACGGCATCCAGATCGTCACCATCCGCAACCGCAATGGCGATGTCATCAGGCGATCGCGCATCATGCCGGATGGCCGCGAATATGTGTTGAGCTATGTCGACGAACGCTACTACAACGATGTCGACGAGTGGCGCGATCCTGGTGACGATCTGCCGCCGATGCGGCTCGACATCCCGCGTCGGGACTACATCCTGGATTCGGAGGAAGTCGAGGATCCGGACGAGTATTACACCTTCCTCGAACAGCCGCCGGTGGAGAGGGTGCAGCGCCTCTACTCGATCGACGAGGTCAAGCGCTCGGCCCGCGTGCGCGATATCGCCCGCCGCATCGATCTCGACACGCTGAACTTCGATTTCGGCTCGGCGACGATCTCCGACACCGAAGTGCAGAAGCTCGAAGGCGTGGCCACCGCCATGGAAAAACTTCTGAAGAAGAACCCGGCGGAAACCTTCCTGATCGAGGGCCATACCGACGCCGTCGGCACGCCGGACGCGAACCTCGCGCTATCGGATCGGCGCGCCGAGGCGGTGGCCGAAGCGCTGACCAACGCTTTCGGCATCCCGGCCGAGAACCTCACGACGCAGGGCTATGGCGAGGAGTATCTCAAGGTGAATACGCCTGGCCCGAACCGCGAGAACCGCCGCGTCGCCATCCGCCGCATCACCTCGCTGGTGGCGCCGGTGGCGAGCAACAACGAGCAATGATTTCAAAATCCTGACCCGATTTTCGGAATCAGAGCAAGAAGACGAGGCCCGTCCGGATCCGGACGGGCCTTTCTCTTGAAAATTCAAGAAGAATTGTCCCGTTTTGTCCCGCCGCGCTCATTGAATCGCCGCATTCCGGCACCCAGATTCCAGACAGGGCGTTCCCTGCCCTGTCCCGACTCCAGCGGGACACGTGAGCCCCGCCGGCGCCCCTCTCCGGCGGGGTTTTTTCTTGAAAAGAGAGCACACCTGCCCGAAATACGGCCGAACTCCAGACAGCAATTCCAGGAAACTGCGCAGCGGTTTTCCGTCCGGAATTGCGTAAAGACAAATAATCAGAGCAAAGCCGACCGGAGCACTTCATGAAGCGTCTCGAACTCGCCATCGAATCCGTCATCCTTGCCTCGCGCTGGCTGCTGGTCGCCTTCTATCTGGGGCTCGGCGCGGCGCTGGCGACTTACGCGCTCTCCTTCGGCAAGAAGCTGTACGAGTTCGTCATGAGTGTCTTCACGCTCGGCGACACCGACACGATCCTGAAGATGCTCGGCCTGATCGACGCGGCCCTTGTCGCCTCGCTGGTGGTGATGGTGATCATCTCGGGTTACGAGAATTTCGTCAGCCGCTTCGACGAGCAGGACGGCGAGGTCCACTGGCTCGGCACGATCGACGTCGGATCGCTGAAGGTCAAGGTCGCCTCGACCATCGTCGCGATCTCGTCCATCCACCTTTTGCAGGTGTTCCTCAACCATGCTTCCTACACGACGGATCAGCTGATGTGGTTGACCATCATGCATCTGGCCTTCGTGATTTCGGCGTTGATGCTTGCCTATATCGACCGGGTGATGGCTCTGGCAAAAGGCAAGAAGGCCGAGATGTAGAAATACGCAGGGCTTGTCAGCGTGAAGCCACGTTGATACCATCTATTGGTATTGGAGCTTTAGCCGTGCCCAAAAACACGTCCGTTACCCTTGGCGATCAGTATGACGCTTTCATCCGGCGGCAGGTTGAAAACGGCCGCTTTGGCTCTGCGAGTGAAGCTGTCCGCGCAGGCCTTCGCCTCCTCGAAGAGCAAGAACTGAAGCTCGAGCAGCTCCGCGCCGCTATCGACGAAGGAGATATGTCGGGCAGTCCCGAGCCATTCGACATCGAGGCGTTCCTCAAGTCTAAGACCCGTGGATGAAACGAGAGGTCCGATTCTCGCCGAAGGCGAAAGCAGACTTTGACGGCATCTGGAATTACTCACTGGACCGATGGGGCGCAGAGCGGGCCGAGGCCTACGTCCGCTCGATCCATTCTGTTCTCACCCTGATAGACGAGTTTCCGGCAATAGCGCGAAACGCCTCGGATGTCAGACCTGGCCTGCTGAAATATGCTGTCGGCTCTCACGTGGTGTATCTGCGGATGAACGAGCAATCCATTGACGTTGTGCGTATTTTGCATCAACAAATGGACTATCCAAAACACCTTTAGAACGTCCGCGTTATCTTCGTTTCCGAATTGGCGAACACTTCGTCCGGCACGAAGAAATCGCCGGCAAGCGATCCTTTGGCCCCAGGCGCATAGACCGAAAAGTCCGTGACGCCTTCGGCACTCAGCACCTCCTCGTCGATGTAGAAATTGCCTGTCGCTTCGCGCGACGGGCGCATGAAGATCGCATGCGCGGCGTCGGCCATGATGTCGGGCGAGCGGCTCATCGCCGCCACCGTCGCGCCGCCCAAGAGATTGCGCACGGCCGCCGTGTCGATGGTCGAGATCGGCCACAGCGAATTCACCGCGATACCGTCCTTGGCGAACTCGGCGCTCATGCCCAGCGTGCACATCGACATGCCGAACTTGGCCATCGTATAGGCGACGTGGTTCTTGAACCATTTGGCCTTCATGTCGAGCGGCGGCGCCAGATTCAGGATGTGAGGATTCTTTGCCAACTTCAGGTGGGGAATGCACATTTTGGAGACCAGGAAGGTGCCGCGCGTGTTGATCTGGTGCATCAGATCGTAGCGCTTCATGTCGGTCTCCAGCGTGCCGGTAAGCTGGATGGCGCTGGCATTGTTGACGCAGATGTCGATGCCGCCAAACCGCTCGACAGTCTTTGCCACCGCATCGGCGACCTGGGCTTCGTCGCGGATATCGCAGAGCACCGGCAGCGCCTTGCCGCCGGCCTGCTCGATCTCCTCGGCCGCGGTGTAGATCGTGCCCGGCAGCTTGGGGTGCGGCTCGGCGGTCTTGGCGGCGATCGTCACATTGGCGCCGTCGCGCGCCGCGCGCAGCGCGATTGCCAGTCCGATACCGCGCGACCCGCCCGAGATGAACAGCGTCTTTCCCTTGAGCGACATCCTTCGCCTCCCTCTTCATGCGGGAGGCAACTTGCGCGGGGGATGGGCGTGGCGCAAGGCCTTAGGCGCCAGAACGAGATTACGCTGCGTCGTCCCGAAAACAGGGATGCTGCGAAGCTAGACCAACACCAGCCCCTGTCGCATCGCAATGGCGATGGCATCGGTGCGGTTGGCGGCGCCAAGCTTGATCAGGATCGCGGCGACATGAAATTTCGCCGTGTGCACCGAAATGTTCAGCCGCCGGGCAATCACCTTGTTGGGAGCGCCTTCCGCCAGCAGCGCCAGCACTTCGGCCTCGCGCGGCGACAGCGCCGCGCGAGGCTGGTTGTCGTCAGGGGCCTCGTCCTCGGAAAGTTCGCCGTGGAAATC
Source organism: Mesorhizobium dulcispinae (assembly GCF_033977345.1). NCBI lineage: Bacteria > Pseudomonadati > Pseudomonadota > Alphaproteobacteria > Hyphomicrobiales > Phyllobacteriaceae > Mesorhizobium > Mesorhizobium dulcispinae. Next base: position 209,796 of record NZ_JAVIIY010000008.1, read on the forward strand.
GCCATGAGCCTCTGACGGCCCTGCCCTGCTGATGCGATAGCCGGATGCCGCCAACCGCAAGGCTGCGGCGATCAGCAGGCCGTCGGCGGAGGCAGGCAGCGTCGCAAGCACATTGCCGGCCGACCGTTCGTGGCCGGCGCGCCGCGACAGCAGCACGCATGGCGTTGCCGGGCTCACGGCCCGGCTTTCCAAGGCAGCCTCGTCGACCAGGGCGACGTCCGCCGTTTGACCCACGCTGCTTCCGGCAAGCACCGGCAGCAGATCGTCGCTCGCCGCAAGCGCGTCGGCCAGTTGCTCGGCGCGCTCAGCGTCGCCGAGCGCGATCAGCACCGTCAGCCGGTGGCTTACCGGCTCCGGTCTCGCGATCGTCTGCGCTGCGCTGGTTGCCATGGACCCTCTCAGCTCAGCGGCTTCTCGCCGATGGTGATCGAGACGTCGCGCTCAGCGCCGCCGCTCAGGATGCCGAGCGTCACGGCCGTGCCGGCGCTGTCCGGCCCAAGCCTGCGGATCAGCTCGCGTGGTCCGCGCACCGCTTCGCCGTTCCAGGCAACGATGATGTCGCCGACATGCAGTCCGGCGGCTTTTGCCGGACCGCTGTCGTCGAGGCTCATCACCATGGCGCCATGCATGTCGCCATTGCGGATCGGGTGCAGCCCGGCACCGAGATAGCCGCGCGCGACATGGCCTTTCTCGCGCAGCGTCGCCACCGCCCGCTCGATCGTCTCGTAAGGCATGACGAGTGCCCGCCGGCGCGGCCCGAACAGCAGCATGCCGATCAGGCCGCCCTTGGCATCGAGCACCGGACCGCCCTCGAAGCGGCCGCCGGTGTTGATGGCGAGATTGATGCGCCGGTCGATTGTGCCGCCGCGCATCGAGCGCCAGGCAGGCCCGACCTCGCCGACCGTGCCGAACACCGCAAGTGCTGCCCCTTCGCTGTTGCCGACGGCGATCGCCACATGGCCGGGACGCACGGCGGCGGCCTCAGCCAGTTGCGGCAAACCGGCGGCGGAAGCCGGCTTCAGCAGCGCAACGCCCGTCGAAGGGTCGCGGCCGACAAGCTCGGCCTTCACGGTTTCGCCCGAGGCCAGCGTCAGCTCGATCTCCTCTCCGGCCTCGACCGCTTCCTCGGCGGTGACAAAAAAGCCATCGCGCCAATGGAAGGCGCTCGCTGTGCGGTGGTGATGGGTGGCAAAGCTCGCCAGCGCCGGCGCGGCGGTCGCCGCGACATCGGCAATGGCATCGGAAAAGGCACTGAGGTTGAAGTCGCTCATATCGATCATCTCCTGGGTTTCTGTGACCCAGATATCGCTCCATGGCGCGCCCGCGGATACTCGCCTGACGGCTAGTCGGCGGCCGGACTGGCCATGTGGTCAGGTCGCGGCGCCTGAGGCCGCTCCGCACATATAGTGCGTGTCGCCCAAAAGTGCCGCGCGGTTTTGGGGCAACGACACGCACACAGGAAAAAAGTCGTTTCGCCAGATCACATGAGAGCCCCGCCGATGGCCTTCGCTGCCGAAAAACTCCAATCCGATGACGCTTTGCTCGACGCCTATTCGGCGACGGTCGCCGACGCGGTCGATCGCATCGGCCCGGCCGTCTGCCGCATTGAGCGCATCGGCGGCGCCGGCGGTCATGGCTCCGGTTTCGTCATCGCGCAGGACGGACTGGTCGTCACCAACTTCCATGTCGTCGGCGATGCGCGTGCCGTGCGTGTCACTATGCCCGACGGCGCGGCGCGCGACGGCCGCGTGCTTGGCCGCGATCCCGATACCGACATCGCGCTGGTACGCGCCGACGGCAGTTTTGCCGATGTCGCGCCGCTCGGCGATTCCAAGCGTCTGCGCCGCGGACAGATCGCGATCGCCATCGGCAATCCGCTCGGCTTCGAATGGACGGTCACCGCCGGCGTCGTCTCCGCGCTCGGCCGTTCGATGCGCGCCTCGACCGGCCGGCTGATCGACGACGTCATCCAGACGGATGCAGCCCTCAATCCCGGCAATTCCGGCGGACCGCTGGTGTCGTCGGCCGGCGAGGTGATCGGCGTCAATACGGCCATGATCCACGGCGCGCAGGGCATCGCCTTCGCGGTCGCCTCCAACACCGCCAACTTCGTCATCTCCGAGATCATCCGCTTCGGCCGCGTGCGCCGCGCCTTCATCGGCGTCTCTGCCGACACCACCAACCTGCCGCGCCGCGCGGCACTCTTGTCGCAGGTGACCACGAACACGGCGGTGCGCCTGCGCAGCGTCGAGAAGAATGGTCCCGCCGCGAGGGCCGGCCTGCGCGAAGGCGACATCATCGCCGCCATCGACGGCCGGCCGGTCACCGGCGTCGACGACCTCGTGCGCATGCTGGATGCCGAACGCATCGGCCGCGAGACGCTCTGCACCGTCGTGCGCCGCACCGGGGTGAGCCAGATGGTGGTGACGCCGGTGGCGCGGAGCTGAGCTTATGCAGGCCTGACGATCCGACCGAGCAGCGACACCAGCCTTCTTGCCAGTTCGCCAGTCGGGTCGAGGTCCGGGTCGAAGATCGTCATGTCCATGCCGATGCAGCGCCGGTCCACCGCCAACGGCGACAGCATGGCCACGAGATCATCGGGATCGATGCCGGGACTGCCCGGCGAATCCACGGCCGGCATCACCGTCTGGTCGAGCACGTCGACATCGAGATGCAGCCAGCAGGGGCAATCGGCACGCGCCAAGGCTGCGCTCGTCTTCTCCAACACCGCTACCGCGCCCATTTCCCGGGCCGTGAAGACATCGATGCGCGTGATCGGGGTCGCATTGATGTCGGCCCAGGCAAAGTCGGGATCGCGGCTGTTGCGCTCGCCGATCTGCACCACGGCCTCGTCCGCGACGAGCGGACCGGCAATGCCCGGCCATTCGGTGAGCAGCGCCTCGCCGCGCCCGGTGGCCAGAGCCAGATCCATGCCGGCGGCAGAGCCGAGCATGGCATTGACATCGTAGTTGCCGGGATGGCGGAAGTCGCTATGGCCGTCGGCATGCACCAGCGCGACGGGACCCGATCGCCTCGCAGCCGCCAACGCGCCCAGCAGCAGCGAGCAATCGCCGCCGATGACCAGCGGCCACTCGCCTCGCCCGATCGCTTTGGCGACAACATCCGCCAGTTCGAGCTTGAAACGGCGGATCGCATTGCCGTTGCGCAGCCGGGTGCCGGGCTCCGCTTCGGCGCTGTAGGCCGGTCGCTCGAGATCGACGACGGCGACTGGCGCCAGGGCTTCGACCAGCCCGGCCAGAGCCTCGGGCCCGCGCCATGTGCCGGGCACGTGACCCGGCCGCAAGGGTCGCAGACCGAGATTGGAGGGGGCACGAATAAGGCGGATGTCACGCATGCGACAGAATCCCGGTTCAACACTCTCTGCAGCATAGGTCGCCGCGAAGGGTGCCGACCATATAGCCGGAGCCAATGCAGACATCTGCTGCCAACGGGAAGCTCAGGCTCCCGCCGCGCCGTCGGCATATTGTGCCAGGAACTCTTCACTCTGCGCCGCCCTGCTGGCGCTCATGGACGGTTTGTCTCCGGCCCCTCTTCCGTCCAGACGCCCGGCTCCATCTCGTTGAAACAGCCGAGCTGACGTTTGAATTCGTCGATCAGCCAGGACGCTGCCGGCTTGGGACTGCGGTCATTGCGGTGCATGGCATAGAGCGGCGAGCGCACCTCGCGATAAGGCTCGAGATCGAGCTCGACCAGCCGGCCGCTGGCGAGATCGTCGGCAATCAGCCAGCGTGGCAGGCCGCCCCAGCCAAGCCCCTCGCGCATCAAGGCGTGCTTGGTGCGCACATCCGTCAATCGCCAGGTGCGATAGGCAAAGACGCCATAGTCACGTCCGCGCGTCCGCTCCGACTGATCGGAGACGACGAGCTGGATATGCTCGCGCAGATCCTCGACCGCAACAGGTTTCGGCAGTTTCGCCAGTGGGTGGTCAGGTGCCGCCGCCGGCACCATCGAGGTGAAGCCGATGCGCAGCAGATTGACATCGGCTTCGCCTATCAACCCGCCAAAGCCGAGATCCGATAGGCCATTGACGACCTGATCGACGATCAGGCCGAGCGAGCCGATATAGAGCCGCAGCATCACCGCCGGGAATTGTGACTCGAAGGCCTTGAGGACCCGAACGAGCGCCGGCGAAGGCAGCGCCACGTCGACCGACACGGTCACTTCCGCCTCCAGTCCCTGCCGGTAGCCGTCGGCGCGCGAGCGGATGCGCTGCAGGACGCCGATCATGCGCCGCGCGTCCTCCAGCATGGCCTTGCCGACATCGGTCAGCTGCGGCTCGCGCATCCCTTCGCGCTCGAACAGTTTCAGGCCGAGCTGCGCTTCGAGATTGGCAATGCCGTAGCTCACCACCGACTGCGCCCGGTTGAGCTTGCGCCCCGCGGCCGAGAAGCTGCCGGTGTCGGCCACCGCCACCAGGATCTGCAATTGGTCGAGCGTCGGATTTGGTTGCATGATCAATCCATATTCTAGATGGATACCATGCAAATTATACCGGTTTTCCAGATAGGCCGGCAATCCCATATTGCCGGGGAAAGTTCAATCCAACCCCAAGGGGACACCGCCATGTCTATTCTGCTTGTTACCTCGAGCCCGCGCGGCGCTGCTTCGCACTCGACCCGCGTCGCCACCGATCTGGCCCAGAAGCTGCTTGCCGCCGACCCGTCGGCCAAGCTTGTCGTGCACGATCTCGTCGCCAATCCGCTGCCGCATATCGACCCCGATTATGCGACCGGCATCTACACGCCCGCCGAGGCGCGCAGCCAGCGCCAGGCCGAGGTGGTCGGCGTCTCCGATGCGGTGCTCGACGAAGTGTTCGCGGCCGACACGATCATCCTCGCCACCGGCTTCATCAACTTCAACATCTCCTCGACGTTGAAGTCGTGGATCGACCACGTCGCCCGCTCGGGCAGGACCTTTGCCTACGGCGAGAACGGTCCGAAGGGCCTCGTCACCGGTAAGAAGGTCTATATCGTCCTCGCTTCCGGCGGCATCTACTCTGAAGGCGCCGCGGTGCAGATGGATCACGCCATTCCCTATCTGCGCAGCGTGCTTGGCTTCCTGGGCATGACCGACGTCGAGGTCATCCGCGTCGAGGGCGTCGGCATGGGCGCCGACGCTGTCACCGCCGCGCTCGCCAAGGCGACCGCCAAGGTCGACGCCATCGCTGCCGCGGCCGCCAATGCCGATCAGGTCGCGATCGCCGCGTAACCCCTGCCCTGAAAACTGAAAAGGCAGGCGCAACCAGCGCCTGCCTTTTTGCATGTCAGCCGGTTAAACGCTCCGAAGCGGCAAAACCGCCGCCGCATGATCGTGGCGATCCTGAACGCGGTGCCGATCTGGAACGACTTTTTCTTCCCGCCTGGTCCTGATCACCTCCGACAATTTGAAGACACTGCCGCAAGGGCTGGCCGTGTTCGTCGGCGAAGCAGCACCCACAGGTGCTGTTCACCGGGCTGACACCGGCGGCGCCGCCGACTACGCTGCTCTGTGTCGTGCTGTCGAAGCAGCTCTTTCCGGCATCACCCGGGGCGTCGTCAAATTGCGAAGAGATCAGGGCATCAAAAGTGGCGAACCAGAACAAGATCATCATCACCTGCGCGGTCACGGGCTCGATCCACACCCCGTCAATGTCGCCGCATCTGCCGGTGACGGCGGAAGAGATCGCGACCGCGGCCATCGAGGCGGCCGAGGCCGGCGCTGCGATCGTCCACCTTCATGCCCGCAATCCGGTCGACGGGCGTCCCGACCAGTCGACGGAGGCGTTCGCGCCCTTCCTGCAGGTCATCAAGCAGCGCTCCAACTGCGTCATCAACATCACCACCGGCGGTGCCGCGACCATGAGCGTGGAAGAACGGGTCAAGCCGGCGAAGGTTTTCGCACCCGAGGTCGCTTCGCTCAACATGGGGTCGATGAATTTCGCGCTGTTTCCGATGCTGGAGCGGTTCAAGACCTTCGAGCACGACTGGGAGCGGCCCTATCTCGAAAGCTCGCGCGATCGGATCTTCCGCAACACCTTCGGTGACATCGAGCACATATTGCGCACCTGCGCCGACAACGGCACGCGCTTCGAGATCGAGTGCTATGACATCGGCCATCTCTATACGCTCGCGCATTTCGTCGACCGCGGCCTGGTGAAGGCGCCGTTCTTCGTCCAGAGCGTGTTCGGCATCCTGGGCGGCATCGGCACGCACCCGGAGGACGTCGCCCATATGAAGCGCACCGCCGACCGGCTGTTCGGCAACGACTATCACTGGTCGGTGCTGGGCGCCGGCCGCCATCAGCTGCCGATCGCCACGCAGGCGATCGCACTCGGCGGCAATGTGCGGGTCGGCCTGGAGGACTCGCTATGGATCGGCAAGGGCAAGCTCGCCCGCTCGAGCGCCGAGCAGGTGACCAAGGTCCGCCAGATCATCGAAGGCCTCGGCGCCTCGATCGCCACACCCGACGAGGCGCGCCAGATCCTGCAGCTCAAGGGCGGCGACAAGGTCGCATTCTGATCGGCGCAAAGAGAACCGCGGCGAGGCGGCTACCCAAACATCCTCTCGCCCTGCTCGTCGACGAGCTGGATGCCCTTCTTGATCGAGATGTCGACGGCGTCGTCAAGCCCGGCGAAACGGTCGGCGCGGATGAAACGGTGCTCCTTCATCACGCCGTCCACTTCCTTGGAGACGACGCCGCAGGTCTGGTATTGGCCGTCGGCTTTGTAGGGCGTGGCGCTGATGAGGAATCCCTTGTGCTCGACCTGCTTTGCCGGCTTCGCGCCTCCGAACTCCGTTGCCTCGCCACCGCCGCCGCCGAAAAGACGTTTCAGAAAAGACATTTCAGTATCCTCCAACGGCATTCGTCCTGCATCACATAGCGTGTTGCAGGACGATTTTCACTAAGCATGATCCGGAAAACCGTGCAGCGGTTTTTGCTTCGCTGACCTTCGGTTCGGAAAAGATCAGGCTTTTGCGGCCCTTGGCCGAACGGGCAATAGCCGTTCGGAGCCAGCCGTTGTCCTTAGCGGCGCGACAGCGCCTCGAGCGCCGCGGCGGCGTCCTCCAGGATGCTGATCGCCTCGGCCTGCTTGTCTTCGCTCGCATCGACGATGTCGCCGAGCGCGGCGCGCAGCCGGTGGCGCAGCGCGCGGAAGCGGTCGCGCTTTTCGTGGCGACCGCGCCGGCCGCCGTCCTCGCTGTCGTCGCTCCAGCCGAACCAGTCGCGCGCCTTGGCCATCTTGCGGCCGAAACGCTCCAGGTGATCGAGCACGTGATCGATCATCTCGCGGTTTTCCTCGAGATGCGCCCTGCCCGCCTCGGTGATCGAGAACACCTTCTTGTTGCCTTCGCTGGACGAGACGGCATAGCCGGCCTCCTCGAGGAAAGTCAGCGTCGGATAGACCACGCCCGGGCTCGGGCTGTAGATGCCGCTGGTGCGCTCCTCCAGCGCCTTGATGATGTCGTAGCCGTGCCGCGGCGCCTCGGCCAGCAGCGACAGCGTGATCAGCTTGAGGTCGCCGTCGGCCAGCATGCGGCCGGCGCGGAACATGTCGCCCGGGCCGCCGCGGCCGCCGCCGCGCATGCCGTGGCCGAACGGCCCGAAGCCGCCGCCGCGGCCGCCGAAACGGCCCGCCATGTGCATGAACATGCGCTCGCCGAAATGGCTGCGCCCGGAATGGTTATGTATGTGCATGGATTGCTCCTTGAGTTATGTCTTACGATATATCTTAATTAAGTCGCGACCTTCATGGAGTCAAGATATATCTTACGATGTATCTGAAAGTGCCGCAGCTGGATTGATTTCACGAGAGCCAGCCGCTAGAACGCCTTCGAGGGTCGCCGACCGCTCCGTAAGCGTCTGACGTCAAGCAACGCATCCACCCCGGTCCTTCCGGGCATATGCCGAAAACCGGCAAGAGGATGCCAATGCGACGGACCGACCTTTCGGGAAAATCCTAATGACTGGAAGAAATCGGCGCAGGAAGCTGCCTGCGCGCTATGCCTCTGTCGTCAGCCCGCTGGTGCTGTCGCTTTTGATGACCTTCATCGTCTCCTTCATCTCCACGCTGAAGAGCCTCGGCCTTCACCCCGACCTGCCCGTAATCTGGCTGACCGCCTGGGGCCTGTCCTGGCTGGTGGCGTTTCCGACCTTGCTGCTGGTGCTGCCCGTGGTGCGCCGCATCGTCGGCTGGCTGTGCGAGCCGGCGGCCAGGTGACCGACGCCCGGAAGGGCATGGAGCGCGCTCCATGCTTTTCCGGGCTTTCCTTGGTTGAAGAGCGCCGGCTACCAGCGGCCCTTGCGGCGGTTCCAGGCGTAGAGAAGATCGGCGAAGCGGTCATAGGCAAAGCGCGTCAGCGGCAGCGCGACCGGGTTGCCGAAGAGCGCCGCCAGCCAGCTTTCGCCCGGCGTCATGCGCCAGACCGCGATCGCCACGTCGGCGCCGACCAGCAGCCTGCCCTCGGCATCGGTGGCATGCAGCCGGCGGCGGATGTCCTCCAGCGAAGCGCCGAATGCGGAAAGTGCGGCCGGCTCGAAATTGATGTCGCGGAATTCGACGCGTCCCGCCTTGACCGCCTCGATCAGCCGCCGCTTTTGGCGGCTGATGCCGGCGTCGCAGACCGGGCAGCGCGTATTGTACCAGACTGTCAGGAGCGGCACGGGCATAGCAAGACTATCGGCCGCGCCGCCGCGCTCCGCAACTCCACGCCGGTGCGGATAACAGCGCCCTATCCTAGCGAGCTGATGATCTCGCGATAGGCGAACTCCGGAAAGGCCTTCAGCGTGCGCGTCCGCACACTGCCGCCAGACGACAGCATCAGCGCGAAACGGGCGAGCACCGCATCGTCGGGCGCCTCGACCACGGCCACCATGTCGCACTCGCCCATGGTGAGATAAAACGCCTTGAACGAGCCGCCCATCTCGCCCAGCTGCTTCTTGGCGGCATCGAGCCGCTTCGGCGAATCGCGCACATTCTTGGCACCCTGTTCCGTCCAGTTGATGAGCATGATGTAGGTCGTCATGGCAACACCTCCCTCCGGCGCCACGGAGCACGGCATATGTGCCGGGGCGGGCATCCGGCCTGTCGCCCAGAAATGCATCCGACCCTAAAATTATCCTCCTGTCGGGCGACCCGGGCAAGGCGGCAACAGATGGCTGCAAACGCAAAAAAGGGCGCCAGAGGCACCCTTTTGATTTGCTCGTCGGATTTTTCCGTATCAGCTGTCGAGGAAGCTTCTGAGCTTGCGCGAACGGCTCGGATGCTTGAGCTTGCGCAGCGCCTTGGCCTCGATCTGGCGGATACGCTCGCGGGTGACCGAGAACTGCTGGCCGACCTCTTCCAGCGTGTGGTCGGTGTTCATGCCGATGCCGAAGCGCATGCGCAGAACGCGCTCCTCGCGCGGGGTGAGCGAGGCGAGCACGCGCGTGGTCGTCTCGCGCAGATTGGCCTGGATCGCAGCGTCGATCGGCAGGATCGCCATCTTGTCCTCGATGAAGTCGCCGAGATGCGAATCCTCCTCGTCGCCCACAGGGGTTTCGAGCGAGATCGGCTCCTTGGCGATCTTCAGCACCTTGCGCACTTTTTCGAGCGGCATGGCGAGCTTCTCGGCCAGTTCCTCCGGCGTCGGCTCGCGGCCGATCTCGTGCAGCATCTGGCGCGAGGTGCGCACGATCTTGTTGATCGTCTCGATCATATGCACCGGAATGCGGATGGTGCGCGCCTGGTCGGCGATCGAGCGGGTGATCGCCTGCCGGATCCACCATGTGGCGTAGGTCGAGAACTTGTAGCCGCGGCGGTACTCGAATTTGTCGACCGCCTTCATCAGGCCGATATTGCCTTCCTGGATCAGATCGAGGAACTGCAGGCCGCGGTTGGTGTATTTCTTGGCGATGGAGATGACGAGGCGAAGGTTCGCCTCGACCATTTCCTTCTTGGCGATCGCGGCCTCGCGCTCGCCCTTCTGCACCTGGTTGACGATCTTGCGGAATTCCAGGATCGAGATCGCCGTCTCGGTGGCGAGGCTCTGGATCTCGGCGCGCAGCTCCTTGATCGTGTCCTTCTCGTTCTTGGTGAATTCCTTCCAGCCGCGCGAGGTCAGATTGGCGATCGAGCGTGTCCAGTTCGGATCGAGTTCCGAGCCCTGATATTCCCTGAGGAACTCCTCGCGGCGCACACCGTAGCTTTCGGCGAGCCGAAGCAGCTTGCCCTCGTTCTGCACCAGGCGCTTGTTGATGTCGTAGAGCTGCTCGACCAGCGCCTCGATGCGCGCGGTGTTGAGCGACAGCGACTTCACCGCCTTGATAAGCTGGTCCTTCAGCTCCTTCAGCCGGCGGTCCTGGCTGGGCGAAAGCGTGCCGGCAGCCGCCAGCCGGTTCTCGACCTGCTGGTCCTGCAGCTTGCGCAGCTTCTTATAGGTGTCGGCGATGACGTCGAGCGTCTCCATCACCTGCGGGCGCAGTTCCGCTTCCATCGCGGCGAGTGACAGGCTTGCCTCGTCCTCGTCGTCTTCCTCTTCTTCCAGCCCGCGCGTGTCGCCGCCGACATTGGTGATGTCGTCCTCTTCGTCGCGCGCCGCCGCGCGGCCGCGCGGCTTTTCCTCGGGCTTGGGCGTGTCCTCGACGCGTTCGACGACCGGCGCCTGCTTGGCCTCGGGGCCGGCATAGGTCGCTTCGAGGTCGATGATCTCGCGCAGCAGGATCTTCGATTCGTTGAGCTCGTCGCGCCAGATGATAATCGCCTGGAAGGTCAGCGGGCTTTCGCACAGGCCCGCGATCATCGTCTCGCGGCCGGCCTCGATGCGCTTGGCGATCGCGATTTCGCCCTCGCGCGACAGAAGCTCGACCGAGCCCATCTCGCGCAGATACATGCGCACCGGATCGTCCGTGCGGTCGGTCGGCTCTTTCTTGGTGGTCGTGGTGGCGACGGCGGTGCCGGTCTGCTCGGCAAGCTCGTTGGCGTCTTCCTCAGTATCGGCGCCCGCGTCGCCGCCTTCCGCCTCCTCGCCCTGCTCGTCGTCCTCGACGACGTTGATGCCCATGTCGGAGAGCATGGCCATCGTGTCCTCGATCTGCTCGGAGGTCACTTCCTCCGAAGGCAGCACCGAGTTCAGCTCGTCCATGGTCACATAGCCGCGCTTCTTCGCGGCCTTGATCATCTTCTTGACAGCATCATCGGAAAGGTCGAGCAGAGGGCCATCGGTGGCGCCTTCACGTTCGGTCTCGACCTCTTCCTTTTCCTTTGTCGCCATTCTTTGTCGTCTCCAAGCGGCTGTACATCGAAGCCGCGTAAGCTGCCGGAACCGGTCTACCGGATGCGCTCGCACCAGAACGCTTCTTACCGGGCCAGTAACCGCATCTCTCGTTAAGTCCAGATTAACCCTGGTATCTGTGGCAGGCCTTTTGCCTGTCCAGTCACCAGCACCTCACATCGCTCAAATTTTCCCGCCGCCGCCGGGGCATGGTTAACGTTTCGAATCGTCCTGATTCCGCCAATCTGCCAGAAGGTCAAGCGCCTCTGGCATGATTCGCATGAAAAAAGCGAATCAATTACCCGACTTAGAGGCGTCGATTCGACGCGCCTGCGTATTTCCACTTCATTTTCGGGCCGGTCCGGACCTAAACGCGCCCGGCCCTGCCCGAGGAAACGCCGAACCCTTCGATCAGTGCTTCCGTTGCCTGTACATCGTTGAATTGCGCTTGAATCTCGACGAGATGCCGGAAGTTTTCATCCGAAGGGTCTGCATCGAGCGCCGCCTGCGCCTGTTTCAGCTCTCTATGTAAGGTGCGCGCGCTGCGCTGCAAGTGCAGCGCCTGGTTGAAGGCGTCGCGGGCATCGTCAAGTCCGGCGGTTTCGAGCGCCGGCCACTGCCGCGCCCGCTTGATCAGCGCCACCGCGCGCTCCCAGATGCCGCCGCATCCGGCGCGCTCGATCGTGGCGATCACCGCGTCGCGGTCGTCGGCCGTGTCATGCGCCATGGCATCGAGGATCGCGGCGTGCAGTCGCCTGAGATCCGAGTTGGCAAGGTCGAGGAATTCGACATGCGCGAAATTCTCGTCGATCAGCGGCGGGTGGTTGATCAGCGCCACGATGATCGTCGCCTCGCGCACCGACATGGCCTCGCCCGTCCGCTTGACCAGCGCCGAGCGGCCAAGGCTTTCGGTAATGGCGGTGCGCGCGCCGGCCACGCCCCGGCCAAACGCCCCGCCTGGCGCCGAACCTCTGCCGCGCTCGCCCGGCCGACCATCCTGGCGGACTCCCTGATGAGCTTGCCGCGCCCCGCGCTGCGAGCCGAAAAAGCTCAGGACGCGTTCGCGCATCTCCTGCTGGTAGTGGTAGCGCAGGCTTTCGTCGCGGATGCGGCTGGTGATCTCGCGCAGCGTCTTTTCGAGCTCCGCCCGCCGCTCTGGCGTGTCGAAGACACCGCCGGCCGTCTCGCGCATCCAAAGCAGGTCGGCGAGCGGCCTGGCCTCGGCAAGCACGGCGCGAAATGCGTCCGGTCCGTCGGCCTTGACCAGGTCGTCGGGGTCCTTGCCCTCCGGCAACAGCGCGAAACGCGCCGAGCGTCCGGGCTGGACCGCCGGCAGCGCCAGGTCGGCGGCGCGCCAGGCCGCTTTCAGCCCGGCCTGGTCGCCGTCGAAGCAAAGCACCGGCTCGCCGGCCATGCGCCACAAAAGCTCGAGCTGGTTTTCGGTGAGCGCGGTGCCGAGCGGCGCCACGGCATTCTCGAAGCCGGCCTGCGCCAGCGCGATCACGTCCATGTAGCCTTCGACGGCAATCACCGTGCCGCCCTTCGCCACCGCCTTGCGGGCTCGGGCGAAATTGTAGAGCACGTTGCCCTTGTGGAAGAGCTCCGTCTCCGGCGAATTCATGTATTTGGCCAAGGCGTCCGGCGCCAGCGCCCGGCCGCCGAAGGCGATGATCTTGCCGCGCGAGTCCGGTATGGGAAACATGATGCGGTCGCGGAACCAGTCATAGGAGACGGCAATGTCGTCGCCATGCCGCACCAGCCCGCAGGCCTCGATGTCGGTCTTCGGCACACCCTTGGCGGCGAGGTATTCCTTCAGCGCATTGCGGCTGTCCGGCGCATAGCCGAGCCGGAACGACTGCTGCGTCGCCGGCGTCAGGCCGCGATCGCGCAGATAGGCGCGGGCCTTGGCACCTTCCGGTCCCTGCAGCCGCTCCTGGAAGAAGACGGTCGCCATCTCCATCACGTCGGTCAGGCTGGCGCGTTCCTTCTCGCGCCGCTCCTCCGCGGCGTCGCGCACCGGCATCGGCACGCCGGCCATGTCGGCGATCTTTTCGACCGCCTCGGGAAAGCTCATGCCGTCGAGCTCGGTCAGGAACTTGAAATGATCGCCCGAGACCGAGCAGCCGAAACAATGATAGCGTCCCTTCTTATCCTCGCAGTGGAAGGACGGGCTCTTCTCGCCGTGGAATGGGCAGCAGGCCCAATAGTCGCCGCGCGACGCGTTGGTCTTCTTCCTGTCCCAGCTGACGCGCTGGCCGATCACCGAGGAAATCGGCACGCGGTCGCGGATCTCGTCGAGGAAGGCGGGCGGAAAGCGCATCGGGAAAGCTCGTTTGCCCTCCATATAATCGAGCCGCCCGGGCGCTACGACTCGTTAAAGTTGATCGTACCCGCTTTTCACAGACAAAAAGAAGGCGGCCGCTCGGCCGACCTCCCGGTGTTCGGATCGTTGCCGGATCAGTGCGCGGCGATTGCGCCGAAGATGATGCCGGAGACGATGCTGACCAAAAGGTAATCGTTGCCGACGCGGATCCACTCCTGGCCAGGGCCGGGGCGACGCAGGCCATAGCGGTTCCAGTCGCGCACCGCCCGATGGCGCTTCCAGTTCGAATATTTCTGGCCGTTGCGCCAATGGCTGCGCTTCACCACGACCTTTTTCTTCACGACACGCTTCTCGACATGCCGGCCCGGCCTCTGCCAGTCGACCTGGGTCAAGTTCGACTGCGGTGCGCTCGGCTGAACGAGCGGCGCGGCCTGGCCGGAAAAGGCCGAGGCGGCCAGCATCGAGGCGGTGACGGCGGAAAGTATGAGACGCTTCATGGTCGGTGCTCCTTGGTTGTCGATAGGCTAGGAAATAATCGGAACCGCATGAACTGAAACTGAACGATCGGATTACAATTCTGTAATGATTTCCGAAGCTTATATTAGCTTCTTCAACAATTTCAACGAAACGGGCCAGCCATCGGCCCGGCGCCCGCGCGCTATTTGCCGCCTGCTCCATGCTCGGCATGCAACCAATATGCCTTCCATCCATTTCCGACACGCGCCGTCGCGTGCCGAACGTTGACGAAATCGGGCAAAATTTATTATCCGGCTAACGTAACTTGCTTTATTCTTGGCCCTTGAAATGCTTGTGATTCGCGCCCTTTCCCGCTTCTTTGCTGCCTCGTCGCGGGGCCAGGCATGAGCGGTTCCGTCGTCCTTCTGCACCTTGCCGGCGCGGTGGCGCTGATGCTGTTTGCCACCCGTATGGTGAAGACAGGCGTCGAGCGCGCTTATGGCGACGTGTTGCGCCACAGGCTGCGCGCCACCATGCGCAATCCGCTGATGGCGGTGCTGGCCGGTTGCGGTCTCGCGATCGCCCTGCAAAGCTCCACCGCCGTCACGCTCCTGGTCGGCTCCTTCGCCGGCGCCGGTATTGTATCGGGCGCCGCCGGGCAGCTTGCCGTGCGCGGCGCCGAGATCGGCTCCGCCCTGGTGGTCAAGCTGCTGACCTTCGACCTGTCGCTCCTGGTGCCGGTCTGCCTCGTCGCCGGTACCTTCATGTTCATGGCCACCGAGAGGCGTGACTGGCGCCAGTTCGGCCGCATCCTGGTCGGCATCGGGCTGTTGCTGCTGTCGCTGGAGATGATCGGCCAGGCCTCGGAACCGTTGCGCCAGAGCACGCTGATGCCGATGATCGTCAACTATTTCTCCGGCGACTTCGTCACCGCCTATCTGCTGGCCGCGCTGATCACCTGGCTGTTCCATTCCTCCATCGCCGCGGTGCTGTTGCTGGTGACGCTGGCCGGCCGCGGTTTCATCCCTCCGGAACTCGGCATCGTGCTGGTGCTCGGCGTCAATCTCGGCTCCTCGATCATCGCGCCGCTGCTGACCCGCAATGCCGATCCGGGCGTGCGCGTGGTGCCCGTCGGCAACCTTCTGATGCGCGGCATGGGTTCGCTGGTCATGCTGATCCTGTTCATGACGCTGAAGCCGCCGGTCGGCTTTCTCGGCGCGACCGGGCCGGACCAGATCGTCAACGCCCATATCCTGTTCAACGTGATCATCCTGCTGGCCGGCCTGCCGCTCGCCGGCCTCGTCTACCGCGCGTCCGAAAAGATCGTCGCCTTGGGCGTGAAGCCTGCGCCGGCGACCAGGCTAGATGTCGTCGAGCTTTCCGCGCTGAACGAGAGCGCGCTCGACACGCCGAGTCAGGCGCTGGCCAACGCTACGCGCGAGGTGGTGCGGGTCTGCGAGACGGTCGAGATCATGCTGAAGCGCATCATCGAGCTCTATGAGAGCGCCGACAGCGACAAGATCAAGGCGCTTGCCGCGCTCGACGACCGCGTCGACCAGAAGCACGCGGCGATCAAGCTCTATCTGGCCAAGGTCACCAAGAACCCCTTGAGCGAAGACGAGGCGCTGCGCTGCCAGGAACTGATCGGCGCCTGCGTCAAGCTGGAGCAGGTCGGCGACATCATCGTGCGCAACATGCTGGTGCATGTCAGGAAAAAGCTGGAGCGCGGACTTGAGTTCACGCCCGAGGGCTGGCGCGAGCTTTTCGCCTTCCATGCCTCGGTGCTTGCCAATGCGCGGCTTGCCTTTAATGTGCTCGTCTCGCGCGACCCCGAAACAGCCCGCCAGCTGGTGCTGGAGAAGGATTTGTTGCGCGAGCGCGAGAAAGAGACCAGCGCCAGCCACTTCGTGCGGCTGCGCGACGGCACGGCCAAGAGCGTCGAGACCAGTTCGATCCACCTCGACACCATCCGCGACCTCAAGCAGATCAATTCACTGCTTGCTTCCATGGCCTACCCGGTGCTGGAGGAGCGCGGCCTGCTCGGCAGCTCGCGGCTGAAGGCGAGCTAGGCATCGATCGACACGGCGCGTCGCCCCCGGACAAAATTAGTCTTTGCTCATCTTTGCATACGTCGGCTAAGGAACAGCTGAGGCCAACGGGAGGATGATTTAGTCGATGGACACCCATTCGCGCAGCTTCATCAAGGCGCTTTCCTGGCGCGCCACCGGCACGGTCGATACGATGATCATCTCGCTCGTCGTGACCGGCAGCGTCAAGCTCGCTGCAGCCATCGGCGGGACTGAAGTCGTCACCAAGTCTCTGCTCTTTTACCTTCATGAGCGAGCATGGCTGAAAATTCCTTACGGCCTGGACAAGAAGTCGGCCTCGCCATCCGCTACCGATGCAGAGCTAAATCCGGTCAAGAAAAGCTAAAGCGGCGTCGACAATTTCTGCATTGCCCGCAGCGTCCATCCATGGTTTGAGGCCAGCTCATTCAGGATCGCTTTCCGCGCCATGCTGCCCCTCATTGCCCTGTTCATTGCCGCCTTCGCTTTCGGCACGACTGAATTCGTCATCGCCGGCGTGCTGCCGGAGGTGGCCGAAGGCCTCGGCGTCTCCGTGCCCACCGCCGGCTATCTCGTCTCCGGCTATGCCTGCGGCATCGCCATTGGCGGTCCGCTTTTGGCGCTGGCCACCAGCAGGGTCTCGCGCAAGGCGCTTCTCATCGGGCTGACGATCGCCTTCACCCTTGGCCAGGCCGCCTGCGCGCTGGCCCCCGATTTCGCCTCGATGCTTCTGCTGCGCATTGCGACCGCCGTGGCGCATGGCTGCTATTTCGGCGTTGCCATGGTGGTCGCGGTCGGCCTGGTGCGCGACGACCAGCGCGGTCGGGCGGTGGCGGTCATCCTCTCGGGACTGACGGTCTCCAATGTCATCGGCGTGCCGGCCGGCACCTCAATCGGCGGCCTCTGGGGCTGGCGGGCGACGTTCTGGGTAATGTGCGCGCTGGGTGTCGTCGCGATCGCCGCCATGCTGGCGCTGCTGCCGCGCGCGGCAGGCGCGGCCAACCGGCCTGCCGGCCTTGCGCGCGAAGTGCGCGTGCTCGGCCGCCAGCAGGTCTGGACCTCGCTCATCCTGATGCTGATGCTGATGATCGGCCAGTTTGGCCTGTTCACCTACATCACCCCGACGCTGCTCGAAGTCACCGGCCTCGACGAAAGCCTGATCCCCTTTGTGCTGCTGCTCAACGGCGTCGGCGCCACGATCGGCGTTCTTCTGGGCGGCAAGCTCGCCGACTGGAAGCTGATGCCCTCGCTGATCACCATGCTCTTCCTGCAGGCGGTCATGCTGGCCGTTATCTATGCCGTCAGCCCCTACCCGGTGCCGATGATCGTCGCGATCGTCATCTGGGGCGGCCTCAACTTCGCCATCGGCGCACCGATCCAGACCCGCATCCTGGCCTGGACCGCCGACGCCTCGAACCTGGCTTCCTCGCTCATCCCGTCTGGCTTCAACGTCGGCATCGCGCTCGCAGCGTCGCTGGGTGCGGCGATGCTCAATGCCGGTTTGGGCTATCGCAGCCTGCCGGTCGCCGGAGCGCTCGCCATGCTGGTGGCCGTGGTGGTTGCGCTCGCCTCGCAGACCTGGGAATGGCGCAGCCGCGCAACGCCGCCGCTGCCGGCGGCGGCCGAATAACAGGCCGCGCTCCGCTTTGTCGGCTTGAGCCTCAGACCTGTGGGCGCGAAGATCCCGGGCCGCCGGAAAGGATCGACCGCAAGCCGAGCAACCCCTCCTCCAGCCTTTCCCGGCTGGATGCCGCGCCCAGTGCCAGGCGCAGGCCGTCGGCAACGCCGGGCGCGACAGAAAACTCCTCGGCCGGACTGATCGCCAATCCGCGGCGCCGGGCCACATCGGCAAGCTCTGAAGAACGCGGCCGCTCGCCAAGCGGATACCAGAGATGCAGGCTCGATTCCGCCGGCGCGAACCCTGCCGACAGGATCTCGCGCGCGATCTTCTGCCTGGCCTCCGCTTCGGCACGCACCGCGGCCGTGATCTCGCCGGCCAAGCCGCTTCGCACCCATTCGCAGGCAAGACCTGTCATCAGCGGCGGCGCCATCATCGTGGTGCCCCGGATTGCCGCCGCAATCCGCTCGATGGCTTCAGCATTGGGCGCGGCAAGGAAGGCGGTGCGCAGGAAAGGCGAAACGCATTTCGCCAATGTCGCGACATGAAAGGTTCGCTCCGGCGCCAGGCTGAGGAAGGCTGGCGGGGAGGAGGTCTGCAGTGGACTGTAGGGATCGTCTTCGACGATCATGAGGCCGAGCTTGCCCGCCATCCTTGCCAGTTCCCGGCGCCGGCCCTCAGGCATGGTGAGCGCGGTCGGATTGTGCAGCGTCGGGTTGAGATAGAGGACGCGGGCGCCGTGCCGTCGCACCGCTTCCTCCAAATGGTCGGGACGCATGCCGTCATCGTCACGACCGACGGCGGCGAGCTTTCGCCCCGTGGCTCCTGCCAGCGCGATCAGGCCGGGATATGTCAGCGCGTCGCTGAGGATGGTGTCGCCCTCGCGGGTTTGCGACAGCAGCACGGCCGCAAGCAGCGCCTGCGCCCCCGAGCCGACAGCCACGCGCTCGACCGGCAGCCTGTCGCCGGTTGCGGCAAGCCATGACGAGCCGGCGGCGCGTTCGGCGGGCGAGCCCGGACCGGGATGGTAGGAAAGCAGAGCTTCCGCGCTGGAACGTTTGAGCAGTCCCTCGATGCCGCTCCGGATCAATACCGGCAGGCTGAGGCCCAACGGCGCCGGCGGAATGTTCATGCTCAGATCTAGGATCGGCTCTTCCGGCTCGCCGGGCGTGACGAAGGTGCCGCGACCGGCCGTTGCATCGATCAGGTTCCTGCGGCGGGCCTCGGTGAAGGCCCTGGTAACCGTGGTCAGATCCACGCCAAGGAAGCGGGCAAGTTCGCGCTGCGGCGGCAGCCTGTCGCCCGGCTGCAGTCGGCCGCTCGAGCGGGCAGCCGCAAGCGCGTCGACAATTCTGAGATAGATCGGCTGAGGGCCTTCCCCCAAGGGAGAAAGCCAGCCGAGGTCACTCTCGCCGTTCATGCCGTCGTTCTCCATACATTTTGTCGCATTGTATGCATACAATCATGATACTAGTATGTATGTGTGACCTCAAGGCCGATCGAATGCCATACGAGGTCCCTGGAGCGACAACCATGCAAGATCACGCGCACTATCCCCACCTCGAACCTTGGCGGGTCGGTATCCGTGGCCGCTGCCCGCGCTGCGGAGAAGGCCGGCTGTTCGAAGGCTTTCTGAAGCTGGCGCCGAAATGCGATGTCTGCGGGCTCGACTATTCCTTTGCCGACCCGGCGGACGGCCCCGCCTTCTTCGTCATCTGCTTTGCCTGTGTGCCTTCCGTGCTGTTCGCCGTCTGGGCGCAAGTGACCTTCGAGCCGTCCATGTGGTTCCACGCCTTCGTGTCGATCCCCATAATTCTGGCGACCTGCATTCCACCACTCAGGCCGCTCAAGGGCTGGCTCGTCGCGAGCCAGTTCTACTACAAGGCCGCGGAGGGAAGACTGGCCAAGCCCGGCGAATAGGCGCTTCGGGCCCTGTTGCTCGTGAACGGATCTAAAGGTCGATCCGGTACTTGAGGCTCTCGTCGCCGCCATAGGCGGCGATCTTGGCGAACGGCCCGACGAGAATGCCGCCATTGGCGAGCACCACCTTCTGGGACGCAAGATTGTCGAGGTCCGTGGTGATCTCGACATAGTCGAGGCCCACCGCCCTTGCCTCGTCGAGCATCAGCCGCAGCGCCTCGGTGGCGTAGCCGCGCCCCGCCTTCCACGGCACAACGGCATAGCCGATATGGCCGAGCACGTGCGGCGGCAGCGCCGACGTGCCCTTTTGCCAGCGAAGCCCGATCGAGCCGGCAACCTCGCCGTCCCAGATCCAGCGCCGGAACCCAGGCAGGCGCGGCGCCGTCGTGCCGTCCGGCAAGGCGATGCGCGGCCCCTTGGCTTCGGGATCGTCCAGGCTGGCGAGAAAGGCGACGGGATCTTCCGCGATGGCCGCGAGCTGCTCGCGCGTCGCCTCCAACAGCCGGACATTGTCCGGCGACCAGCCGCGCTCCAGCGCCGCCTTGTAGGACGGCAGATGTTCGAGCGCGGGCCTGACGATTTCGACCATGACGTATTCCGGTTGAACAAGAAGTGTTTCGCCGATTGGCAACAGGCCTTTTATGATCGGCGCAGGTGATTCACCGCAAGAGACTGGGAACACTTCGAGAGGGGAAATAATCCGGTGCGGTTGAGATCTGTTCCGCTGGGTGTCGCTGTTTTCTGCCTCCTCGCCTTTGCCGTCGCGCTGACGATGTCGGCCCGATCTTTCGCGGCGTTGCGGTCCTCGAGCATTCCGGCCTGGCTGCAGGCCCATGTCGGCGAAGGCGACGGTCAGATCGCTCAGGTGGTCCTGGAACGAGCGCGTGCGCTTTACCTGAAGAAGGTGAGCGAAGGTTCCGTGAAAAATCCCTGCTACTTCGCCATGGACGCGACGCGTCCCGGCGATTTGGGCAACAGCGTGTTGGGGCGCCGCTATTACATCATCTGCGAGGCCGAGCACTCGTTTCGCGCGGTCTCGGCCGGCCACGGCGGCGGCCGCAACCTGAAGGGCGTCGCGGATTTTTCCAACGGCAGGCGTTGCGCCAGGAACTTCGGCAACGCGATGGATTCGGAACTGACGGCCGGCGGCGCCTACATGACCGCCGAGGCCAAAACGTCGTTCAAGGGTTATTATCGCGTCGGCGCGAAGCAGAACGCGGTTTTCATGCGCACTTTCGTGCAGTTCGATGGCGAAGGCGAAGCCGCCAACGCCAGGCAGCGCGTGATCGGCGGGCATCCGGCAGCGTTGCTGAGGGGAATGTGCCTTCGCAAAAGCCCGAACAGCTCATACGCCGACCACGATGGCTACGTGCCCTTTGGCAAGCTGGTGAACTATGCCGGCGGCCGCAGCAATGGCTGCACCAGCTGGTCGCCGACGGATGCCGAGCTGATCATCCCGATGGTGAAGGACAATCCGACGACGCTCTACATCTATCCGGAGTCGGGCGACATTGCCGCAGTAGCGCGTTCCGTGGCGGCCAGACAACAGGCGTCAGGCACCGGACCGTACTGGAATGCATCCTGCCTGAAGGAGATCGGCTCGCCGAAATTCTGGCCGAAGAAGAAGCTGGAGCCGATCATCGCGCGATATAAGAACGATCACCCGTTGCCGCCGCCGCAACCGGTGCCGATCTGCAAGGATCCGTGAGATTTCACGCGGCTGCCTGGAGCGGCAATCCCTACTGAAGCGATCCCTTGACGATGGCGCTTTGGCTCGGCGAGGTCCATCCGGCCGTTACGGCCTGCGCCCGTTCGCTCGCAAACATCGTCAGGCACCATTCCGATCGGAGCTCGTCGTACCGCAGGATGTAGAGCGCGCCATCGCTGCCTTTGACCTTGCAATAGCGGTAATCGGCGCCAAACCATTGGTCGATCATCTCGAAAACGTCCACCTGGTCGCCGTTGAGGCTGAACCTCCGGGGCACGTCGATATCGCCGTCTTGCCGGGTTTCGACCTTGATCCGCATGTGCGCCTCCGCACTTTGACAGGCTGATCGCTGCCTCTTCACCTAGGCACTCACCCGCCCTCCTGCCACCCTGACCGGATCGGACGGGCCTCATCGTCGGCGAAAGAACGGGCAACGACGATCTACAGCACCTGCTCCAGAAATGCCTTCGTCCGCGCCTCTCGCGGGTATCTCCTCCGGTGAGCCGTGTTCCACGATGGCGCCTTGATCGGCGAAATAGATGCGGTTGGCGATTTCGCGCGCGAAGCGGCTTTTTCCATCGCGCCGTTCATGTCGGGATTGGCCGGGCAGCGCTCGATCGTCGCGCCGTGGAGGCGGTCGAGCAGCACATTGCCGTTTTCCTTGTAGTCGAAATCGGTCTTGCCGGTTCGGTCCTCCAGCAACAGGTGGCAGGCCATGCCGAGCTTGGCGGCGGCGGCCGCGGTCCGCCGCGCGTGATTGATTGGGTCGCGCCCCGCGTCATGACGGTCTCGGCGCCTTCGGCCAGTGCTTCGGCCATCAGAAAACGCGTCCTCCGTCATGGCAGGGAAATGCCGCAACGCGGCTTGAAGCGGGCTTGGGTGCCCGCCTTACATGGGTCTCGCTGCGGGTGCGGCAAGAATGCCTGCTGCAGTCCTCCTACTGCAGCAGGCCCTTGACGATGGCGCTTGCCTTGGCGAAGTCCATCTGGCCGGCATATTTCTGCTTGAGCGCGCCGATGACCTTGCCCATGTCCTTCTGGCTGGCCGCGCCTGTCGCGGCGATCGCCTCCCGCGCTGCCGCCGTGATTTCCGCATCGCCGAGCTGCGTCGGCAGGAACTCGCGGATGATCTCCATCTCGCCGCGCTCCTGAGCGGCCAGTTCCGGCCGCTTGCCGTCCTCGAAAGCCTTGGCCGATTCCTCGCGCTGCTTCACCATCTTGGCGAGGATCTGCAGGATTTCCTCCTCGCTCGCCGCCGGCTTGCCGGCGCCGCGATTGGCGATATCGCGATCATGGATGGCGGCCTGGATCAGCCTGAGCGTCGGCAGCCGGTGCTTGTCCTGCGCCTTCATCGCGCTCTTCATGGATTCGGCGATTTTCTCGCGCATCGTGCTTCTCCTTCGAACGCGGCGGACAATAGCTTTGCCGGACGCGCAAGGCAAATCTCGGCAAACTATTGATATTGCTTGACGAAATAAATCGATTCCGTTCGCGGCAAGCGTCATTGACCGCTTTGGCGCCTTCCCCTATGTACTGAGCCTCGCATGAACTGAAAATCTGGCTGCGCGCAGGCTCGCGAATTCGCCGCCGCGCGCTGTTTGCTGCGCGGATCGTCCCGCAAACGGGATGATCTGGAAGCAGCCTCTAGGAGTGCCGCCATGGCCACGATCACCGCCCCCTGGGCCACCGAAAAGCCGACCGCCCTTCTGGTGCTTGCCGACGGCACGGTGATCGAGGGCCGCGGTCTCGGCGCCACCGGATCGGCTGTCGCAGAAGTCTGCTTCAACACCGCGCTCACCGGCTACGAGGAAATCCTCACCGATCCCTCCTATGCCGGCCAGATCGTCACCTTCACCTTCCCGCATATCGGCAATGTCGGCACCAACAGCGAGGATATCGAAGACCTCAATCCTGCGGCGCGCGCAGGTGCCGTCGGCGCGATTTTCAAGGCCAATGTCACCGACCCGTCCAACTACCGGGCGGCCGGTCATCTTGATCAGTGGCTGAAGAAGCGCGGCATCGTCGCGCTTTCCGGAATCGATACTCGCGCTCTCACAGTGCTGATCCGCGAGAAAGGCATGCCCAACGCCGTTATCGCCCACGCACCCGACGGCGTCTTCGACCTCGACGACCTGAAGCGCCGCGCGGCCGCCTGGTCGGGTCTGATCGGCCTCGACCTCGCCAAGGAAGTCACCTCGGGCCAGTCCTCGGTCTGGCGCGAAACGCCCTGGGCCTGGAACAAGGGTTTTGACGAGCAGGGCGAGCCGTCGCTGCACGTGGTGGCGATCGACTACGGCGTCAAGCGCAACATCCTGCGCCTGCTCGCTGGCCTCGGCGCCAAGGTCACCGTCGTGCCGGCCAAGACCGGCGCGGAAGAGATCCTGGCCATGCAGCCGGACGGCATCTTCCTTTCCAACGGTCCGGGCGATCCGGAAGCGACCGGCGAATATGCCGTGCCGGTCATCCAGGATCTCCTGAAGACTGATATCCCCGTGTTCGGCATCTGCCTCGGTCACCAGATGCTGGCGCTGGCGCTCGGCGGCAGGACCGAGAAGATGCATCAGGGCCACCATGGCGCCAACCATCCGGTGAAGGACCACACGACCGGCAAGGTCGAGATCGTCTCGATGAACCATGGTTTCGCCGTTGACGCGGACTCACTGCCGGAAGGCGTCGAGGAGACCCATGTGTCGCTCTTCGACGGATCGAATTGCGGCATCGCCTTGACCGGCCGTCCGGTGTTCTCGGTCCAGCATCATCCCGAGGCCTCGCCCGGCCCGCAGGATTCGCACTATCTCTTCCGCCGCTTCGTCAATCTCATCCGCGAGCGGCGCGGCGAGCCGGCGCTGGCCGAACGCGCCTGACCAACAGAACACGCCTCAAGCCGCGTCGGTCACCGCACCCTCAGCATGCATGCGCTCGACTTCCTTCGGCGTCGGCTTGGCCACTTTCGTCACGAAGACGACAACCGCCAGAGTGAGGAAAACAGCGCCGAGCACATAGGGCGCCCCGCCGAATGCAACCGGCGCGCTCGGCCCGGTGAACCAGGAGAAGATCGCCGTATAGAGCAGCGGCGTGATGATCGAGGTGATCGAGAAGATCGAGGTCATCGCGCCCTGCAGTTCGCCCTGCGCCGAAGGCGGCACCTTGGCGGCGGCAAGGCTCCTCAGCGGCGGATCGGCGAGCGCTTCCAGGCAGCCGGCGACGATCACCGCGTAGATCATCCAGCCCTGCGTCGCGAACGCATAGCCGAAGGCGCTGAGCGCAGTGAAGGTCAGGCCGATCGCCGCCGTCTTCCACTCGCCGAGCTTGGGGATGACCCGCGGCAGCACCGTTGCCATGATGATGGCGCCGCACAGGCCGAAGGCGCCGAGCGAGAAGCCGATCTGCTGCTCGTTCCAGCCATAGCGGTAGTTCGAGACGAAGGACCAGACCGCCGGATACATCATGTGGCCGAGCGTCATCAGGAAGAAGACGAGCCCGATCCAGCCGATGCCGGGATAGTTGCGCATCTGGATGAGCGTGCCGACCGGATTGGCGCGCTTCCACTCGAAGCGACGGCGATGCTTTTCGTCCAGCGTCTCCGGCAGCAGCAACATCGCGATCAGGAAGTTCACTAAGGCAAGCCCGGCGGCAAAGTAGAACGGCACGCGCGGCCCGAACGTGCCGAGCAGGCCGCCGAGCACCGGACCGATGACGAAGCCGACGCCGAAAGCGATGCCGAGCAGGCCGAAATTCTTGGCCCTGTTCTCGTCGTTCGAAATGTCGGCGATGAAGGCCGATGTCGTCGAATAGCTGGCGCCGGAAATGCCGGCGAGCACGCGGCCGATGAACAGCATCGGGTAGGACCAGGCGATGGCGCAGATCAGGTTGTCGATGGAAAAGGTGAGCACAGAGGCGAGCAGGATCGGCCGCCGCCCGAAACGGTCGCTCAAGCCGCCGATGACCGGCCCGAAGAAGAACTGCATCGCCGCATAGACGAAGAACAGCCAGCCGCCCTCGATCGCCGCCTCGCTGACGCCGACGCCGGTCAGTTCCTGCAGATAGGCCGGCAGCACCGGCATGATGATGCCGAAGCCGATGACGTCGAGCAAAAGCGTGGTGAAAACGAGCGCAAGGCCCCGCTTGGCGGTCTTGGGGTCGATCATGATGGTGTCAAGCTCCTCGGCCGCCCGGGGGCAAGGACGGATGCACCTTATAGGCGAGCTTGCCGCCCGGAACAATAAGCGAACGGCCGCAACTGCCTCATCCTGACATCAGTTGCTGGCAACGATGCGGAAAGACGGCAGCGCTACGCCACCGCCTCAGACCGGGTTGTTGAAGGTATCGCAGTCCGAAAGCTTGCCGCTCTTGTAGCCGCGCGCCAGCCAGGTCTGCCGCTGTGCTGACGTGCCGTGGTTGAAGCTTTCCGGGACAACATAGCCCTGCATCTTCTTCTGCAGCGTGTCGTCGCCGATCTGCTTGGCGGCATTCAGCGCACTTTCCATGTCGCCCTGCTCCAAGATGCCCTTCTGCGCGGTGTAGTGCGCCCAGACTCCCGCGAAGCAGTCGGCCTGGAGCTCGACCCGCACAGACATCTGATTGGCCTCGGCCTCGCCCATGCTCTGCCGCATCTGGTCGAACTTGGACATGATGCCGGTGAGGTTCTGCACGTGGTGGCCAACCTCATGCGCGACCACATAGGCCCGCGCGAATTCGCCCGAGGCGCCGAACTGCTGGTCCAGCTGCTGGAAGAAGGTCATGTCGAGATAGACCTTGTGGTCGCCCGGACAATAGAACGGCCCCGCCGCCGAGGAGGCAAAGCCGCAGGCCGAGCGGATCTGGCCGCTGAACAGCACCAGCTTGGGGTCCTCATAGGTCAAACCATTAGCCTTGAAGATACCGGTCCAGGTGTCCTCGGTCTCGGCGAGCACTGTCGCCACGAACTGCTTCATCTCATCGGAAGCAGGCGCCCCGGTGCTGTCCTGCGAACCACTGTTGTCGGTGATCTGGCCACCACCGCCGTCGCCCAGAATCTGCGATGGATCGAAGCCGAAATACCATCCGGCAAGAACGACCAGGATGACGAAGATGATGCTGCCGCCGCCGCCGGCGCGCCCGCCGATCGGAACGCGGAACTGGCCTGGGCTACCGCCGCCGAATCCGCCGCCGCTATCGCCACGCTGATCTTCGATGTTGTCGCTCTGGCGACGGCCTCTCCAAAGCATGGCAACTCCTCGCAATGCGAATGTTCTGGAAGGTCCGGCCCGTGACCGCCCCCGCCAGACAATTATCGCAACGCATACGCCAAGTCACAGCATTTTTCGCGTGGCCGGCACCGCGACCTCGCGCTCCTCAACCCGATCCTTGCGTGCGAAACGCCCAGGCTCAGCGGGCTGAGGTCATTGCTTTGCGGAAAGCTTCCAGCGTCTCGGCGCTGACATGGTGTTCGATGCCCTCGGCATCGATGCGCGCCGTCTCGGCGCTGACGCCGAGCGAGCGCAGGAACGCTTCGACCGTCTGGTGACGGATGCGGCTCTCCTCCGCCACTTTGCGGCCGGCCTCGGTCAGGAACACCCCGCGATAGGGCTTTCTGGAGACCAGCCCGTCGGCGCAGAGCCTGGTCAGCATTTTCGCCACGGTAGGTTGCGCGACGCCGAGCCTGGCCGCGATGTCGACCTGACGCGCCTCGTTGCCGTCTTCGATCAGGTCGGCGATCAGCTCGACATAGTCCTCGACGAGCGCGCCGCGGCGCGCTTCACGCGTCTGCCGGAACCCTTCCGAATGGATTTCGGCATCGGGAAGCGGCTCTTCACGTCGAAACGGTCTGTTCCTCAGCGCCAACACGCGCTCCTTCTTGGCTGGCCGAAGGCTGAATCGGGATCGCATTCATAACACGAACCCCGGTGGTCCGGCCGTTTATTTGCATTCCCGCTCACATGCAACGGCCCTCCGCGCCGTCCGACAAAAAGCACAAACAATGAAATATAGCCTATTGCATAATGTTGAGCCGTAGCGTAGATAAGGAGCACAATTTACTCATCCTTGCGGAATCCTCCATGTCCGACGCCGAAGCAGCCGCCGTATACCATTCCTTGTGGCAATTTGCCCGGACCGATGTAGGCGAGCAGCCCAGCCTGCGCGAGGTCAATGCCACGATCGCAGTGCCGCGGACCGGCGTCTGGTTCCGCCGCCTGTTCGCCTTCATGGGGCCGGGCTATATGGTGTCCGTCGGCTATATGGACCCGGGCAACTGGGCGACCGACCTCGCCGGCGGCGCCCAGTTCGGCTACACGCTGCTTTTCGTCATTATGCTGTCGAACCTGATGGCGATCCTTTTGCAGGCGCTGGCCGCCCGCCTCGGCATCGCTACCGGCCGCGATCTTGCGCAGGCCTGCCGCGCCTATTATCCGCGCCCGGTCAATTTCCTGCTCTGGATCGCCTGCGAGCTGGCGATCATCGCCTGCGACCTTGCCGAGGTGATCGGCACGGCGATCGCGCTGCAGCTCTTGTTCGGTATTCCGCTGATCGGCGGTGCCGTGCTCACCGCGTTCGACGCCTTCCTTGTGCTGCTGCTCATGAACAGGGGCTTCCGTTACCTCGAAGCTTTCGTCATCGCGCTGCTGATCATCATCTTCGGCTGCTTTGCCATCCAGATCTTCGTTGCTGCGCCGCCGGCCGGCACGATCCTGCATTCGATGTTCGTGCCGTCGTCCGAGATCGTCACCAACCCGACGATGCTCTACATCGCCATCGGCATCATCGGCGCCACGGTCATGCCGCACAATCTCTACCTGCACTCCTCGATCGTGCAGACCCGCGCCTATGATCGCACCGATGCGGGCAAGCGCGACGCCATCAAGTGGGCGACGACGGACTCGACCATCGCGCTGATCCTGGCGCTGTTCGTCAACGCTTCCATCCTGATCGTCGCGGCGGTGGCTTTTCACGGCACCGGGCATCTGGATGTCGCCGAGATCGGCCAGGCGTTTGAATTGCTGTCGCCGCTCTTGGGCTTGAGCATCGCTTCGATCCTCTTCGCGGTCGCGCTGCTCGCCTCGGGCCTCAACTCGACGGTCACCGCGACGCTCGCCGGCCAGATCGTGATGGAAGGCTTCCTGCGCCTGCGTATCCCGCAATGGGCGCGCCGCCTGCTGACGCGCGGTATCGCCATCGTCCCCGTCGTGGTCGTCACCGCGCTCTACGGCGAAAAGAGCACCGCGCAGCTCCTCGTCTTCAGCCAGGTGATCCTGTCGATGCAGTTGCCCTTCGCCGTGGTACCCTTGGTGCAGTTCGTCTCGGACAAGAAGAAGATGGGCAATTTCGCCATCCCGCGCGGCGTCGCAGCGCTCGCCTGGGTGGTCGCGGCCATCATTCTGGCGCTCAACTTCAAGCTGCTCTTCGACACTTTTGCCGGTTGAGATAGAGCAGCGACATTCCGGCCGGACGCGCTATCTTCTGCAAGCATGACCGGATCGGACGACGCCCGAAAATTCTATGCCAAGCTGATGGCCGCGCATGCGCGCTCCGCCGATCCGCGTATTGAGGAGGCGTTCGCCTCGGTGCCGCGCGAGGCCTTTCTCGGACCCGGGCCGTGGACCGTCTTTGCCGGCGACGGCGGGTTCAAAACGCCGACTGCCGATCCGAGCTACATCTACCAGAACGTGCTCGTGGTGCTCGATGCCGACAAGGGCATCAACAATGGCGAGCCGCTTCTGCACGCCATGTGGATCGGCAAGGTCCAACCGAAGCCCGGCGAAGCCGTCACTCATATCGGCGCCGGTACAGGCTACTACACCGCGCTGCTGGCGAAGCTGATCGAGCCCGGCGGCAGCGTCACCGCCTTCGAGATCGAGGCCGATCTCGCGGAGCGAGCAAGCCAAAATCTTGCAGCTTACGACAATGTGAAAGTGATCCAGGGCAATGCGGTCACCAGCCTGCTGCGGCCTTCCGACATCATCTATGTCAATGCCGGTGTCGCGGCCCCTCCCGCGGCATGGTTGAGGGCGCTCAAACCCGGCGGCCGCATGATCTTCCCGTGGCGTCCCGCCGAGCGCATCGGCCTTGCAGTGATTGTCACGCGCATGGCGGGCGGGTTTGCCTGCCAGCCCTTCATGGGCTCCTGGTTCATCCCCTGCGTCGGCGCCTGGGTCGGCGGGCCGGAAGCGAAAGTGCCAACCCGCGAGCGCGCCGTGCGCACGCGCTCGATCTGGCTGAGTGAAGACAAGGTGCCCGACCGCACCGCCACCGCCGTCTTCGGCGATGTCTGGTTCTCGTCGCGTATCATTGGCGGCGGCAAACGCTAAAAACTTTGTCGGCGGTTGTCGACATGGACGCCCGTCGTTCGTCCTTAGAGCAATTCCAGGAAAAGTGTACAACGGTTTTCCGTCCGGAATTGCGTAAAAACAAACACTTAGAGCGTTTCTTCGAAAGGCTGAACTGCTCTAGGCTGAAATCCGGCCGCGACGGCGCGGATCACGAAAAGGAGAAGACAGATGCGCAAGATCATCGCCGCCACCTTCGTCAGCCTCGACGGCGTCATGCAGGCGCCTGGCGGCCCGGAAGAGGATCCGGTCGGCGGCTTCAAGTTCGGCGGCTGGACGTTCCATTACTTTGACGAGATAGCCGGCGCGGCCATGGATGAATTGTTCTCCAAACCCTTCGCCCTGCTGCTCGGCCGCAGAACCTACGACATCTTCGCCGCGTACTGGCCGTATCAGAAAGATCCGATCGCAGATGCCTTCAACCCTGCGACCAAATATGTGGCGACGCATCGGCCGGAAAGCCTGACGTGGCAAAACACCCAGTCGCTCGGGCCGGATATCGTTGCAAGGCTCAGGCAGCTCAAACAGGAAGACGGACCTGACCTGCTCATCCAGGGATCGGGCAATCTGATCCAGACCCTGCTCGCCAACGGGCTGATCGACGAGATCCGGCTGATGATCTTCCCGCTGTTGCTGGGCAAGGGCAAGCGGCTGTTCGGCCATGACGCGATGCCCGCCGCCTTCAAGCTCATCAAGTCGCAAACCACCAGCACGGGCGTCATCATGGCGACCTATGAGCGTGGCGGCGAGATCAAGACCGGATCTTTTGCGACAGAGCAGCCTTCGGAAGCCGAGCTCGAACGACGCAAGAACTGGAAGTAACGTCCCGAGGCATTCACCAAGCTGGAGCACCCCTCATCCGACCGAGCTTCGCTCGGCCACCTTCTCCCACAAGGGGAGAAGGGAGAGCTTGGCGCATACGGCTCAGCAAATGTCCTGCGTCGACGATTGGCTGCAACGTCGGCACGATCTTCCCTTCTCCCCTTGTGGGAGAAGGTGGATCGGCGCGCAGCGCCGAGACGGATGAGGGGTGCTCCAGCGAGACGCCTGCCTCACGCCGCCTGGCGGAAGCGTGCCAGCCCCTCTCGGATATGAGCCGCAAACGCCTGCGCCGCCGGCGCGACGGCATGCTTCGGCAAATGCAGGTTGACCGAAAAATTCGGCAGCGCCGGCAGGCCGGCATCGGACAGGATGTCGAGGTCGGTCGGAACCGTCGAGGCAAGCCACGTGGTCACCGCAAGGTCCGAGCGCACCGTCGCCGTCGTCGCGTCGATATTGCGGTTCTCGAACACGGTGCGCCAATCCAGCCCATGCTCGCCAAGTGCTGTAAGAACCGCCGGGCGGAAGGCGCAGGTGTCGGCGACCATCGACACCGGCAGCGGCCTCTTCAAGCGCGCCGAGCCGCCTCTCGCTCCGACCCAGACCAGGCGGTCGACGAGCAGGCATTCGCCGGCGGTCGGACCGGCCCGCTCCTCGATGACGGCAAGATCGATGTTCCCCGCGACCAGCCCGGCCGCAAGCTCCGGCGAGGAAGCGCAAACCAGCGAGATCTCCACCTGCGGGTGGGCTTCGGCGTAAGTCTTGAGTACCGGCTGAAGCAACGTGCCGACAAGGTCGTAGGGCACGCCGATCCGCACCTGGCCAGCGACCGCCTTGCCGCTTATCTCCGCCAGGATCTCGTCATTGAGCTGCAGGAGACGCCTGCCCTTGTCGAGCAGCCTTTCGCCGGAACGCGTCAGCTTCAAGCCGCGCCGGTCGCGCTCGAACAGGCTCTGGCCAAGCACCTCCTCCAACCGCTTGATCTGCTGGCTGACGGCGCCTTGCGTCAGATTGAGGGCATTTGCAGCGCCCGTCATGCTCGCCTTTTCGGCTGCTGTGACGAAGGCGCGGACGAGCGTGGTATCGAGATCGCGGATCATCGATCCATTATAGATGCTAATGCCGATCATATCAAAACATTGCATTTACTGATGGGACGAAACGCCTAGCATGCCGGCTCTTCCGATCGGGAAAGCCAAATGTCCGAAACCATCATCCCACTGGTCCTGTTCGCGCTGATCGCGACCTCGACGCCGGGCATCGCCACGACACTGTCGACGGCGTCCGGTGCGCAATTCGGCTTTCGCCGTTCGGTGCCGCTAATGGCCGGCAGCGCCGCCGGCCTCGCTTCGGTGGCCGCGGCAGGCGCGGCCGGCCTCGCCGGACTGCTGACTGCGGTCCCTTCCCTGCAGCTCGCCATGAAGATCGCCGGCTCGCTCTATCTGATTTGGCTGGCGGTCAAGATCGGCCGCAGCGGCCCGCCCAGTCTCGACGTGACCATGGCCAAGCCGAACAGTTTCTTCGGCGGCGCCGGCATCCAGTGGATGAACCCGAAGGGTTGGGCGATGGGGCTGGGTGCTGCCGCTTCCTTCGCGGCGCTTGCCGACGGTCCCTTGCAGCTCGCGCTTCTGTTGGGCGCCGTGTTCGGCCTTGCAGCGGCTTTCTCGCTGTCGCTCTGGTGCGTGGCCGGCACGCTGCTGGCACGCTTGCTCCGGACCGAGCGGCAGTGGCGCGCGCTCAATATCGTGCTCGGCTTGCTGCTGGCCGCCTCGATCCTGCAGATGTTGCGGCCAGCCTGAGAGAGGCGGAGACTATACGGCGTAGCGCGCCGCCGGCTTGCCGGCGAACAAGCTGCCGTAGAACTGGTCCCGCGCGCCGAGATAGGTGTCCAACCCGGCCGGATCGGCGAGGCCCGGCGCGGTGACGGTCTCGCCCTGGGCAAAGCCGGCAAGCGCTGCGTCGACCAGATCGTCGGCACTCATGATCCAGTCCGGATTGATCCTGTCGAGGCTGATTCCGGAGACGTCCCACAACTCGGTGCGGATCGGTCCGGGCACCACTGACTGGACTTTCACATTGGTGCCCGCGACTTCCTTCTGCAGCGCTTCCGTGAAGTTGGCGACATAGGCCTTGGTGCCGCTGTAGATGCCGCCGACGGCAATGCCGTAGGCGACCACCGAGGCGATGTTGACGATGGCGCCGCTGTTGCGCGCAAGCAGGCCCGGCAGCACAGCGCGCGTCAGCCGGGTCAGCGCCACGACATTGACCTTGATCATGCGCTCGGCCGCGTCGGCATCGGCTTCAGCCACCACTGGCTGGCCGGCCATGCCGGCATTGTTGATCAGCAGCGTCACGCTGTCGTCCCCCGACACCGCCTGCTCGACACGGCGCAGATCAGCATCCACGGAAAGATCGGCGACGATCGTCCTGACCTTGCGGCCATAGACGTAAGCCAACCGGTCCGCCACTTCCTGCAGCCGGTCGGCGCGCCGCGCCACCAGCACCAGATCGTAGCCCTGCCCGGCCAGCCGGTCGGCATAGACCGCGCCGATGCCCGAGGAAGCGCCGGTGATCACTGCCGTGCCCTTGTTGTCTGTCTTGCTCATTTTTCTGTTCCTTTCGTCCAGTTCGCTCTCGCTCGGCGTCGGCGACACGTCAGCCACCGCGCCTATGTTCAATCCAATTAGTGGCATATGCCACTTTTGCGGAAGTAGGTATATGCCACTATCTTGTCAACAGCAGTAGCGAAAACTATTTCTGCGGCAGGCCGGCGCGCGTTTTCGCCGGCAAGGAGTGGATATGACCGAAGCTCAGCAGCCCGGATTCAGCCGTTGCAACAACGCCACCTTGCGGCGCGCCGCGCGCAGGCTCGGCCGCTTCTACGACGACGCGCTGGCGCTGTCCGGCCTGAAGGGCACGCAGTTTGGCCTGCTCTTCCAGATCCATATCGGCAGCGAGCCAACGAT
Source organism: Mesorhizobium dulcispinae (assembly GCF_033977345.1). Classification (NCBI taxonomy): domain Bacteria; kingdom Pseudomonadati; phylum Pseudomonadota; class Alphaproteobacteria; order Hyphomicrobiales; family Phyllobacteriaceae; genus Mesorhizobium; species Mesorhizobium dulcispinae. The sequence goes on from NZ_JAVIIY010000008.1 coordinate 243,223, forward strand.
GGGCGTTATTGCCGAGGCGCTGATCATGGATCTGTCGGCGCTCGGCCACACGCTGAAGCCGCTGATCCGCGACGGCTATGTCGAGACTTTCGCCGACAAGGACGATCGCCGCATCAAGCGCATGCGGCTGACACCGCAGGGCCAGGCCAAACTCGACGAGGCGATCAAGCTGTGGAGCGCCGCCCAGCGGCAATTCGAGGACATGGTTGGCACAGAGCAGGCCGCAAAGCTGCGCGCAGCACTGGACGCGGTGGCTGATCTGGATTTGGAAATGCCGCCGGCCGCTCCTTCGAGTTGAAGAAGCGGCCGTCGATCAATTCTGTAGCTTGTTTTATTCAGCCGGCATGGCGACCGGGCGCGCAAACGCGCGGCCGGCAAGCACCACGCCCAGTCCAACGATCGGGAATACGGCCGCGATCAGGCCGAGATCGGCCGGCGCCCCGAAGCGCAGCACCGCGCCGCCGACCACGGCGCCGAGCGCGACGCCGAAATAGAGCGCCGAGGCATTGAGCGAGAGCACGATCGGGGCGGCATCGGGCGCTATTTTGATGATGCGGCTCGCCTGTGCCGGCGGGAAGGCCCAGCCGACGATGCCCCACGGCACCATCATGCCCATCAGCGCCGGCCCGGCGATCGAATGCGGCAGGAAAGTCGGGATCAGCGAGAAGGTGACGAGCATCGCCGCGCTGAGCGCCAGCGACCAGCAGACGGTGCGCGACGCGCCGAAACGATCGGCGGCCTGGCCGCCGGCGATGTTGCCGATGACCGCGCCGACGCCGAAGGCGAGCAGCATGCCGGGCAATGCAAACGGGCTGAGGCCGCCGCCCTCGATCGCCAAAGGCGCGATGAAGGCAAAGACGGTGAAGGCGCCGACCAGCGCCAGCACAGTTGTGAACAGGATCGGCAGCACGCCGGGACGGACCGCCGCCGCCAGCCGGCGTTTCAGCGGCAGCCTGGTGCCGATAATGCCGCGCGGCAGCCGCCACCACAGGATCGCGCCGGCAAGCGCGCCGAGCCCGGCGATGGCGAAGAAGGTGCCGCGCCAGCCGGCAATCGCCGCAACCAGCGCGCCGAGCGGCGCGCCGACCGCCACGGCCACCGTGGTGCCGCCGACGACGACGGCGATGGCGCGGGCGCGATGGTGGTCATCGACCAGCGCCACGGCCGTCCCTTGCGCGGTCGCCGCGAACAGGCCGGACGATAACGCCATGACGATGCGCGCGATCAGCAGCAGTTCGAAGGACGAGCTCACCGCCGCCACCAGATTGCCGATGACGAAGAACACCAGCGTCCATAGGATGACGCGCCGCCGGTCCCACTCGCCGGTCAGCGTCGCGAGCACCGGCGCGCCGATCGCATAGGCGAGCGCGAAAGCGGTGATCAGCGAGCCTGCCAGTGGAACGGAGATGCCGGCATCCGCGGCGATATCGGGAAGAAGGCTGGAGATGACGAAGCCTTCGGTCGAGATCGCAAACGATCCGAGCGCAAGCCAGAAGATCCGCTTGTCCATGGGTCACGTGTCCTTAGTTCAAAAGTTATTGAACAATTGGACATAAGGAGGCATGATGTCAACGCGGCGACGGAAAAATAACTGAACCCTGCTGACAGCCCTGTGTCAGGACGAGGCCAACGGCGAAGAACGAAACGAAGAAGCTGCGTAAACCGGCACGACAAGGAGACGCGTTGAAGTCGACCCCGTTTGCGCTTAATTCTGGCCCATGACCCTGCCCCATCCAACCGCCGACCAGATCAGCCTGCCGATCGTGCTTGCCGTGCTCGGCGACCCGACCAGGCTGGCCATCGTGCGCTATCTGGCCAGCAAGGAAGGCGTGCCGATGAACTGCAGCAAGTTCCTCGATCTCGCCTCCAAGACCAACCTCAGCTATCACCTCGCCAAGTTGCGCGAGGCCGGCGTCACCCGCGCCGAGGCGGTCGGCACCAGCCGTCTGATCACGCTGCGCCGCGACGACCTCGACAGGCGCTTCCCCGGCCTGCTCGACAGCGTGATCGCGGCCGCCAGCGAGGACAAGGCGCTGCCCGTGGTCGGCACCGTCGACGCCGAAATCGACTCCTGATGCGCATTGCCGTTCTCGCCGACATCCATGGCAACGTGCTGGCCTTGGACGCCGTGCTCGGCGACCTCGAGCGGCGCGGCGGCGCCGACCTCGTCGTCAATCTCGGCGATTGCGTCTCCGGGCCTCTGTGGCCGCGCGAGACATTTGAGCGGCTTGAAGCGCTCAGCCTGCCGACGGTGCGCGGCAACCACGACCGCCGCGTGGCGCAGGATCCGGCCGACGAGAAAATGTGGCCATCCGACCGCTATGCGCAGGAGCGGCTGACCGCCGCGCAGCGGGAAGCGCTGTTTGTCTTGCCGCTCACGCTTGAGATCGCGCCGGGCATCGTGGCCTTCCACGCCCGCCCCGACCATGACGAAAAATACCTTGTGGATGCGATCGTCGACGGCCGGCTGGTGCGCGCACCGCTGACTGCGATCGAGCGGCGGCTGAAGTCGCTCGGCCCGGCCTGCCGCATCGCGTTGTGCGGCCACAGCCATCGCAGCGAGTTGATCCGCATTCCGGGCGGACCGGTCATCTTCAACCCCGGCAGCGTCGGCTGCCCAGCCTATTCCGACGATACGCCGCCGGCGCATGTCTCCGAGCAGGGCACCCCGCATGCGCGCTATGGCATCGTCGAGTTGGACGCGGCTTACCGCCCCGACCGCTTCGAGGCGATCGCCGTGGACTACGACCATGAAGCCGCCGCAAAGCAGGCCGAACAAGCGGAAAGGCCGGAATGGGCGCACGCGCTGCGGACCGGTTTTATAAAGGGTTAAAAGAAAGCCTCTCAACCTCGTCATCCCGGGGCGAAGCAGGAGCGAAGCTCCGTCGCGGAGACCCTGGGATCCATGCCGTTACCTTGATCGAAGGGGGCAAGCGGAGCAGAATTCTGCATCGCAGCAGCGCTCTGAAGTCACGGCATGGATCCTCGGGTCTACGCGGTACGCTTCGCTTCCCGCTGCGCCCGAGGATGACGACGGGATGGGCATTTCGGCCAATCGCCAAGGCATGTGCCCTGCCAAGGTAAGCATAGCCAAGCCGAAGCGTCCATTTTGGAGATGACATGCGACGGCAACCTCCCCTACAAACGCCGTGGCTTGAGGTGGGCGCGTCGATTCCGGTGGCGCCTGAAAATTGCAGTGCATTGCCCATGGCCGAGGGATGAAGCGCAAAGTCACGCTCCGATCGATATTGCTGATCGCCGCTCCTTTGCTGCTGGCCGCCGCGCCGGCCCCGGCTCAGGATGCGCCAGGCGTGATCATTTCGATCGTCGGCGGCCTGGCACCCGACGATCTCCTCAACATCCGCACCACCGCTTCGCCGGGCGGAAAGGTCGCCGCGCGCCTGCCGAACGGCGCGGCCGTGAAGAACTACGGCTGCAAGGTCGTCGACAACTATCCCTGGTGCAAGGTCGAGGATACGCAGGACGCGCACATCATCGGATGGGTGCCCGCCCGCTATCTCAGCCCCAACAATCCGGCGCCGGCGCCTGAAGATGCCGCCGCGCCGGCGACTGACGCCAGCCTGTCTCAGGAAGCCGACGCGCCCTCCGAAGAACCGCCGGACATCGCGGCGCGCCTGGGCGGCGCCGAGCCGGCCGACCCGCCATCCGCGGCCGATATCAGCGTGACCGCCATGCAGGATGCCTACGGCCTCGCCTTCGCGGCATCGGCGGGGGCGCTTCCCGGTTCCGACACCCCTGCCCCCGATGCCGCCGGCGGCATCCCCTGCGCGCGCCATGTCGGCCAGCCGATGACCCGTTGCGAGGTCAGCGTCGCGCATGAGGCTGGCGACAGCGCCGTGACGGTCACCTGGCCGGACGGCGGCACGCGCGTCATCACCTTCCGCGACGGCAAGCCGGCCGGCTCGGACTCCTCCGACGAGTTCCGCTTCACCCGCGAAGGCACGTTGAACATGATCCGCATCGGCGCTTCCGAGCGTTTCGAGATCACGGATCAGTTGGCGCTGGGGAATTAGGCAGTAGGCGCTAGGCGAGGGTTCTGCCCGCTGCGGCCTATTCCCTATTCCCTACTGCCTACTCCCTATTCCCTCATTTTCAGGGTTACATCCGCCAAAACTCTTCCCTATAAGGCCCTCCTAGCCTGATACCAGAATCGCAAGCACAACCGGCCGGGTCCTCCCCCCGCCCGGTTTTTCGTGCAAGCCGCTCGCTGAACGGAACTCATAGACCATGCCAAGACGCACCGACATCAAGTCGATCCTGATCATCGGGGCCGGCCCCATCGTTATCGGCCAGGCATGCGAGTTCGACTATTCCGGCACCCAGGCCTGCAAGGCGCTGAAGGAGGAAGGCTTCCGCGTCATCCTGGTCAACTCCAATCCGGCCACGATCATGACCGACCCGGAGCTGGCCGACGCCACCTATATCGAGCCGATCACGCCCGAAGTGGTGGCCAAGATCATCGCCAAGGAGCGCCCGGGCGCGCTCTTGCCCACCATGGGCGGCCAGACGGCGCTGAACACAGCACTTTCGCTGCGCCGCATGGGCGTGCTCGACCGCTACAATGTCGAGATGATCGGCGCCGATGCGCATGCCATCGACAAGGCCGAGGACCGCGCGCTGTTCCGCCAGGCGATGAGCAAGATCGGCCTGGAGACGCCGCGCTCGATGCTGGCCAACGCCACCGAGGTCAAGGACGCCGACCGCAAGATCCATGAGGCCGAGCGCGCTACGCTGAAGGCCGAGCACCCCGAAAACCTCAATGCGGCACTTGATGCGCTGGAGACACGCTGGAACCTCGGCGAGGGCGACCGCAAGCAGCGCTACATCAGCCACGCGATGGCGATCGCCGCGGAGGCGCTCGACCATGTCGGCCTGCCGGCCATCATCCGCCCCTCCTTCACCATGGGCGGCACCGGCGGCGGCATCGCCTACAACCGCGCCGAATTCTTCGAGATCGTCCAGTCTGGCCTCGACGCCTCGCCCACCACCGAGGTGCTGATCGAGGAGAGCGTGCTCGGCTGGAAGGAGTATGAGATGGAGGTCGTCCGCGACAGGGCGGACAACTGCATCATCATCTGCTCGATCGAAAACCTCGATCCGATGGGCGTGCACACGGGCGATTCCATCACTGTCGCGCCGGCACTGACCTTGACCGACAAAGAATACCAGATGATGCGCAACGCCTCGATCGCGGTGCTGCGCGAGATCGGCGTCGAGACCGGTGGCTCCAACGTGCAGTTCGCCGTCAACCCGGCCGATGGCCGCCTGGTGGTGATCGAGATGAACCCGCGTGTCTCGCGCTCGTCCGCCTTGGCCTCGAAGGCGACCGGCTTCCCGATCGCCAAGGTCGCGGCGAAACTCGCCGTCGGCTACACGCTGGACGAGCTGGAGAACGACATCACCGGCGGCGCGACGCCGGCTTCGTTCGAGCCGACGATCGACTATGTGGTGACGAAGATCCCGCGCTTTGCCTTCGAAAAATTCCCCGGCGCCGAGCCGATGCTGACCACCGCCATGAAGTCGGTGGGCGAGGTGATGGCCATCGGCCGCACCTTCCAGGAATCGCTGCAGAAGGCGCTGCGCGGGCTGGAAACCGGCCTCACCGGCCTCGACGAGATCGAGATTCCCGGTATCGGCCACGGCCCTACCGCCGCCAATCACGTCGACGACCGCAACGCCATCCGCGCCGCCCTCGGCACGCCGACGCCCGACCGGCTGCGCATGGTGGCGCAGGCGATCCGCATGGGCACCTCGCTCGAGGACGTGCATGCCATGTGCAAGATCGACCCGTGGTTCCTCGAGCAGATCGCCGGCATCATCGCCATGGAGGAGCGCATCCGCGAGCACGGCCTACCGCAGGACGCCGCCAATCTGCGCATGCTGAAGGCGATGGGTTTCTCCGACGCCCGCCTCGCGTCACTGACGAAGACCGACGCGGAAGTCGTCCAGAAGGCCCGCGAAAAGCTCGACGTTCATCCGGTCTATAAGCGCATCGACACCTGCGCCGCCGAGTTCGCCTCGCCGACCGCCTATATGTACTCGACCTATGAGACGCCGTTTGCCGGCGAGCTCGCCAACGAGGCACTGGTGTCGTCGCGCAAGAAGGTGGTCATCCTCGGCGGCGGCCCCAACCGCATCGGCCAGGGCATCGAGTTCGACTATTGCTGCTGCCACGCGGCATTCGCGCTGCGCGACGCCGGCTTCGAGGCGATCATGGTCAACTGCAACCCGGAGACCGTCTCGACCGACTATGACACCTCAGACCGCCTCTATTTCGATCCGCTGACGCCGGAAGACGTGCTGGAAATCCTGCGCGCCGAGCAGGCTTCCGGCGAGCTGGTCGGCGTCATCGTCCAGTTCGGCGGCCAGACGCCGCTGAAACTGGCCGACGCGCTGGAGAAGGCCGGCATCCCGATCCTCGGCACCTCGCCCGACATGATCGACCTTGCGGAGGACCGCGACCGCTTCCAGAAGCTTCTGCACAAGCTCGGCCTCACCCAGCCGAAGAACGGCATCGCCTATTCGGTCGAGCAGGCTCGCCTCGTCGCCGCCGAGCTCGGCTTCCCGCTGGTGGTGCGCCCGTCCTACGTGCTTGGCGGCCGCGCCATGCAGATCATCTACAACGAAGGCATGCTGCAGACCTATCTGCTCGACACCGTGCCTGGCCTGGTGCCGGAGGACATCAAGCAGAAATACCCCGCCGACAAGACCGGCCAGATCAACACGCTGCTCGGCAAGAACCCGTTGCTGTTCGACACCTATCTGACCGGCGCCACCGAGGTCGACGTCGACTGCCTCTGTGACGGCAAGGAGACTTTCGTCTCCGGCATCCTGGAGCATATCGAGGAGGCCGGCATCCATTCGGGCGACTCGGCCTGCTCGCTGCCGGTACATTCGCTGCCATCCAACCTCGTCGACGAGCTGGAGCGCCAGACCGCGGCACTTGCCCGCGCGCTCAATGTCGGCGGCCTGATGAACGTGCAGTACGCCATCAAGGACGGCGTAGTTTTCGTCCTTGAAGTCAACCCGCGCGCCTCGCGCACCGTGCCCTTCGTCGCCAAGACCATCGGGCGTCCGATCGCCAAGATCGCCGCCCGCATCATGGCCGGCGAGACGCTGGAAAATGCCTTCGCGCACTATGGCGCGATGCCCGACCCGCGCAATCCCGGCCACATCGCGGTCAAGGAAGCGGTCTTCCCCTTCGCCCGCTTCCCCGGCGTCGACATCCTGCTCGGACCGGAAATGCGCTCGACCGGCGAGGTCATGGGCCTCGACCGCGACTTCGCGCTGGCGTTCGCCAAGAGCCAGCTCGGCGCGGGTGTCGATCTCCCCCGCTCCGGCACGCTGTTCGTCTCGGTGCGCGACGAGGACAAGAAGGGCATCCTGCCCGCCGTGAAGCGTCTCGCCGGCCAGGGCTTCAAGGTGCTCGCCACCTCCGGCACCGCGCGCTTCCTCGCCGAGAACGGCGTGGTGGCGGAAAAGATCAACAAGGTGCTCGAAGGCCGCCCCCACATCGAGGACGCCATTCGCAACCGCCAGGTCCAGATCGTCTTCAACACCACGGACGGCCAGAAGGCGGTGTCGGACTCGAAGTCGCTGCGCCGCGCGACTCTGATGCAGAAGGTGCCGTATTACACGACGCTGTCGGGTGCTGCGGCGGTGGCGGAGGCAATTGCGGCGTTGAGGGCGGGCAGTCTGGAGGTCACGCCGCTGCAGGAGTATTTTGGTTAAGGTGAGGTTGGACAAGCGTCCCTTAGCCAATGAATGACCAAGGCCAGCGGCCACCCCGGTTTCTCCGGGTGCCCACTCACCTGGAGCCCCTCGTACAAGTCCGTTATGCAGCCGACATATTCTATTTGATTTAGCTTAGCTTGCGATTTCGACCTGCTTAGAAAATTCCAAAAACGTCGGTTGATGGATTTGCTTGAGGGACTCGATAACACCGACAAAATTTGGAACGGCTTTCTGCACCGTTTCGTTTGAAATTCGATTCCGGGAGAAGGCAGAGTCAAGCTGATTAGACAGGGACAGCATCAAGTCAACTATAGGTGTCCAAATTTTTGACGCCTTTTCTGGAGAAATATTACTTCTAAGTTGAAGGCTCGACTTGTTAGAGATGGGTTTGCCGAGAATAGCCTCCATACACATGGCTATCACATATACCAGAAGATATGCAGCACCTTTTTTTGCTCAGGAAATTAAGATATGCTTTTTCACTCTGAGTTAGGCTTGACTCGTCCTTCCTCTGCTTTTGAGTAAGCAGTAACCTACGGGGCATTAATTTCTTCCAAGAGAGAAAAACAAAACACAACATGTCTGGCAGTCGTCCTGTCGGTAAAGAATCTTCTATATATATTCTCGCTAGTCCAAATTTCCGATTTTTTATCATAGGCAGTCACCGGGTCACCATGAAAGGCTGCCAGCGATTGCCCTACGGTATAGGATGGAAGAGTGTATTTACTCCTCTTTATGGCGTCGCTCGCGCCACCTCTTCTTCCACCTTCATACTCGGCATTTGGAATCTTGCTAAACTCACTACGCAGTCTCTCCTGAATCTGGTCGGTGCTTCGGAAATCCGCAGCCTGTAACTTATTCTGGGAGTTATTAAATCTAACTACCTTTGACACAATACTTTCTTTGTTAGATTTCACAAATCTAATTGGAACTTGCACAGCATCTGAAGGAGGCACACCCAAACTACTAAGAGAGCCCGTCGTCTGGGCGCCATTAACAATCGATATCCCCTTTAATTTTAATTTACGACCCTTGCTGGATCGTGGCCCAAGAGTATAATCCACCACCAACGCGGTTATTCCGTTATTGAAAACCCAAAAATTCTCCGGCTCATTGATGGCAGTTGTTTCTTAATACCATTGTTTATATTCGAATCACTGGCTCGAGACCCTAGATAGCCGCGCAAATTCGCGGAAAAAAGATCCGTCCCGTATTCACTATAGAGTTGACTTAGCCACTTCGCGCTAACCGTTGTTACGACAGAGCCCCACTCTTTGGATTTTATTTCCATTGCATCTGGGACGCGCGTTTCTAACCGATCTGTGACGATGACGGTGCGCTCCGCCTGGGCGTACAGACGACTTATCTGCTCCGTGCCAATCTCTTCAGCGAAAATATTTATCTCGCTGCCGTTTGGTAAGGCTTTAGGGCTAGTTTAGCAGTATTCTCTACGGTCTTTAACTCGTTAGCCACGTTTTTTGAAGACGGAAGGTTATGAACATACCAAATATATATCTGCTTTATTTCACCGGACGTTATTGCACTTCGAAATTCATCAGCACGACCCTTGAGAGAATCAGGAAGATGATTCAAATCTCTAGTAAGTATCCAGCTAACAGCTGTATTTAAATCGGACGCTTTATTGGCTGGAGCAGAAGTTTTCTTTGATTTTGAATAATAACATTGAGCAATTAGCCCAATCTGCAGCTCTTTGTCGACGTAAAGTATGTCGCATTTCTTGTCGTCTCCGCCACCAGTTATAGACTCTGCAGCTACAGACTGCATATCCTCAAGTCTAAATTTAAGCTGTAGAGCAAGAAGGCCGATAGCGTCATCAGGCAGGTTTAAATCTGCCTTCAGCGTCGCAAGGACCTCTTCCCAATCTGTAGAGCTAACTGCCAAGTTCCCCTCCCTTCGCAAACCCAACGGGACAATAGAATTGTCTTGAAAGAACACAAGTCCGTCTCGGCCAAAATTTGCGCCAAGCAGGGAGCTATTCCCCAGTTATTCGGCAGAGCTCTAAATTGCCATCGTTGACTAGCTGCTGGAGCCTTAGCTGTTCCCAAGTTAGGCTAGCTCATAGGAGATTGCACGTTGCCCCCCTCACCCCTGCCCCGGATACGGCATCCCATCCTTATGCAAAAACCTTCCATCCGAACTCGGGCTCATCATGTCGATGTCGGAGCAGGTGATGAGATCGTCCGGGTTGCGCGAGCCGACTTCCAGGTAGCGCGCTGTAGTCGATGACCGGTTGATCATGTGGTGGCCGTTGCCGCTGTCCTTGGGAAAGGTCGCGCAGTCGCCCGCCTTGAGCAGCGTTTCGCCGCCGTCCTCGACTAGCGTCAGCTCGCCCTCCAGCACATAGACGAGCTCGTCCTCATGGCTGTGCCAGTGGCGCTGGCTCGACCAGCCGCCCGGCGGCAGCGTCATCAGGTTGACGCCGAAATCCTGCAGGCCGCCAGCATCGCCGAGGCGCTGCCGCGTGCGCCCGGCGCAGGGCTGGTCGAAGGGTGGCGGATAGCCGGAGCCTTTGCGAACGGGGACTGATGACAGGTCGATCTTGGGCATGGCTGCTCCTTCGGTTCGAGCGGGTAACGCCCACCATGGCGCTCTACGGCGCCCCCCCTCTGTCCTGCCGGACATCTCCCCCACAAGGGGGGAGATTGGCAGCTTCGCCCGTGGCGCGCTTCCTGCAACGTTGGCGATTGGCGAAAGCCGAGGCGACATCTGATCTCCCCCCAAGTGGGGGAGATGTCCGGCAGGACAGAGGGGGCGCCGTAGAGCGCGACTTTGGATGGTTCGCTCGCCTTGTTCAACTCCCCTGATGCGCCACCGCCAGATCCTTCGCGTGCTTCTCATGCATCTTCAGCACCGGCAGCTCCTTCTTGGCGAATTCCTTGATCGCCGGGTCGTCGCCCGAATTGGCGTAGGTGCTGAACAGGGCGACGGCGTCCTTGTGCGCGTCGGTCTGCATCTTGATGTATTTCTGGTCGAAGTCCTTGCCGCTCGCCTCCTTCAGGTCGCCCAGCATCTGCTGCTCCCTGGGCTGCAGCGCAGGCCCGGCGGGCTTGATCGAAGCCGTCGTCTGGCCCTGGCTGAGCGCCGCCTTGAAATCCTCGGCAACCTTGGTGTGGTCGGCGAGCATCTGCTTGGCGAAAGCCTTCACATCGGCCGACGCCGATTTCTCCTCAGCCAGCTTGCTCGACTGGATCTCGAATTCGTTGGCGTTGGGCACTGTGGCAACGAAGGTCTGGGTGTCGACCTTGTCCGCGGTCACCATCGGGCCGACCGCATCCGGGCTGGTATCGTTCGACTGGGCAATGGCGGCCGGCGCGCCGGCAAGGAGCGCGACGGCGGCCAGGGGCAGAAGCATTCTCATCTGAAGTCTCCGATCCGGAACAGCCCCTCTGCCAATTCCAACGCGGTGCGGGTCACAGCGGTTGCGTCGGTGTCCGCGCCTAGCCTTTCACGCCGCCGGCGGTGAGGCCGGAAACGATCTTGCGCTGGAAGACCAGCACCACCACCACCAGCGGCACGGTGACGACCACCGATGCGGCCATGATGTTGCCCCACGGGATCTCGAACTGTGAGCTGCCGGAAAGCAGCGCGATCGCCACCGGCACGGTGCGCTGCGCATTGTTGGAGGTGAAAGTCAGCGCAAACAGGAACTCGTTCCACGCGCCGATGAAGGCGAGCATCCCCGTCGTCGCCAGCGCCGGCCACATCAGCGGCAGGAAGACGCGGGTGATGATGATCCAGGGCGTCGCGCCATCGAGGATCGCCGCTTCCTCGATCTCGACCGGCAGGTCGCGCACGAAGGTGGTGAGCACCCAGACGGTGAACGGCAGCGTGAAGATCATGTAGGAGAAGATCAGCGCGATGAGCGAATTGTAGAGGCCGGCCCAACGGATCATCTCGAACAGGCCGGCCAGCACCGCCACCTGCGGGAACATCGAGACCGACAGGATGCCGAGCATCAGCGCCGAGCGGCCGCGGAAACGGATGCGCGCCAGCGAATAGGCGGCGGTGACGCCGAGCAGCAGCGAGATCAGCACGACGGCGCCCGAGACGATCAGCGAGTTCATGAGGTTGCGCAGGAAGGTGCCTTCGGTGAGCACGTTCCGGTAGTTGGCGAAGCTGATCGCCTGCGGCCAGAGGCTAGCCTCGAAAAGCTCGGTCCCCGATTTCAGGCTGGTGGCGATGGCGTAATAGAAGGGGAAGACCGCGATGAAGATGATCACCGCCACCAGCAGATAGAAGGCCGCCCGCTTCAGCATCCTCATCTCAGCGGCCTCCATCCAGGCTTATCCGCGCGATGCGGATATAGGAAATGGTGAGCAGGGCGAGGATCAGGAACAGCAGCGTCGAGGCGGCCGAGCCGTAGGCGAACTTGTCGAACTCGAACAGGTTCTCGCGCGCGAACACCGACATCGACTTGGTCTGCACATTGTTGGGCGTCAGCACATAGATCAGGTCGAAGATGCGCAGCGCGTCGAGCGCGCGGAAGATCACCGCCACCATCACCGCCGGGCGGATCAGCGGCAAGGTCACCCGCCAGAAGATCTGCCACGGGTTGGCGCCGTCGAGCCTAGCGACCTCGAGGATCTCGCGCGGCAGCATCTGCAGGGCCGCAAGGATCAACAGCGCCATGAACGGCGTCGTCTTCCAGATGTCGACGATCAGCACCGCGACCATCGCCGTGTCGGCGCTCGCCGTCCAGGCGATCTTGCCGTGGATCAGGCCGAGGTTGATGAGCACGACATTGATGATGCCGAACTGGTCGTTGAGCATCCACTGCCACATCTTGGCCGAGACGATCGTCGGGATCGCCCAGGGAATGAGGATCGCCGCCCTGACAATGCCTCGGCCCGGAAAATCGGCGTTGAGCACGAGCGCGACGATCATGCCGAGGATGGTCTCGCAGACGACCGAGACCGCCGTGAAGCGCACCGTGTTCCACACGGCGCGCCACCACACCGGGTCGGCGAGCAGCCCGTCATAGAGCGTGCGGCCGCTCGGCATGCTGAGCATCGAGAAATAGTTGGCGAAACCCACCCATTGGCGGGCGTCGAGGTCGGACAGCGAGGCGTCGGTGAAGCTGAAATAGACGGTGCGGATGAGCGGCCAGCCGGCGACAGCGGCGAGCACCAGAAGCATCGGCGTGAGGAACAGCCAGGCCGAGCGCACACGCTGCGCCATCAGCCGCGAGCGCGGGCGCCGCGCGGCTGTTGCCTGCGCGCGTTCTGCCTTGCCGCCGCGGATGCCCGAGCCAGCTTCTGCCGGCGCGGTGGTCACCAGACGTTGCCCTTCAGCTTGGTCAGCGTCACTTCGAGATCGGCGAGATTGTCGGCGGCGCTGCCTTCGCCGGACAAGGTCTTGTGCACGGCGGTCCAGAACTGGCTCGACGCCTCATTGTACTTGACCTTGACCGCCGCCGAGGGCCGCGGCGCCGCGTTGAGGAAGACCTCCTTCCAGCGCGGGATGATCGGCTGCTCCTTGGCGATGTCGGCATCGTCATAAAGCGCCTGGATGGTCGGCAGGTTGGAGGTCCTCAGCGTCCGGTATTTCTGCATCTCGGGCGAGGCGATGAACTTGACCATGTCGATCGCCGCGTCCGGGTTTTTCGAGTATTTGGAGACCGCGAGGTTCCAGCCGCCGAGTGTCGCGACCGGCCGCGCGCCTTCGCCCTCGCCTGCCGGCAGCGGCGCGACGTCGAACTTGCCCTTGATCGGCGCGTCCGCGCCGTTGCCGAGCGCATAGGCATAGGGCCAGTTGCGCATGAAAACCGCATTGCCGGTCTGCCAGACGCCGCGCGATTCCTCTTCCTGGTAGGCGAGCACGCCCGGCGGCGCGATGGTGCCGATCCAACCCTTGACCATGTCGAGCGCAGCCGCTGCTTTCGGGTTGTTGACGGAGACGGTGCCGTCCGGCTCGATGATCTGGCCGCCGCCATTCGACATCACCCATTCGAGCGCGTCGCAGGTCAGCCCCTCATAGGCGTTGCCCTGGAAGACGAAGCCCCACATGTCCTTGTTGCCGGCGGCCCGCTCCTTGTCCATGACGAGCTTGGCGGTGTCGGCCAGCTCCTTCCAGGTGGTCGGCACCTTGGCGCCGTATTTGTCGAGCAGGTCCTTGCGGTAATAGAGCGCCGGCGCGTCGGTGAAGATCGGCAGCGCGATCAGCTTGCCGTTGACGGTCTGCGACTGGATGATCGAAGGGAAATGGGCGCCGACGACGTCCTTGGTCGCCGCCGTCAGGTCGACGAGCTGGCTGGCGAGCTGCGGCGCCCAGATCACGTCGGTCTGGTAGACGTCGATGTCGGTGTTTCCGGCCGCGAGCCACAATTTGTACTGGCCGAACTGGTCGGTCGTCGAGGGCGGCATGACGACGATGTTGACCTTGTTGCCGCTCTTCTTCTCATACTGGTCGAGTATCTCGCGCAGCACCTTGATGCCGTTGCCGGTGTCGCCCGACACGATCGACAGGTCGACGGCTCTCGCCGGGGTCGCCGCCAGCATTGCGCCGACTGCCAGCGCAAGAATTGCGTGAAGAAGCTTCATGGCGGTGGACCTCCCTTTGGAGCCGGCGACGGAGACTGCGCGCGTCGACAGCCATCAGATGCCCACCCAGCACTTGAATGCGGAGCGCCGCTTTGGGTTCCAACATGAGCTGTTCGGCATGAAACAGCGGCGTGCGGTCCCTGACCGAAGCGCAAAGGAAGTGTAATCAGGCTGGATGAAAGGGCGGATTTCAAACCAAAGCGGGCGGGCTCCGAAACCCGCCGCCCCGGAGCCCGCCTTGGAGTGGCTGACGCATGCCGGCACAGCCTCCTCCGACGCCTTGCCAGCGTCGATCCGCCGATCGGCCGCCCGGCACCACGACGCATTAGCATGTCCTAACGTCAGCCTGTGTGAAGCGGTTCACAATGCCGCCGCGCATTCGGTTTCGCCGTCGCAGGCAAATACGGCGAAGCGCTACCCTTCCCAGGCAACCGGAACCATGCCGAGCCGCTCGTAGAGCCTGAAGGCTGCGGTGTTATTGACCGTGTTGGTCTTGAGGTCGACGTGGGTAGCGCCCCTGTCCTGAAAGGCGAGAAAGACATGCCGCATCAGCGCCTCGCCGATGCCGCGTCTTCTGGAGTCCGGGTGAACCGCGAGATCTTTGACGAAGCCGGATGTCCAGCAAAGCGCGGCGCCGGCCAGCAGCCCCTTGCCGTCGATGACGAGAAAGCACAGCTCCGGATCGAACTCGGCATCGCCCGAGATACGCTCCCACCATTCGTCGAACGGGCCTTCGGCGCCATCGTCGAACGCCTCGTCCAGCAGCGCATGCAGGGCCTGCGCATCCCTGTGCTCGAATAAACGCATGACGAACCCTTCCGGCCAATGCGGCGCGGTCAGGGTGTCATCGAGAAGCTTGCGAAGGCGGACATCGTTGGGGGCAGGCGGGTTCGGACCACTTTTCTCATGCATGTCGCGGCCCCGAACAGCTACGCCCCCAGGCTGCGCATTGCAGCGGGCCGGATGCTCAGGCGCCGGGCTGAAGGCGGCGACGGTCGACGCCGAGGCCCGTCTGCTCGAGCAGGCCCTTGCGCTTGGCGTCGTAATAATAGCCGGTCTGGTAGAGCGTGTCGGCGCGCTTGGCATTGCCGCCGGAGACCAGCCAGGCGCCGCGCAGATATTTGACCGCGTATTTGAGATTGGTCTCGGCGTCGAACAGACCGCTCGCCGGCCCGTCATAGCCCATGCCGCGCGCCGTCGCGTGCTTGATCTGCATCAGACCCCAGTGGCCGTGATTGTAGGCTTTCGGGTTGAAGGTGCTTTCGCGGTTGACGACATGGCGCACCAGATCGACCGGCACTTCGTAGATCGCCGAATATTTCTCGATCAGCCGTTCGATCTCGGCACGCGGGCCGGTGGCATGCTGCTCGGGCTGGCCCGGCTGCGCAAGCAGCGCCGGGTTCTGCGGCACCACATAGGCGACCTGTTCAACGCCCGGCATGGGCGCCACCTTCGCCGACTGGCCGGTGACCGGCATGGCAACGCCGGCGGTCTTGTAGACGGCGGCTTGCTTGAGCGAAGCGGGGCCGGTCGGCGACGCGCCGGCCATCAGCACCGGCGGCGGCGGGAACTGGCCGGCGACGGGTGTCGAACCGGCGAAGGCTGCGGGCTGCGCCGGCGGCGGAAGGGCAGCACCTGGCTGCACCGGCGGCGGCAATGGCGCGCCAGGCGTCGTGGCCCCAGGCGTCGTCACCAACGCCGCGGCATCGCCGGTCAACGCCGCCGTCTGCACCTGCGCGAGGCCGGAAGGCTCCGGCAGTACGGCCACGGTTTCGGGGAGCGCGACGGTCGGTGTGTCGTCCTCGACGGCCGGCGTCGAAGCCGCCGCAAGCGCGGGCGTGGCCTTCATCTGCGAGGTCGAGGTGCAACCGCTGAGGCCGGCAGCCGCAACGAGCGCGCCGATCGCGGTGAGGATGATTTTCGCTGCCAAGCCCTGCAGGTCCGGTTGTCGGTTGTTAAAAAGTCCTTACACCAGCGATTCCAACCGGGCAATCGGGGCCGGTATGCAGGTTTCGGGTGGCGAGACTCAAAGCAAACTGCGATATTGTTCCCTATCTGTACTGGAGATGTACCCGTTTTTCGCAGTTTTGCGGAAAGGAGCACACCATGGAAAACGCGTCACCGATCACGGCCGGCCACGCAGTGTTAGAAACAGTGATCGGCTACATGGGCATCGCTTGGAGCGAAAAGGGCCTGATCCGGCTCTGTCTGCCCGAACGCAGCCGCGAAGCGGTCGAGCGCCGGCTGTTTCGCCATGCCGGCGTTTCACGCTCCACCGAGCAGCCGAAATGGGTGGCCGAATTGATCGCTTCGATCAAGGCTTATGCGGCCGGAGAGGATATCGATTTCTCCGGCGTGCCGGTCGATCTCGACGGCGTCGACGATTTCCGCCTCGCCATCTATGACGCCGCGCGCAAGCTCGGCTTCGGCGAGACCACCACCTATGGCGAATTGGCCAAGCGGGCCGGCCATTCCGGCCTCGCCCGCGAAACCGGTGCGGCCCTCGGCGCCAATCCGGTGCCGTTGGTCATTCCCTGCCACCGCATCCTTGCCGCGGGCGGCAAGATCGGCGGCTTCTCGGCCCCCGGCGGCTCCGCCACCAAGGAGAAGATGCTGGCCATGGAAGGCGTGCGCGTCGGTGCGCCGCCGGCCGCGCAGGCTTCGTTCGGATTCTGACTGGGGCGTTTCACCGTTTCACGGAAACGGGGAACCGCTCTATCTCTTTGTTTTGACGCAATCCCGGACGGAAAACCGTTTCACACTTTTCCTGGAATTGCTTTAGTCCTGCGGGAAGAGGCGGCGGCGGAAATGCCGGTCGAAGTCCGGCCGCTTGCAGACATAGACGGGGCAGGACTTGGTGTCGACGCTGGGCACGTAAGCCCTCGACCTCACCTCGCCCATATTGCAGAAGCGCTCGTCCCGCACATAGCGGTCATAGAGCGGCAGTCCCGGCACGCGGCTCGACTGGTAGCGCAGGATGACGGCACCTTGCCTGGCGATCGTCGCCTGCACGCGATCGCAGCTCATGCGCGTCGGGTCGTAGCGCGAGACGGCCTGCGCCTCGGCGGCCACCAGCGTCAGGCAGGCGGCAAGCAGAATTCTCTTCATGATCCTCTCCTACAACAGCGGGCGTATCTTGCCTCCAGGAACGCGCGCCTGGCCGCAAAACTTCCAGGACGATCGCGGGCGCCCGCTGGACGCTATCGCGGCACATGCCGGTAACGCCATCTTGTTTTCGTCCGCGAACCATACTATATCCGCCGCATTGAATTTGGCCGATCGATCGGGCCTCGCGATCTTCGCGTTTGCTGACGTCTCCAAAATTTCGATACCGCCGGCCGGGCTTTGGTCCGGTCAAACGAAGCAAATGTGAAGGGCATTTTACATGGCAACTGGTACGGTCAAGTGGTTCAACGCCACCAAGGGCTACGGCTTCATCCAGCCCGACAATGGCGGCGCGGACGTTTTCGTTCACATCTCCGCCGTCGAGCGCGCTGGCATGACCACCCTCGTTGAGGGCCAGAAGATCAACTTCGAGATCGAGCAGGACCGCCGCACCGGCAAGTCCGCCGCTGGATCTCTGAGCAAGGCAGCCTGATTTGGCTTAAGCATTTTGCAGCCAAGCGTTATCGCTTGGCGTCGCAAAAATGCGAGCAAGCAAAGGCGCGCACTGGGCGAGAGCCTGGGGCGCGCGGCAAGTCACGGATGTACTGACGGTCGCGCGATAAGCGCGCCGGAGCGGAAGGACCCGACAAGCCGAAGCAGCAGATTGCTGCCGGCCCGGCCCCGACGCTCCCGATCAGGCTACCGGCATAGGAAGGCGGGCATTGTCCCGCCTTTTTTGTTGTGGATTTTGGACGCAAGCGGTTGGCGAAGCCGGCGAAGCTGCTGTCCTTCTCCCCGTCTCTATACGGGGAGAAGGACGCTCTCATGGAAGCTTTCGCCAATTGCCGACGTGGCCTGTCTTAAGGCTGCCACTCGATCGGCACATGCCCCTTATCGGCCTCCACCCGCTTCAGCCACTCCACCACCGCCGGATAAGCATCGAGCTGGAAGCCGCCCTTCTCGGCGGTGTGGGTATAGGCGTAGAGCGCAATGTCGGCGACGCTATAAGTGCTGCCGGCGAAGAAGGCGTTCTGCTCCAGATGCTTGTTCATCACGCCGAGCGCCTTGTTGCCGCGTTCCAGAGTTTGCGCGAGCCGTTCCGGCGTCGCGTCCTCGGCCCTCTCGGGAAAGGTGAGCAGCGCCTTGCGCACAGCGATATAGGGCTCGTGGCTGTACTGCTCGAAGAACAGCCACTGATAGGCCAGCGCCCGCTCATATCTGTCGGCCGGCAGGAAGCGCGTGCCTTCGGCGAGATAGAGCAGGATGGCGTTGGATTCGGCGATGCGCCGGCCGTCGTCGAGCTCGAGCAGCGGCACCATCGCATTCGGGTTCTTGGCGACATAGTCGGCCTTGCGCGTCTCGCCGGAACGCGAGCTCACTTCGATACGAGTGAAGGGAATGCCGAGCTTGGCCATCAACAGCCGCGGCTTGTAGCAATTGCCGCTGTCGATCATGTCGTAAAGTATCATGGCTCCCTCTCCTCACGACGGTCGGCAAGGCACTACCGCGTCGGAGCGACGCTCATCCAGTGATTTGTTTTGGCGTAACCATCAGCGGCGCTGATGCAACGGCACGACCTTGTTGTCCATGCCGAGCAGCGCGTCGATCGACAGCGGCTCTTCGTTGAAGATCGTGCCGGCGAGCGCCGGGCGGGCGAGGTGGTAACCTTGCAAGAGGTCGACGCCGGCGTCGAGCGCCACACGCAGATGCCCGGCCTGCTCGATGCCTTCGACCAGCACCTTGGCGCCGCGGTCATGCAGCATCGAGACCAGCGGCCGGAAGAACCGTTCGGCGGCGGCATGGCGGCAGAACTCGGCGAACCAGCCGCCGTCGATCTTGACGATGTCCGGCAAAAGCAGGCTCATGCGCGCTTCGGTGGAATGTCCGGTGCCGAAATCGTCGATGGCGATGCGGATGCCGTCACGCCTCATCTCGCGCACAAGGCCGGCAAGCACATGCTCGTCGGCCGCCTGTTCGGTGATCTCGCAGACCAGCATGGCGGGTTCGAGGCCGAAATCGCCGAGATGCCTGGTCATAAGGCGGATCTCGGCCAGCGCCCGCCCGAGGTGATCGTTGATCATCGGGTTGTAGTTGAAAAACAGGGTGAGACCATCGACGCCGATGTTGCGGTAGTTGCGGAGATGCAGCATCCGGCACATCGTCTCGACGAACAACCGGTCCGATGCCGCGACGCTGCCGAAGAAAACCTGCGGCGCAACGGGTGTTGCGACCCGACGCGGCTCGATCAGCGCTTCGACGGCGACAGCCTTGAGCGTGCTGCCCTGCGGCGCGAAGATCGGCTGGTAGGCGCTCCATAGCCGGAACTCGCCATAGACGCCGAATTGCAGGCCGATTTCGTCGGTGAAGATCGCCTCGGCGGCATTGCGCCGTCTCTCGGTCCGCACGATCATGGCGCCCCCTTGCGCCCGAACGCCCTCGCCGGCCGCGACGGCGGCGCAGGAGCGGGATCGGTGGCGGCCGTGGCCTTGCTCTCCTCGGCCGCGGGCGCCTGCACGCTCTTGCCGAAGACGCGAAAACTGGTGGGCGCAAGCTCCGGCCGGGCGAGCACATAGCCTTGCACCATCGAGGCTCCGGATTTCTCGGCGAGGTCGAGCTGCCAGCCTTCCTCGATGCCTTCGAAAACTGTGCGGATGCCCTGGCTTTCGAAGCTCTTCACCATCGTGGTCAGCAAGGCGAATCCGGCCCCGGATTCCATGAGCTGCGTGATCCAATGGGCGTCGAACTTGACGATGTCCGGCCGCAATTCCTTGATGCGGTTGATGTCGGAATCGTCGGAACCGTAGTCGTCGACGGCAATGCGCAAGCCGTTGGCGCGCAACGCCTCGACAAAGCCGTAGAGCGCCTCCTGCGAAGCCGATCTCTGCTCGGTGACCTCGCACACGATGCGGCGCGGATCGATGCCGGCCTCGTGCAGCACCAGGCGCATGTCGCGCAGCGCTTTGTCGACGATGGCACGATCGGTGAACACGGACGGATCGAAATTGACGAAGATGGACGCCTCTTGCGGCAGACAGGCGCCGGCGTTGAGCAGATGCAACGTCCTGGTCAGCGCCTCGATATGCAGCCGGTCGCCCGCGGGGCAAGTGCCGAAGAAACTCATCGGCGACTGCGGCTCGCCGTCGCGGAACGGCCGGATAAGCCCCTCGAAGGCCACGACCGAAAGCTTGCCCTCGTTGAAGGCGAAGATGGGCTGGAAGGCGCTCTGCAACGTATAGATGCCCCAGACACCGGTGGAGGTGCCGTCATCATGACGGATGATGTGGGCGAGCCCGATGCTGCGCGACAAAGGTCCCTCGCTCCGCAAATTGAGCGGAATTCGATCTGCGATCTTGCCAGCCAAGGGTTTACCGGTCGTTGATGAATTTATAGTTGCCGCTCACGCCACCTTGACCTCTGGATCATCCGACAATGCTTGCGCTGGAGCCTGCGATGCGACATGAGAGGCGCCGCGGCCGCTCCTGGCCGCGCCATTCTCTTGGAGACGCTCTGTCATGGCCTTTCTTGCCGACGCCCTTTCCCGCGTGAAGCCTTCCGCGACCATCGCGGTGACGCAGAAAGCGCGCGAGCTGAAAAATGCCGGCCGTGACGTCATCGGCCTCGGCGCCGGCGAACCGGACTTCGACACGCCCGACAACATCAAGAACGCGGCGATCGACGCGATCCGCCGCGGCGAGACCAAGTATCCGCCGGTTTCCGGCATCGCGCCGCTGCGCGAGGCGATTGCGAAAAAGTTCAAGCGCGAGAACAATCTCGATTACCGGCCGGAGCAGACCATCGTCGGCACCGGCGGCAAGCAGATCCTGTTCAACGCCTTCATGGCGACGCTGAACCCCGGCGACGAGGTCATCATCCCGCGCCCCTATTGGGTGAGCTACCCGGAAATGGTGGCGATCTGCGGCGGCACGTCGGTTTTTGCCGACACCTCGATCGACAACGGCTTCAAGCTGACGGCCGAGGTGCTGGAAAAGGCGATCACGCCGAAGACGAAATGGCTGCTGATGAACTCGCCGTCCAACCCGTCCGGCGCCGCTTACACCGAAGCCGAGCTTCGCGCACTGGCCGACGTGCTGCTCAAGCACCCGCATGTCTGGACATTGACCGACGACATGTATGAGCACCTGACCTATGGCGACTTCGTCTTCAAGACCATCGCCGAGGTCGAGCCGAGCCTCTACGAGCGCACGCTGACCATGAACGGCGTATCGAAAGCCTATGCCATGACCGGCTGGCGCATCGGCTACGCCGCCGGCCCGGTGCCGCTGATCAAAGCGATGGACATGATCCAGGGCCAGCAGACCTCGGGCGCCTGCACCATCGCGCAGTGGGCTTCCGTCGAGGCGCTAAACGGCCCGCAGGACTTCATCGCCAGGAACAAGGCGATCTTCCAGGGCCGGCGCGACCTCGTCGTGTCGATGCTCAACCAGGCGCGCGGCATCTCCTGCCCGTCGCCGGAGGGCGCCTTCTATGTCTATCCGTCCTGCGCAGAGCTGATCGGCAAGAAGACGAAGGCTGGCAAGGTCATCGACAGCGACGAGGCCTTCTGCTCGGAACTGCTCGATGGCGAAGGCGTTGCGGTGGTGTTCGGCTCCGCCTTCGGTCTCGGCCCGAACTTCCGCATCTCTTACGCCACCTCGGAGGCGCTGCTGGAAGAGGCCTGCACCCGCATCCAGCGCTTCACCGCATCGCTGACCTGACCGGCAACGCGGCCGGCCAATGAGAAAAACCCGGCTTCGCGCCGGGTTTTTGTTGGACGGCGCTCAGCCGCCATATTGCTCGTCGGAGACCGCCTCGAGCCACTCGGCATGGACGCCGTCCAGCGCCTCCTGCATGGCGACATGCGTCATGGTGGTTTTCGGTCCGGCGCCGTGCCAGTGCTTCTCGCCGGGCGCGAAGGAGATGACGTCGCCCGCCCTGATCACTTCGATCGGCCCGCCCCATGTCTGCGCAAGCCCTGCGCCGGCCGTGACGTAGAGCGTCTGGCCGAGCGGATGCGTGTGCCAATGGGTGCGGGCGCCCGGTTCGAAGCTGACCAGCGTCGCCCTCAGCCGCGCCGGCGCCTCCTTCTCGATGATCGGCGTCTGCAGCACCTTGCCGGTGAAATACTTTTCGGGCGCGATGATCGTCGCAACGCTGCCGCACGCAATGATCTTCATCGTAGAAATCCTCAATCGTTGATGAATCGGCAAACCGCGAGCGCGGCTTCTCGCAGTCTAGTTTCATCCCGGCACGGGGTCAGTGCAACCGGCCTTTCCGATTGTCGATCGTGATGGCATCGAAACACGCTTCGATGCCGCCTCAAGTCATTTCGTTAGCCATTTAAAATACTGTCATAAATCGTTGCTTTTTAACCATAAAATGACGCGTTCAGCGATGCATCGGAGAACAGTGCAAGACAGCTGCCATGCTCAATGTCTTTTTAACGGCTCGGCTCTAGCCATTAGCCTGTGCTGTGGGGGCGCGGACATGAGCATCTTGGCGACAATCAAGGATCATAGCGGCAGGATTTACCGCGGCATCCAGGCGCTGCTTGTGGCAAGCATCGCCGCCACCGCGATTGCCGCCTTTGGCCTGACCGAAGACCCCTCCCGCGCCACGGCTCTCGCCATGTCGGTCGCATCGACCAGCCTGGCGCTCCTGGTGCTGATGTATATGCGCTCGAGCGTCGTCCAGAGCCTGCAGTCGGCGGCGGATGCAGAAGCTCAGAAGCACCGCTTTCTCAGCATCGACGCCATGACCGGCGCCATGACCCGGCGCTATTTCCTCGAGGCGTTGAGCGACAGGCTGGGCACCTTGCGCAATCGGCGGCAGGCGAGCCTGGTTCTGATCGACCTCGATCATTTCAAGCAGCTCAACGACACCTTTGGCCATCAGTTCGGCGACCTTGCCCTCGCCTATCTGGTCAAGGAAGCGGAGCGCATCTTCGCCGACGGTATCATCGGACGTCTGGGCGGCGACGAGTTCGGCGTCATTATCCCGCATGGCGACGCGGCCGCGCTCAACAAGGATGTGCGCCGGCTGCTCGACGCAATGCGGGCCGGAAAGCGGCATGAAGGCAAGATCATTCCGCTGTCGATCTCGCTGGGGGTGGCGCTTGCGCCGCTGCACGCCTCAAACCCCACCGAGCTGATGTTGCTTGCCGACCTCGCGCTCTACGAAAGCAAGGCGGCAGGCCGGGGCCGCGTCACCGTCTTCGACGAGGAGATGCTCTCGGACAAGCGATATCGCCGCCTCATCGAGCGCGAGCTGCGCGCCGCCGTCTATCTCGGCGAGCTGGAGCTCCACTATCAGCCGATCGTCGGCGCCGAGGGTTCCATCGACGCGCTCGAGGGCTTGATCCGCTGGCGCCATCCCGTCCGCGGCCTGATATCGCCGGCCGAATTCATCCCGATCGCCGAGCGCTCGACCTTGATCGACATGATCGGCGAGTGGGTGTTCAAGCGCGCCTGCGCCGATATCGGGCACTTTCCGGGGCGCCGCATCTCGATCAACGTCTCCGGCGAGCAGTTGAAGCGGGACGAGATCGTGACGATGTGCGAGCGCGTTCTGCACGAGACCGGCCGGTCGGCATCCTCCTTCATCATCGAGATCACCGAGACGGTTGCGACCGCCGCGACACCGGAAATCCTCAGGCGCCTGGAAGCCTTGCGCGGGCTCGGCTTCCGTATCGCGCTTGACGACTTCGGCACCGGTCACTGCGGCTTCAACTATCTGAAGACCCTGCCCATCGACAGCGTCAAGATCGACCGCTCCTACATCCGCAGCCTCGCCCACGACCAGGTGGCGCAGATCTTCGTTTCCGCGCTCGCCCAGATCGCGCGCATCCAGGACATCACCATCGTCGCTGAGGGCGTGGAGACGGCGGAGGAGTTCACCCTTGCCCGTACGGCGGGCTGCAGCCGTTTCCAGGGCTATTTCTTCGGCAAGCCGGCACCACGCGACAAGACGAGCGCGCTCTGCGCTGCCGACAATCAGCCGCTGACCCTGAGCGCCTGACAAACCAGGCGCCCGACAAACCGAAGCCGGCGCACTTCCTATTTTTCTTGCCCTCTCCGCGAACCCGTGTGACGATGGCCGTGGGCAGGTGGTGAGCAACAACCCCGCCCGCGACGGCCGAACAGGCCGGCCGCCGCTCTTCTAGAGAGTGCGATCGGACGCAAAACCGGTTTCCACTTTTGCTGATCGCTCTCTTGGGAAACGCCTGAGTGGAGGTCAGCCATGGGTACTCGCGCCGGAGGACGACGCACGGGACCGAAATGCATTGCCATAGTCGGTCCCTTCGCAAGCGGTAAGACGACACTTCTCGAAGCAATCCTCGCCCGCACGGGCGCCATCCCCCGCCAGAATCCCGTCTCATCGGGCAACACTGTTTCCGATCATTCGCCAGAAGCCCGTGCCCACGCCATGAGCGTCGAGGCGACCTTCGCCACCACGGAGTTCATGGGCGAGCAGTTCACCTTCGTCGACTGCCCCGGCTCCATTGAATTCGCCTTCGAGGCCGAGCCCGTGCTTGCAGCCTGCGATGTCGCAGTCGTCGTCGCCGAAGCGGACGAAAAGAAGATACCCGCGCTCCAGCTCATCATGCGCAAGCTCGACGATCTCGGCGTGCCGCGCATCCTGTTCCTCAACAAGGTGGACAAGGCGATCGCCGGCGTGCGCGAGACGCT
This sequence comes from Mesorhizobium dulcispinae, assembly GCF_033977345.1. NCBI lineage: Bacteria > Pseudomonadati > Pseudomonadota > Alphaproteobacteria > Hyphomicrobiales > Phyllobacteriaceae > Mesorhizobium > Mesorhizobium dulcispinae. The sequence goes on from NZ_JAVIIY010000008.1 coordinate 268,328, forward strand.
CAAGATGCTGCAGCCGGCCAGCTCGGCGCCGCTGCTGCTGCGCCAGATTCCGCTGCGCAAGGACGGCGTCGTCATCGGCTCGATCGATCTCGCGCTGGAGCGCGCCTATGTCTACCGCGAATATGCCGAAAGCCAGGTCGCCGAGATTCCGGACGACGACAAGGCGCGCGAGCTCGAGGCCCGCTTCTCGATGCTGGAAACGCTCGCCGACCATGACGACCAGCTGATGGAACAGCTGCTAGAGGAGATCGAACCGCCGAAGGACGCGATCTTCGATGACCTTGCCGCCGACCTCCGCGCCGGCACGGTGACGCCGGTGCTGATCGGCACCGCCGAGAAGGGCAATGGCGTGCTGCGCCTGTTGAAGACGATCCGCCACGATGCGCCGGACGTCGAGGCGACCTGCAAGCGCCTGGGCGCGCCGGACGGCAGCCAGACGGTCGTGCAGGTGATGAAGACCATCCACACCGCGCATGGCGGCAAGCTGTCGGTGTCGCGTGTGCTTTCCGGCCAGTTGGCCGATGCGGCCGAGCTGTTCCTCTCCAACGGCGACACGACCAAAGTCTCCGGCATCTACAAAATGCTTGGCAAGGATCAGTTGAAGCTGTCGTTAGCCAAGGCGGGCGACACCGTCGCGCTCGGCAAGCTCGACAATGTCAGGACCGGCCAGACGCTGAGTTCGGCCAAGGGCGGCATCAAGCCGCTGATCGCACTGGAGCCGCCGCAGCCCGTATTCGCCTTTGCGCTGCGCCCCAAGGAGCGCAAGGACGAGGTCAAGATGTCGGCGGCGATCCAGAGGCTTGCCGAGGAGGATCCCTCGCTCAGCCTGCATCACAACCAGGACTCCGCCGAGACCGTGTTGTCGGGCCATGGCGAAATGCACCTGCGCGTCGTGCGCGAGCGCCTGGAGGGCAAGAACCAGATCCCGATCGAAGGCCACTCGCCGGCGGTGCCCTATCGCGAGACGATCCGCAAATCCGCGCAGCAGCGCGGCCGCCACAAGAAACAGTCCGGCGGCCACGGTCAGTTCGGCGACGTGGTGATCGAGATCAAGCCGCTGCCGCGCGGCTCGGGCTTCCAGTTCACCGACACCATCACGGGTGGCGTCGTGCCCAAGACCTACATCCAGTCGGTGGAGACAGGCATTCGCGACTATCTGAGGACCGGTCCGCTCGGCTTCCCGGTGGTCGATGTAGCCGTCAACCTGTCGGACGGCTCCTACCACGCGGTCGACTCCTCCGACATGGCCTTCCAGATGGCGGCGAAGCTGGCAATGAAGGAGGGCATGGCGGCCTGTTCGCCGGTCCTGCTGGAGCCGATCATGAAGGTCGAGATCGTCACGCCCTCCGATGCGACCTCGAAGATCATCGCATTGATCCCGCAGCGGCGCGGCCAGATCCTCGGCTATGACGCGCGGCCCGACTGGCCGGGCTGGGACGTGGTCGAGGCGACCATGCCCCAGGCCGAGATCGGCGACCTGATCATCGAGCTGCGCTCGGCGACGGCAGGCGTCGCCAGCTACAAGGCCGCCTTCGACCATATGGCCGAACTGACCGGCCGCCTGGCCGACGAGGCGATGAACGCCAACGGCAAGGCAGCCTGACCGATTTGGTTGAAGACGCGAAAACGGCGCCCGGATCATCCGGACGCCGTTTCTTATTGCGGACCGTCTTCCTGGGAGGCAACGGCAGGTCCGCCGCATCAGGAAATGGTTCGGACGCGGTAGCTGCCTGAGCCCGGCCTGCCCGAGTGATGCCCCCATCTCCCGAACCGACCAACCGCGTCCTACGATCTACTTAATTGATAGAGTGCGTCCGCGACATGTTACCCGATGTTACATGTCACTGTTACGTGGCCCCCGCGCACACATTTCCGCTATCGGCGTGACCTCAGGGCAACAAAAAAGCCGGATCAATAAAGATCCGGCTGAGTTTGATTGGAAGTGCCGATTAGGGCAAACCTCCAGAGGGGAACACTCGAGGGCGCTAATGGGAGGAGAACGCGCCCTGGAGATGAACTATATATGTGCTCATCATGCCCAAGAAACAAGCATCTATTTTGCAACACACGCATGCAAAAAGACGCAGGCTGTGGTCTAACCCTTTCGGAGAACCGATAGGACCAGAAAAAATCGCCGAATCCTGCGCCATTCCGGACTGAAAGCGATAGCTGATATGCAAAACGGATCAGATTCCGGTCGCGAAATACGCTAAATTCAAAATGACGCGAACTCGGGCAGGTCGCGTTTATTTTTGCGGCAGGAGCGCCCGATGCGAACTTTTTCGGCAATTGCCGGCAGCGCTGTGTTCTTTGTCGCCGCCCCCGGCGTCGTCGCCGGGTTGCTCCCCTGGTTGCTGACCGACCGCTATCGCATGCCGCAGTCCACCGTGCCGGGTTTTGTGCCGGCCGGCTGGATCCTCGTCGTCGGCGCCTCGGCGGTCCTGCTTCATGCCTTCGCGCGCTTCGCGCTCGAGGGCCTGGGCACGCCGGCCCCTGTCGCGCCGACCGAGAAGCTCGTTGTCGGCGGCGTCTATCGCCATGTCCGCAACCCCATGTATGTGGCGGTGCTGTCGATCATCCTCGGCCAGGCGCTCATCTTTTCGAACGGGGCCGTGTTCGTCTATGGCCTGATCGCCGCTGCGGCGATGATCTCCTTCGTCAAATTCTACGAAGAGCCGACGCTCGCCCGCCGCTATGGCGCCGAATACGAAACCTATCGCCGCGCCGTCCCCGGCTGGCTGCCGCGCATCACGCCCTGGCGCGGGTAGTCCGCGCCCGGGTTGCGCCGAGATTCAGGTCAGGCCGAGTCGAGAATGGTGGCTTCCGAGAACCGGAGCGGAGCGTACTTAAAGTACGTGAGCACCGGAAGCGCAGGCAGCCGCCATTCGCAGGCCGGCCTCACCTGAATCTCGACGCAACCCTGCCTAGTAGGACCAGCTGCGCGCCTTCGCGATAATGAAATCGCGGAACACATGCAACTTCGCCTGGTTCTTCATCGCATCCGGATAGGCGAAATAGGTGTCGAAGGACGGCACCTCGGTCTCGGGCAGCAACTGGACCAGGTTCGAGTCCTTGCTGATGACGTAGTCGGGCAGCATGGCGATGCCGGCGCCGCCCTGGACCGCGCGCTTGATCGACAGGATGTCGTTGATCTGCAGCGTCGGCACTCTTTGGCCGCCCTCGAAATCGCCGACCGTTTCCAGCCAGTTCAGTTCCGACAGATGCGAGGGCACCGGCACGCCGAAGGTGACGATCCGGTGGTTCCTGAGCTCGGCGATCGAGGCAGGCTTGCCGAACTTCGCCACATAGGAGGGCGCCGCATAGAGATGGAAATGCACGGTGAACAGCCTGCGCTGGATGAGATCCGGCTGCTGCGGCTGCCTGAGGCGGATGGCGCAGTCGGCCTGGCGCATGGTAAGGTCGAGCTCCTCATTGGCAAGGATGAGCTGCAGGCTGATCTCGGGATAGAGCTCGATGAATTCCTGCACGCGCTCGGTCAGCCAGCCGGCGCCCAGGCCTACGGTGGTCGTGACCCTCAGCACGCCGGAGGGGCGATCCTTGGTCTCGGTCAGCCGCGACTTGATCGTCTCCAGCTTCATCAGCACGTCATGCGCCGTGCGGAACAGCATCTCGCCCTGCTCGGTCAGCACGAGGCCGCGCGCGTGGCGATGAAACAGCGCCACGCCGACATCGTGCTCCAGCGCGCTGACCTGGCGCGAGATCGCCGATTGCGACAGATGCAGCGTCTCGGCGGCATGGGTGAACGACCCAGCCTCCGCCGCAGCGTGAAACACGCGTAGCTTGTCCCAGTCCAGCGCCATGATTCCCCTCGTGTTGCCTTTGGCGTCTGAATGAAAAATCAGGCTTTTAAACGGCTTTTTTCAGCCGATCGATTATTCCGCCGCCTCGCGGTGAACCTCGATCCCCGCCAGATACTTTTCCGCCTCGAGTGCGGCCATGCAGCCGAGCCCTGCCGCCGTCACCGCCTGCCGGTAGACGTCGTCGGTGACGTCGCCGGCGGCAAACACGCCGGGAACGTCGGTGCGGGTCGAATCCGGCGCCGTCCACAGATAGCCGTTCGGCTTCTGCTTGAGCTTGCCGACGAAGAGCTCGACCGCCGGCGCGTGGCCTATCGCGACGAAGACGCCATCGACCTTCAGCCGCGACACTTCTCCTGTCGCCACATTGCGCAGCTTCAGTCCTTCGACAGAAGGCGGTAGCGGCGCCTTGCCCGGTTGCCCGGTGATCTCGTCGACGACCGTATCCCAGATGACGCGGATATTATCCTTCTGGAACAGCCGCTCACGCAGGATGCGTTCGGCGCGGAAATCGCCGCGCCGGTGAATGACGGTGACGCTCTTGGCGAGGTTGGCGAGATAGAGCGCCTCTTCGACCGCGGAATTGCCACCGCCGACCACCGCGACGTCCTTGCCGCGATAGAAGAAGCCGTCGCAGGTGGCGCAGGCCGATACGCCGAAGCCCATGAAAGTCTGCTCCGAGGGGATGCCCAGCCACTTGGCCTGCGCGCCGGTGGCAATTATCAAGGCATCAGCGGTGTAGACGGTGCCGGAATCGCCGGTGGCGCGGAACGGCCGCACATTGAGGTCGACCTCGGTGATGATGTCGTTGACGATCTCGGTGCCGACATGCTCGGCCTGCTTGAGCATCTGCTCCATCAGCCACGGACCCTGGATCGGATCGGCGAAGCCCGGATAGTTTTCGACATCGGTGGTGATCATCAGCTGGCCGCCCTGCTGCAGGCCGGCGACGAGCATCGGCTTCAGCATGGCGCGGGCGGCATAGATCGCTGCCGTATAGCCGGCCGGACCGGAGCCGATGATGAGAACGGGCGCGTGTTTGGTGTTCATAAAAAAAGTCCCCTGCGGCTCGAGGCCGTGGTTTGTCGCCGACAATGTAAGTGTTGCCCGGCAAGCCAGCAAGGCAAGTTGGCTTTAGTCCCCGGAAAGCTTCCTGGCACGGCATAAAGGACCATATCCCCGCCTTGAAGTAGAAAAATCATCGCAAAGGGATGGCCTCCTGCGCGAAACCAAATTACAAAATCGCGAAAGATTCTTGCGTGAAAGCCGATCATGCCGCTCAAAGCCGATCTCGACGCCATCGACTGGAAGATCCTGCGCGAGCTGCAAAACGACGGCCGCATGACCAATGTCGAGCTGTCCAACCGCGTCGGCATCTCGGCGCCGCCCTGCCTGCGCCGCGTCAGGCGACTGGAAGAGGCCGGCATCATCCGCGGCTATCGCGCCCTCCTCAACGCGCCGGCGCTCGGCATGGATGTCGTCGCCTTCTGCCTGATCGGCCTGCACCATCAGGCCGACGCCGAGCTGAAGACCTTCGCCGAGCGCACGCGTGGCTGGCCGATCGTTCGCGATGCCTGGATGGTGTCGGGCGAGTCCGATTTCCTGCTGCATTGCGTGGCGAGCGACCTCGGCACCTTCCAGACCTTCGTCATCGAGGAGCTCGCCTCGGCCCCCAATGTCGACACGGTGCGCACCGCGCTGACCATTCGCCGCGTCAAGGATGAAGGGCTGGTGGCTTTTCCGGCTTAGAGCAATTCCAGGAAAAGTGTGAAACGGCTTTCCGTCCGGAATTGCGTCAAAACAAAGAGCTCCAATGCGCCGGCTTCCGATGAAGCCGCTGGAAAAACAGCGGTTTGGCGCTCAAACTTGAATCAATGCGGGATCAGAGCGCTCGTATCGCGGTCAGCAGGCCCTCTTGGTCCTGCGCGCCGCACAGCGGCAAAACTGAAAGCCCGCTTATCGTTGTGGCTCCGCCATCGACAAGCCAGCCGCGCAGAAGGCCGGCGCGCCAGCCGGCTTCCATGTCGGCCGGCTTGTCGCCGACGATCAGCGATCGCCTGAGATCGAGGTCGAGCCGGCGAGCCGCCTCGATCAGCATGCCCGGATTGGGCTTGCGCATCGGATGATCGGCGATCGCCAGCGGACCCGAACCGGCCTCGTGGTAGGCGCAAGCCAACACCAGATCGACGACTGCGCTCCGCGCGGCAAGCAGCTCGAGCACCCGCCCGTTGACGCGGGAAAAAGCGTCCCAGCCAAAATAGCCGCGCGCGATGCCGGACTGGTTGGTGACGACGACGACGGGGATGCCGTGCTGGTTCGCCACTTCTATGGCCGGCGCGATGCCGTCGCGCAATACCATGGCGGCCGGATCGTCAGGGTAGCCGGTGTCGACATTGATGGTGCCGTCGCGGTCGAGGAACAGCGCCGGCAGGCCGGCTGAGAAGGATCTGGACCCGATCCGCTCGACCCAGAGTCCGGGCTCGGCGAGCGGAAAATCTCCCTCGCCCTCAGCCATCGCTGAGACGCGCTTCCACGGCCTCGCACAGATGATGGTAGAGGCAGAGATGCCCCTGCTGGATGATCGGCGTCGAGGTCGACGGCACGTTGAGCAGGATGTCGGTCAGCGGCTTCAGCTTGCCGCCGGTGTCGCCGGTCAGGCTGATCACCGTCATGCCCATTTCCCGCGCCTGCTCGGCGGCGGCAAGGATGCTCGGCGAATTGCCGCTGGTGGAGATGGCCAGCAGCACCGCGCCTTCGGATCCATGCGCCTCGACCTGGCGCGAGAAGACGGTATCGAAGCCGTAGTCGTTGCCCCAGGCGGTCAGCACCGCCGCATTGGCCGGCAGCGCGATGACGTTGTAGGCCTTGCGCTCTTTCAGGAAACGGCCGACCAGTTCGCCGGCGATGTGGATGGCATCGCTCGCCGAGCCGCCATTGCCGCAGATCAGCAGCGCCTTGCCCTGCGACAGCGCCGTCACGACGGTGCTCACCGCACGCTCCATCTCGCCGGTAAGGTCGCGCTCGACCATCGCGGTGATCGCCGCCGCGGAGCGGACCAGATATTCGTTCAATTCGGACATAAAATCCTCAATTCGTTCCGCCGGCGCGCAGCTTGCCGATGGTGCTGGTGGTGCTCTTGCCGGCGACAAGGTCGACCAGCACCACGCGCCCGCCTGCCTTCTGGATCACATCGGCGCCGACCACGGTCTCGATCGTATAATCCGCGCCCTTGACCAGGATATCGGGCTTGAGCGCCTCGATCAGCTTGAGCGGCGTATCCTCTTCGAAGACGACGACGGCATCGACCGAGGCAAGGGCGGCGAGCACGCAGGCCCGGTCATGCTGGTCGTTGACCGGGCGTCCGGGACCTTTCAGCCGGCGCACCGAGGCATCGCTGTTCAAGCCGAGCACCAGCCGGTCGCACTGGCTGCGCGCGGCGTGCAGCAGGCTGACATGGCCCGCGTGCAGGATGTCGAAGCAGCCATTGGTGAAGCCCACCGACAGCCCCTCCTCCTTCCACGCCGCCACCATCCTGGCCGCCGCGTTGGCGTCGAGGATGGCATCCTGATGGGCGACCGGCCCATGCGAACGGAATAGCGCGCCGGAGAGTTCCTCGACGGTCAGCCGCGCCGTGCCGCGTTTTCCCACCACGACGCCGCCGGCGGCGTTGGCGATTGTGGCGGCCTGCACGCGGTCGGCGCCCGCGGCGAGTGAAAGCGCGAAGGTCGCGATGACCGTGTCGCCGGCGCCCGAGACGTCGAACACTTCGCGCGCCTGCGTGGAAATGTGGCGGGCATCTTCGGCGGTGACCACGCTCATGCCCTTTTCGCTGCGCGTGGCGACGATGAAGTCGAAGTCATGCGCCGCGATCAGGTCGCGGGCCGCGGCGACGATCTCGTCGTCGCCGAAAACCGCGCGTCCAACCGCTTCGCCGAGTTCCTTGCGGTTCGGCGTGACCGCCGTCGCCCCGGCATAGCGCGTATAATCGCGCCCCTTGGGATCGACCAGCACTGGCTTTCCGGCATCGCGGCAGATCGCGATCAGTTCGGCCGCCACGCCGTCGAGCAGGATGCCCTTGCCATAGTCGGACAGGATGACGATGTCGGCGCGCGCCAGCGCTGCCTGGAAATGCTCGACGAGCGCGGCCCGCTCGCTACGCGACAGCGGCTTGATCTCTTCCTCGTCGAAACGCAGCACCTGCTGGTTGAGCGCGCTGAAGCGACTCTTCGACGAGGTCATGCGGCCCTTTTGCTGCAAAAGGCCGTCGGTATCGGCGCCGAGATCGCCAAGCATGCGCATGAGATTGTCGCCGGCTTTGTCGGCGCCGATCACAGATACGGGAATAGCGGCGCCGCCCAGCGAGACGATGTTGGAGACGACGTTCCCGGCGCCGCCCATGGCCAGCATCTCGCCCCGCCCGTGCAGCACCGGGATCGGCGCTTCCGGCGAGATCCGCTCGATGACGCCGCTGACGAAGCGGTCGAGGATGAAGTCGCCGACCACCAGCACCGTGGCCTCGCCGAAGCGGGCGATTGTGCGATGCAAGGGTTCCGGGGAAGGCAGATGGTGCTTGATCATCTTACTGGTGCGCGCCCGAAATGGCTGGTTTGATCAGGGTTGCGGCGCCGGAAGTCCGGCGCCATTCGTTCGTCGCGATGCCGATATACCGCAATTCGGGCCAGCGCAACGGCAGGTCCGAATAGGCAGGGCCAAGGCCGACAAACGGATCAGGTCTTTTGCGAGGCGACATGGACGCCGAGACCAACAAGCACGGCACCACCTGCACGCTGCATCAAGCGCTGTGCACGACCGGATCGCCGCAGTCGCACAATCATCGCGCCGGCCAGGAAGACGCAAACGATGTCGGCCGACGAGAACATCAGGTTGACGATGGTCCCCAGCACCACGAACTGCAGCCACACCGGAAAGGTCGCCGAGGCATCGATGAACTGCGGCAGGAAGGCCATGAAGAAGATGGCTGTCTTGGGATTGAGCACCTCGACGGTGATGCTTTCGAAAAAGGCGCGACGGGCCGATTTGCGTTCGACGGCAGGCAAAGCTGCGTCGCCCTGCGCCTTGGCGCGGAACAGTGAGACACCCAGCCAGACCAGGTAGAGCGCGCCGACGAGTTTGACAGCCATGTAAAGCGGCGGCACGGCGTGGAACAACACCGACAGTCCGGTTGCGGCGGCAAGGACATGCACGTAGCCGCCGAGATGGATGCCGAGCGCCGCCGTCAGTCCCGACAAGCGTCCCCGCGCAATTGTTTGCGCCGCGGCATAGAGCATGGCCGGTCCGGGAATGTAGGCGAAGATCGCCGTGGTCACGAAAAAGGCGATAAGCAGTTCGGTCGAAGGCATCCTGGTCCCTCACGATAAGAGCCGACTGAAGCGGAAGCTTTGCGGCCTCACTGTGGCAAGGAACCGGTCTGCCCTGATTTGGCCAGAACGCGCGCCATGAACTTGTCATGGTCGACGACCGCGCGCTCGTGGAAACCTTCCCCGATCAGTCCGTTCTCGTCGCTGCACGACACCTTGAAGCGCAGTTTTCGCCCCTCCACGGCGACAAGCTCGACATCGGCGGTGACTGTCATGCCGACGGGCGTGGCGGCGACATGGCTGACGTCGACATGGGTGCCGACGGTTCTCTCGTGGCTGCGAAGGAACGGACGCAGCGCCTCGATGCATGCCCATTCGATGAAGCCGACCATGAAGGCGGTGGCGAAAACCGGTGGCATGTCGCCGAAGCCCGCAAAGGCCGGTGTCATGGCCGGGACCGTCAGGGTGCCGTCGACCCGTACTGTTTGAAGATGGCGAAGGCCGGGCTTTAGATCGGATGTCATGGCTATACCAAGGGCAAAGACGCATACCGACGGCGCTTGCCACGGCGCTCAAAGGCACCAAAGCTTGCCTCGACCGAAGAAGTACCGTTCGGCGCGCGGCAGAGCTTATCTCGCAAGCCGTTCTGCCGATCCATCCCTACATTCGTCGTAGCCGATGGGTCCGTGACGGCGAGCTTTATCGACACTCTTGTCTGCCTCCCCTATAAGGGCCGGAATCGGCAACGGAAACAGAGGCCTTCATGATCATCGTCACGGGCGGCGCCGGCATGATCGGCTCCAACATCGTCGCCGCGCTCAATGCCGAGGGCCATGACGACATCGTGGTCGTCGACGATCTCACCGACGGCCACAAGATCGCCAACCTGGCCGATCTTCGGATCGCAGACTATCTCGACAAGGACGAATTCCTGGCGCGGCTCGAGGACGGCGAGCTCGGCCGTGTCGAGGCCGTCTTCCATCAGGGCGCCTGCTCGACCACAACCGAATGGAACGGCAAGTTCATGATGGACGTGAACTATGCCTATTCGAAGCGCCTGCTGCATGCCTGCCTGGCGCTGCGCGTGCCTTTCCTCTATGCCTCCTCGGCCTCGGTCTACGGCGGCGGCGGCGAGTTCCGCGAGGAGCCCGAATTCGAGCGGCCGCTCAACGTTTACGCCTATTCGAAGAAGCTGTTCGACGACTATGTCCGCCGCAACGTCTTCGACACCGATCACTCGCAAGTGGCGGGCCTGCGCTATTTCAACGTCTACGGACCGCGCGAGGCGCACAAGGGCGCCATGGCTTCGGTCGCTTTCCATCTGTTCAACCAGGTCGAGCAGGGCCAGAATCCGAAACTGTTCGGCGCCTATGGCGGCTTCGGCCCCGGCGAGCAGAGCCGCGACTTCATCCATGTCGGCGATGTCGCCGACGTCAATCTGTGGCTGTGGAAGCGCGGCTCGAGCGGCATCTTCAACTGCGGCACCGGCCGCGCGCAACCGTTCCGCGCCATTGCCGAAACGGTGATCGACACGCTCGGCAAGGGTGAGATCGAGTTCATCCCCTTCCCCGACCATCTCAAGGGCAGCTACCAGAGTTTTACGCAGGCTGATATGTCCCGCTTGCGTGCAGCCGGCTACAATGGCCAATTCCGCACTGTCGAAACCGGCGTCAGAGACTATGTCCAATGGCTGAAAGCCCAACGATCCTCGTGATCGGCCCACGCTGGGTGGGCGACATGGTCATGGCGCAGTGCCTGTTCGCGGCACTGAAGGAAAAGCATCCGAACGCCGCGATCGACGTGCTGGCGCCGGCCTGGGCGGCGCCCCTGGTCAAGCGCATGCCGGAAATTCGCTGCCAAATCGATTTCCCGCTGATGCCGGGAGCGCTGGAATTCCGCAGCCGCCGGCGCTTCGGCCGCCTGCTGCGTGGCCGCTACGACATGGCCTATGTGCTGCCGGGGAGCTGGAAATCGGCGCTGATCCCGTTCTTTGCCCGAATCCCGCACCGTGTCGGCAATTTGCGGGAAATGCGCTACGGCTTGCTCACCGATATCGTGCCCCTGCCCGATGCGGTGAAGCGGCGCACGGCACGTGCCTATTTCGGCCTTGCCCGCGGCGGCACGTTTCGCGCGCCGAAACTCACCGTCGATACGGCCAATCAAGCCGATCTGCTGGCGCGGTTCGGGCTCGAAGCCAAGCGGTTTGTCGCCTTGATGCCGGGCGCCGAGTTCGGCCCGGCCAAGCGCTGGCCGAGCGATCACTATGCCGAGCTGGTCAGAGAAATGATGGACAAAGGCCTGGGCGTCGCCCTGCTTGGCTCGAAGAACGACGCCGAAGTCACCGGCGAGATCGCGAGGCTCGCGCCGGGCGCCATCGACCTTGCCGGCAGGACAAAGCTCGAGGACGCCATCGACCTGATCGCCGCGGCGAAGCTTGCCGTCTCGAACGACAGCGGACTGATGCATGTCGCGGCCGCCGTCGGCACGCCGATCGTCGCCGTCTATGGCTCGACCTCGCCCGAGAACACGCCGCCGCTGACCGATCGCTCGGAACTGATCTGGCTGCATCTTTCCTGCTCGCCCTGCCATAAGAAGGTCTGCCCGCTCGGCCATCTCAACTGCCTGAAGACGCTCGACGTCGCGCGGGTCGCGGCAGCGGCCGACCGGCTGCTCAAGGTTCCGGCAGCCGCATGAAGGTGCTGATCGTCAAGACATCGTCGATGGGTGACGTCATCCATACGTTCCCGGCTGTCGAGGACGCGCTGCGCAATCGATCGGACATAAGCTTCGACTGGTGCGTGGAAGTGGCCTTCGCCGGCATCGTCGCCTTGCATCCGGCGATAAGATCCATCCACAAAGTCGCGATCCGCCGCTGGCGCAAGACGCCGCTTGGCGGCGCCACATGGCGCGAGATGGCCGGCCTGCGCCACGGCTTGCGAACCGGCCATTATGATCTGGTCATCGACGCCCAGGGGCTGTTGAAGTCGGCTGTGGTTGCTAGGCAGGCCGGCGCGCCGATTGCCGGTTTCGACCGTTCCAGCGCCCGCGAGCCCTCGGCGACGCTGCTTTATCAGCGCAAATACGCGGTGCCGCGCGACCTGCACGCCATCGAGCGCACCAGGCGACTGTTCGGCCTGGCCTTGGACTATCAGCCGGACCTTTCGACGCTCAACTCCGGCATAGTGCCGCCGGCAGGCGGACTTCCCGGCGTCGAAGGCAGAACCGCTTTCCTGCTGCACGGCACCAGCCGAGAGGACAAGAAATGGCCGGTTGAGGACTGGATAGAGACCGCGCGCCAATTGGTGTCCAGGCAATTCATGCCGGTCGTCACCTGGTCGAACGAAGCGGAAAAGCGTGTCGCCGAAGCAATTGCCGGCGCGGTGCCGGACACGGTTCTGGTGCCGAAATCGCCACTTTCCGGAATCGCCGCGATTCTTGGACGGTCGACGCTGGTCATCGGCGCCGACACTGGCCTCACCCACCTTGCCAGCGCCTTCGGCCTGCCGACCGTCGCCATATTCCTGGCGACCGAACCGGGCCTCACCGGCCCGCGCGGACCGTTTGCATCGACTTTGCTTGCGCCAGCCGGAGGCAAAGTGACGCCGGCTGAGGCGGTGACGGAGGCTGAACGGCTGCTGGCGCTTAGATCAGAAGCGCCGGCTTAGATCGACTGCCTTGGAGATTAGCCGCTTCGTCATCCTGGGGCGGAGCAAGGAGCGAAGCGACGCGGCGCAGACCCCAGGATCCATGCCGTTACATGGACGTATTGCAACGGTGCAGAATTCTGCTCCGCTGCACTTTTCGCGCGAGGTCACGGCATGGATCCCAGGGTCTTCGCGACGGAGCTTCGCTCCTGCTTCGCCCTGAGATGACGACATCCGGGAGGCTTCAGCCAGTTCCGAACGTTTGCAATGGGTCAACCGCGAGCAGTGAAAGCACAGAAATCCACGCTACCCAAGAGCGTTAAATGAACTGCACCCGGACGATCTCATACCCCCGTGCGCCGCCGGGGGCGTTGACCTCGATGGCATCGCCGACTTCCTTGCCGATCAACGCGCGCGCGATCGGCGAGGAGATCGAGATGCGGCCGGATCTCACGTCCGCTTCCTGGTCGCCGACGATCTGATAGGTCTTCTTTTCCTCGGTGTCCTCGTCGACCAGCACAACGGTGGCGCCGAACTTCACCTTGTCGCCGCTGAGCTTCGAGACGTCGATGACCTCGGCCCGCGCGATCAGGTCCTCGAGCTCATTGACGCGGCCTTCATTGTGGCTCTGAGCCTCTTTCGCCGCGTGGTACTCGGCATTTTCGGACAGGTCGCCATGCGAGCGCGCTTCGGAAATCGCCTCGATGATGCGCGGACGCTCTTCCTGCTGGCGCCAGCGCAGCTCTTCCTTCAATGACGCGAACCCCTCGCCTGTCATCGGGACCTTGATCATATGCCTGACCTTTCCTGCCGCCACCCCCGCTTTTCGGGGATGGCCTTGTCGTTGGGTACAAAAAGAAAACGGTCCGGCAGCCTCGGGCTAACGGAACCGTTTCACCACAATTTCCCCGAATATAGCGATCTTCGCGCGATTTTCACGTCCAAAAATGAAGTTTGGCAAAATGATCACTGCTTTTGCTTGATCGCCTGGCGGCGAATGCTGCAGCAGTAAAAAAACCGGCTGCGATTGTTCGCAGCCGGTTTGGGGAAGCCGGTGGTCGGATCAGCTCCTCAGGAAATGATCGATCTGCTCCGACAGCATGCCGTATTCGCGCGAGCCTTTGCCGGTCCGCTTCTCGATCTCCATCAGCTGCTGCTGCGCGCCGGCAAGATCGCCGATCTGCAGGTGGGCCTCGCCGAGATATTCGCGCACCAGGGTGTAGTTCGGGTCGATGCGCAACGCTTCCTCGTAGTAGCCGAGGCCGACCGTGACACGGCCGGAATGGCGATGCGAATAGCCGAGATAGTTGAGAATGCGCGGATCCTGCTTGTTGGCGGCGAGCGTCAGCACCGAGATCGCCTCGTCATAACGTCCTGCCATCGCCAGGTCGTGACCGGCCTCGTAGATGCTGTCGTCATCCAGCATGCCATATTGCGGCTTTACGCATTTGCTTTTCTTCTTGTCCCAGACCTCGCCCTTCTTGCACTGGGTAGTGGTTTGACCGCTCCCGCCGCCACCTTCCCCGGCGGCAAAGGCCGGAGCGACGAATAGCGGCAGTGCCGCAACAGCCAGGACCTGAACAAGCAATCGTCTGCGCATCGATGCCTCCTTGAGCGTGACAATGGCAGAATAACGCCGCCTTGGTGCGGTTTCATCCCGAAAAGCCGGTAGTGGCCGAACTATTTCGCATGTCCAAGCGGATTCAGCTGCTTGCGAACGGATGTGACGCGGGCCGCAAATCCGCTATGATCAGTCGAGCGCACGACGAGGAGAAAGGCCCGTGCAGCAACGCCTCGAGCAAGAATGGGAGCTTTCCATCGACCCGGACACGGTGCGCCTGTTCATCCTGAAGGCCAAGGCGCTGAGCGCCGGCGTCAACGAGGACTATGACGACGGCGCCGAGCACGAGGTCGAGTTCGACGGCGACAGGCATGACAGCCACCACCATGACGGCCTTGTCGAGGAAGCTTCGGAAGACCTCACCGAGGAGGAATTCCGCGAGCTGATCAACGACCTCAACGTCGACGAAGCGGCCGAGCTGGTAGCGTTGGCCTGGGTGGGCCGCGGCGACTATGAAGCGTCCGAATGGGTCGACGCGGTGGCGGCCGCGCGCGAGCGCGCCAACAAGCGCACCGCAAAATACCTGCTCGGACTGCCGCAGCTCGCAGACTGGCTGGAGGAAGGCCTGGAGGCGATCGGCGCGTAACGGGCCGGTAACCGATTTTGATCGCAGCGCCGCAAAATCCAAGGCAACCTTGCCGTGCCGCCGCCGTTTCCGGCCGATGGCAACACTGAGCTTTTCCGGATTTTGCAGACTGGCGCTGCTTCTGGCGGCGGCAACCTTGGTGATTACACCAGCGATGGCCCGACATCACCACCACCGATCGCATAAGAGCCATTTGCCGCCTGCCGGCCAAAGCGCCGCGCCGGCGCCCGAAACGCCGGCGGCGGCACCCATTCCCGAGCCGCGCCCTGCCGAAGAGCCCGATCGGGAGTCCGAACTCGAACCGCAGACGCCGGTCGTCGCCCCGACGCCACCGGAAAAGCCGGCCGAAGTGGCGCCGGAACCGCCTGCCACCGCGCCAACGCCGCCGGAGAAGCCCGCACAAGTGAACCTGCCTCCCGATCCGCGTTCCGCTGAACTGCCCGCCGACAAGATGCCGCAGGAAGAGCTGACCTGCCGCGATCGGCTGAAGGCGCTCGGCGTCGAATTCGAGGAGCACAAGGCCGAGCACGATGCCGCAATCGGCTGTTCGATCCCCTACCCCATCGTCCTGAAAACGCTGGGAAAATCGATCGGCATCGGTTCCGGCGCCGAGCTCAATTGCCGCATGGCCGAGGCTGCCGCGCGCTTTGCCGCCGATGTCATCCAGCCGGCGGCGAAGGCCGATTTCGGCGCCGATCTCAAATCGATCACCCAGGCCTCCGCCTTTGTCTGCCGTCCGCGCCACGGTGGCGAAAAGCTGTCGGAGCATGCCTTTGGCAATGCGCTCGACATCGCTTCCTTCACGCTGGCGGACGGCAAAAAGATCGAGATCGGCCCGGTGCCGCCCGAAAAGGATGCAGAGTTCCTGAACACCGTGCGCAAGGCCGCCTGCGGGCCGTTCAAGACGGTGCTCGGTCCGGGCAGCGATCCCGACCATGCCCTGCACTTCCATTTCGACCTCGAGCCGCGCCGTCACGGCGGCACGTTCTGCCAATAAGAACTGATGCCGCAATTCGGCCCCAGGCGTGAATGCCGGCGCTGATCTTTCCTTTACTCTTGCCGACTAGACTTGTGCCATCGGAAGCATGATCCCTGCCGGGATCAGCTCGGGACGGGATGCCTTTCGATGGCCCGAATATTTGGCGCCAGCCTCGCCTTGGCGCGACTGAACACTCGTGCGCGCTCCGCCGCCGTCAGGTTGGCAACAGGGCTCGCTATCACGGCGGTCTCGGCTTGCACGACCGGCGATGTCTTCTCGCTGCAGCCGACCGTCGACGTCGGCAGCCAGACCGCAGCCGTGCCCGAGGCGCCGCAATATGCCGGCATGCAGCGGCTTGTCCCGTCCGACCCCTATTTGACCCAAGCCGCCTATCCGCGCATGGATGAGCCGATGTCGTCACCCGAGCAGATGCCGGCGAGCGAGATCGACTGCCGCAGCGAGTTGAGACGGCTCGGCGTCGTCTACCAGGACGTCCAGCCGATCCACGAAGGCCAGTGCGGCATCGACTTCCCGGTGAAGGTCTCGGCCATCGGCAGCGTCGAGATGAAACCGGCAGCGACGCTGACCTGCAACATGGCCGCGACCTTTGCCGCCTGGACCAGGAACGAGCTCGTGCCGGCCGCCCGCTGGCGCTATTTCTCCGGCGTCAAGGCCATCCACCAGGGGTCGAGCTATTCCTGCCGCAACATCGCCGGCGAAGGCGTCCTGTCCGAGCACGGCAAGGGCAACGCGCTCGACGTCATGAGCATCGAGCTCAACAATGGCGACGACATCGACGTGCGCAAGCCCGGCCTGTTCGCCTTCCGCACCCGCGGCTTCCTCAACAATGTGCGCGCCGACGGCTGCCAGTATTTCAACACGGTGCTCGGCCCGGGCTACAATTACGACCACCGCAACCACTTCCACTTCGACGTCAAGAACCGCAGGAACGGCTACCGCGCCTGCCGCTGAAGGCCATCCCCTCTGCCCAATCCGCCGCATGCCGCATAGAGTGCTCGCGTAGGACCTCGGAGTGGTCTTTTCATGGGTGAGCGAAGCCTTAGGCGGCGCGCGGCGATCTGGCTGGCGGCTTTCTGCGCCTCCTATCTGGCATTTGCCTATCTCGCCGCGCCGGAATTCTGGACCTGGCGGGAGCGCGGCTTCCGCACGCAGCGCTTCGAGATGGTGACGCATACGTCGCAGGGTATTCCAGGCGATCCGATCAATGTCGGACTTGTCGGCACAAAGAAGGAAGTGGTCCACGCCTTTGCCGTCGCCGGTTGGGATACGGCCGATGCCGTCACGCTGAGGACCGCGATCGATATCGGCGAGAGCGTCTTGTTCTCCCGGCCCTATCCCGATGCGCCTATGAGCCGCCTGCTGTTCGAGGGCCGCGCCCAGGATCTCGCCTTCGAAAAGCCGGTCGGCTACAGCGCCGACCGCCGCCACCACGTCCGCTTCTGGCAGACAAACACGGTCGGCGACGACGGCCGCCCGCTCTGGCTGGGCGCCGCCAGCTTCGATCGCGGCGTCGGCCTGAGCCACGACACCGGCGCCATCACCCACCACATCGGCCCGGACATCGACGCCGAGCGCAACTTCCTGATCGCCGACCTCAAGGCGGCCGGCATGCTGGTCTCGACCGGCGAGATGCCGGGGATCGGCGCCACGCAGGACGGCAGGAATGGCGGCGGCGATCCCTATTTCACCGACGGCATGGCGGTAATCGGCGTGCTGAAAACTCTGCCGTGACAGCGCGGCAGGTCAGGTCGTGGCGATGACGATCTTGCCGAACCGCCGGCGCCGCCCTGGGCTGCCGCCTGAGCCGATGCCATTCTTGAAAAATTGTCATGCTCCAAAAATAGCGGCGGACTATTTTCGAATGCGCTGCAGCAATGCTATTGACCGCCCATGCTTTATGTTGAAATCGCCGTCGTGGCCGTCCTCATCTTGGTGAACGGCCTTCTGGCAATGTCCGAACTTGCGATCGTCTCGTCGCGGCCGGCCCGCCTCAAGGCGATGATCGACCGCAATGTCAGGGGCGCCGGCCGCGCGCTGGCGCTCGGCTCCAATCCCGGCAAGTTCCTCTCGTCGGTGCAGATCGGTATCACCTTGGTCGGCGTTCTCTCCGGCGCCTTTTCCGGCGCCACGCTCGGCGAGCGATTGGCGCAATATCTGGCCTCCGCCGGCATCCGCGAGAACATCGCCGATCCCGTCGGCGTCGGCATCGTCGTCGCGATCATCACCTATGCCTCGCTGATCGTCGGCGAGCTCGTGCCGAAGCAGATCGCGCTGAGGGATCCTGAGCGCGTCGCAGTCCGCGCCGCACCGGCGATGACCATCCTCGCCAGGGTATCGGCGCCGCTCGTCTTCCTGCTCGACATTTCCGGCCGCGCCATTCTGTGGCTGCTCGGCCAGACCGGCGAGGCGGAAGAGAAGGTCACCGATGAGGAGATCAAGATGCTTGTCGCCGAGGCCGAGCATCACGGCACCATCGAATCCGACGAGCGGCGCATGATCGCCGGCGTCATGCGGCTCGGCGACCGCGCCGTGCGCGCCGTGATGACGCCGCGCACCGAGGTCGACTGGATCAACCTGCAATCCGACGAGGCGACCATCAGGCGGCTCCTGACGGAGACCCAGCATTCACGTCTCCCCGCCGGCGACGGCAATGTCGACGCCATGGTCGGCGTCGTCCAGACGCGCGACGTTCTGGCGGCGATCCTCGGCGGCAAGGTGCTGGAACCGCGCCAGCATGTGCGCGCCGCGCCTATTGTGCACGACCAGGCCGACGCGCTCGATGTCCTGCAGAAGCTGAGGGAATCGGACGTCCCGATGGCGCTCGTCCATGACGAATACGGCCATTTCGAAGGCATCGTCACGCCGGCCGACATCCTGGAAGCGATCACCGGCGTCTTCCGCTCGGACCTGGAGGCCGGCGAGGAAGAGAACGCCGTCAAGCGCGAGGACGGTTCATGGCTGCTTGCCGGCTATATGCAGGCCGACGAGATGGCGGAAGTGCTGGGCATCGATCTGCCGGAGAACCGCGACTACGAGACGGTGGCCGGCTATGTGCTGTCGCATCTGCATCACCTTCCCGCCACCGGTGAATGCGTCGACGCGCAGGGCTGGCGCTTCGAGGTGGTTGACCTCGACGGCCGCCGTATCGACAAGCTGATCGCCACCCGCCTGCCCGACGGCCACCGCCCGATAGCGCGGCGGTAGAGCAATTCCAGGAAAAGTGAGCAGCGGTTTCCCGCTCGAGCAATCGCGGCCTGGGGTCCGCAGCCGTCGTACAGGTCCCGACCGCAATAGCCCGACTTGCTCCGCCTAATGACACAGGGTTCGCAAGCCGGGCCATGCGCCGGGATTTTGGAACCGGGCCCCGTCAGGGCGCGCTCGACATCACCTGATCCCAAATCAAAGAGTCTAACCGGCTGAAGCCGCCGCGATGCCGCGTCGCGCACGGCGCGCGGGCACTCATGACTGGGCCCCCAGGAATGCCCGGCCGAAACCGGGCTCAACGGATTCGATTGTCCCATCAGGCAGCTTGAGCAAGCGGTCAACTGCGATACCGTAGATCCGCAGCCGCTCCTCGAGCAGGTGCGCGGCTTCCTCGAGATCGCCCCCTTCGGCCTGGCGCAGCGCACGATGCATCACGTTACGGAAGATCAGCCTGACCTGCAGGAGCATGTCGGCGAATGCAATCGGATCGGGCACCTCAAACGCGCCTTCTTCGCTCCCCTTCCTCAGGAGGCGCGCGATCATCGGCAAGGCGAGCTCCCTAGCGGCCTCGTCGATCCTGTGGAAGAGCACGACGTTTTCCGGCCGAAAGACCACGGCGAAAGTTTTCCGGAGCTGCGGGGCTAACTCGACGTTGAGCCGCTGCGATCCGGAAAAAAGCGCGTTGAGCCGGCCGATGGCATCGAGCGAAGGATCTTCCAACATAGGCTCGAGTTCGGCGAGACTCTCGCGCGCGATCCGCGCCGCGAGCGCTTCCAGCAGTGCCTCCTTCGAGGCGAAGTAATGGTAAAACGCCCCCTTCGACAGACCGGCCTCGCGTATGATATCGTTGACCGTCGTGTCGTCGTAACCGCGCTCGAAGAACAGTCGCTGGGCACAGTCGAGAAGCTCGGCAGAGCGTACTTCTGGCGCCTTTATCACTCTGGCCAATTCGATTCCCTCGGACGTCCCTGAAGGCGTGATCGAGAGGCGGGAACGCCTCCGCCGTCAATACGTTTTTGAATATTATAGACCGACGGTCGGTCTAATGCTATAGGTCCGGCCCTTGAAAGAGGAGCGCTTCATGCGCTTTAGACGCTGGATTGCGGCCATTGTCGTCGCAGCGTCGGCTGCGACCGCCGCGACTTGGTATCTGCTGCAGCCGACGCCCGTCTCGGTGGTGACGGCCAAGCGCGGCGACGCTGCGGAGATCGTCTACGCCAGCGGCTCGGTAGAGCCGAAGACCTGGGCAAAGGTGGCGCCCGTGGTCCGCGAGAGAATTGTCGAGCGGTGCGACTGCGAGGATTCGCGGGTCGAGCGCGGCCACGTGCTTGCCCGGCTCGACGATAGCGAGGTCAAGGCCGCTCTCGGTGAACTCGAGGCGCGTCGGGCTCTGGCCGCACAGGAATTCCAGCGCCAGACGGTGCTTGCGGAGAAAAACGCTGCGAGCCAGCAGGCGCTCGATCAAGCGCGCAGCGAGCTGTCTCAGATCGAGGCGCTGATCGCCGCGCAGAAAGCGCGCCTCGAAACTTACATATTGCGGGCGCCGACCCCGGGCGTCGTGCTGAGGGAGGACGGTGAGGTGGGCGAGGTCGCCGAACTCGGCACCATACTGTTCTGGATCGGCGAACCGCGGCCGCTGCTCGTGGTCGCCGAGGTCAACGAAGAGGATATTCCGCGCGTCGAGGTCGGCCAGCGGACGCTGCTGAGGGCCGACGCCTTCCCGGGCCGGAACCTGGAAGCGGTCGTCGACCGGATCACGCCCAAGGGCGATCCTGTGACGAAGACATATCGGGTCTACTTCCGCCTGCCGGACGACACGCCGCTCAGGATCGGCATGTCGACCGATGTCAACATCGTCACCCGCGTCGCCAGGAACGCGCTGCTGGTTCCCTCCGCCGCGGTCCAGGGAAACGACATCGTCGTGGTCGAAGGCGACAGGGCGTATAAGCGCGAGATACGCACCGGCATTCGCGGCGTGAAGGGTGTTGAGGTTCTGTCCGGCGTCGGCGAACAGGATCGCATCGTCTCGCCCTACCCGGCCGACCTCAAAGACGGGACGCGGGTGAAGACCACCGAGACGGGTACGTGAGGCGAGATGCCGCTGATCCTCGACA
Organism: Mesorhizobium dulcispinae; assembly: GCF_033977345.1. Taxonomy (NCBI): domain Bacteria; kingdom Pseudomonadati; phylum Pseudomonadota; class Alphaproteobacteria; order Hyphomicrobiales; family Phyllobacteriaceae; genus Mesorhizobium; species Mesorhizobium dulcispinae. The sequence continues at coordinate 289,633 of NZ_JAVIIY010000008.1, forward strand.
TCGCCGTCACCCATATCGCCGGCCGCGGTCGCCAGACGCTGGTGGCGTTGATCGGAGTGGCGGTCGGTGTCGGCTTCTCGGTCGCCATGGCGGCGCTGATGCAAGGCGGGCAGGACGATTTCGTCAGGCAGCTTGTCGACACCATGCCGCATGTCGACGTGACTGATGAGCAGCGCGTGGCTCGCCGCCAGCCTGTCGAGGACGTGTTCGATGCCGTCGCCATATCGGGTCTCAGGCCACGCGACGACCGCCGGGGGATCATCAATCCGACCGAAGCGATCGCATGGCTCGAAAGCTGGATACCTGGACGCTTCGCTGTCAGCCTAAAGACGCAGGGCGTGATGCGCTATTCGAGCCGCGAGACGGGCGCCGCCATCATCGGCGTCGAACCGGCGCGCGAGCGTGGCGTGTCGCCGATTGTCGATGACTTCGTCGCCGGCAATTTCGCGGCGTTGGCCGCAGGCGGAAACAACGTGCTGGTAGGCGACACCATGGCGAGCAGGCTCGGCGCCGGGCTCGGCGACACAATAACGGCGGTGTCGTCGGAAGGGCAGACGCGCAACTTCAAGATCACAGGCCTGTTCCACACCGGCACGACCGCGCGTGACGAAGGCGAGGCCTACATTCTGTTGAAAAACGCACAGATCCTTGCGGAGCGGCCGAACGTCATCAACGAGATCCGAATCAAGCTCGACGACCCGAACCGTGCGCCGCTGGTGGCGCACCGCACCGAGGCGGAGCTCGGCTACAAGGCGGTGGCCTGGCAAGAGGCCAACGAAGCGATCCTGCAGGCCTTCGTCATCCGCAACATCATCATGTATACCGTGGTCGGCGCCATCATGCTGGTCGCGGGCTTCGGCATCTTCAACATTATTTCCACCATCACCCATGAGAAGACGCGCGACATCGCCATCATGAAGTCGCTCGGCTTCCCGGAAGCGGATATGCGGCGCCTGTTCCTGCTCGAAGGCGTGGCGATCGGCGCCGGCGGCTCGGCGCTCGGCTGCATGCTCGGCTTCGCTCTGGTCTATGCGCTGTCACTGGTGAGCTTCAAGATCGCCGCTGCCGGCCGGGAGATGACCCATCTGCCGATCGCCTGGAGCGCGCTGCATTACCTCATCGCCTCGGTCTTCGCGGTCGGCTCGGCGGCGGTAGCCGGCTTTTTGCCGGCGCGGCGGGCGGCGAGGCAAAACCCGGTCGACATCATCAGGGGCGCGACATGAGCACGCTCATCGAGACATCGAGGCTGACCAGGATTCTACCGGAGACGGTGCCGGTGACGCTCGTCGAGGACATTTCTCTTCGGATCGACGAGAAGGAATTCGTCGCCATCACCGGTCCGTCCGGCTCGGGGAAGTCGTCACTGCTCTACCTGCTCGGCCTTCTCGACCGGCCGACTTCAGGGCGGCTCACGATCGCTGGCCGTGACAGTGGCCCTATGGACGAAAAGGAACGCGCCAGAACACGGCTCGAAATGATGGGCTTCGTGTTCCAGTTCCATTTTCTGTTGCCGGAGTTCACGGCACGCGAAAACGTAGAGATCCCGATGCGCAAGTTAGGCCGGCTCGCCAGAGACGAGATGCACGAGCACGCCGGTGATCTGCTCGGCTCGCTTGGACTGGGCGAGTATCTCGACCAACGGCCGGATCAGTTGTCAGGTGGTCAGCGCCAGCGGGTAGCGGTGGCGCGCGCGCTTGCCAACGATCCTCCGCTTATCCTCGCCGACGAACCGACCGGAAGCCTTGACAGCAAGAGTTCGGAGCAGGTGTTCGAAATACTGCAGAACCTGGTGCGTGAGCGCGGCAAAGCGGTGGTCGCCGTGACGCATGACCTGGACATGGCCGCGCGCATGCAACGCCGGATCCACATCGTGGACGGCAAGATCACCTGAAGGCCGCGCCTTGCACCTGAAGGGGGGCGGCGCAAACGCCGCCCCCTTCGGAACATGATCTTGAGAGGATAATCCTCGATCGACGGCTCAAGCCGCCTGGGCTTCGCTGGCGATTGCGTCGGCGGCGCGAGCCGCCTTCAGCACTTTCGCCCACCAGGCGACGTCGTTGACCAGCGCTGCGCCGGCCTGGTTGAGGTGCTCGATATCCTCGAGCTTCTTCTCGCCCTGGCGCACGGCCAGGAAATCGCCCCAGGCGATGTGGACGGCCGACTTGACGGGCGCCATCTGCAGCTCGACGGCGTGCAGCCGGAGCTGTTCGACGGCGCGCGAACCGCCGACGCTGCCATAGCCCACGAAACCGGCCGGCTTCTTGTTCCATTCATTGGCGGCGTAGTCGATGGCGTTCTTCAGCACCGCGGTCGGGCCGTGATTGTATTCGGCGGCGGTGAAGATGAAGCCATCGAACTCGGCCACCTTCTTCTGCCAGCGCTGCGCCACCTCGTTCTGCGACGGCGCCCAGGCGGACGATGCGACCTCGTCGAAGAAGGGCAGCGGGAAGTCGCGCAGATCGACGACTTCGACGTCGATGTCGGCATGCGTCTTGGCGATCTTGGCGATCCACTGCGTCGGCACGTCGGCGAAGCGGGCGGCGCGTGTCGAACCGACGACAATGGCGATTTTGGGCTTGGACATTGGGCTCTCCTTGCGGGGGAATTTCTGGTATCGTTTGGATACCGGCGCTATATGTGATACTGACAAATCGGCGCGCAAGGAGGCACATTTTTGTTACTGAGGCACCCGCATAACACCGAAGACTGCCGGGCCGTGTCGGAAATCCTGCAAAGGGTCGGCGACAAATGGACCGTTCTGGTGGTCGGCAAGCTGGGCGGCGGGCCGTTGCGTTTCAACGAATTGCGCGCCGCTGTCGGCGGCATTTCTCAGAAGATGCTGACCACGACCTTGCGTGGTTTGGAGCGCGACGGCTTCGTCACGCGAAAAGTGTTTCCGACCATTCCGCCGCGCGTCGACTACGAGCTGACCGAGCTCGGCCACGAGTTGCTGGTGCCGGTCGGCGCGCTCGGCGAATGGGCGCGCAAGAACACCGATCGAGTGAAGGCAGCGCGCGCGAAATTCGACAGCAACAAGCCCTGAAATCCTTGCGGCGCAAGCGATTGCGGGCTCTCGCGGAAAGGCAACCGCCCGCGTCACGCCTGCAACCCGCATTCGATTTTGATTGCTTCGCCGCTGCCCGGCTGCCGTGTCACGTTCACCGGCGCGCCGCCGCCGTCCGGCCGATGATCCTCTTCCGCCGGCAGCCCGTCAGGCGCTTCGGCTCGTGCTGCTGCAGCACAGGATAGTGCGGGGATCGAGCCACGCTGCCCTGGTGTCGACGGGCGTCTGGTTATCCGCGCGGGCAACACGCGGAAGGTCCTTTTTGACCTCCATATAGGCAGTTATGCCGAGCAGGCAGGTGAGCGCGACGAGGGCTGCCACGAGCCAGCCGTTCAGCATGCGTTGACGCATTGTCTTTCCTCCAGCGCAGGCACGATCGGGCGTGGAAGCAACCATCGGATGTCGCCGGACGCATCTCCCGCGCGAGAGTTGTTACAAATATGCCGATCCGGAGAATCGACTTCCGTCAGGCTTCGGCCGGCACCGGCTTCGGCTTGCCCTCGCCGTCCAGCGCCACCATGACGAAATCGGCATGGGTGACCTTCTCCATCAGGTCGGAGAGATAGCGCTGCGCCCAGGCTTCGACCTTGAGCACCATCGAGGTGCGGCCGACGCGCTCGACATGGGTGTAGATGCAGAGCGTGTCGCCGATCTTCATCGCCTTGGCGAAGGACATCTCCTTGACCGCCGCCGTCACCACGCGGCCCTTGGCGCGCTCGGCGGCGCGGATGCCGCAGGCAAGATCCATCTGCGCCATCACCCAGCCGCCGAAGATGTCGCCGGCGGCGTTGGCGTCGGACGGCATGGCAAGCGTCCTCAGTGTCAGGTCGCCGATCGGCCGTCCGTCCGCGTAGTGCACCATGCCGGAAATCCCCTGAGATCGATTGCCTCGATCCCGTAGCGTCACTGCGCCGGCAGGTCAACGCGCCCGGACGGTGTCGCGAGGGGGGCGATGGTCGCCCTGCAGGCTTGCCTGGCCGCTAGAAGTACCGCGCGAGGTTGGCGCGGATGCGATCGAGCACGGTGTCCCCGGAAACGTCGGGGACGAAATCCTTGCCGGTGATGGCTTCATAGGCCTGCGCATAGACCCGCGAGGCCTGTTCGACGATCTCATCCGGTATCGTCGGGATCGGATCCCGGTACGGATCGCAGCGCGCGGCGACCCACGACCTGATGAAATCCTTGTCGAAGCTCTCAGGCCGTGCGCCGCTCGCGAAGGCCTGCTCGTAGCTCGCCGCGATCCAGTACCGGCTGCTGTCCGGCGTGTGAATCTCGTCGGCCAGGATGATCGCCCCGCTCTTGTCGGTGCCGAATTCGTACTTCGTGTCGGCGAGGATGAGCCCTCGCTCGGCGGCGCGCGCCTGGCCCCGGGCGAACAGCCGCAAGGCGTAGTCCGACACGGTTTCCCACTGCGCCTGCGTCAGAAGGCCCTGTTCGAGGATCTCGGCCTTCGACAGCGGCTCGTCATGGCCGCCATCCAAGGCCTTGCTCGTCGGCGTGATGACCGGCTCGGCCAGCTTCTCATTGTCGCGCAGGCCGTCCGGCAGGCTCATTCCATACATGGTCCGCTCGCCCTTCCGGTACCTGGTCAGGATCGAGGTGCTGGTGGTTCCGGCCAGATAGCCGCGCACGACGATCTCGACCGGCAGTATATCCAGCCGCGTGCCGACGACGACATTCGGATCAGGATATTCGAGGACATGGTTGGGACAAATATCGGCAGTTTCTTCGAACCAGTAGCGGGCTGTTTGGGTAAGAATCTCGCCCTTGAAGGGGATCGACGCCAGAATGGTGTCGAAGGCACTGATACGGTCGGTGGCGATGATGATGCGCCTTCCGTCCGGCAGGTCGTAGTTTTCGCGGACCTTGCCCTTGTAGTAGCCGGGCAGTTCCGGGATGAAGGCATCGGAGAGGGTGCGCATATGGATCTCCTGCCTTCCGCAGATTGGTCGATGGCAATCGCATAAGCTCTCGACCCCGTGCATATCAAGCGCGATTGTCGGGTTATCCCGCAACTCCGTCGGTATTCCGGCGGTCGTATTTTTCACAACCGATGCCGGAAGGCACGGCGACGCGGCGAACCCGCCGCGTCTAGGCTGCGGCCAGATTTCCGGAGCCGCCCAGACCAGTCATGCAGACCTATGATTTCATCATCGTCGGCTCCGGCTCGGCGGGCTCGGTTCTCGCCGAACGGCTCTCGGGATCGGGCCGCTTCTCTGTGCTGGTGCTGGAGGCCGGCGGCACCGATCGCAGGTTCTATGTCCAGATGCCGCTCGGCTACGGCAAGACCTTCTTCGATCCGGCCGTCAACTGGAACTACAAGGCCGAGCCCGATCCAGGCCTCGGCAACAATGCCGATCACTGGCCGCGCGGCAAGCTGCTCGGCGGCTCGAGCTCGATCAACGCCATGGTCTTCATCCGCGGCGCGCGGGAGGATTTCGACGCTTGGGCCGCCGCCGGCAATCCCGGCTGGAGCTATGACGCGCTGCTGCCCGCCTTCAAGGCGCTGGAGGACAATGAGGCGGGCGCCGACCAGTGGCGCGGCGTCGGTGGCCCCTTGCACATCACTGATTGCTCGAACGCGGTGCACCCGCTGACCAAGCGATATCTCGCCGCCGCCCAGCAGGCCGGCCTGCCCTTCAATCCGGATTTCAACGGCGCCACCCAGGAAGGCGTCGGCGTCTACCAGATCACGACAAAGAACGGCCGCCGCATGTCGGCCGCCCGCGCCTTCCTGCGCCCGGCGATGAAGCGCAACAATGTCAGCGTCGAGACCAACGCGCTGGCGACGAAAATCCTGTTCGAAGGCAAGCGCGCCGTCGGCGTCGAATATGAGCAGAACGGCGAAAGGAAGATCGTCCGCGCGGGCCGCGAGGTGATCCTCTCAGCCGGCTCGATCAACTCGCCGCAGTTGCTGCAGCTCTCCGGCGTCGGTCCGTCGGCGTTGCTAAGCGGCCTCGACATCCCGGTCGTTCATGCCAACGACAATGTCGGCACCAACCTGCAGGACCATGTCGGCATCAACTACACTTTCAGGGGCAAGCTGCCGACGCTGAACCAGATCCTGCGGCCGTGGTGGGGCAAGCTGCTGGTCGGCATGCAATACATCCTTTTGCGCTCAGGCCCGCTGTCGCTGTCGATGAACAATGCCGGCGGCTTCTTCCGCACCGACCCGTCGATGGCGCGGCCGAACATGCAGCTTTATTTCCAGGCCTTCTCGACCGTCATCCCGAAGAGCGGCGAACGCCCGATCCTGACGCCCGATCCATGGCCGGGCTTTTCCATCGGCCTTTCCAACTGCCGCCCGTCGAGCCGCGGCGAGATCATGATCCGCTCGAGGAATCCGCGCGACTATCCGAGGATCACGGCGAACGCCTACTCGACCAACGCCGATGTCGACGAGATGCTGGCGGCGGTGAAGTTCGTGCGCAAGATCGCCGCGATGCCGGCCATGGCCGAGATTATCGAGGAAGAGGTTTTGCCTGGTCCGTCAGTCACTTCCGATGCCGATCTGATTCAGGATTTCAGGAAACGCTCGGGCACCGTCTACCACCCGGTATCGACCTGCCGCATGGGCCCGGACGCCGCGCGCGCCGTCGTCGACCCGCGGCTTCGGGTGCACGGGCTCGAGGGCCTTCGCGTCATCGACGCGTCGATCTTTCCCGACAACATCACGGGCAACACCAACGCCGCCTCGATCCTCACCGGATGGAAAGGCGCCGAGCTGGTTCTGGAGGATCAGAAATGAAAGTCACCGACGTCAAGACCTGGGTTGTCGGCAACCCGCCGCCCGGCATCGGCGGCAAGTATTTCATCTTCGTCAAGCTCACCACCGACGGCGGCGTGGTCGGCTACGGCGAGGCCTACAACGCCACCTTCTCGGCGCATGTCACCGCCAGGATGATCGAGGACATGGCCGAGCGCTACCTGATCGGCCGCGATCCGCACGATGTCGAGAACCTCTTCCGCCGCATCTATTCCTCCGGCTTCACCCAGCGCCCCGACGTTTCCGGCATGGGCTGCTTCTCGGCGCTCGAAATGGCCTGCTGGGACATCATCGGCAAGGAGGCCGATAAGCCGGTATACAAGCTGCTTGGCGGCCAGGTGCATGAGACGCTGCGCTCCTACACCTATCTCTATCCGCACATCGGCAGCGTCCATTCGGAGGACGCGCCGAGCGGCAGGAACGTCTACAACGACCCCGAGATGGCGGCCGCCTGCGCGCTCGAATATGTCGAGCAGGGTTTCAACGCCGTGAAGCTCGACCCGGCCGGTCCTTATACCGCCTTTGACGGTCATCAGCCGCGCCTGCTCGACATCGATGTCTCGACCCGTATGATCAAGGCGATCCGCGAGGCCGTCGGTAACAGGGCGGACATCCTGTTCGGCACGCATGGGCAGTTCACCGCCTCGGGCGCGCTGCGGCTTGCCCGTGCCATCGAGCCCTATGATCCGTTGTGGTTCGAGGAGCCGGTGCCGCCCGACATGCCGGAGGTGATGGCGCAAGTCGCCCGCGGCACATCGATCCCGATCGCCACCGGCGAGCGGCTGACGACGAAGTTCGAATTCGCGCGCGTCATCGAGAACCGCGCCGCGACCATCCTGCAGCCGGACCTCGGCCGCTCCGGCGGTATTCTGGAGACCAAAAAGATCGCCGCCATGGCCGAGGCCTATCACATCCAGGTCGCGCCGCATTGCTATTGCGGGCCGATCGTCGGCGCCGCCAACATCCAGCTGGCAGTGACGCTGCCCAACTTCCTCATTCTGGAATCGCTGAAGCAGTGGGACGGTTTCCACGCCACGCTGCTCAAGAAGAAAATCGAATGGCAGGACGGCAACGTCATCCCCTCGAAGGAGCCCGGCCTCGGCGTCGAGCTCAACGAGGAGGTATGCGACGCGCATCCTTATAGCGGCAAGGACCTGCATCTGCAGATGATGCAGACGCCGCTGATGCCGTGAGCACGCGCCTCGCGTACGCCTTCATCGGCCTTGGCCATCTTGGCGGCAACCTTGCCGCCAGCCTGCTGCGCAACGGCTTTGCCGTCACCGTCTTCGACCGCGACCCCGTGGCGATCGAGCGGCTTGTCGCGCTCGGCGCAACAGCAGCAACAAGTCCTGCGGAGGCAGCCGCCCGCGCCGGCAATGCGGTCACCTGTCTGCCCTCCCCGAAGGTGAGCGAGGCGGTGCTCGGCGGCCCCGACGGATTGCTTCAAGGCCTGCCCTCGGGCGGCGCCTGGATCGAGATGTCGACCAATGGCCGCGACGAGATCGTGCGGCTCGCGGCGCTTGCTTCGGCGAAAAGCATTGAGACGCTGGAATGCCCGGTCACAGGCGGCGTGCATATGGCGGCGGCAGGAAAGATCACTGCGCTGGTCGGCGGCGACCCCGCGCTCTACGAGCGGCACCGGCCGGCGATCGAGGCGATGTGCGCGAAGTCGTTCCTGATGGGTCCGGTCGGCTCGGCGGCGGTGATCAAGGTCATCACCAATATGCTCGCCTTCATCCATCTGGTCGCCGCCGGCGAGGCGCTGATGCTTGCCAAGCAAGGCGGGCTCGACCTTGCTCAGGCCTACCACGCCATCGTCGCCTCCTCCGGCAACAGCTTCGTGCACGAGACCGAAAGCCAGCTTGTCCTCAACGGCTCCTACGACATCGGCTTCACCATGGATCTGGCGCTGAAGGATCTCGGTTTCGCGCTTGCCATGGGCAGGGATTTCGGCGTTCCGCTCGATCTCGCCGCCCGCGTCAACGCGATTTTCGACGAGGGCAGGCGCGCCTATGGCGGCGACGCCTGGTCGACGCAGATCGTCAAGCTGCTCGAGGATGCCGTGGGTACCGAGCTTCGCGCCCCCGGCTTTCCAGCCAGGCTGGAAACATAACCCGCAAAAGTTTTAGCCAGCTATTTCAATCACCTAAGCGCGCCCGCGGAATCAGATGTTGAATCCATTGATTCAACATCTCAACGTCAGCGCACCGGGCAGGATCTCGAAGGTCGCCGGGATCCGGCCCGGCGACTCGCCGTCAATGTCGACCATCGCTCCGTTCTTCTCCACATCGCCCAGTGGCTCGACCAGCACCTTGCGGCCGCGCAGGATGGTGATCGCCGGATGGTTGCGGTGACGCCCGCCATAGAGCAGGCGGATGTCCCGGATCAGCCCGAGCTTGCCGGCGGCGCGCAGGATGACGATGTCGAACTGACCGTCGGACAGATCGGCGTCCGGCGCGATCATCATGCCGCCTCCGAAGAACCTTCCGTTGGCGACCGCCACCAGCGCCACGCGCGCCTCGACCGGCTCGCCGTCATCTATGGTGATCCTCACGTCCTGGAAGCGGTAGCGGATGAATTCGAGTACCGTGCGCCAGAAGAACAGCGCCTTGGCCGAGACCCTGCCCTTGCGCTTGTCCGCATTGACCGCTCGATCGGTGGCGCCGGAGAGGCCGAGGCTGGCGATGTTGATGAAGTGACGGCTGGCCAGCGCGCCGTGGTCATCGATGTAGCAGATGCGCCCGGCATCGACCTTGCGCGTGTTGGCGCCGGCGATGCGCGCCAGCGCTTCCTCGATTCCGTCCGGCAGGCCCAGGCCTCGCGCGAAGTCGATACCGGTGCCGCAGGGCAGAAGCCCGAGCTGACTCGCCCGGCCGGTCTCGTGCTTTGCCTGCAGCAGCCCGTCCGCTACTTCGCTCGCCGTGCCGTCACCGCCGGCGGCAATCACCAGCTCGCAGCCATCGACCGCCAGGTCGATCGCCAGCCGCTCGGCGTCGCCGCTGGTCTGTGTCTCGCGCAGGTCGAAATCGCCGAAATGCTTCTTGAGCGACGCGGCGATCTCCGGCCAATGCCGCTTGAGCTTGCCCCCTCCCGCAATCGGATTGAGAACCACCCCGACCTTCAATCTGACCTCCCCCGAGGCATGCCGCTCCAAACATGCAGCGCGGTTTCGGGATAACGACAAGCATCCGCCAAGAGTCTGCAGCGGACGCCCGCATCCTTTGCCGGCATTGAAACGCGGGCCGGTTGGCGGGGCAAGGCTCCATCGTCCAAAGGGCCGCGGAAATATGGGGGCAGGCTGTCTAGGAGATCTGGCCGGCAATTTCCGGGACTTGTCGCATCGGTCCCCGATAATCCCGCTATCCACAGGTCCGCATGTATTCCGCAAACCCCTTACCCGGCGTACATTGAACCCATCTCAGGCGGCTACCGAACGCCCCAGCCGAAAGGCAGAAGCGCAAGGCGGATTTCCTGAGGCCCGTACGGCCCGGAACGAGAGCAGGTTCGCCTGCTGGAGGGACGGATGCCGAGACCTACGGGTGCCGCGGAAAGCGTGCGAACGCCGACGGCGGACCGATGCTGACCATGAAGGCGGTGAAACCTTCGATGGCATGCTGGGCGAAGCCCGCAAGGGCGGAGAGCGGCGTGGTCTGGAACGGGCGTTGCCTTCGGGTGGCGACTGGCAGGACCGTCAAAATCAAGGCCGGCCTGGCGCGACGACTTTACGGAAGTTGCTGCCGTAACCGGTTCCTGATCTGACAGGGAGGCGCTGGGAGAGATCCCAGCGCCGACTGTCTTTTGGGCCATCCGCCTCGCCGGCTTTGTGCCGGCCCCGCACCTCGCCTGCGTCCGCTACTGATGCTTTCCCGCCACAATCGCAAGCCAAGCAATCTTCCGTAACGCGCCGACACGCACAATTCACAATCGCGGCCAAATCCCGCCTTGTTCCCCGGCGATTGATCGGCCCGGGAACGAATTCGAGGGACAAGACCGTGATCAAGACCGCCCTTGTCGCCATGACCATCGTCGGCTGCGACTGCGATGCCAAGCTCTGCGAGTATATCGGCGAGACGCCCGCCAAATGGGCGACGATCGCCGACTGCGAAGCGGCGATGAAAAGCCAGATGCTGCATCAGCGCAATTTCAACTATCCGCTGGTTTCCGGCATCTGCCGCGTCAAGGGTTCGGCATCGACCGCGGAGCTCGCCGCGAAGGCATCCGGGCCGGAGCTGAAGCCGTCGAACCGCGTCGTCGAAACCATCGCGCCCTTGCCGCCCGAGCTCAGCCATCGCCCGACCGTCCCGGTCGGCGCGACGGTGACGGCCAGCGAGACCGAAGCCGCGCGGCCTGTCGCCTTCGAGGCCGCTGTCGACGGCGGCAGCGCCGTGCTCTACCGCACCAAGACCGGTTATGCCGTGGTCAAGACCGACCTAGGCCGCGCCGCGACCGCTACCGTGGACATGGCGAAGCGGTCGGCCAACTGGCTGGCGGGACTGGTTCCGAGCGGGCTGTAGGGCAATTGCAAGCAAAAAGGCGCGGCGCGGGTCAGCATTTCGCCGAGCTGAACCCGCCCAGCGATCTACAACTTCACCTTCAGGGTCTCCCAGAACTTGTCGATCATCGGCTGCTCGGTTGCGGTGTCCTGATCGCCGATGCGCGTGATGAACAGCAGCCCCTGATCGGCAAGGCCGAAGCCGACGATCTCGAAATCGGCTTTGTCCGTGCGTGTCTTCACGGTGGCCTTGATGCCGGTCAGCTGCCTGCCGTCGGCGAGCTTGCGGGTCGTCGGCTCCTGCTTCAGCGTTGCGCCCGCCTGGACCGATTCCTTCGTCATCTCCTGCAACATCAGCTGGTTGAGCGACACCGGATTCATCTTGCCGTATTCCTGCACCACCACGATGGTGCCCAGCGCCGAAGCCGCCAGGTATTGGGTGATGCTGTCGCCGAGATCGGTCTTGGTGACCGAGATGCCGCTCGGATGGACGAAGGAGAAAGTGCCGCCGGAGAAGGTGGCGAAGTCATTGCGTTCGAGCCTCACCTTGGCCGTCTTGCCACCGGGCAAGGTCACGACCGCGTCCTCGCCGGGATCGATGTCGACCGCCGCGCCGTCGATCGTCAGCTTGAACGCCTTCAGGTCCTCGGCACGGGCGAGCCCGAAGCAAAGCATCGTCGCGGTGAGCGCCGCGGCCGCAAATCTCATTCGCATGTCCTGTCCACTCCGGCGTTCGACGCTTTCGACGACCGAGAGCGCTTCCGTTCCCCTTACCATCCGCTCGTGACGGATAGACCGACCACTCCGCAAAAACCATAGTGGGTATCGGAACGCCGGGCTGCGCGCGCCGACGGCGGCGAGAAATCGCCCGATTGATAATGACGGCACGGTGCGGGAAGATGGTTGCCTATCTGGAGTTGGGGGGCTTCATGACCTTTGCCGTTCGCACCGCACTATGCCTGCTGCTGTCGCTCGCTCCTTTGCAAGTCCAAGCGCAGGACACCGATCAGGATGGCGACAGGACGGTGATGGTTGCCCGGGACGATGCCGAGATGGCAGCAGCGATCGCAAAGGCACGATCCAGCCTGGATGACTTCCTGGCTTTGTCCGATGCGCCGCCGCCGGGAACCGGCAGGTTCAAGTTGAAGGTGATGGTCGTCGACGGAGACGCGAGGGAGCACTTCTGGGTCATCCCCTTCAAGCGGACCGCCACGGGCTTCGTCGGCATATTGGCCAACGAGCCGGAACTCGTCCGCAACGTCGTCTTCGGCCAGAACATCGAATTCACCAGAGACGATATTTCCGACTGGGGCTACACCAGGGACGGCCATCAGGTCGGCAGCTTCACCGTCTGCGTGATGTTCAAGAAAATGTCGAAGGAAGAAGCCGACTACATGCGCAGCCAGTACGGCTTCGATTGCTGAACCAAGGCGCGTTATTCAGCCGCTTCGTCCTTGGCCCCGATCTTGCGCACGAGTGCTGCCGTCGCCAGCATCGCGCCGAGATCGGCGATCATCGGCGCGACATGCGTGTTGTAGTCGATCGGCACGGAGATATCCGGCAGCTCGAAGAAGTTCTTCGACCGCGGCATCAACAGAAAACCGTCGCTGCCGCTCAGCGCCACCCGGGCCTGGTCGTAGGGCCATGTCTCGCCGAGCCAGGTCAGCGCCTGCGCCAGTCGCCCGGTGACCAAGGGTCGGGCCGCCTCGACATTGTCGGTGCGGAACTCATAGGTGGCGTCGAGTTCGGCGACACCGGATGACAGCTCCTGCATCTTGCTGGCGAACATCCCGCGGAAGAAATGCACCACGTTGCCGGCCTTGCGCGCGGCAACCAACGTGCCCGGGAACGGCTCGATGGTTTCGAAGGCGACGATGACGCCCTTGAAGGCAATGGTTTCGCCCTTGCCGGAGCCTTCCCAGAGCCTCGCCTCATAAAGCTCGAAGGGAAAATCCTCGTAGCGTCCCGATATCGTGTCGTCGAAACTCTGCCGGTTGAACGCGCCGACGGTTTCACGCGGCATCCTGTCGAAGGAATTCGGCCGCACACCGCGCTGGCAGCGCACGTCGCGCACGAAGCCGAAGATGATCGGCAGGAGCGCGTCGCGGAAAGATTGCTGCAGTCGGGTCGCCGGTCTCAGCGCCTGGAAATAGAGCAGCACCGCGGCGATGACGCCGCCAAGGTAGAGGAAGACATGCGGCGTCGAGAACCATTGCTCGTAGGGGTCGGCGGCGGCGTTGAACAGCCAGGCAGTGAGTGCGACGAAGACGACGACCAGGCCGACAAACACCGGCACCCGCCAGCGCACCTGTTTCTGGGCTGACGCCCGCTTCGCCTCATAGGCCTCGATGTTGTGTCTGATGCCGGCGATATCGGCTTCGCTCGGCATGAAATCCGCTGCTTCCATGGCCACCCCCGGCCGCCGCTAGGACATTGCTCATGATAGCGGCTTTTGCGCGAAAGTCGCCAGCGGTCGAGGCGATCAGGTGTCGGTCTTCTGTCCAGGGAAAATCGCACCCAGGCGCGCCGCGACTCGCTGTCCCATCGCTCCGTCCATCGCCCCCACCGATACCAGCCGCTCATGGCCGCCTTTGGCGATGCGCATGAAGAAATGCAGCCGGTAGGCGGCAATCGTGCCGCGCGTGGCGGCATCGGCGCTGACATCGACGATGAGGATCGAGCCGATCCGGCCGGGCCATGGCTGCGTGGCAAAAGCCGTGCCGAGGAAATCGCCAAGACCGTAGGCGACGAGCGTGCCGCCGATGCGCTCGACTGGCTGCACGACATGGGCGTGATGACCGGCGACCAGCCGCACGCCGTGGCCCGCCAGCCGCTTTGCCAGCGCCCGCGTCGCCGGTCTCGGAAAGTGCCGGAACTCCCAATCCCAATGCGGCACCGCGCAGAGCAAGTCGACGTCCGCGATGGCCTCGCGCGGCCATTTGGTCGGATCATCAAGCATCGAGACCCGCTCCTCGAATTCCGCCGCATCGGCATTGCGCCACAGCGTGAAGGCGGCGAAGCCGATCGTCAGCTGCCCGGCGGCCTGGCGCTGGACCGGCGCGCCGGCCGCGGTGCCGATGGTGCGAATGCCGAGCCGCCCCAGCGCCGCAACCGTCTCCTCGAAGCCCGCGACACCCTGGTCGAGGACATGATTGTTGGCGAGCGACAGCACGAGCTTGTCGCGGGCGACGCCGACGGCCGCCAGCGCGTCCGCCAGGAAGCGCTCGGTCATCGCGTGATGCGTGCCGAGCCGCGTGCCCATCACGGCGCTCGGCCGCTCGACGATCGGGCTTTCGCAATTGCCGATCACGAGATCGGCGGAAGCGAGCAACGCCGCAATCGCAGGATCGCATTCCGGCGCCGTGCGATTGGCGACCGCCGAAATGTCACCGACGAAGGCAAGCCGCACCGTCTGCGCCGGCAGCGGATCGATCAGCGTCGCCGCCGGCGCTGTGAAACCGGTCCTGTCGCCGCCGAGCGACGGTTTCAGGAAACGCGGCAGCCAAGACAGTTTGTAGGAGAGCGGATAGTTCGACACGCGATGCCCAATCGTTTGCCCCGTGTGTAGACCGTTCCTCGGACCGGTTGAAGTCGGTCCCATGGCCGGCGGCCGGTTGATCGCCAGCCGCGACTCCACCGCGGCAAGGCGGGCGCCGTCGACCAAACCGGTGTATGGTCGCCGAGTGGAGGAAGACGATGACGCGCATTGCCGGCCTGATGGCTGCCGCCTTGTTTCTTTGCCTGCCGATTTCCTCGGTCGCCGCGGAAATGCCGGCCGCTGCAAAAACCCTGTTCGAGGCCAAATCCGTTGCGGAGCGGAACACGGCCTTGTCCTCGCTGGAGGCGGCGGCGCCAGGCGATCCGGCATCGGCCTATGCCGCCGGCGCCGGCGAATTCTTCACCGCGCTGGAGATCCTCGCCAGCGGCCTCCACCGCCACGGTTTCGAGAGCCCGCAATCCTTCATGTTGCCGCTGATGCGGCTGCCAGTGCCGGACAATCCCAACCCTGAGCCGCTGACCTATGAAGAATTCCGCGCCATCCTGGTCGCCTTCCGCGACCGGCTGGAGAAATCCGCAGCCACGCTCGGCTCGGTGCCGGGCGATGCCGATATCGGCCTGGTAGTCGACCTCACCCAGGCCGGCATCGATCTCAACGAGGATGGCAACATCGCGCCCGACGAAAGCTTCGCCGCGATCATGGCCTCGCTCTCACGCGGCGGCGTCGACACGAGCGATGCCGCACCGCAGCTTACCTTCCGCTTCGACCGCGCCGACGGCTATTGGCTGCAGGGCTACGCCGAGTTCCTGATGGCCCAGGCCGATTTCTGGCTGGCGCATGATTTCCGCAATGCCTTCGACGGCTCCTTCCACATGCTGTTCCCGCGCGCGAAACTGCCTTTGCAGGATACGCTGGTGCCGCCGGACGGCGGCATGAGCGGCAGCATCTTCGCCTCGGAATGGCGTTTCGCCGACTTCATCTCGCTGGTGCATCTCGTCAACTGGCCGGTGGTCGAGCCGGAGCGTCGGCAAGCCGCGCGCCGTCACCTGCTGGAGATGATCCGGCTGTCGCGGGAGGACTGGAAGGCGATCCTCGCCGAAACCGACAACGACCGCGAGTGGCTGCCGGGGCCGCAGCAGGAGGGCGTCAATCCGCTCACCGGCCTCGAGGTCGGCCAGGAGCAGGTGACGGCTTGGCTCGCCACTTTGACCATGGCCGAGGACCTGCTCGAAGGCCGTGTGCTGCTGCCGCATTTCCGCATCACCGGCAAAGGCATCAACATGAAGCGCTTCTTCGACGAGCCGAAACCTTTCGATCTCGTCCTGTCGATCACCGGCCCGGCGATCGCACCCTATCTCGAAAGCGGAAAAATCCTCGCCAGCGAGGACTTCGACCAGATCCAGCGCGAATTCGGCGGCGCCGGATTTTTGACCTTCGCGCTTTGGTTCAATTGAGGCGGCCGCCACGCACAGGCCCTGCCGCCACTCCTGACAGCCTGCTGTCAGCAGCCTCGGCGGGGCGCACCGGCCATTTCACTCCGCTCTTTCCATTTCGGCCGAGTCCTCCCATATTCGGGCCATGGCCAAACGCACTGACAAGAAAACGCCCTCGCCGGCGCAAGAGGGCGCGCCGAAACGGCGCAGCCCGTTGACCGAATTCCTCGACGCCGCCGAGCCGCTGCAGCCCGGCGGCTTTGCCGAGGCGCCGCAGAGCGAATTCTCCGGCGCCCCGCTGACCGGTTCGATCTCGGATTGGGCGGGGCAGATCGAACGCGAGGCGCAAAAGCAGCCGAAGGCAAAGGCGCCCAAGAAGATCCCCGAACGCTCGTCCGCGCCCGGCCGTACGGCGCGCGGCACATCGATGGGCGGCGCGGCGTCGGCGAAGGAGCGCGCGGCCGCCGGCCTCAATCCGGTGGCCGGCCTCGACATCAGCCTGGAGGACGCCGAGTCGGTTTCGTCGAGCGGTGTCACCGCCACTGTGGCGGCGCTTTCGGCGCTGATCGAATCCGGCAATCCGCTGCACAAGGACGGCCAGCTCTGGACGCCGCATCGCCCCGCCCGGCCGGAAAAGTCGGAAGGCGGCATCGCCATCAAGATGGTCTCGGATTTCGAGCCGGCCGGCGACCAGCCGACGGCCATCAAGGACCTCGTCGAGGGCGTCGACCAGAGCGACCGCACCCAAGTGCTGCTCGGCGTCACCGGCTCCGGCAAGACCTTCACCATGGCCAAGGTGATCGAGGAGACGCAGCGCCCTGCCTTGATCCTGGCGCCGAACAAGACGCTGGCCGCGCAGCTCTATGCCGAGTTCAAGAAATTCTTCCCGGAAAACGCCGTCGAGTATTTCGTCTCCTACTACGACTACTACCAGCCCGAGGCCTATGTGCCCCGGACCGACACCTATATCGAGAAGGAATCCTCGATCAACGAGCAGATCGACCGCATGCGCCACTCGGCGACGCGTTCGCTCTTGGAGCGCGACGACGTCATCATCGTCGCCTCGGTCTCCTGCATCTACGGTATCGGCTCGGTCGAGACCTATACCGCAATGACCTTCCAGATGCAGGTCGGCGACCGGCTCGACCAGCGAGCCCTGCTCGCCGACCTCGTCGCCCAGCAGTACAAGCGCCAGGACGTCAACTTCGTGCGCGGGTCGTTCCGCGTGCGCGGCGACACGATCGAGATCTTCCCCGCCCACCTCGAAGACCGCGCCTGGCGCATATCGATGTTCGGCGACGAGATCGAGGCGATCACCGAGTTCGACCCGCTGACCGGCCAGAAGACCGGCGAGCTGAAGAGCGTCAAGATCTACGCCAATTCGCACTATGTGACGCCGCGCCCGACCTTGAATCAGGCCATCAAGTCGATCAAGGAAGAGCTGCAGCACCGCCTGCAAGAGCTTGAAAAGGCTGGCCGTTTGCTGGAAGCGCAGCGACTGGAGCAGCGCACGCGCTTCGATCTGGAGATGCTTGAGGCGACCGGCTCCTGCGCTGGTATCGAGAACTATTCGCGCTATCTCACCGGCCGCCAACCGGGCGAACCGCCGCCCACCTTGTTCGAATATGTGCCCGACAACGCGCTGATCTTCATCGACGAAAGCCACGTCACCGTGCCGCAGATCGGTGGCATGTATCGCGGCGACTTCCGCCGCAAGGCGACGCTGGCGGAATATGGCTTCCGCCTGCCCTCCTGCATGGACAACCGGCCGCTGCGCTTCGAGGAGTGGGACGCCATGCGACCGCTGTCGGTCGCCGTCTCGGCCACGCCCGGCGGCTGGGAGCTGGAGCAGTCCGGCGGCGTCTTCGCCGAGCAGGTCATCCGCCCGACCGGGCTGATCGACCCGCCGGTCGAGGTGCGTCCGGCCAAGACCCAGGTCGACGATGTCGTCGGCGAGATCCGCGAGACCACCAGGCTGGGCTATCGCACGCTGGTCACGGTGCTCACCAAGCGCATGGCCGAGGACCTGACCGAGTATCTGCATGAGAACGGCATCCGCGTCCGTTACATGCACTCCGACATCGACACGCTGGAGCGCATCGAGATCCTGCGCGACCTGCGCCTCGGCGCCTTCGACGTGCTGGTCGGCATCAACCTGCTGCGCGAGGGCCTCGACATTCCCGAATGCGGCTTCGTCGCCATCCTCGACGCCGACAAGGAAGGTTTCCTGCGCTCCGAAACCTCGCTGATCCAGACCATCGGCCGCGCCGCCCGCAACGTCGACGGCAAGGTCATCCTCTACGCCGACCAGATCACCGGATCGATGGAGCGGGCGATGGCGGAGACCAACCGCCGCCGCGAGAAGCAGATGGAGTGGAACGCCGCCAACGGCATCACGCCGGAATCGGTCAAGTCGCGCATCGCCGACATTCTCGATTCCGTCTACGAGAAGGACCATGTCCGCGCCGACATCTCGCAGTTCACCGACGATGCCGGTGCGATGATCGGCAACAATCTGAAGACGCATCTCGAGGCGCTCGACAAACAGATGCGCGATGCCGCCGCCAATCTCGATTTCGAGAAGGCCGCGCGTGTCCGCGACGAGATCAAGCGCCTGCGCGAGATGGAACTTGCGATCTCCGACGATCCGCTGGCGCGCGAGGTGGAAAACCAAAGTCCGGCGTCAGGCCGCGAAAAGGGCAAGCACAACAAGGGCGTGGCCAGACACCGTACCGCCGAGGAGCAGGAGCGCTTCCGCAAGCTCGACGAAGCCCGCGCCGCCGAGGAAGCGGCCAAGGCTGCCCGCACCAACCTGTTCCGCAAGCCGCATCTCGATGAGATGGGCGCCGATGGCGCCGTGCCGGTGAAGAAACCGCTGTTCGCCAAGCCGTCAATCGACGACATGGGACCCGGAACCGACATGGCGACCCCGGCCGGTGCCGTCTCGCGCTCCCTGTTCAAGAAGCAGAGTGCGCAAGAAGCGCATGGTTCGGACTTCGGCATTCCGGGCGACCGCACCAAGCCTCTGTTCCGGAAGAACTCGCTCGACGAAATGACTGTGCGTCGCACGGAGAAGCCTGTCGAAGGAAAAGTGCCGACGAAGCCACAGCCAATCTCCCCCCGTGTGGGGGAGATGTCCGGCAGGACAGAGGGGGGCGCGAAGGAACGCGACGATTCTGACAAACCAATCGTTCGTCAGCGCTCCGGCATCGGCTCCTACGAGGATGCAGTCGACGAGCGCCGTCAGAAACGCCGGCCGGGCAAGACGGGGCGGCCGGGAAGGTAGGACCGTTGCGAATACTTTCGAACGGCGTCTAGACTGGCCCGATGGTCGTTGTCCGCAGACTTCAGGAAGACGAATTCAAGGCTTGTTTGGCCGAGCCTATGCGGGACGTCACGGCCACCGCGGAGGCCGCCATCGACATATGGCCATATGTCGAGGCGCTGGATTTGGAAGAAATCGGCGTGCCCTACCTGAACGACGTCCACTATGTCTACCGGGACGCCCAAAACCGTTTTGATCAGGTTTTGATTGGCACCGGCAGGTTCAACGCCCTTCTTGTGATCGTGGTCGATCTGGCCAAAAGCGCCGTGCACAGGCATTTCCTGCTCGATTTGAACAAGGAATATGGAACGACGGGTGGTCACCTGAAGTCCGTCTGACCAGCCACCACTCCATTGCGGCCCCTTGCTTCCGTCCCTCCCCTCGTATACCCAGATTCCCCAACTCGAACTCTGGAAAGGAGGGCTGCGTGTCTATCGATCACCACCGTCAGCGCGGCCCTGTCTTTGCCCTGCGAGCTTGCTTGCAGGGCTGACCGGGACGGTCCGGGAATTTTCCCCGTTTCGATTTTTTGGTCTGCCCTTCGTGGTGCCGCTGAACCTGGCCTGATGGCCTGCAGGCGCACCGTCAAAGTGCATTGATCCGGACTTTCCGGGCAGACCAGAGAAATCGACATGGCCCTGATCAGCCTCAAATCCCTCGGCGTCACCATGAGCGCGCCGCTCTTCTCCAATCTCGACCTCACGATCGGCGCCGGCGACCGGCTGGGCATCGTAGCAGCCAATGGCCGCGGCAAATCCACCTTGCTCAAATGCCTGGCGGATGAACTTGAACCCACCAGCGGCGACATCACACGATCGCGCGGCCTGCGCGTCGGTCATGTCGAGCAATCCGTTCCCGACGCATTGCTCAACCGCGGCTTCCATCAGGTTGTTGCCGACGCCTTGCCGCCCGAGCAGCGCGACAGCGAGCTCTGGCGTGTCGACGTGGTGCTGGATTCGCTCGACGTGCCTGAGGATATGCGCAACCGGCCGATGCGGGCGTTGAGCGGCGGCTGGCAGCGGCTGGCGCTGATCGCCCGCGTCTGGGTCACCGATCCGGATGTGCTTCTGCTCGACGAGCCGACCAACCATCTCGATCTCGCCAGGATCAGCCAGTTGGAAGGCTGGCTCAACACGCTGCCGCGTGACGTGCCGGTGATCATCGCCAGCCACGACCGCGCCTTCCTCGACGCCACCACCAACCGCACGCTGTTCCTGCGCCCGGAAGAATCGCCGGTGTTCTCGCTGCCCTATTCGCGCGCCAGGCAGGCGCTCGACGAGGTCGACGCCTCGACGGCGCGGCGGTTCGAGCGCGACATGAAGGTCGCCCAGCAATTGCGCCGCCAAGCCGCGAAGCTCAACAACATTGGCATCAACTCCGGCAGCGATCTGCTGACGGTGAAGACCAAGCAGCTCAAGGAACGAGCCGAGAGGCTGGAAGATGCGGCAGTGCAGGCGCATCGCGAACGCTCGACGGGTGCGATCAGGCTCGCCAACCGCGGCACCCACGCCAAGGTGCTGATCACGCTTGACGACGCGGCAGTCGAGACGCCCGACGGCACGCTGCTGTTCAGGACCGGCAAGCGCCATATCTGCCAAGGCGACCGCGTCGTGTTGCTCGGCCGCAACGGCGTCGGCAAGTCGCGCTTCATCGCCATGATCCGCAACGCCATCGCCGAACCGGGAACGGCGCCGAACGTCAAGGTGACGCCGTCGACCGTGCTCGGCTACAGCGACCAGGCGCTGTCGGGCATTAGCGGCGACGACACGCCGCTGGCGATGGTCTCGCGCCGCTTCAAGGTCGGCGAGCAGCGCGCCCGTTCGCTTCTCGCCGGGCCGGCGTCGCCATCGAGTTGCAGGAGAAAAAGATCGGCGCATTGTCGGGCGGGCAGCGGTCCAGGCTGATGATGCTGGTGCTGCGGCTGATCAACCCCAATTTCTACCTGCTCGACGAGCCGACCAACCACCTCGACATCGATGGCCAGGAAGCGCTGGAAGAGGAACTGCTGAAGCATCAGGCGAGCTGCCTGCTCGCCTCGCACGACCGCTCCTTCATCCGCGCGGTCGGCAATCGTTTCTGGCTGATCGAGAAACGGCGGCTGATCGAAGTCGATGGTCCCGAGGAGTTCTTCCGCGCGGCCGCCGCGGAGCGCTGGGACCACGACAAGGCCGGCCTGTAACGGCTGGCTTTCCGGGCGCACAAAAAATTCCGGCGATCTGTCGGATCGCCGCAGCACTCCTCGTCCTTGGGATGCCGACACGATGATGCCGGCATCAACCAGGGAGAATTCGTCATGTCGATACTGTCATCCATCGGCCGCATCGCCAATCAGTATGCGGCGGCGCGCGCCCGCTACCGCAGCGAACGCATGCTGCTTTCGCTGCCGGCTGACCTGCGCAAGGATATCGGCTTTCCGGAAATTCTCGACACCCGCAGCAGCCGCCGCACGGCCACCTTCAGCAAGGTCATCTGAACGTGGCCAACCGGTTCATGCGCCAGTCACTCGGCTTCCCCGGCTGCCCGGCCTGTTCGGGCTCGGCCCTCTGAAAAAATTTCCGCGATCGTGTAGGATTGCTGTCGCCTCGTCCGTCTTTTGATCGCAACGCCCAATCAACCCGTGAAGAGGAACACGCAAAATGACCGACCAGACCCCACCCCGCGCCAAGGTGCTTGGCGGGCTGACCCCTTATCTGCAGGTCGACGGCGCTATCAAGGCGGCCGAGTTGTACAAGAAGGCTTTCGGGGCCGAGGAGGTCTTTGCCTATCCGCCCGACGACAAGGGCCGCACCATGCACATCCATCTTTACGTCAACGGCTCGACGCTGATGCTGGGCGACGCCTATCCCGAGCACGGCCATCCGCATCAGGCGGCGCAGGGTTACGTGCTGCAGCTCCACCTCGGCAGCGACGATATCGATGCCTGGTGGAAGCGCGCGGTGGACGCCGGCTGCGAGATCGTCACGCCGCTCCAGGTGATGTTCTAGGGCGACCGCTGGGGCCAGGTGAAGGATCCCTTCGGCGTCGCCTGGGCGATGAACGCGCCGGTGAAGTAAATTCCCTAGCGAGCAGCGTCGCCAGCAGGGCTGACGCGCTCACCCGCGCCGGGTCGTACCCCCGCCGACCCGGCGCTTGTTTTTCAGCAAAGGAGTTTCACCATGTCCTATGTCGACGGTTTCGTGCTTGCCGTGCCGAAGGCCACCCTCGACGACTACAAGAAGCTGGCCAATCGTGCAGGCCCAATATGGATGGAGCACGGCGCGCTCTCCTACGTCGAATGCATCGGCGACGACGTGCCCTATGGCGAGCTGACCTCGTTCCCGCGCGCCGTGCAGGCGAAGGACGACGAAGTCGTCATCTTTGCCTGGGTGGTCTATGAATCCAGGCAGAGCCGCGACGCGGTCATGGCAAAAGTGATGGCCGACGAACGTCTCAAGATGGACTGGTCGACAATGCCCTTCGACGGCAAGCGCATGATCTTCGGCGGCTTCCAGCCGTTCATCGAGCTTTGAGCAACTGGCGCAACTCCAGGGCTGGCAGATTGCGACCTTTGCGATTGGCCGAAACGATCCTGAGGTCGTCATCCTATGGCGGAGCAAGGAGCGAAGCGACGCGGCGCAGACCATAGGATCCATGCCATTACCTATAAGCGTCACCGCGGTGCAGAACGACCTCTGTTCTGCGCCGCCTTTACCCTTCGCGCGAAGTCACGGCATGGATCCTCGGGTCTTCGCGACGCCGCTTCGCGGCTGCTCCGCCCGTGGATGACGAAGTTCGGGCGCTTCGGCCAATCGATGGCCGGTATGCTAATTCAGCCGATCGAGCAGCGGCTTCAGCCTGTCGCCATAGCGCTTCCACAGATCGACCGAGCCCTGATACATCGGCTGGCGCACCTGCGCGGCCGACGCCGTGCGCACCGGCCGGTCGGTCTCATGGAACGACAGCACCTTGTCGTCCCAGGGCAGGCCGAGATGCGCCATCAGCGCCCGCGTCTGCCCTTCCTGGTCGGCGACGAAATCCTCGTAGCGCACATCGTGGACGACGCCGGGCAGCACCTTGTGCCAATGCGCCATGATGTCGGTATAGAGGTTATGGAAATCGGCGAGCTCGCCGAGATCGTAGCCGTAACGGTGGCTGTCGCCGCGGAAATGCACCTTGAAGATCGACAGGCACGTGGCCGCCGCGTCGCGTGCGCAATGCACGATCTTGGCCTTCGGCAGCATCATGTGCAGGAAGCCGACCAGCAGGAAGTTGCCCGGCATCTTGTCGGTGACATGCTTGAAACCCGGATAGCGGGTGTGCAGCATGTCGAGATAGGCCTGCCCCGCCTCGGCGAAGGCCTTGTCCGGCATGTCGGCGATCCCCCAGGGAAAGCCGCCCGGCATGCTCATCGGAAACTGCTTGCCGACCGCCGTCTTCAGGATGCTGAGCTCGCCGGCGCCAAAGACCTGCGGATGGCTGGCGATGATCTGCTCGACCAGCGTCGTGCCGGAACGCGGCATGCCGACGACGAAGATCGGCGTATCGTCGGAAATGTCGCTCGGCCTGTGCTTTTCGAAGAAAGCCTCGTCGAAGACCGCCTTCATCGCTTCGAACTCGTCGCGTGTCCTCACCGGGTCGTAGTCGATGCCCTTGCGACGGATCGCGTTGCCCTCGGCGAAATAGTCGAAGGCGCGGCCATAGTCCTTCAGGTCGTCACTGGCCTTGCCGAGACCGAAGGAAAGCTGCATGCGCGCAAGGCTGTCCTGCGGCGCCTTGGCATGCTCGGCTTCCATCCCCGCGAGTTCGGCATCGCGTTCGGTCTGGCGCTTGACCTGCGTCAGCAGAAGCCAGGCTTTGGCCATAGCGGGAGCGATCGCCACCGCCTGGCGGGCAAGATCGGCGGCTTCCGCAAGCTTGCCCTTCTCCATCATGGCGACGCCGAGCCCATAGAGCAGTTCGGCATCCTTGGGCCGGATCGACAGTGACTCGCGGAAGAGCGCAATCGCCTCGTCCAGCCGCCCGGCTTCCTGCAGCGTTTCGGCAAGGCCGATGCGGGCCCGCACATGGAACGGGTTGCGGCCGATCGTGCCGCGGTAGATCTCCTCGGCGCCCTCGAACTGGCCGAGCTGCTTCAGCGACGAGCCGAGATTGTCGCGCGCTGCCAATTGGTCCGGCCGGATGTCCACCGCGCCGCGGAAGAAATCGACGGCGGCGGCGACGCGACCGAGGTCGCGCATCACCGTGCCCATATTGTTGAGGAAGTCGGCGTTCCGGGGCTGCAGCGTCACCGACTGCTCGATGAGGTCGAGCCCTTCCTCGCTACGGCCGGTCTGGTGCAGGAGAAGCCCGAGGAAGTGCAGGGCCGCGGCATGGTTCGGCTGCTGCCCCAGCACCTGCCGGTAAAGCGACTCCGCTTCCTGGCGGCGCCCTGCCTGGTGCAGCTGCAGCGCCCGCTGCACATAAGGATCGAGCGGGCTTGCCGAACCGGCTTTGCCACTCGCGCCCGCAGCTCTTCTCTGATCTCTATTAATGGGAAACCTGCCGTGTTTGTCCGTCCGCTCGACCTAAGCCAAGCGGGCGGTAGATTCAAGTGCGTGGGCAGAACGCAGGCGCGGCCTCGCTAACAAGGCCCATCGCCAACGATGCGATAGTCCGCAGCACGCGCTTCGCACGCATTGGGGAAGGTGCGAACCTCGCCGTGGCGCCTGGCGCAGACCGGCGCGTATTCGCGGGTGCAGAAGGTCTGCTCGCCACCTCCGCCATCCCGGCAAGGACCGTCGCGCACGATGCGATACCCTGCCCTGTCGGCCAGGCAGGCATTGGCGAAGGTCTGGCGGTCGCCGCCGCGCCGTGCGCAGACCGGTTCGTATTGCATGGTGCAGAGCTGCGGATGCGGCCTCGGCGGGCGTGGGCCGGACCCTTCGTCGACCACCACTGTGCAGGCCGCCAGCAATGCCGACAGAAGCATGGCGACAAGACCGCCCTGCCGTGAAACGATTGCCGCGAGAAATCGCATGGGCCCCTCCTCACCATCGAGACTGGCATCGATTGGTGACGATCCTCGCCATTCCGGCATCAAAGGCAACCCCCGGTTTCTTGAATTGCCCCGGCCGAAAGAACCCGGCGCCGCATGCCTTCGCGCTGGCCCATGCCTGGCCTTTTTCTGGCCGATGACCGGTCAAGACGCCGGGTCTATCGATGCCCTTGCGTTGGGCGCGCCGAGGGCCGCCCGCGGCGCTGTCTTGCAACCATCACGTTTCCGTGTAATAAATTTGGTGTTCGGGCATTTACGACCCGGAGAGCGGCGCGTTTTGGACGACCTTTCCCCGATAGTGTGAATCTCTGACGGCCCCGTTTTTCGGCGGGGGCTTTGACCATGCGCGAATGCATAACTGCCGAAGCAACACCGGGATCAGCCCAAGGCAGCGGGCGAGCCCACGAGACTGATACGGGTGAAGGAGTTTCCCCATGGCCCAGACCGGCACCGTAAAGTTCTTCAACGCCACCAAAGGCTTCGGCTTCATCACGCCTGACGGCGGCGCCAAGGACGTGTTCGTCCATATCTCCGCGATCGAGGCCTCCGGCCTGCGCACGCTCGTCGACGGCCAGAAGGTCACCTTCGACGTCGAGCCGGACCGCATGGGCAAAGGCCCGAAGGCGGTCAACCTGCGCGCTGCCTGAGCAGGCAAAGCTGCCTGTTTTCAGCTGATGATTGGCGTAGCAGGATCATGATTGGGCTTCGCAAGAAGCTTGAGTTTTCGAGGGCGCGACGGTTCCGTTGCGCCCTTTTTTGTCCGGCAAATGGCGCGATTGGCAGGCGAAAACTTTCTCTTGCCGATAGCGCTAAAATAAAGGACAAATTTCCTCTCGGGCAGTTTGCCGGCCCGAGACTGACTTGATGGGATCAAAGGAGCTTCCCATGCCGCAGACCGGCACCGTCAAATTCTTCAACCATGCCAAGGGCTTCGGCTTCATCACGCCCGACGATGGCGCGAAGGATGTCTTCGTCCATATTTCGGCCGTGCAGGCGTCGGGCCTTCCCGGTCTTGAGGATGGGCAGAAAGTGACATTCGACACCGAGCCGGACAAGCGCGGCAAGGGTCCGAAGGCCGTCAATCTGTCTATCGGCTAAGCCGGCTCAAGACGGATCCGACGGAGGCTGAGCAGGCGGGGACGCTCCCGCAGAGCTCGGAATTTTGTTCGAGCCGCGAAATCGTTTGACCCAATTTTGTTCAGCCTCCGTTCAGCCACGGTCTCCTATTAACCTTTGCTAAAGCCGATCCGCATCCCTGAAAAATACGCGGGCCGGCGCGAAGGAGACCGAAAATGAACCGATTTCTCAAGACCGCCATCCTGACCGCCGGCATTGCCGCGACCACTTTGGCCACCTTCTCGGCGGCTAATGCTGACGATTGGCGCTGGCATCGTCATCATCATAATGGCGACGCCCTCGCCGCCGGCGTTGTCGGCCTCGCGGCAGGCGCCCTGATCGGCAGCGCGCAACCCCGGGCCGAGATACTACGATCCGGCCTATGATGACGGCTACTATGTCGACCGACCCGTTCGCCGCTACTACGTTCAGCCGCGTGTCGTCTATGCCGACCGCTATGCCGAGCCGTGGACCCGCGACTGGTACGAGTATTGCTCGGACCGCTACCGCACCTTCAACTCGCGTACGGGCACATTCACCGGCAATGATGGCGAGCAGCATTTCTGCGTCGCCAACTAACCGGAGCAATTCCAGGAAAAGTGTGAAACAGTTTCCGTTCGGAATTGCGTCTAAACAACCATTAGGGTTCCCTGCCCCAGGCAAAAGCGCCCGCTTCTCCGCGGCGCTTTTGTTTTGTTTGCGGGTCAGACCAAAAATGGATTGGTCCGCCGCTCCTCGCCGAAACGGCCGCCCGGACCGTGGCCGCAGATGAAGCCGATGTCGTCGCCAAGCGGCAGAAGCTTGTCCTTGATCGAGGCGATCAGCGCGGCGTGATCGCCGCCCGGCAGATCGGTGCGGCCGATCGAGCCGCGAAACAGCACGTCGCCGACATGGGCGAACTTGGCCGCGCGGTTGTAGTAGACGACATGGCCCGGCGCGTGCCCCGGACAATGCAGCACCTCGAATACATGCTCGCCGAAAGAGACCGTGTCGCCTTCGCTCAAGAAGCGGTCCGGCACGCAATTGCGCACGGGATCCGTCAGCCCAAAACGCCTGGCCTGGTTCTCGAGATTGGCGAGCAACGGCCGGTCGGCCTCATGCGGACCAACGATATCGACGCCGAGCGAGTCCTTCAGGTCCATCGCTCCGCCGGCATGATCGATATGGCCGTGGGTGATCCAGATCGCCTCCGCGGTGATCGCATTGTCCTTCAGCGCCGCCAGTATCTTGTCGACATCGCCGCCGGGATCGACGACGACGCCGTTCCTGTCGTTCATGTCGAACAGGATGGCGCAGTTCTGCTGGAAGGGCGTGACCGGCACGATGCCGGCGTTGAGCTGACCCATGATTTTCCTTTCGAAGTGTCGCCCTGATGTAGAGAACACGGCGGACTGCGTCCACCGTCAGCCCGGGCGAATGACCCTCGAAAAGGAAATGCCGGCGGCAGCCGCCGGCTGACACTTGAAAAGAAATGGGCGGCCGCAGCCGCCCATTGTGCAGGCCCGAAAGGTATCTTGGCCTATTTCTTCATCGCGCCCATGACCGCGCCGATGATGGCGGTCAGGATGGCGCCGCCGCCGGCGCCGCCGACGATATTCTGCACGTTCAACGCGCTGCCCAGTCCGCCCGCCGCAGCCGCGGCCGCCGCCGTATCGACCGTACCGCCGCCGAGCAGGCTGCCGAGAATGGCCGCGCCGCCGACGCCGCCGATGGCGCCACCGAGGATCTTGGGAAGCTGACCCAGTGCCGCTTGTTTAAACGCCGCGCCGACGGCCTGACCGCCGATAACACCCGTAATCACCTGAATAACGATCGCAACGAGCGTGTTCGTATCCATGTACCTCGTCCCTCCATAGCCGCCAGCCTCCTCGGGCCGACGCCATCATGAGACGCCGAATTGTTCGAAAGTCAAATGCGCGGGCACTTAAATAAAAGGGGCGGCCCGAAAACCGCCCCTGTTGCACAAAAAAGCTGTGACTATCTCTATTCTGCGGCAATGGCGTGCTTTGGTTGCACTGCAGCAGAATAGTCGTTCATCAACGTCTTTGCGATCTCGCCGACTTCGAATCGGTATGGACCGATCTCCGAAACCGGAGTGACTTCCGCGGCCGTGCCGGTGAGGAAGCACTGCTCGAAGCCTTCGAGCTCTTCCGGCATGATGGCGCGCTCGATCACCTCGAAACCGCGGTCCTTGGCCAGGCCGATGACGGTGCGGCGGGTAATGCCGTCGAGGAAGCAGTCGGGCGTCGGCGTATGGATCTTGCCGTCCTTGACGAAGAAGATGTTGGCGCCGGTGGCTTCCGCCACCTGGCCGCGCCAGTCGAGCATCATGGCGTCGGCATAGCCCTTGGCCTCGGCGGCGTGCTTGGAGAGCGTGCAGATCATGTAAAGGCCGGCGGCCTTGGACTTGGACGGCTCGGTGCGCGGGTCGGGCCGGAGCCATTCGGCGATGTCGAGACGGATGCCCTTCAGCTTCTGCGCCGGGTCGAAATAGCTCGGCCACTGCCAGATGGCGATGGCGCAGTTGATGCGGTTGTTCTGCGCCGAAACGCCCATCTGCTCGCTGCCGCGCCAGGCGATCGGGCGCACATAGGCGTCCTGGAAACCCTGCTTCTTCAGAAGCGTGCGGCAGGCCTCGTCGATCTCGGCGACCGAATAGGGAATCTTGAAGCCGAGCAGGCGCGCCGATTCATGCAGGCGCTCATTGTGCTCGGTCAGCTTGAAGATCTGGCCGCCATAGGCGCGCTCGCCCTCGAAGACGGCGCTGGCATAGTGCAGGCCGTGGGTCAGCACGTGGATCTTGGCGTCGGCCCAATTGACGAACTCGCCGTTCATCCAGATGAAGCCGTCCAGTTGGTCGAAGGGAACGGATGCCATGGAAACCTCCCGCGGGCGGGCGCCCGCAAATCGTTGTGTCATATGGCGTTTCGTGTCAGCCGCGCCACAGGGTCCGAAACGCCGGCCGGTGCCTGGAAACGTAGGCGGATATTCAATCCATGGCAAACTCAGGAAGTTCCGGAAAAACGACTTCCGCTTGCCTTTTCGTTCGCAATCCGCCGAAAAGCTTGTCAAAAATTATCATTGCCGGGAAATTACGTCAACAGTACTGACGTAATCCTCGCTTGGGCATGGAGACATGATGACGGATCGAAGCCCCGCAACCGGAAAACCGATCAGGACGGCGATCTCCGACGAAGACGGCATCGACTTCGCCATCATCGAGCTGTTTTTCTTCGCCTATCGCGACTTCACCTCCGATCCCGACCAGATCCTTGCCGATTACGGCTTCGGCCGCGCCCACCATCGCGTGCTGCATTTCGTCAACCGCAGACCCGGTCTGACGGTTGCCGAGTTGCTCGACGTGCTGAAGATCACCAAGCAGAGCCTGGCGCGGGTGTTGAAGCAGTTGATCGACACGGATCATATTGTCCAGGTGCAAGGTCCGCGCGACCGCCGGCAGCGCGAGCTCTACCCGACCGCCAAGGGACGCGCGCTGGCACTGGCGCTGGCACGGCCACAGTCGCGCCGCATCCGTGCTGCATTGGAGGATTCCGGGACCACCGAACGCGCCTCGATCGAAAGATTCCTGGAGGCGATGGTCAATCCGGAACTAAGGGCGCAGATCAACATTGTGCCTGCGCAAACATCGGGGAAGAAAAATGGAGACCACTGAGAAGGTTGATCATCCGGCAGCGCCCGGCGATGATGCGCCGCATCTGCTGGTGGTCGATGACGACACCCGCATCCGCAATCTGCTCAAGCAATATTTGTCCGAGAACGGTTTTCGCGTCACCGTCGCCGGTAACTCCGGCGAGGCCCGGCGCAAGCTCGCGGGGCTCGACTTCGACCTGCTTGTGCTCGACGTCATGATGCCCGGCGAAACCGGCGTCGACCTCACCAAGGCGCTGCGGGCCGAGAAGAACGTGCCGATCCTGATGCTGACGGCGCTGTCGGAAACCGACAGCCGCATCACCGGGCTCGAGGCCGGCGCCGACGACTATCTGCCGAAGCCCTTCGATCCGCGCGAGCTCATCTTGCGTATCAACAACATCCTGCGCCGCGGCGGGCCGGCGGCGACGCCGAAGGTCGAGCAGCTCGTCTTCGGCCCCTACACGTTCCAGATCGCCAAGCGCGAACTGAAGCGCGGCGGCGAGGCGCTGAAGCTGACCGACCGCGAGCAGGAGATCCTGGCGATCTTCGCGGCGCGTGCGGGCGAGACGATTCCCCGCCACGAGCTCGTCGGCGACGAATCGGATGTCGGCGAACGCACCATCGACGTCCAGATCAACCGGCTGCGCCGCAAGATCGAGCGCGATCCGTCCAATCCGGTCTGGCTGCAGACCGTGCGCGGTATTGGGTATCGGCTCAGCGTCGAATAAAATGCTCGTCGCTGGCCGTTGCTGAACGGCCATCGATGAGCGGAAGGGCGAATGGCGACCACGCAACTGGACAAGCCCAAAGGCGGCGGCCTCGGCGATCTCGCATTGCGGACGCTAAGAGCGATGCCGCGCGCCTGGAACCGGTTCTGGCGCCTGGTCGCGCTCTACATGCCGAAGCGGCTTTATGCCCGCTCCCTGATCATCGTCATCGCGCCGATGATCCTTTTGCAGTCGGTCGTCGCCTTCGTCTTCATGGAGCGCCACTGGCAGACGGTCACCCAACGCCTGTCGCAGGCGACGATCGCAGACATCGCCGCCATCATCGACATGATGGAAACCTATCCGCACGACGCCGATTACGCCAACATCATCCGCATCGCCCAGGACCGCATGCAGCTGAAAGTGGATCTGCTGCCGCCCGATCCCCTGCCGCCCCCCGGACCGAAGCCGTTCTTCTCCATCCTCGACACGGCCCTGTCGTCGGAGATTACCCGTCAGATCAACCGTCCCTTCTGGATCGACACGGTCGGCAACTCCAATGTCGTAGAGGTCCGCGTCCAGCTCGAAGGCAAGGTCCTGCGCGTCTTCGTGCGCCGCAGCCAGGCCTATGCCTCGAACACCCACATCTTCCTTATCTGGATGGTCGGCACCTCGCTGGTGCTCTTGATGATCGCCATCCCCTTCCTGCGCAACCAGATCAGGCCGATCCTGACCTTGGCCGAAGCCGCCGAGAGCTTCGGCAAGGGGCGGCCGATGCCGCGCGATTTCCGCCCCCGCGGTGCGGAGGAAGTGCGCCGTGCCGGCTTCGCCTTTATCCAGATGCGGGAGCGCATCGAGCGCCAGATCGAGCAGCGGACCGCCATGCTGACCGGCGTCAGCCATGACCTCAGGACCATTCTAACCCGCTTCAAGCTGCAGCTGGCGCTGGCCGGAGGCAAGTCGGAAACCAAGGCCGCGCTCAACCAGGACATCGACGACATGCAATCGATGCTGGAGGGCTATCTCTCCTTTGCCCGCGGCGAGGCGGCGGAAGACACCGGCCGCTTCGATCTCGATGCCTATTTCCAGAAGCTTGGCGAGGAAGCGCAGCTGCGCAAATGCAAGCTGTCGACGACACTGACCGGCGATCCGACCGTGCATGTGCGGCCGAACGCCTTTGCCCGGCTGATGTCCAACGTCATCGGCAACGCCTTCCGCTATGCCAAGACCGTCGAGGTTCATGCCAACCACGGCCGCGGCTCGCTGACCGTCACCATCGACGATGACGGTCCCGGCATTGCGCTCGACAAGCGCGAAGAGGTGTTCAAGCCGTTCCTGCGGCTCGACGAGGCGCGCAACCTCGATGCCAGCGGCACCGGTCTCGGCCTGTCGATCGCCCGCGACATCGCCCGCAGCCACGGCGGCGACATCAGCCTGGAAGACAGCCCGCTCGGCGGCCTGCGCGCCGTGATCAAGGTCCCCGCCTAAATCGGGCAAAGACAGGCTTCATCCGCCCGTCATGAAACCATGGTCAAGAGCGCGCATGAAGCGCGCGACCTTTATCGATTCGGCTCTGCCGCCCCGCTTCGATCCCGTGCCTGCCCGGGTGCGCTGGAGCGAAGCGAGAGCTGCTGCCTGGTCGCCGTTCCGCCACCGCGCCGGCGCGCTCAAGAATCCCTCCGAAGGATCGTCATGCGAATCCTGATGGTCACCGATGCATGGCGGCCGCAGGTCAACGGCGTGGTCCACACGCTGGAGCGGCTGACCGAAACCTTGAAGTCCTACGACGTCCAGGTCGATTTCCTGACGCCGAACATCTTCCGCACCTTGCCGCTGCCGACCTATCCGGACATCCGGCTCGCCTTGACGACGCCTGGCCATGTCGCGCGTCTGATCGATGCGCGCAAGGCCGACCATATCCACATCGTCACCGAAGGGCCGCTGGGCATCATGGCGCGCCGCTATTGCCGCAAGGCCGGGCGCCCCTTCACGACCAGCTACCATACGCGTTTTCCCGAATATCTCAGCGCCCGCCTGCCGGTGCCGGAAAGCTGGGCCTATAACTGGCTGCGCGACTTCCACAATTCCGGACAGGGCACGCTTGTCGCCACACAGTCGCTGGCGGACGACCTCGCCGCGCGCGGCTTCAACAAGCTGAGACCCTGGACGCGCGGCGTCGACACCGATCATTTCCGGCCGGACAAGCGCAAGGACAGCTTCCCTCGCCCCGTCTTCCTCTGCGTCGGCCGCGTCGCGATCGAAAAGAACCTGACCGCGTTCCTTGATCTCGACCTCCCCGGCAGCAAGGTGGTGGTCGGCGAAGGGCCGGAGCTGGCAAAGCTCAAGGCCCGCTATCCGAACGCGCATTTCCTCGGCCATCGCCCGAACGACGAACTGGCGGAGATCTATGCCTCGGCCGACGTCTTCGTCTTTCCGAGCCGCACCGACACGTTCGGCAACGTCATCATCGAGGCTTTGGCCAGCGGCACGCCGGTAGCCGCCTATCCGGTGACGGGACCGATCGACATCGTCGGCGACGGCGTTGGCGGCGCGGTATCGGAGGATCTGGGCGAGGCCGCGCTCAAGGCGCTTCGCATCGACCGCGCGGAGGCGCGCCAGCGCGCCATGCGCTACAGCTGGAAGGCCTGCGCCGAGATGTTTCTCGACGTGGTCGAGGAAGCGCTGAGGATGCCGCGCAAGCTGGCTGCCTGACAGAGCCGGCGGCGTCGGCTCTCCGACGGTGCGGATCGGGGGCAGTTGCGCCGCCTCTTCAATGCCGCCGACTCGTGCATTTCCTCCAAGAATTCCTGGACTTCGACAACTTGCCAATGCCTTTGGGCAAGTCTTCCGCGTGAAGTTGTTTAGACGCGCCGCGAGATCGCGCGCCGACGAGCTTTGATCCCGCGAGCGCGCTCCTTGCGAGAGCTTGCGCGACAGTTCCTTGCGGTGCATTATTCTGCGTAAGTAGTTCGCTGCGGGGTTGACGCCGATTTCAACGCTGGACGAGTTGCCTGCCGTATCGCGGAAGCGTCGCGTCTTGCGCATCGGCAAGACCGTTGCGAGGGTGTTCGGCTATTGCCGCGCGAATGCCTGGCCGCTCTTCGTGGCCGCCTGGTTTCCCTGCTTTCTGACGACGCTCTGTCTGGCGGTGCTTACCCTTATTCTTTTTGCCGATCCGGAGCAGGCGCCTACCTGGCTCCTATCGCGAGGCTTTGCCCCCAGGACTTGGCTTTCCGCCGTCGTTGCCGCGCCGTTCTCGGCGATGGTCTTTGCGTTCGTTCTCGACCGCATGGCAAACGCGCCCGAGCACGGCCATATCGTTGTTCGGCGCGGCATTGAGCGTGTCAAACGCTTCGCTATCCCGGGCGTGCGCTTTGAGCTCGGCCAACGGATTCTTCTGGCTGCGTTGCTTCTCGCGGCCGTCCAGCTTTTTTGCGGCTTTGCGGTCGCGGGCGAGCACAGACTGTTTGTTGCCGGCCTGCTGGCCACACATGACCAGCCGCTCAGCCCCGAGGACGTCGCGTCCTGGGCGATGGCGAGGGGAGTCTTCAACATGCTTGTGGGCGGCTTCATACTTGCCTGGGCATATCTCTTTGTCGGCGATTTTCTCTGGACGGGATCGTTTGATCCAGTCGGGTGCTGGCGCGCGCTCGACGGCAATCGTCTGCGTTTCGTCGCCATAATGTTCATCGTTTTCGCAATAGTTGCCATACTCAAATATGGGCTGGGCCTCGCCGTAGGCTTGATCCTGATTCCCGCGGATGGCGCGTCGCCTTCCTTCTTGAACCTTATGCTGATGCATTTCGGACTGGCTTGGCCGTTCGACGGCCTCCATCTCGTGCTTTCAGCCGCAACGGTAGGGACCATTCTCGGCGCGTTTCGGCCCCCGGCTATCGCTTCGCAGTCTGCTCGGTAATTTCTAGAGTCTTTCACGTTTTGACGGAAGCGTATCCGGCGTTTGCGAAGTAGTTCTTGCATTCGGCTGCCTCGATGGTTTCGACGAGGTGGCCGATGTGTCGCCAGGTGTCCTCGACGGTGCGTTTCTGCGCCTGGCGCATCCAGTGTTTGATCTTGGCGAAGGCCTGCTCGA
>NZ_JAVIIY010000009.1:0-279284 GCF_033977345.1 Mesorhizobium dulcispinae
GCGGCGAGATCATGACCATGCCCGGCCTGCCCAAGGCCCCGTCCTCGGAAAAGATCTTCCTCAACGAGCAGGGTCAGATCGAAGGCCTGTTCTGAGGAAATCCGTACTCCCCAAGACGCTAGACCACGGAGCGCCCTTCAAGTCTTGGCACATCGTGCCAAGACTTTCTTTTTTGAGCGGTTGCCAGGATGCCCGCTAGTCCAAAGCACGCCGCGCTGAAACGGGTTCAGGCGACGCGCTTTAAGTCTTCGTTTTTATGTATGTCGTTTTCGCAAAACCGCTGCGCAGTTTTACGCGGCATGCATGTCAAGCAGTGACAGCGCCGCTGCGCGGTCAATGCGCAGCGGCGAACAGCCACGTCGAAACGGGTTTTGTCTCGGTAAAGGTGCGATCGGCTCGGCAGACTATGCGGCGTGAGCCAACGACGCCTGAACCCCATACTCAAGGGCGGAGTCCAGGATCGTATGCCAAAGGCTGTCGGCGAAGCTGGTGAAGACAAGCATGTTGAAGATGGCGTGCCCGTCCGTGCTATCCGCCCCGCGCCATATATTCATCGCCGTGTGGTCGATCGAGGTTGTCGCTGCGGCGCCCGGAGGGAACGCCCTGTCATCCAGATCCAGCGAACAAAACTTCGCCAGCGCCTGACGGACGCGGGGTCCGCCAATCCGGATCAGGCAGCGCCCATCTGACTGGTCGGAGAGCGACGCGACGCCGGCGAAGGCCTCTGACAATTTGACAAATTGATCCTCTGCCGATCGCGCAGAAAAGGCGATGAACTGGTCCGGGCCCGACCAGATCAGCGTAGCGTGCCGGCCCACTGCGGCACTGGGAGAGGTCGGAGGCTGGATGCCGAACACCTTCTTGGCTGCCTTCGCGGTCTCGGCCGCTCTGCCACGCCGCGTCATGACCTGAACCAGGCTGATGTCGCGCACCTCCTCCAGCGTAACGCCCACTTGCGGACCGGTCACGCCGTGGTGACCAGGGACGAGCGCGCTCTCCAGCGGCGATTGGGTGTTCCAGGAAAATTCAGCCACGCTGGCGTACTCCTTCTGGATCGTAGAAGACGGGGCTGCAGATCTCGGCCTCATAGTCCTCGCTCCGCAGGGGATCATGGATGCGGACGATCTCACCAATTCGCTCGCGCCCGCGTTCGACCAGACCAAGGCCGATCCATTGGTCAAGCATCGGCGAGAAGCAGACCGATGTGACGTAGCCTTGGTCTGTTTGCGGACCTGGGATCGCCCCTTTGGGTATGACGTGTGCGCCAGAGCGCAGGCGGCGTCCTCGGTCGAGCGGCTTTATGCCGACGACAACCTGGCGGTTCGGGGCCGTCAACGCCTCGCGCCCAGCCATCACGCGACCGACAAAATCCTTCTTCTTCGACATCATCTTGCCGAGGCCGAGATCATCGGCCGTGGTTGTGCCGTTGAGCTCGGGGCCGGCGACATGCCCCTTCTCGATGCGCATGACGCCGAGCGCTTCGGTGCCGTAGGGCGTCACGCCGTAGGGCTTGCCGGCTATCATCAGGTTCTCGGCCATCGCCGCGCCGTAGCGGGCCGGCACCGAAATCTCGAAGGCCATTTCGCCGGAGAACGAGATGCGGAAAAGGCGAGCGGTCACGCCTCCCCGCAGCTTGACCTCGCGGACGCCCATGAACGGGAAGCCCTCATTGGTCAGATCCTCCGACGGGTCGACCAGAGCCTGCAGCAGTTTGCGCGTGTTCGGGCCTGCGATGGAGAATTGCGCCCACTGGTCGGTGGCACTGGTCAGCTGCACGTCGAGTTCCGGAAACAGCACCTGCCGGCAGAATTCGAGATGCTGCATGACCGGACCGGCCTTGGCCGTGGTCGTCGTCAGGAAGTAGTGGTCTTCGGCCAGACGGGAGGTCGTGCCGTCGTCCATGACGATGCCGTCTTCGCGCAGCATCAGGCCATAACGCGCCTTGCCCACCGCGAGCGACGAAAAAGCATTGATATAGACACGATCAAGGAAGACGCCGGCGTCTGCTCCGCGCACGTCGACCTTGCCGAGCGTCGAGACGTCGCAGAAACCGACACCGTTGCGCACGGCTTTGACTTCGCGGGTCACCGATTCCAGCCAGTCCTTCTCGCCGGCGCGCGGGTACCACTGCGCGCGCTTCCACAGCCCGGTGTCGACGAACACCGCGCCCTGTCTCGCGGCCCAATGGTGCGACGGCGTCAGCCGCGTGGCATGGAAATTCTCGTCGCGATGGTGGCCGGCGAACGCGCCTATGGCGACGGGCGCGTATGGTGGCCGGTAGATTGTCGTGCCGGTCTCGGGAATGGTGCGACCGCTGGCTTCCGCCATGATGGCGAGGCCATTGATGTTGGACGTCTTGCCCTGGTCGGTAGCCATGCCAAGCGTGGTGTAGCGCTTCAGATGCTCGACGCTTTCAAAGCCTTCCCGCTGGGCCAGGGTCACGTCGGACGCTGTAACGTCGTGCTGGAAGTCGACGAACGCCTTGCCCTTGCCTTTGACATGCCAGAGCGGCGCTATGGCATAGGCCTCATCTTCGGCTGTCGATGCCTCGCCCGGGTTCCCGGCGGCACCGCATTCGGACGCCGCCTTGGCGCCCGCGGCATGTCCGTCGCGAAGGCAGGCGCCGAGCGAGAAATCGCCGTTGGCGGCACCGGCCATGGTCATCCCTATTGGCGCCTCGCCCGGCACGAAGGCCGCGATATCCTCGCGCCAGACTGGCTTGCCGCGGTGGAAGCAAGACAGACCCACATTCGGGTTCCACCCTCCCGAAACGGCAAGGCAGTCCGTATCGATACGCTGCGTCCGGCCGTTCTTGTCTGTCACGGCGATGCCGCGCACGCCGTCGACACCGCCCTTGACGTCGGATACGACCCCGGCCAGCACACGCAGATCGTAAGTATCGACGAGCCTGCCGTATTGCGACGGCGCCTCGCCGCGGGGATCGACCACCGCTGCGATCTCCGCTCCGGCCCGATGGATAGCCTCGACGGTACGCCAGCCGTCATCATTGTTGGTGAACACCGCCACGCGCCTGCCCGGCAGAGCCGCGAAACGATTGACATAGGTGCGGACGGCGGATGCCATCATCACGCCCGGCCGATCGTTGCCCGGGAAGACAACCGGCCGCTCGATCGCCCCCGCAGTCACCACGGAACGCTTGGCGGCAATGCGCCAGAGCCGCTGCCGGACCTGGTGCGGACCCGGCGTCGGGACGTTGTCGCTGACGCGCTCGAGCGCGGCGTAGGTGCCGCCGTCATAGACGCCGAACAGGGCCGTCCTGGTCATCACCCGGACATTGGGCAGAGAAGCGAGTTCGCGGCTCGCGCGACGCAGCCATTCCCTGGCGTCCAGGCCATCGATCTCGCCGCCGTCGCTGAGCAAGCGACCGCCGAGCAAGGTATCTTCCTCAACGAGAATGACGCGCGACCCGGCGCGGCCCGCGGCAAGCGCCGCAGACAGGCCCGCGGGCCCACCCCCGACGACGAGCACGTCGCAATGGGCCCAGGCCTTGTCGTAATGGTCCGGATCAGGCAGTTCGGCGCTCTTGCCGAGACCAGCGGCGCGGCGAATCATCGGCTCGTAGATCGACTCCCAGAACTTCGCCGGCCACATGAATGTCTTGTAGTAGAAGCCGGCGACGAAGATCGGTGCGAACAACTGGTTGACCGACATGAAGTCTCGACGCAGCGACGGCCAGCGGTTCTGGCTGTTCGCGATCAAGCCGTCATAGAGTTCCTGCGTGGTCGCTCGCGTGTTCGGCTCGCGCCGGGCACCGGGGCGCATCTCGACGAGCGCGCTCGGCTCCTCCGACCCGGCCGTGACGATGCCGCGCGGGCGATGGTACTTGAACGAACGCCCCACCAGCTTGACGCCGTTGGCGATGAGCGCGGAAGCCAACGTGTCGCCGGCAAAACCGGTCATGGCCTTGCCGTCGAAGGAGAACCGCAGCGGTGACTGGCGGTCGATCATGCCGTCGTTGCGCAGCCGG
This sequence comes from Mesorhizobium dulcispinae, assembly GCF_033977345.1. Lineage (NCBI taxonomy): Bacteria > Pseudomonadati > Pseudomonadota > Alphaproteobacteria > Hyphomicrobiales > Phyllobacteriaceae > Mesorhizobium > Mesorhizobium dulcispinae. Next base: position 3,989 of record NZ_JAVIIY010000009.1, read on the forward strand.
TGCGATTGGCTGGCGGGCGTGACGCTCGCGCGGACGTTGGCCTCCATCGGCGCGGTCCTGGCGAGAGGTTCGGATTGGGAATAGCCCGACATGGTCATTCTCCTGCCCGCGCCGCCAAGGCAGCGCCCGCGCCCGGAGCCGCCGTCACGGAAATAAACTCATGGGTCACGGTATTGCGCTCGGCTACAAGCCACGAACGGCAGCCGCCGCCGTGATACCAATATTCGCGCATGACGCCCGCCAGGTTGTCGCGCAGGTAGACGTAGTCGTAGAAGGCATCCTCGACACGTTCGGGACTCTCCCCGCCATCGACGGCGAAGTTGGGCCGCTCGGGCGAGGCATCGCCAAGATAGGTGAACTCGCCATTCTCGCGTTCACCGCAGAAAGGACATGCAATACGCATTCCGCCAGTCTCGCTTTCAGTGGAGGTTCGGCTGGGCGCCCTGGCCCTTTTCGTCGATCATCGCGCCGCGGCGGAACCGGTCGAGCCGAAACAGCGCTGCTTCGGGATGTGGTTCGTCGCGCGCAAGAAGATGAGCGAAGACCAGTCCCGATGCCGGCGTCGCCTTGAAGCCGCCATAGCACCAGCCCGCGTTGAGGTAGAGGCCGTCCACCGGCGTCTTGTCGATGATCGGCGTGCCGTCCATCGACATGTCCATGATGCCGCCCCACTGCCGCAGCATGCGCACGCGGCCGATCATCGGCATGATGGCCATGCCGCCCTCGCAGACATCCTCCATGACGGGCATGTTGCCGCGCTGGGCGTAGGAATTGTAGCCGTCGAGATCGCCGCCGAAGACCAGCCCGCCTTTATCCGACTGGCTGACATAGAAGTGGCCGGCACCGAAAGTGATGACGCCCGGGATGAGCGGCTTGATAGCCTCGGAGACAAAGGCCTGCAGCACGTGGCTTTCGATCGGAAGCTTCATGCCGGCCATCGCGGCGACCCGCGACGAAGAACCGGCGACCGCCATGCCGACCTTGCCAGCGCCGATCCTGCCGCGCGAGGTCTCGACACCGGTCACCTTGCCGTTGGCGTCGCGCACGAAACCGGTGACCTCGCAATTCTGAATGATGTCGACGCCGCCTTCACTGGCGGCACGCGCATAACCCCAGACGACGGCATCATGGCGGGCGGTGCCTGCGCGCCGCTGCAAGAGACCGCCCATGATGGGGAAGCGGGCATTGTTGTAGTTCAGGAACGGCAGTTCCTTGCGGATCTGCTCGGCGTCGAGCAGCTCGGCATCGATGCCGTTGATGCGCATCGTGTTGCCGCGCCGCGCGAAGGCGTCGCGCTGCGCATCGGAGTGATAAAGGTTGATGATGCCGCGCTGGCTGACCATCGTGTTGTAGTTGAGGTCCTGCTCCATGCGCTCCCACAGCTTCATCGACAATTCGTAGAAGCCGGTATTGCCGGGAAGGCCGTAATTCGAGCGGATGATGGTGGTGTTGCGGCCGGCATTGCCGGAGCCGATCCAGCCCTTTTCCAGTACGGCGACATTGCGGATGCCGTACTCGTGAGCGAGGAAATAGGCCGTCGCCAGTCCGTGGCCGCCACCGCCGATAATGACCACGTCGTAGCGGCTCTTGGGTGCCGGGTCACGCCACGCCCGCGTCCATCCTTTGTGGCCGGACAGCGCCGCCTTGGCGAGTGAAAAGATCGAATATTTCATCGCATGTATTCCGGCGAAAAAGTCACGTCTTGCGGGTCAGCGCCCGATCGGAAAATCGGGCGCCGACCCTTAGCTGGCTACCGGTTAGACATCCAGCGTGTGATCACGCTCCCACTGGGTGAAGTGCGAGGCGTAGGAGTTCCACTCCTGGGTCTTCAGCTTGATGTAGGCAGAGGAAAACTCCTCGCCCATCGCCGCCTTCAATTCGGCGTCATCGTCATAGGCACGAAGCGCATCGAGCAGATTGAGCGGGAGCTTGGCGCCGTGCGTGACGGTATGTCCGTCCTTGTACATGTCGATGTCGCTGCGCTGGCCCGGATCCGCCTTGGTGCGGATGCCGCTGAGGCCGGCAGCGATGATGGCCGCCTGCATCAAGTAAGGGTTGGCGGCACCATCCGGAAGGCGCAATTCGAAGCGGCCGGGGCCGGGCACACGCACCATGTGGGTCCGGTTGTTGCCGGTCCAGGTCACCGTGTTCGGCGCCCAAGTCGCGCCGGAAACGGTGCGCGGTGCGTTGATGCGCTTGTAGGAATTCACCGTCGGATTGGTGATCGCCGCCAGCGCCGAGGCGTGCTTCATGATGCCGCCCAGGAAGTGCCTGCCCTTTTCCGACAGACCCAACTCCATGTCCTTGTCGGCGAAAGCATTGGTCTTGCCGCCGAGATCCCATACCGAGATGTGGGCATGGCAACCGCTGCCGGTGAGGCCCTGGAAGGGCTTCGGCATGAAGGTCGCGCGCAGGCCGTGCTTTTCGGCGATCGACTTGACCATGAACTTGAAGAAGGAATGCTTGTCGGCCGTGGCCAGAACGTCGTCGAAGGCCCAGTTCATTTCGAACTGGCCGTTCGCATCCTCATGGTCGTTCTGGTAGGGCTGCCAGCCAAGGTCGAGCATGGCGTCGCAGATTTCGGCGATGACGTCATAGCGGCGCATCACGGCCTGCTGGTCGTAGCAGGATTTGGACGCCGTATCGTATTCGTCGCTGATGTGCTTGCCGTCGGGCGTCACAAGGAAGAATTCCGGCTCGACGCCGGTCTTGACGCGCATACCCTCCTTGGCGGCTTCGGCAACGAGCCGCTTCAGGGTGTTGCGCGGCGCCTGGGCGACGCCCTTGCCTTCCATCAGGCAGTCGGAAGCAAGCCAGGCGACTTCCGGCTTCCACGGCAGCTGTATCACCGACGAAGGGTCTGGCACCGCCAGCATGTCGGGATGCGCGGGGGTCAGGTCAAGCCAGGTCGCGAAGCCGGCAAAGCCAGCACCCTCCTTCTGCATGTCTGCGATAGCCTGCGCCGGCACCAGCTTCGCGCGCTGGCCGCCGAACAGATCCGTATACGAGACCATGAAGTACTTGACGTTGCGAGCCCTTGCGAACTCCTGGAGATCAGCCCCCTCAGACTGATCGATTTTGGCTTCAAAGGCCTTGTTCATTGTCTACTGCTCCCATTCTTCCGGTTTTGTTTTTAGAAGCCGCCCTGCCCTGGTACCCAGCTCGTCCCCGCGAGCGGCACACCGGCCATGGCCGCTGCTTCGATCGAAAGGGCGCAGAGGTCTTCCGGCTCGAGATTGTGCAGGTGATTTTTGCCACAGGCGCGGGCAATCGTCTGCGCCTCGAGCGTCATCACCTTTAGGTAGTTCGCCAGTCGCCGCCCGGCGACGACCGGGTCGACGCGCTTCATCAGCTCGGGATCCTGTGTGGTGATGCCCGCCGGATCCTTGCCCTCATGCCAGTCGTCATAGGCGCCGGCGGTCGTGCCGAGCTTTTGGTATTCGTCCTCCCAGCGCGGATCATTGTCGCCGAGCGCAATCAACGCCGCGGTGCCAATCGATACGGCATCGGCGCCAAGCGCGAGCGCCTTGGCCACATCCGCGCCGTTGCGGATGCCGCCGGACACGATGAGCTGCACCTTGCGATGCATGCCGAGGTCCTGCAGGGCCTTCACCGCCGGCCTGATGCAGGCGAGCGTCGGCTGGCCGACATGTTCGATGAATACTTCCTGGGTGGCGGCCGTACCGCCTTGCATGCCATCGAGCACCACGACGTCGGCTCCGGCCTTTACTGCAAGCGCTGTGTCGTAGTAGGGCCGCGCGCCGCCGACCTTGACATAGATCGGCTTTTCCCAGTCGGTGATCTCGCGAATTTCGAGGATCTTGATCTCGAGGTCGTCGGGACCGGTCCAATCCGGGTGACGACAGGCCGAGCGCTGATCGATGCCCTTCGGCAGCGTGCGCATTTCGGCGACGCGATCGGAGATCTTCTGGCCGAGCAGCATGCCGCCACCACCCGGCTTGGCGCCCTGGCCAACGACGATCTCGATGGCGTCGGCGCGGCGAAGGTCACGCGGGTTCATCCCGTAGCGCGACGGCAGGTATTGATAGACCAGCGTTTTGGAATGGCCGCGCTCCTCTTCGGTCATGCCGCCGTCGCCGGTGGTCGTCGAGGTGCCGGCGATGGTTGCGCCACGCCCGAGCGCTTCCTTGGCGGGGCCGGAGAGCGAGCCGAAACTCATGCCCGCAATCGTGATCGGGATCTTCAGTTCGATCGGTTTTTTGGCATGGCGCGAGCCCAGCACCACGCTGGTGTCGCAGCGCTCGCGATAGCCTTCCAGCGGATAGCGCGAGATCGAGGCACCGAGGAAGAGCAGGTCGTCGAAATGCGGGACCTTGCGCTTCGCGCCGGAGCCACGAATGTCGTAAATGCCGGTTGCCGCCGCGCGTCGGATTTCCGACATCGCGTACTCATCGAAGGTCGCTGACTTGCGCGGCGTCGTCGGAGGATTGTGGTAGGTCATGTTCGCCCTCAGTATGCGTCAGCGTTGTCGATGTTGAAATTGTAGAGCGTGCGGGCCGAGCCGTAGCGGGTGAACTCTTCCGGCTTGGCATCCTTGATGCCGGCACGATCGAGCAGATCCTGCAGGAGCGCAATGTGCTCGGGACGCATCTCCTTTTTGATGCAGTCCGCGCCCAGGCTCTTGACCTTGCCACGCACGAACAGCCGCGCCTCATAGATCGAGTCGCCGAGCGCATCGCCGGCGTCGCCCAGCACCACCAGGTTGCCCGACTGGGCCATGAAGGCCGACATATGGCCGATATTGCCACGCACAACGATGTTGATGCCCTTCATCGAGATGCCGCAGCGCGACGAGGCATTGCCCTCGATGACGAGAAGGCCTCCGCGACCGGTGGCGCCGGCATACTGGCTGGCGTCGCCTTTGACCACGATCGAGCCCGACATCATGTTCTCGCCGACGCCCGGGCCTACAGAGCCGTGCACGGTGATGGCGCCGCCGGCATTCATGCCGCCGCAGTAATAGCCGACATTGCCCCGGACATCGATGGTGACCGGTTGGTCGACGCCGACGGCGACCGAATGACTGCCTTTCGGGTTGAGCACCTCCCAGGCGGTCTCATTCGAGCCCGGAGCGAGATTGTGCAGCGCATGGTTCAGCTCGCGCAGCGAATTTTCGCCGAGGTCGAAGACGCGCTGCGCGAAGTTCACTTCGCGCGATGGCGCTGTCGCAACGTTCGAAATATTCATGATCCTCAATGCTCCCAGAAATAGACAGTGGACGGCTCCGGCTCCCAGACCCTGGCTTCCTCAATGCCAGGCAGATTGGCCAAGGCGCGGTATTCCGAACCGAAAGCGACATACTGGTCGGTCTCGGCCATCACGGCGGGCTTGCATGCGATCGGATCGCGGACCACGCCGAAGCCGTTCTTGGTGCCGACCACGAAGGTGAAGAAGCCGTCGAGGTCGTCGAGGCTGCTCTGCAGCGCCTCGCCGAGATTCTGGCCGTGGGCGATCTTGGACGAGAGATAGGCGGCCGCGACTTCGGTGTCGTTCTCGGTCTCGAAACGCATGCCGTCGCGGATCAGCTCACGGCGAAGATTGTTATGGTTCGACAGCGAGCCGTTGTGCACGAGGCACTGGTCCGGGCCGGTCGAGAAGGGATGCGCGCCCAGGGTGGTTACGGCGGATTCGGTCGCCATGCGCGTGTGGCCGATGCCGTGGCTGCCGGTCATCTTGGTCAAGTCGAACCGCTTGACCACATCGGCCGGCAGGCCGACTTCCTTGTAGATTTCTATCGCCTCGCCGGCACCCATGACACGCACATTCGGGCGCAGTTCGGCGATCGCGGCGCGGGCTTCGTCGAGCTTGCCGGCGGGGATGTCGAGGACGGCGTGGGTCGACTTCACCGTCGACGAAACCATGGTTCCGATCTTCTTGCCAAGCTCGGCTTCGAGACCCGGGAAATCCGCCGCGGGAGCCGCAGACTGGATGGTGATCTTGGCACGCCCCTTTCCTGCTGCGCCGTCATAAATGGCTATGCCGGCGCTGTCGGGACCGCGGTCGGTCAATGAGACCAGCATTTCCGACAGAAGGGCGCCCAGCCGCGGCTCAAGTGATTTGTCTTTCAGAAAGAGTCCAACAATCCCACACATCCCGGTCACCTCGATTGATTGTTACCTGCTGCAATGCGTAGCAGGTTCCCAATCGCAATTCAACTGTCATGAATTTTTTTTTCCTGTAGAAAAACATTGCCGCTTCAGATGGAAGGAGGTCCGGGCAATCCTTTTCAGTGGCCGCAGGTTCGGCCGGGCACGCTCGGCATGTCGGTGCGGGGGCCGCCACGTCAGGTGTCGAGGAAGCCGCGGAAATTCAAGCGCCCGGCGGCGGTCGTCCGGATGCTCAAAGGCGTCGACTTGATGGCCAGTCGAGGCGCAACACCGCGCGTCCTCTTGGATCCGCAAGGGACGCCAAAAGTGTCTTGATTTTGCGCGTGACGTTTTCCGAACTGCCGGCTGGAGTCATTCGCCAGTCGCAGAGTTCAAGGCGAGCAATACCGCGGGAAATCGCTTCTGGCGGGCTCCATCAGCCTTTTCCGCGCCCGCGGGCATAGGAGATGATCGACAGGTATCGGATCGGCAAGTGCGTCAGTTCTTCGGGGCCGTGCGGCGCATCGGCATCGAAGAACAGACTGTCGCCCGGGGTCATGCGGTAGAGATTGCTGCCATGGCGGTAAACCACCTCGCCTTCCAGCATGTAGAGGAACTCCATGCCATCATGCTGAAAGGTCGGGAAGACGTCGGAGTCTTCAGTCAGCGTAATGAGGTAGGGTTCGACAACAACGCCGGTATCCGAACCGATATGGCCCAGCAACGTATACTGATGTCCGGCGCGCGTGCCACGCCGTTCCACGTCCACACCCGATCCGGCCTTGACGAAGACGGCCTTGCGCTCTTCCTCGAAGCTGCGGAAGAACGCGGTAAGCGGCACCCCGAGCGCGTGCGACAACAACTTCAGCGTGGTCAATGACGGCGAGGTGATGCCATTCTCGATTTTGGACAGCATGCCGAGTGAGAGGCCTGTGGTCACGGCAAGGTCGGCGACGGTAATGCCGAGCTTCTTGCGAAAGGCGCGGACCTCGTGGCCAATCGCGACCTCGAGCACGTTCTCGCGCATATCGCGAACCGCGTGGGGATCCTGAACGAAGGGGGTGCTGCTGCTGCGCGGCAACGCGCTAACTGTCGCTGCACCCGATGATTTGACGGGAGCCGGCGACCTGCCGTTTTTGCTTGCTGCTTGAGTCTTCGCCATGTCGTTTGCCGCCCGCTGATTCCATTTTATTTACTAACAGTAAACATTTTCGACACGAGGCACAACCGCGGATATTCTGGCGATAGATCGCAAGCACCCAGAATGGCCCGGCAAGCGGGTGGCTTAAGCGGGCTATCAGATCGGCGGTGTTTGTAGGTCAGCGACATTGATACACCGTGGGCCGTTTCCCGGAACGACGTCGCCAGCAGACAGGCGCACCGGCTGCGCAGCAAGCCGCCGCATGGCGGCATTGACAAGCATACGGGTAAAGCCCAGGACCAAGTCCATGGCGTTTACTTTTCCAAGGTCGCGGAAGTTGTGCTTTCTGCTCTGTTGAAGCATTGTCTTGGCTGCGCGGGGAGATTGCGCGGGGTGGGGGAATGACTGAAAGCTTCCGTGCGACGCTGCATTCGATGGTCGACGAGATGAAGGCGGCACCCGAAGTGATGCAGCCTTCGAAATTCTGGCAGGACTTGAACCGGCGGCATGCCGAGCGCACAACGTCGGCCGGAATCGCGAATTTCAAACGCACGCTGGCCAAGGACTATTTCACCTGGATGCGGGTTCTGCCTTGGGATCCTCAAATCCGTTTCCTGGTCGGCCACCTTCCGCTCGTAGCTTCAATCCGGGCCGCGCTTGGAGTCGTAACTCCGTTCAAGCACCGCCATATTCCGTTGCCCGAGGGCTTCGCCCTGAACTTTCTCACCCGACTCGTCTGGCAATATGCCCAGCAGGAATATCCGGAAGAAATTGCGGCCCTGTCGGAGCCATCAGTCGGCAATCCGCCGGAAATTCGCATCGGCGGAAGGCTCGTTTCTCAGGATCTTGCCAATTCAATCCTGGAATATAAATCGATCGAGTCGGCCGTGACGGGAACTGTCTGCGAGCTCGGTGGCGGCTACGGTCGAACAGCGTTCGTCATTGCCTCGCTGCATCCGACCGTCAGGTACATCATGGTCGACATCCCGCCTGCTCTCGGGGTCGCCCAGGAATATCTCTGCCAACTGTTTCCGGACAGGAAGCACTTCCGCTTTCGTCCCTTCGACAATTTTGAAACGGTTCGAGAGGAATTCGAGGCATCCGCGCTCGCCTTTCTGCTGCCTCATCAACTTGCGCTTCTGCCTGATTCCACCGTCGACCTGTTCATCAACATCTCATCCCTGCACGAAATGCGGCTCGACCAGATCGAATATTATCTGTCGGAGATCTACCGCCTTGTTCGTCCGGGAGGACACTTTTACCTCAAGGCCTGGAAGGTCTCGAAGATACCATTCGAAGAAATCGTCATACGGGAGAGCGACTATCCGTTGGAACGTTGGGACCGAGTATATCGCCGGTCCCCGAAGGTACAGTCGAGCTTCTTTGAAACCTTACTTCGAAAACCCAGGATTTGACGCGGGCGCTCGGTCACGAGGCCACCGCGTATTGCCTCAACATCGGCTGCAATCAGCTGGCCGCGTCGAACCTGGTGTCCCTCGGTCACCGCATCGGCTTTGAGCGCTCCTGCTTGGAGCAGGTAGCGACGGACCGCTCTAACTATTTGTTTTTACGCAATTCCGGACGGAAAACCGTTACACACTTTTCCTGGATTTGCTCTAGAGAGGGTCAAGGCGCAGTTTGTCCCGCGCGATCTTCCAGGCGGATTCGACATGCCGCCGAGCCGCGGCTTCGGCCTCCTCCGGCTTGCGCGCCCGGATCGCATCCATGATCGCGTTCATCTCGGCGATCGCCGGCTCGCGCCGGTTCGCCGAGGCGATCGTCATCGAGCGCAGCTGGTTGATGCGCACGTTGAGCCCGCTGACGATCTCCCAGGCGACGCGCTTGTCCGCGGCCTCGAACAGCGCCTCGTAGAATTTCGTCGTCGCGCGCATCACCGCCGGCGGCTTGCCCGAGGCCCAGGCTTCGAAGAGCTCTCCGAGGGCATGATCCAGTATCGCCAGTTGTCCATTGGTCGCCGTTTGCGCGCAGGCGCGCGCCGCGATCCCTTCGAGCAGGGCTCTGAGCTCATAGATCTCGTCGGTGCGGCCGAGATCCGGCTTGGCCACTGCCGGACCGTGGCCGGGGATCATCTGCACGAGACCCTCAGCCTCCAATTGCCGCAGAACCTCGCGCACAACCGAGCGGCTGACGCCGAGCTGGTCGCACAGCGGCCGCTCGACCAGCCTTTCGCCGGGCTGGAAGTGAAAATCCATGATGGCCTCGCGCATACGTTCGAGAGCCAATGTTCTCAAAGTTTTGGCGCTGCGATCGATGCGAAGCGTGTCGTCCTGCATGCCCTTGCTCCCTGCGCTGGCCACGAAAACAGATTCCATGGCCGGTTGACAAGGTATTTGGTGCTCCATAGTATGGTATACCATAATACGATATAGGAAATCGCGCGCTTTTCTCACGCGTCGCCCGAAAGAGGTTTCCATGCAGCCAGCCATTCGCAAGCTAGTCACCTACAGCGAGAACACGCTGATCGAAGGCGGCAAGGCAGCACCCAGGCCGCTGCGTCTGATCGGCGTCGCCGCGGTGCTGACGAACCCCTGGGCGGGTCTCGGCTTCACAGAGGACCTCTCGCCCGAGATCCGCGCCTGCGCGCCGGTGCTTGGAGAAATCCTGACCCGCGAGATCATCGCCGCCGCCGGTTCGGGCGAGGCGATCGAAGGCTACGGCAAGGCTGCCATCTGCGGCACGTCTGGCGAGATCGAGCACGCCTCCGCGCTGATCCACACGCTGCATTTCGGCAACCATTATCGCCGGGCCGTCGGCGCCAAGACCTATCTCGCCTTCACCAACCTGCGCGGCGGGCCGAACACGCCGATCATGATCCCGCTGATGGACAAGAACGACGAAGGCCGGCGCTCGCATTATCTGACGGTGCATTTCCAGATCGGCGACGCACCCGCACCGGACGAGCTGGTGGTGGCGCTCGGCGCCTCGATCGGCGGCCGGCCGCATCATCGCATCGGCGACCGCTACCAGGACCTCAAGGAAGTGGGCGACCTGCATGGCTGATGTCGCCGCACGTGAATGGACACGGGCCGCCGCGCCGGACGGCACCAGCTTCATCCGCGCCGGATCGGGCGCGCCGGTGCTTCTCATTCACGGCGTCGGCATGAACGCGGCGATCTGGCAGCCGCAGATCGAGCGGATGGCCGATCGCTGGCACGTCATCGCCATCGACACGCTCGGTCACGGCCGTTCGCCGCTGCCGCCGCAGGCGCCGGAACTGGCCGACTATGCCAGGCAGGCGATCCGGCTGCTCGATCATCTCGGCCTCAAAAGCGTGTCGGTCGTCGGTCACTCGATGGGCGCGCTCGTCGCGCAGGAGCTTGCGCTGCTCGCGCCGGAGCGCGTCGACCGCATCGTCTCGCTCAACGCCGTGTTTCGCCGCCCGCCTGAGCTCGCCGAAGCCGTTCGCGAGCGGGCCGCGGCGCTCACCGGTCGCGGCGACGCGGCAGGTGCCGCGCAGACCATTGCGCGCTGGTTCGGCGATCCTGTTCCGGCCGAGCTCATGGCGGCGGCTGCGAAGACGGCGGCGGCGTTGGGCGAGGTCGACCCCGAAGGCTATGCCCGCACCTACCGCCTGTTCGCCCGCGCCGACAGCGATCACGCAGACCGCCTGCAGACCTTGGCCATGCCTGCCTTGTTCATCGCAGGCTCGCAGGACAAGAATTCCTCGCCGGCAATGTCGGCCGCCATGGCCAGGCTTGCGCCGCATGGCCGCTGCACCGTGCTCTCAGGTCAGAGGCACATGATGGCGGTGGCGGCGCCCGATCTCATCACACGCCACATCGTCGATTTCCTCAACGAAGGTGAAAGCCTGGAGCAAGGCGATGGAGCCCCGGCGGATGCCGGCTTCGACAGCGGCGAGTTCCGCCGCGCGCTAGGTTCCTTCCTGACCGGCGTCACCATCGTCACCACGATCGGGCCGGAAGGCGAGCCGCGCGGCTTCACCGCCAATTCCTTCACCTCGGTGTCGCTCGATCCGCCGCTGGTGCTGGTCTGCATTGCCCACAAGGCGCTCGGGCATCCGGTGTTCGCGACATCGAAGAGCTTCGCCATCAACGTCTTGAACGAAAGCCAGAAAACAGCCTCCGGCATCTTCGCCTCGAAGGCAGCGGATAAATTCGCCTCGGTCGACTGGCGCCCGGGGCAGACCGGTAGTCCGATGCTCGACGGCTCGGTGGCAACCTTCGACTGCGACATGGAGCGGCTGGTCGAGGCGGGCGATCATTCGATCCTCATCGGCCGCGTCCGCGACTTCCAGCACAATTCCGCGCAGCCGCTCGGCTATTGCCGCGGCGCCTACATCACGCCCGGCCTCAGCCAGGAGGCACTGGCCGCCGCCCAGCCCGGCACCGATGTCGGCGCCATCCTGGAGAACGGAGGCCGTATCCTGTTCCTGGAAACGGCGGACGGCTTCCTCGAACTGCCGCGCGGCCGGGGATTGGGCTCGGCAAGCGACGGCAAGAGCCTCAACGGGCTTCTGGCCGCAAAGGCCATCGAGGCGCAGCTCGGCTTCCTCTACGCCGTCTGGGACGATGCTGGAAATCAGTCGCGCACGCATGTCTACTATCGCGGCACGTTCGACGTGCCGGCCTCCAGCGATCGCGGCATCCGGCTGATCGACATCGACGCGATCGGCGGCTTGCAGATCGCCGATCCGGCGATCCGCTCGATGCTGGCGCGCTATGTGCGCGAATGCGCCGAGGATGTGTTCGGCGTCTATGTCGGCAACGAGGTCGAAGGCCAGGTGCGGCCGCTCGCCAGGACCGCCGCCTTCAATACAGGTGACCAGGGATGAAGTTCTCGCTCTTCGTGCATATGGAACGCTCGGACCTCGCCAAGCCGCATTCGGAATTGCTGAGCGAGCTGGGTGAGCTGGTGCTGCTGGCGGAGGAGGCAGGCTTCGAGACCGCCTGGATCGGCGAGCATCATGGGATGGAATTCACCATCTCGCCCAATCCGTTCATCAACATCGCTTACCTGGCGGGCAAGACCAGCCGCATCCGCCTCGGCACGGGAACCATCATCGCGCCGTTCTGGCACCCGATCAAGCTCGCCGGCGAGGCGGCAATGACCGATGTCATCACCGGCGGCCGGCTGGATGTCGGCATCGCGCGCGGCGCCTACAGCTACGAATACCAGCGCGTCTTTCCGGGGCTCGACGCCTGGGGCGCCGGCCAGCGCATGCGCGAGATCATCCCGGCAATCCGCGGCCTCTGGGACGGCGATTTCGAGCTCGCGGGCGAATTCTGGCAGTTCCCCTCGACCACCTCCTCGCCCAAGCCGCTGCAGAAGCCCTACCCGCCGATCTGGGTGGCGGCACGCGATCCGAACTCGCACGACTTTGCGGTGGCCAACCAATGCAACGTGCAGGTCACGCCTCTGGCCTCCGGCGACGACGAGGTGGCGAGCCTGATGGAGCGCTTCAACACCGCCTGCGCCGCCCATCCCGAAATCCCGCGCCCCGAGATCATGCTTTTGATGCACACTTTCGTCGCCGAGGACGCGGCCGATGCCGACCGGCTGAGCCAGGATCTGTCGAGCTTCTACTGCCAATTCGGCGCCTGGTTCCAGAATAAGAAGCCGGTGCACCAGGGCATATTGGAGCCGCTCACCGCCGACGAGATTGCCGCCATGCCGCAATATGCGGCGGACAAGATGCGCCAGAACCTGGTGATCGGCGAAGCGGACGAAGTGATCGCGCGGCTGAAGGCCTACGAGGCGCTCGGCTACGACCAGTATTCGATCTGGATCGACAGCGGCCTTTCGCACGAACGCAAGAAGAAATCGCTGCAACTGTTCATCGACCGGGTGATGCCGGCCTTTCTCTGATCGCGAGCCCATGACCGACGCTCTCTTCAGGAATTTCATCGACGGCCGCTTCGACGAGCCGTCGGCAAGCTTCGACAGCGTCGATCCGTCGACGGGCGCGCCATGGGCGAAGATGCCGGCGGCGAGCGAAGCCGATGTCGACCGCGCCGTCGAGGCGGCGCACCGCGCGTTGCGCTCCGGCCATTGGCGGACGATGACTGCGACCGCCCGTGGAAAACTGCTGGTCAGGCTCGGCGACCTCGTCGCCGCCAATGCCGGACGCCTGGCCGAGTTGGAGACGCGCGACACCGGCAAGATCATCCGCGAGACCCGTGCGCAGATCGCCTATGTCGGCGACTACTACCGCTACTATGGCGGGCTCGCCGACAAGCACGAAGGCGCGCATGTGCCGATCGACAAGGCGGATCTCGACGTCACCATCCGTCGCGAGCCGATCGGCGTCGTTGCCGCGGTGGTGCCGTGGAACTCGCAGCTCTTCCTTTCGGCCGTCAAGCTCGGCCCGGCGCTGGCCGCGGGCTGCACGGTGGTGCTCAAGGCTTCCGAGGACGGCCCGGCGCCGCTGCTCGCCTTCGCCGAGCTGGTCAGCGAAGCCGGCTTTCCGGCCGGCGCTGTCAACATCCTCACCGGCTTCGGGCAGGAGTGCGGACGGCGCCTGACCAGCCATCCGCTGGTCTCGCGCGTCGCCTTCACCGGCGGTCCGTCGACGGCGCGCGCCATCGTCAGGAACACGGCGGAGAACCTCGCCTACACAACGCTCGAGCTTGGCGGCAAGAGCCCCGTCGTCGTCTTCGCCGATGCCGATCTCGACAGCGCCGCCAACGCGGTCGTCGCCGGCATCTTCGCGGCGACGGGACAGAGCTGTGTCGCCGGCTCGCGCCTGCTCATCGAGCGCTCGGCGAAGCAAGAATTCCTCGACCGCCTGAAGCGCAAGGCCGAAGCGATCCGCATCGGCGACCCGCAGGATCCGGCCACTGAAATGGGGCCGCTCGCGACCGCGCGCCAGCGCGATCGGATCGAAAGCATTGTTGCCGATAGCCTGGCCGACGGCGGCCGGCTGATCACCGGCGGCGCGCGCCCCAAAGACAGGACGGATGGATTCTACTACGCGCCGACGATCATTGAGGCCTCGGATCAGGCCCTAGCCTGCGTACGCGAGGAGCTGTTCGGTCCGGTGCTCAGCGTGCTTTCCTTCGACACCGAGGCCGAGGCGCTGGCTTTAGCCAACGACACGCCCTTCGGCCTCGCCTCCGGCGTCTTCACCTCAAATCTCGGCAAGGCGCACCGCATGGCGCGCGACATCCATGCCGGCGTCGTCTGGGTCAACACCTACCGCGCCGTGTCGCCGCTCGTCCCCTTTGGCGGCTACGGCCTGTCGGGCCTCGGCCGGGAGGGCGGGCTGGACGCCATCCGCGATTACACGCGCTCGAAATCGGTCTGGATCAAGACCTCGGACGAGCCGATCCCCGATCCCTTCGTCATGCGCTGAGAACGGCATGGCGAGGGTGCACTGACAAGAACAAGAAACGGAACAGAGAAATCAGAGGAGAATGACATGAAACTGATCTTAGCCGGCGTCCTCGCCGGGCTGCTTTCGGCGACCGCCGCCAAGGCCGATGAAATGGTGTTCACCAGTTGGGGCGGCACCACGCAGGAAGCGCAGACCAAGTCCTGGGCGGAGCCGTTCGCGGCAAGCTCCGGCATCAAGGTGCTGCAGGATGGCCCGACCGACTACGGCAAACTGAAGGCCATGGTCGATGCCAAGAACGTCACCTGGGACGTCGTCGACGTCGAGATGGACTTCGCCATCAAGGCCGCCAAGGACGGGCTGCTCGAGCCGATCGACTTCACGGTCGTGCCCAAAGACGGCCTAGACCCGCGCTTCAGCAACGAACAGGCCGTCGGCAGTTTCTACTATTCCTTCGTGCTGGCCTGGAACAAAGGCGCCGTCTCCGGCGAACCGGCAAGCTGGGCCGACATGTTCGACACCAAGAAGTTTCCCGGCAAACGAACCTTCTACAAATGGTCGGCACCGGGCGTGATCGAGATCGCGCTTCTGGCCGACGGCGTGCCGGCCGACAAGCTCTATCCGCTCGACCTCGACCGCGCCTTCAAGAAGCTCGACACGATCAAGTCGGACATCGTCTGGTGGGGCGGCGGCGCGGAGTCGCAGCAGCTGATCGCTTCCGGCGAGGCGGTCTTCGGCCAGCTCTGGAACGGCCGCGTCTTCGCGCTGGAAAAGGACGGCGCCGATGTCGGCGTCTCGTGGAACCAGAACCTCACCGCCGCCGACGTTCTCGTCGTGCCGAAGGGCGCCAAGAACAAGGACAGCGCCATGAAGTTCCTCGCCACTGCCAGCAGCCCGACCGGCCAGGCGAAATTCGCCGAAGCGAGCGGCTACGCGCCGATCAACACCAAGGCCAAGGCCGAGATGGCCGCGGACGTCGTCAAGGGCCTGCCCGACGCCCATGTCGACGGCCAGATCAACCTCGACATGAACTACTGGGCCGAGCATCGCGACGAGATCGCCACGCGCTGGTACGCCTGGCAGACCAAGTAGCCGCCACGACAGGAGCGGGGCGCGGGCGACCGCGTCCCGCTTGAAACACGGGTCGTTCCATGACGGGAAACGCTTTCAGACGCCAGTCCATCGCCGGCCTGCCGGCCGGCAGCGCCGGTGGCTTGCCGGCGCTCACCCTGGTCGGCCTGTTCTTCATCGTGCCGGTGGTCGCGCTCTTGCTGCGCAGCGTCACCGATCCCGAGCCCGGGCTGCAGAACTACGCCGCGCTGTTCGGCAGCGGCACCTATGTGCGGGTGTTCCTCAACACTTTCCTGGTGGCTGCCGTGGTCACCGCCGTGACCATCGTTGTGGCGTTTCCGGTCGCGTGGATGCTGGCAATCATGCCGCCGGCGCTCGGCTCGATCGTCTTCGGCATCATCATCCTGTCGATGTGGACCAACCTTCTCACCCGCACCTATGCGTGGATGGTGCTTTTGCAGCGCACCGGGGTCATCAACAGGGCGCTGATGAGGCTCGGCGTCATCCATGAGCCGCTGCCGCTCATCAACAACCTGACCGGCGTCACCATCGGCATGGTCTACATCATGCTGCCCTTCATGATCCTGCCGCTGGTCGGCACGCTGCGCGCGATCGATCCGATGACGCTGCGCGCCGCCGCCCTGTGCGGCGCGAGCCCGTTTCAAGCGTTCCGCCGCATCCTGCTGCCACTGTCGCTCCCCGGCATCGCCGCCGGCGGGTTGATGGTCTTCGTCATGTCGCTCGGCTATTTCGTGACGCCTGCCCTGCTTGGCGGCACGTCGAACATGATGCTCGCCGAGATGATCGCCCAGACCGTGCAGTCGCTGCTCAACTGGGGGCTCGGAAGTGCCGCCGCCTTCGTGCTGCTCATCGTCACCATGGCGCTCTACGCGATCCAGCTGCGCATGGTCGGCGCCAGGCGCCTCGGCGGAGGGCTCTGACATGCTGCTCGACTACGACCGGCTCGGATGGCTGCGTGCGGGGCTTGCCGGCTTCACCGCGCTGGTCGCCGCTTTCCTCCTGCTGCCGGTGGTCTTCATCATCCTTTTGTCGTTCGGCTCGTCGCGCTGGCTGGCGTTTCCGCCACCCGGCTGGACGCTGAAATGGTATCAGGAACTGCTTGCCGACCCGGCCTGGATCGACGCCGCGCTGACCAGCGCCAAGATTGCCGCCATGGCCGCCATCCTCGCAGTGCTGATCGGCCTGCTCGCCTCCTTCAGCCTGGTCAGGGGCGAGTTTCGCGGACGCCAGTTCCTACGCGGCCTGCTGCTGACGCCGATGGTGCTGCCGGTCGTGGTCTTCGCCATCGCCATCTATGCCTTCTTCCTGCGCATCGGGCTCGCCGGCACCACGGTCGGCTTCGTCATCGCTCACACCATCCTGGCGCTGCCCTTCGCCATCATTCCGATCGCCACCGCGCTCGAAGGTTTCGACAAATCCATCGAGGACGCGGCGATCGTCTGCGGCGCCAGCCCGCTGCAGGCAAGGCTCAGGATCACCCTGCCTTCGATCCGCATCGGCATCTTCTCGGCGGCGATCTTTTCCTTCCTCGCCTCGTGGGACGAGGTGGTGGTGGCGATCTTCATGGCGAGCCCGACGCTGCAGACCTTGCCGGTCAAGATCTGGGGCAGCCTGCGCGCCGATCTGAGCCCTGTCGTCGCCGCCGCCTCCAGCCTGCTCGTCGGCCTGACGCTCGCCCTGATGATCGTGACCGCACTCCTTCGCAGAAGACTGTCCAGATGACCCAGCCATTCCTGTCCATTCGCGCGGTGAGAAAGGCGTTCGGCGCCTTCGTCGCCGTCCATGACGTCACCATCGATGTGCCCAAGGGCGAATTCCTGACCTTCCTCGGCCCGTCCGGATCCGGCAAGTCGACGACGCTTTATGCGATCGCCGGTTTCCAGGACCCGACCTCCGGCGACGTGCTTTTGGAAGACAAATCGCTCCTTGCGGTGCCCTCGCACAAGCGCAACATCGGTATGGTCTTCCAGCGCTACACCCTGTTCCCACACCTGAGCGTTGCCGAGAACGTCGCCTTTCCGCTGCGCGTGCGCGGGCGACCGGACAGCGAGGTGAAGCGCAAGGTCGCCGACATGCTGGCGCTGGTGCGTCTGGAAAGCTTCGCGGGCCGCTATCCCGGCGCGCTGTCCGGCGGCCAGCAGCAGCGCGTGGCGCTTGCCCGCGCGCTTGCCTACGATCCGCCGATCCTCTTGATGGACGAGCCGCTGTCGGCGCTCGACAAGAAACTGCGCCAGGAAATCCAGGCCGAGATCCGCCGCATCCACCGCGAGACGGGCGTCACCATCCTCTACGTCACGCACGACCAGGAGGAGGCCCTCCACCTTTCCGACCGCATTGCGCTCTTCAAGGAAGGACGCATCGAGCAGGTCGGCACCGGTGAGGACCTTTATCTGAGGCCCGCAAGCGAGTTCGTGGCCGGCTTCATCGGCAATTCAAATTTCCTGCCGGCGGAGCATCTCGAAACCGAGAACGGCACGGCCAAGATACGGCTGGCAGACGGCTCGATCATCAAGGGCGTGAAAGCGACACATGCGCTTGGCCGCGGCCAGAAGGCCAGGCTGATGGTGCGGCCGGAAGCGTTCCGCCTGACGCCCATGGAGGGAAACGCATCACTTGCCGTCGAGATCGTCGACACGGCCTTCTTCGGCGACCGCCGGCGCGTCATGGCCCGCACCGGGTCGGGCGACGAGATCGACGTCAGGCCGACTTCGGATACCGCCGAACCGGGCCGCGCCGACGCCGCTGCGGGCCGGCAGATCTTCTTCGATCCCGCCACGGCATTCCTGTTCCCGGCCTAAAATCCGGTCGGGTCTTTACGACCGGGGATTTGAAAGTCCTTTTCGGTGCCTTCTCCGGACCGCTCTACGCGACCGCGCTTCTGCGCGCCGCCGGGGGTCCGCGCGCATCGATGCCGAGCGGCGAGTTGCGGACCGTCATTGCTGCGATGCGCGACGGCATCGTCCAGCCTGGCAAGGCGGAACCCGGACAGAAGACAATGCTCGATGCCTGGGCTCCGGCCGCGGACGCGGCAATCGATGGCCAGAATGCCGATGCCATAGCCGCCGCAGCCCACCAGGGCGCGGAAGCGACACGCGATATGATCGCGACCGTCGGCCGCGCCGCGCATCTCGGCGAACGCTCGCTGGGTCATCCGGACCCCGGCTCGGTTTCGGCCGCGATGCTGGTCGAAGAAATCTGCAACGCGATGAAGACCGGCTGAGCCGAGCCGTCTGCCGGCCATTGATGCGACGCGCCTTGCTCAATTGCGGGTCCGCGACAGCACCTTTTCGGCGAAGGCCTCGACCTCGCCCGCGCCAGGTTCCTTGCCGGTGTGCGTGAGCAGGTAGGCCGGCGTCAGGAAGAGACGGTTGCTCACCGGCTCGACGATCTCGAGCGAGTAGTAGCCGATCTGCGTGAAATACAGCACGCGAGCCCGCACGAAGGCTTCCGTGTCGGCGTAGCCGTGTCGCGAAAACATTGCCCGGATGGCGTCGACCCGCGCATCGTCCTCCTCGGTCACGATCCGATGCACGTCGGCTGACTGGCGCGACCAGGCGCGCACGGCGAAATCCAGGCGCGGATTGAACAGCGATTCATCCAGCCAGCACTCGAAGACATTGAGCACGGCCTCGGTTATCGACGCGGCGGGCCGGCCGGCCTGCTCGACGATGAAGCGGGTGTTGTTGTTGCGCCAATGGTCGAGAAGCTGATCCAGCAGGTCCTGGCGGCTCTTGAAATACCAGTAGAAGCTCGACCGGGAGACGTTCAGCTTCTGCCCGAGCGCTAGCACGCGCACCGCCTCGACGCCCTCGGAGATCAGCGTCTCCAGCGCGAGCCTCATCCAGTCATCGCGCGTCACCTTGGTGTTTCCGGTCAGACCGGACCGCCGCACGACGTCATCAGCACTGGAATCGGAAAGCATAGCGAACCGGCCAAGATTTAGACGCCGGCTAGATAGACGCGAAACCGCGCCACTACAATCCTGATGCGTGTTCGAGCCATTCCCACAGATAAGGCGCGAAGCCGCGATCGACATGGAGCCGGGCACGATCGGGGTTGCCAAACCGGTAGAAAAGGACATTGACGCCGGCAAAGAGGATGGAGGCCGAGCGGCTTGCCTGCCCCGGATTGAGCGCCGTGGCCCTGGCGACCAGACCGGCCAGAGCCGGCCCCTCGATCTCGAACACATGCAGCCCGGCATCCATGACCGAGACCGCGAAGCCGGCCTCGTGCCAGCCGGCCGCGATGGGAAATGGCCGTTCGCCCGCAGCAAGAATGCGATCGCGCGCGATCCGGACCATGTAGCTGTCGCCGCCGGCAACCGCGCCGGCTCCGACGCCCCCACCCGCGAGACCGGAAGCCTGCGACCAGGCCGTCAGGTCGCCGCTGACCAGAAGCTGGTTCAGCCCGCCCAACGTGCGCACGCTGATGCCGTCCTTGTTCAGGACCGCGGTGGTCCAGTCGGGCGCTGCCGGCCATTTTTCGGCAAGATTACGCATGCAGGCGGCTCCCTTCCGGATCGAAGGCGCAGGGTGCCACTATGGTGGCCTGCCGCACGGCGCCGAGATGTTGAACGTCGATCGTCTCGCCATGCCGCGTGGCGCCGCGCTCGATGAGCGCCAGGGCAACCGGGCGCCGTAGGGTCGGGCTTTGATAGCTGGAGGTGACGAAGCCGATGCTTCTGAGGCGGCCCGCGCTTTTCTCCACGCCATGCGCGCCGGTCGCCAGCGGCGCCTCGCCGTCGCGAACCGCCAGGCCGACAAGCTGATTGCGATCGGTTCGGTTCGCCGCTTCGGTGAATAGCGAGCGCCGGCCGACGAACTCACCTTTACGTTTGGTGCGCGGTCCCGCCACGCCCAGGTCGTGCGGCATGATGTTGCCGTCGGTGTCCTTGCCGATGACGATATAGCCCTTCTCGGCGCGCAGGATCATCAGGGATTCGAGCCCTAGCAGCACGGCGTCGAACGCGCGGCCCTCCCGCTGCAAGCGCTCCCACAGCGCCTCGGCCCGGTCGGCGCGGATGGAGATTTCGTAGCTTCGGTCGCCGGTGAAGGAGACCCGGACGATGCGCACCTCGTCGCCGGCAAAGCGGCCGGCGGCCACAGCCATGTGCGGCAGGCTGGCATCGTCCAGCGCGGCACCAAGGTCGAGCGCCTCCATCAGCCCGCGCGCGTTCGGACCCGAAACGGTCAAGGTGGCGCGTTGCGCGGTGGCGTTGTGGATATAGACCGCATCGCGGCCGAAACGATCCTGCCGCCACTCTTCCAACCGGGCATGGACGGCGGCGACATGCGACGACGAGCAGGAGACGATGAAGCGGTGCTCATCGAGACGAACCAGCACGCCGTCGTCGAAGACAACGCCATTTTCCGACAGCATGAAGCCGTAGCGGCAATGGCCAGGCTTCAGGGTCGACATGGTGTTGTAATAGATGAAATCGACGAATTCGGCCGCGCGCGGGCCGATGACCTCGATCTTGCCGAGCGTCGAGCCGTCGAAGAGCGCGACGGACTGCCGGGCGCGCCGCGCTTCCTCCTGGATTGCAGCCCTGGCTTCGCCGCTTCCATAGAAGGCGGGCCTCAGCCAGCCGCCATATTCCTGGAACACGCCGCCTGCTGCGCGATGGTTTGCCTCCAGCGGCAAGCGGCGGATCGGGGCGTGCATGCTGCCCCGGCGCGCTCCCGCCAGGCTGGCAAACGGCACCGGCGTGAACGGCGGCCGGTAGGTCGTGGTGCCGACCTCGGGGATGGCGCGGCCGGTGACATCGGCCAGCAGCGCCAGACCGTTCAGGTTCGACGTCTTGCCCTGGTCGGTCGCCATGCCGAGCGTGGTGTAGCGCTTCAGGTGCTCGACGGAGACAAAATTCTCCCGCGCTGCAAGCTCGACGTCCTTGGCGGTGACGTCGCTCTGGTAGTCGATCCAGACGCGGCCCTTGCCCTTGGGCTTCGGCCACAAGCCGACAACACCCAGCGTTGCTTCCGCTCCCGTGCTCTGGAGCACCGGCGAAGACGAGGAACCGAACGCATCGAGAGCCGTCACGCCGCTGGCCAGGGTCTCGGAAAGCGACACCGTGCCGGCCATGGCGCCCGCCACGCCGATCCCGCCCACAGCCTTTCCCGGAACGAAAGCCGCGAACTGATCGCTCCAGGCGAGCTTGCCCTTTGCCTGCGAGAACAGGTGCACGGTGGGTGTCCAGCCGCCGGAGACGAGCACGCAATCGGCCGCGAGACGCGTGCCGTCGTCGAGCAAGACGCCCTGGACAGCATCGTGCCCGCGCGCCGCTGCCACCAAACGCCCCGCCAGGACGCGAACACCGGTCCTTGCCTGCGCGCCGCGCTCGTGCCGGCAATCGACCACCGTTACCGAGGCGCCGGCCGCGGCGAGCGCCGAAGCCGGCTCGTAGGCGCTGTCGTTGTTTGTCGCGACCACGATCTGCCGGCCCACAAGCACGCCCTGGCGGCGCAGATAGCTAAGTGCAGCATCGGCGGAGAGTATGCCAGGAAGGTCGTTATTGGCGAACGGGACCGGCCGTTCGATCGCGCCCGTCGCCAGCACGATGCGTCGCGGCCGCACGCGCCACAGCGTGTCGGGCCGGCCGTCGCGATGCCGCTGGTTCAGCGCGATCAGGTTGTGATCGTAGAGGCCGAAGGCGGTCGTTCCCGTGAGCACGAGCTGGCCGCCGCTCTTCAGCCTGGCAACCGTTGCCTCGACCCACGCAGCCCCCTCGACACCGTCGACTTCGCCCGCGCGGTGGCGCAGCGACCCGCCGGGATGCGTCCGGTCATCGACCAGGACCACCGAGTGTCCGGCCGCCGCTGCGCCGGCAGCCGCGGCGAGGCCTGCCGGTCCGGCGCCGACCACCAGGACGTCGCAATGGTGGTTGATCTGGTCCGCGACCTGACGCGGCTTCCAATCGCGGTCGACGACACCAAGCCCGGCCATGGCGCGGATGCGCGGCTCGAACAGGTGCCAGTCCGGCCACATGAAGGTCTTGTAGTAGAAGGCGGCGGGCAGGAAGCGGGCAAAACGGTCGAGCACCGCGTTGCGGTCGGCCAGCGCCGTCGGCGACGCGTTGACGCTCTTGACTACGATGCCGTCCCTTGCTTGCACGGTCGTCGCTCGCGCATTCGGCACGCGGCCGTCGGGGCTCTCGACATCGACCAATGCGTTGGGTTCCTCCACACCGGAGCCCCAGATGCCGCGCGGCCGATGGTATTTGAAGCTGCGGCCGACAACGGCCTGGCCGCTCGCGAGCAGCGCAGAGGCGATCGTATCGCCGGCAAAGCCCTCGACGCGCCTGCCGTCGAAGGTGAAGGTCAGCGGACGGGCGCGATCGATGTCGCTGCCGCCATCGGCGAGACGGGACGCGCTCATGCGCCGTGCTCCGCTTCGCCGAGCACGGAAGAGCCCGAGACCTTGTGATTGACGCTGTCGCGGCTCATCGCGAAGAACTCACCGCAGGTCAGATGCACCCAGATCTCGCGGGTCGGCCCCTTCGGATTGTCGCGCATATGGAGATAGCCGGCCCAGCGCTCGGCCGTCACGTCGCCGCCGTCGGGCCTGAGATTGCCGGCCTCGCCGCCATAGTGAAACTCGCTTTCTTCGCGCGGCCCGCAGAACGGGCAGGGAAAGAGCTGCATCTTTTTCTACACCTTCAATGGGCAATGCCGGAGCCGGCAGCCTCGTCGATCAGCCGGCCGCGGGCGAAGCGGTCGAGATCGAAAGGCCGGCTGATGTCGTGGTGCCCGCCGGTGGCGAGCAGATGGGCAAGCAGCGTGCCGCCGGCGGGGATCGCCTTGAAGCCGCCGGTGCCCCAGCCGCAATTGAGGAAGAGGCCGGGCAGCGGCGATTCGCCGATGATGGGCGAGGAATCCGGAACCACGTCGACGATGCCGGCCCATTGCCGCATCATCTTCAGCTGGCCGAAGATCGGGTACATGTCGAGCATGCCGGCGATCACGCCTTCCAGCACCGGCAGGTTGCCGCGCTGGCCATAGGACGGGATGCGGTCGAGCGCGCCGCCGATGACCAGCTCGCCCTTGTCCGACTGGCTGACATAGACGCCCGTATCCGGCGAGATCACCACCGTGTCGAGGATCGGCTTGACCGGCTCGGACACGCAGGCCTGCAGCGCGTAGGAATTGACCGGCAGCCGGAACCCCGCCTTCGCCGCCAGCACGGACGAATGGCCGGCCACCGCCATTCCCGTGCGCTCGGCCCGGATCGCGCCGCGCGAGGTGACGACGCCGCGGCAGCGCCCGTTCTCGATGATGAAGTCGGTGATCTCGCAGTTCTGGATGATGTCGACGCCGAGACGGCTTGCCGCGCGCGCGTAGCCCCAGGCAACGGCGTCGTGGCGCGCGGTGCCGCCGCTCGGCTGCCAGGTGCCGCCATAGGCCGGGTAGCGGGCATCCGGGCTGAAATTGTAGATCGGCACGACGCGGCGCACGTCCTCGACCGAGAACAATTCGCAGTCGATGCCGTTGACCTGGATGGCGTTGACGGATCGCGCCGCGGTTTCCATTGCCGCTTCGCTGTGTGCTAGCGTGAGGATGCCGCGCGCGGAAAACATCACATTGTAGTTCAGGTCCTTCGACAGGGTCTTGTAGAGGCTGTGGGCCAGCCCGTAGATCGCCGCGCTCTCGGGATAGAAGTAGTTGGAGCGCACCACGGTGGTGTTGCGGCCGGTGTTGCCGCCGCCGATCCAGCCCTTCTCGAGCAATGCCACGTTGGTGACGCCGTGGTTCTTGGCGAGGTAATAGGCGGTGGCGAGGCCATGGCCGCCACCGCCGATGACGATGGCGTCATAGCGTGGCTTCGGCTCGGGCGAGCGCCAGGCCTTCTCCCAACCCTTCTGGCCGGCGAGGCCTTCCTTGAAGAGTGAAAGCGCCGAATAATGTCTTGTCATGAACTCAAGCCTGCATCATCCCGTGACCGACATTGCAATGGCGCGAAGGAACGTCGAGACGTCATATCGGTGGCGCAATATCGAGCTGACGCAATCGACTCGCCCCGCCCTCGAAAATCCATGATCCATTCCGTTCCGCCGCGGATCGACGAAGGCCCGTCAACCTTTCGCGCAGCGCGAACTTAGCTTGAATGGACACCTGTGTCCATTAGGTGCGGACATAATCCGCAATCTGCCCCGCGGCAAGATCTGCGGCCGCTGCGAATGAAGGGCCACTACACGCTCGACGGTGCTGATCACTGCGCCTGCGACACCAGCGGCTGCATCGTCTTCAGCATGGCGACGAGCTGGCTCTGCTGGTGAGTGCCGGTTTTCTGGAAGACGCGCTCGAGATAGGTGCGGGCGGACTTGACGGTGACGCCGTGCCGGCTTGCGGACTGAGCCAGCGTGAGACCGGCCGCCAGATCGGTCGCAAGCCGCGCTTCCGCCGGCGTCAGGTCGAACAAGGCGTTGAGAAGGCTCGCCGACGGTACGAGCGCGCTGGGTTTGACCGGCGTCGCCATCACCAGGATGTCGGCATTGCCGAAGATGTCGTGCGCGGCGCGTCGCAGCGGCAGGAGATGGATGACGAAGGGAGCCTCGTCGCCGATCTTGGGCACGGGGATGGACCCGACCGCATTGCCGGATCGGCCCACGGCCTCCTGAAACAGCCGGTTGGCGTCACGGTCGGCGATCGCCAGTCCGCCATGGGCCACAGGCAGGAACGCCGCGTCCAACCGGTCCAGGTGCGGGTTTGTCGCCACGACCCGCCCGTTCGACGAAAGCACAGCGGCCGGCAGGCCGAGCAGGTTGAGCGCCGAGGCCGTCGCTTCCGCGCGCTCAACCCTCAATCGCCCGGCAACCAGGCTGGCCCTGGCCAAATGAGGCCTAAGCCCATCGAGCCGATCGACCTCGCCATGCTCGTAGCCGCCATCCTTGATCCACTTCTGGAATACGAATGTCGCAAGCTCGCCGGTCGGCATGGGGATGGCGGTGCACAGATGGGCGCCGATGCCGAATTGCCTCAGCATGATGCGGGCCGGGTCGCGCTCGATCTCCTGCGAGCTCATGAAGTCGTCGACGCGCACGAAGCTTGCCGGCTGCAGGCTGCACATCTTCTGGACACTGTCGCAGAATTTCCAGAAATCGCCCTTGACGAACTCGTCGAACAACGCCCGCAGATTGTCCAGCGTCGTTCCGCGCGGCGGGCTGTCATCGCTGAAGAAGAAAACCTGCGCGCTGGCCGAGTTCGACAGCTCGCTCGCCTTGTGGAGCACGTGGTTCCACCGCTCCGGAACGAAGGCAGCCTCGTAGACGAGTTCAATCAGGTCGATCATGATTGCCGTGCGGATCGATATGAGCGCGAAGGTGCAGACAGCGGCCAGTATCTGTCGCCGGCGTCCCGATCTCAAGCCGGAGCGGGACAGGCCCTCGAGATGAAATGCATTTGCGTGTATCGGGCCGATGGCGGATTTCATTTGCTTGGTGATCCCCCATCGATAGGGCAAACTGCCTGCCGGGCTGTCAGGAGGAGAAATGAGAGCACGCGCAGCGACGGTCGGAGACCTCGAGGATGTTTTCCGTGGCCTGTCCAAGCGAATGTCGGACGAGTACCTGGCGGCCGGCAAGGACAGCAAGGCCGCTTACGACAATCTGATGATGAACCTGAAGGAAGGCCGGGCGCATGCGCTGATCGAGGGCGACAAGGCCGTCGCCATCATCGCCTGGCATGAGCACGGCGACGCGGCCGACACGCTGTTTGCCGCACAGGAAGACTTCTTCAGAGCGACAACCGTTCGCTTCTGCAGGCGTCACATCCGCCACATCCAGGCGCTGGCCGGCAACCTGCCCATACACTCGCGCAGCTGGCTCCATGAACCGGATGTCGCGAAATGGTTCCGGGTCATCGGCTATGTCGAGCGCGGACAGGAGAACGGCGCTACCCTGTTCGAGCTGCCGCCCTCTCCCAACGGCTGAGGCGTTCCGGTTATCTCTTGCGCCAGCTTGCACCGCGCGGCAATTGGCGGGATGGTATGGAAGGCAGCCGGGGGCGCTGGCACGCCGGAGATGCATGGCTGCTGGAAATCGAAATGGTGCGCGCTTGTCTGGCCTTTGTCGCCCTTGTTGCCCTGGTGAGGCCAACAGAAGCCGGCGAGCGCCTGGCTCATCTGCTCGACCACGCCGATCTGGCATCCTCTTATTCGGGTGAGTCCGACCTTGTGACCGCCTATGCGACCGGAATGGCCCGCTACCGTCTTCAGCTCATGGCGCGTACCGGCACGGCCAACCTCGCCACTCCTCTCGAACCTTCGGCCTTGCGGCCGGAGTTTCGCCAGCGGACGTGGCGCTCGGCCGATGGCAGCCTGCTGCAGGGCTTCGCCGGCAAGGGCGGCTTTCGGCTGACCATCGGCAACTGTCTTGCCCGCATCTGCGCGGCCAGCGAATGCAGCGAGGCCGGCTGGCCGGTCTATGCCTGCAGCGACGGCCGCAAGCGCAAGATGTCGGTCAAGAGTTTCGTGACGGCAACCTTCGACGGCGTCCCTTACCGGCGGCTGAGCGCTCCGCCGGAGCCGTGACTTCCCCGCGCTGCTCGCGCCTGCAAAGGCCAGCAGCCCACTTCATCCAAAACCCTGCCGGCATGGCGCGCTGACACGACCGTCTCTGTTGGAGACGAGCGATCAGCGGCGGCGCAATAGCCACATCAGCACCGGACCGCCGATGAGCGTGGCGACGAGACCGGCCGGGATCTGGCGCGGGAAGATCAAGCTGCGGCCGATCCAGTCGGCCAGGACCATGATCAGCGCCCCGGCAAGCACGGCGCCGACGGCCCGCGGCAAGGCGCGGGCAAGGCCGAGGCGCGGTGCCAGATGCGGCGCCATCAGACCGATGAAGGTCAGCGGCCCGACGATCAGGGTAGCGGCGGCGGTGAGCGCGGCGACCATAAGCAGCATCAGCAGCCGGGTGCGGGCCACATCGACGCCGAGCGAGCGCAGCGCCGGCGCACCCAGCGGCAGCATGTCGAGCCAGCGGACGAACAGCGGCGTCGTCAGCAAAAGGCAAAGCGCGACCGACGCGGTCAGCACGGCCGAGCCTTGATCGACGCCATAGGTCGAGCCGGTCAGCCAGTTGATGAGCAGCATGGCGCGCGGGTCGCCGGTGGCGGTGAGCACCAGGATCAGCGCGTCGAACAGCGCCGTCAGCGCGACGCCGGCAAGCAGCAGCCGCTCCGGCGCGTAGGCGGCACGGCGGCCGATGGCGAGAACGGCAAGCAAGGTGGCGAAGGCGCCTATGGCGGCAGCCGCGGTCTGCGCGGGACGACCCGGGTCGGAGACGGCAAACATCGCCACCACCATGCCGAGCGCGGCACCGGCGCTGATGCCCAGCACCTCCGGGCTCGCCATCGGATTGCCGGTCAGACGCTGCATTATCAGCCCGGCAAGCGCCAGCATGGCGCCGGCGGAAAGCGCCGCAAGCACGCGCGGCCAGCGCCAGGACAGCAAGGGCCGCAATTGATCACCGAAGGAAAAGCTCCACCCGCCCGGCCCGGGTCCGCAAAACAGGGCAAGCACCAGAACCACAAACAAGGCAAGGCCGATCGCCGCCAGCAGGGTGCCAGGGCGCCGTATCCTGGGCAGGCGCTCCGCGGCGAGCAGCGGAAATTCGGCGCCGAGGCTGAGGCGCGGCAGCAGCCACAGCAGCAGCGGCGCGCCGAGCAGCGCTGTCATGGCGCCGGTCGGCAACAGGTCGCCCTGCGGGCCGGTCGCCAGTTGCACCGCCTGATCGGCGGCCCATAGCAGCCCAGCGCCGAGCAGCGGCGCCATGACCAGCCGCTGACCAAGCCGGCGCGCGCCGCCGATACGGGCGAGCGCGGCGGCCGCAAGGCCGACGAAACCGATGACGCCGACGGCCGCGATGACGAAGGCAATGAGAGCCACGGCCATGCCGAGCCCGGCGAAGCGGTAGATGCCAATTGGCACGCCAAGGCTGCGCGCACCGTCGTCCTCGAGGCCGAGCAAGGTCAGCGGCCGCGTCATCAGGCCGATCGCCAGGGAGGCAATGCCCAGACGCGGAAGCATCGTGCTGGCCGAGCGAGCCGGCGCCCCAGATGCGCGAAGCCCGTGCAGCCTCCTAGTCTAAAATCTCGCCAGCTCGCTTGAGGTGTTATATTCCTCCGAGCGGATTGCCTCTGACAACCTTGCAAATTTGGTGAGCGCTGTCTGTACTAAACCGGGAGTGGACTATCGACATCCTACAACTAAAGCTCCCGTTCGACTGTGCAATTTCAATCGTCTGGTGGATTGATCCGCCGTGGTGATCATCCCATTCTCGCTCCAATCCATTTCTAGTCCATTTGAATGGAGTAGACCCACCAGAATTATCTGATCCAGGTGTTATGTCGATGTGTTCGTGACGCGGCCCGCGAGGCGTGTTCCCATCGAGGCTAGAGTGAGCAAAAAGCCTACCTTGTGATGATACGTATATCGCCTGCGTCCAAACCAACACTATTGTATGCCGTCCCTTATAAATCTTCTCGGTATACTGCACAACAATGGAATGCCCTCGCATTTTACTTTGCAACGTTTCCTGAGCGGATACAGGAACGAGCATCGCAAGAAATAGGGCCGCAACTGCATACAACTTAAACCGAGGCATGGAAAACTCCGATAACCCCTCTATGTGAGATATACACCGGTAGTTCGCTCATCACAACGAATGGCAAATGTGCGGCCTAGACACCGGACACCGGCGAAGTGCTCAGCACCTAGTCGACCGACGCCAACACAAGACAGACCTCGTGCGGTCAACTCGATTTTCTAAAGTTGTGAAATGCCATATAGTACCGCTTGGCGCTGCTCGCGCCAGATAGCGATCTCTTTCGCGTGCAACTACCGCTTTGATTTGCCCCTGCAGTTGTGTCGGAGGACAACCATGTGGACACGTCGCTCGTTTATCGCGCAATCCGGGTTAGCCTTGGCAGCGATCGCATCCGCTCGCGCGGACGATGAGACCTGGTCGTCTGTGCTCGCCAAAACTATCAATACTCGAAACCCGATCACGCTTGGCCGAATTCTTCTGCCACCTTCCTCCCCTCTTTGGCAGGAAGCGCACCAGCAACTTGATCAAGCATCCAAAGCTCGAAATCCATACAGTATCGCAAAATATTTTGTTACCTCACTTCCGGCGAAATTTCAAACCGCCTGGCCAGAGCCAAACCCCGCACATCCTACTGTTGCGAACCCGTTGATTGTTCTTTTCTTTCTATCAACCAATACTCAACCGGTTGGCGACAAGACACCCTGGTGCTCTGCATTTGTGAACTGGTGTCTGCAGAATGCCTCCCCAAAGTTCGCAGGCACAAACGACTCAGGTTCTCAATCATTTGTTAGAAATGGGGGATGGGGTACGGAAGTTTGGAACAAAGCAGACGTTTGGCCGCCCACTGAGGCGCGCCGTGGCGACGTAGCCGTTTTTACCGACAAGTCGGATCCAGCCCATGGACACGTTGCTTTCTTCGATGGCGCGACTCCTCACCAACCGAATCACGTTGATGTCCTTGGCGGAAATCAATTCAACCAGGCAGGCCTGCATACCTTCAGTTTGAAATCCTTGGGTATCCACAATAACTTAGAACTCGTATCCATTCGCACGGAGAAAGGTCTCCGTGATGTATAAATCCAGATCCTATGGGTCTGTAATTATATTGTCATTACTGTTCATAATTATGAACACGCGCTATACTACTGGCGCAGGTGACACTGAGGCGAAATGGAGCACCGCTCCTACATATGAGACCAAGAGCAATCGGTCGACATCGTTAATTATCAGGGATTCGTCCGGAGTTGACCGAAAGATATATGATGAGAGTTACGCCGTTCTTTTTGTAGAAGAGCATTATTCCAATGGTTGGTCACCGCCAATCACGCAAGGAGAGCGAAGCACTGCCCTCATCAAGAGAGCTCTCGAATTACGGGGCTATCACGTTTTGGTTTGGCGCGACCTGAAGGGCGAGCAATTCCAAACTACGCTGAACGAAATACTTTCAAATATCGGCTACAGAAATGGAGCGCGTCTCTTTTTTTACTATTTCGGCCACGGAACCGCGTTAGGGACGGTCGACGATGACGAGGGACCTCGGACTTTTTTGGTGCCCATTGACGCGGCAGACCCTAACGTCGATCAACAGGCATTTTACAGGTCAGCAATTCCAATTTCCCGGTTAACTGAAATTGCTTCGGCAATGACCCTTAAACATGCCTTCTTTGCCCTTGAAGCTTGTAATGCCGGCGGCATCATCTCGACTCTTGGTTTACCACCACCACCGAACGCTATGGGCTATATCTTTGGCGAGACCGTAAAGAAGCATGTTCGACAATTTCTCACAGCTGGCAACGAGCGGGAGGAGGTCCCATCCGGAATATTCAGCGCTCTGCTGGTGGGGGCGTTTGACGAAGGCAGTCGAAACGGCGATGGCTATGTTACCGGATATGATGTGATCTCCTACGTCACCCGCCATACGCCGCAATATACTAAGGATTTTCCCCTAAATCCCGCGTATGGATCTCTTCCTCCAACAGGGGGAGGGGATATGATAATTGGCCCGTCGATAGCCAAACTCGAACCTTCTGTGGAAACAGACGTCCGACCAGACAAATCGGGGGTTACTTTGCCGTCCACAAGCCAGAAATTGTTGCAACCGCTGCGCACTTCTAAGCCGGCTCCAGCTACGAGGCAGCATCTGAGCCCTCAGTTGAGTCATCGGACTAAGCACAAAGAACGAGCAGCTACTCGAACTATACCGTCTAAGCCAGCCTCGTCGGCGACAAATGTCACGAAGTCAAAATCCTCTGGGAATTGCTTTAGGTTTAATGGTCAGAACTTTTGTGAGTAGGCTGAGCTCTCATAAGTCGATGTAGTTTTCCGAATCCACCTCCGCGCACCATTTTCTTTCCGTCCAATTTACTTCGGTGGATCGCTCTGGCAAGAGAGCGCAAGGTCATGGCACTACGACAATCATCAGAGACCGGTAGGCGACAAACGGGTAAACCCAAAGTCAGCCTCAACCGCGCGCTGTCGAAGCTCGGATTCTGCTCGCGCAAGCAAGGCGAACTGATGATCGCCGAGGGGCGCGTGCGCGTTGCCGGCAAGGTGGCGCGCGACCCGTCGCTGCGCGTCGATCCGGATCGCGATCGCATCACGGTCGATGGCGTGCAGATCGCCGCGGAACGAAAAGTCTATCTGATGGTCAACAAGCCGCGCGGGCTGGTCACCACGCGCGACGATCCCGAAGGGCGAGGCACCGTCTATGACTGCCTCACCGATTTAGAGCTGCCGTTCGTCTCGCCGGTCGGCCGCCTCGACAAGGCGAGCGAAGGCCTGCTTTTGATGACCAATGACACGCGCTGGGCGAACGCACTGCTCGATCCCGCCTCGCATGTCGCCAAGACCTATCACGTGCAGATCGCCTCCATGCCGGACGAGGCGATGCTTGAGCGGTTTCGCCAAGGCGCTGTCGTCGATGGCGAACTACTGACCGCAAGCTCGATCGCGCTCCTACGTAGAGGCGGACGCACGTCATGGCTGGAGATCGTGCTCGACGAGGGCCGCAACCGTCAGATCCGCCGCCTGCTCGGCGCCTTCGACATCGAGGTGCTCAGGCTGGTGCGGGTGGCGATCGGGGATCTGCAGCTCGGCGATCTGGCGAAAGGCAAGGCGCGGCATTTGACGGCGGAAGAGCTGGCGATGCTGGCAGCCTAACAGCGGTTCCCGTGACGTCCTATGAGCGTTGCCGGCGGAGGAGCCTTGAAACGCACAGCGCCCCCCTCTGTCCTGCCGGACATCTCCCCCACTTGGGGGGAGATCGGACGTCGCCGCGGCTTTCGCCAATCGCCAACGTCACAGGATCGAGCGGGGCGCCAAAGCTGCCAATCTCCCCCCTTGTGGGGGAGATGTCCGGCAGGACAGAGGGGGGCGCGAAGGATCACGACAGATCTCCCCTTGCGCCGCCGCGTTCCTCGCCGGCGCTACCTCTGGTTCCACCGCCGGATGACGGGCTCAGTCAGGTCGTGCTCGTAGCCGAGGATGCTGAGGCTCGCGGTATCGAGCACGAAATGCTCGGCGCCCTGCGGCGGCAAGCCGATCCAGCGCGCCGCAAGCACGCGAAGGAAGTGCGAACTCGAAAAGATGAGCACATTGCCGGCCACCGGTCGGAGTTCGCCGATGATCGCATCGGCCCTGGCGCCGACGTCGGCGGCCGTCTCGCCATTCGGGCAGCCGTCGCGGAACAATTGCCAGCCGGGGCGCACGGCAAGGATTTCCTTGGTCGCGACGCCTTCATAGGCGCCGTAGTCCCATTCCTGCAGGTCGGCCTTCTTGACCGCATTCGCGCCGAAGCCGGCGAGGCGGCAGGTGTCGAAGGCGCGCTGCGACGGGCTCGACCAGACCGCCTGGAAGGTCACGCCTTTGAGACAATCGGCGACGCCGCGCGCGGCCTCTTCGCCCTTCGCGGTCAGCGGAATGTCGGTGCGGCCGGTGTGCCTGCCCGAGGCGCTCCATTCGGTCTCGCCATGGCGGACAAGATAGATTTCGGGAAACGCGCTGCTCATCCGCCGCCCTCACGCTTGAATGCGCCGGCAAGGATGCCGGCAGGCGCCACCCTAGGCGGCGTCCGGCAAAAAGAACAGGCCGCGGCGAAGCCACGGCCTGCACAGGCTTGGGAGGATGGGTTGTCTGTCAGGCTGGCTGCAAACCGCCTGAGAGCGAGAGATCGGCTTCTTCCGGCAGCTGGCCGGCCATGGCGGCGGCGAACTGCTTCTGGTCGAGCTCGCCTTCCCAGCGCGCCACGACGATGGTCGCAACCGCGTTGCCGACGAAGTTGGTAAGCGCGCGGCACTCCGACATGAAGCGGTCGACGCCGAGGATCAGCGCCATGCCGGCGACCGGCACCGAAGGCACGACCGACAGCGTTGCGGCCAAAGTGATGAAGCCGGCGCCGGTGATGCCGGCCGCACCCTTGGAGCTCAGCATGGCGACCAGCAGCAACAGGATCTGGTCGCCGAAGGTGAGCGGCGTGTCGGTCGCCTGCGCGATGAAGAGCGCTGCCAGGGTCATGTAGATGTTGGTGCCGTCGAGATTGAAGGAATAGCCGGTCGGGATGACGAGGCCGACTACCGAGCGGTTGCAGCCGGCGCGCTCCATCTTGGCCATCAGGCCGGGAAGCGCTGCCTCCGACGACGAAGTGCCGAGCACGAGCAGCAGCTCTTCCTTGATGTAGCGGATGAGCGCCAGGATCGAGAAGCCGTTGTACCATGCGACGGCACCCAGCACGACCAGCACGAAAAGCAGCGACGTCAGATAGAAGGTGCCGATGAGGAAGGCGAGGTTGGCGATCGTGCCGATGCCGTACTTGCCGACGGTGAAGGCCATGGCGCCGAATGCGCCAATGGGGGCCGCCTTCATCAGGATGGCGACGAGGCGGAAGATCGGCGACGTCAGCGCCTGCAGGAAGTCGACCACCGGGCGGCCGCGTTCGCCGACGAGCGCCAGCGCCACGCCGAACAGCACCGAGAAGAACAGCACCTGCAGGATATCGCCCTGGGCGAAGGCGCCGGTGATGGTGTCGGGGATGATGTTCATCAGGAAGCCGACGATCGTCGTGTCATGCGCCTTCTCGGTGAAGGTCGAAACCTTCGAGGCGTCGAGCGTGGCGGGATTGATGTGCATGCCGGCGCCGGGCTGGACGACGTTGGAGACGATGAGGCCGACGATGAGCGCCAGCGTCGAGAAGACGAGGAAATAGATCATCGCCTTGCCGGCGACGCGGCCAACCTTTTGCAGGTCGGAGACGCCGGCGATGCCGGTCGCGACCGTGAGGAAAATCACCGGCGCGATCACCATCTTGACCAGCTTGATGAAGGCGTCGCCAAGCGGCTTCAGCGAGGCGCCGATATCGGGATAGAAATGGCCGAGCAGGATGCCGGCGGCGATCGCAGCCAGGACCTGCACATAGAGATGCCGGTAAAAGGGAATTTTGCCGCGCGGTTCCGCGGCAGCGATTGCCGTCTGCATGATGTCCTCCGTTCGGCCCCGATCGAGAAGCTCGACCTCCCGGGGCGTTTGACCTCCACAGCCTCGCGGCTGCTGCGGAAGCACTTGCAACGCGCGTGCCAGATTCCGCTTCGAAGTGCGGGGCGTTGATTCTGTTTGGTTTTTTGACCGAACGATCTATCACTTTCGAGAGCGCAGTGCGGCAATCCGCATAGGTCGAATTGTGCTTTGTGCGAAATCATGCACAAATGCGCCATGCTGCAACGCTCCGCCGCTGCCCTCGCCTCGACGCCCGAACTGCTCGCCGGGCGGGCGCGGCGCGCCTGGCTGCTGTTTGCGGGAATAGCGCTCTTGATTGTGCTGGCAGCGCTGTACGGCGCCGGCCTCTACGGCCGCTCGACCGAGATCGAGGCGCTCTCCGCGCAAGGCCGCACCGATGCCAATCTCAAGGTCGCGCTGCTGCGCGCGGTGCTGGAAAATCCGCGCGCGCTGCCGCTGCTTCTGTCCGAAGACCAGCAGGTGCATGACGCGCTCGTCCAACGTAGCCCCGCTTCGATCGACGTGCTCAACCGCAAGCTTGAAGGGCTGGTATCCGGCACCAAGGCTTCGGTACTCTATGTCACCGGCACGGATGGCTTTGCGATCGCCTCCAGCAACTGGCGCGAGCCGGTCAGCTTCGTCGGCAACGACTACGGTTTTCGCGCCTATTTCTCGGGCGCGATGCAATCCGGCACGGCCGAATATTTCGCGCTCGGCAATGTCAGCAAGCGCCCGGGCCTCTACATCTCGCGCCGCGTCGATGGCGCTTCGGGACCGCTCGGCGTCGTCGTGGTCAAGATGGAGTTCGACCAGCTCGAGGCCGACTGGCACGAGGCGAACCGCCCGGCTTATGTCAGCGACGAGCATGGGGTGGTGCTGATCACCAGCGTGCCTTCCTGGCGCTTCATGACGACGGCGCCGTTGGCCGCTCCGGTCACGGCCGACATCCGCGCCAGCCAGCAGTTCGGCGAGGCGCCTCTGGTGCCCTTGCCGATCACGAGGCCGCAAACGCTCAGTGCCGATATCGCGCTCGTCCACACCATCACACCTGGCGGCAGCGACGCGGAGTATTTGCGGCTGTCGACGGCCGTGCCCTCGACGCCGTGGCGGCTCGACTATCTCGTCCCAGCGGAGGCGCCTATCGCCTCGGCCCAGCGCGAAATGCGGCTCCTGGCGCTCGGCGTCCTCGTCCCGCTCCTTGCGTTTGCCGCCTATCTGTTGTGGCGCCGGCAATCCGCGCAGATGCGGATCGCCGCCGAGCAGGCGGCGCGCGCCGAGCTCGAGCGCCGCGTCGTCGAGCGCACCCAGGATCTGAGCCTCGCGCGCGACCGTCTGCAGGCCGAGATCGCCGACCATCGCAGCACCGAGGCGAAGCTGCAGATCATGCAGCAGGAGCTGGTGCAAGCGAACCGCCTTGCGACCCTCGGCCAGGTTGCCGCCGGCGTCGCGCACGAGATCAACCAGCCGGTGGCGACCATCCGCGCCTATGCCGACAACGCGCGCGTCTTCCTGGAGCGCAAGCAGAGCGCGCCGGCAGAAGAGAATCTCGGCGCGATCGCGGCGCTGACCGAACGTATCGGCTCGATCACCGAGGAGCTGAAAGCCTTTGCCCGCAAGGGCCGCACCGCGGCCGAGCCGGTCGAATTGCGGGGTGTCATCGAAGGCGCCGTCGTGCTGCTCAGGAGCCGCTTTGCCGGCAGGCTGGACGCGCTGGCGATCACGCTGCCGCCGCCGAGCCTCAAGGTGATGGGCAACCGGCTGCGGCTGGAGCAGGTCCTGATCAACCTGTTCCAGAACGCGCTGGAAGCGCTCGAAGGCCGCGACGGCGCGCGGGTCGAGGTCTCCGCCGCGGAAACCGCCGATGGCGTTGCGCTGATCGTGTCCGACAACGGGCCGGGCATCCCGCCGGGAATCCTTAAATCGCTGTTCACGCCCTTCAACACCTCGAAGGAAAAGGGCCTCGGGCTTGGGCTCGTCATCTCCAAGGACATAGTCGCCGACTATGGCGGACGCATCGAGGTAGCGAGCAGCGGCACCGGCACCCGCTTCACCATCCATCTCTCCAGGACTGACACGGCATGACCAACGACAATCCGGTCATCCTGATCGATGACGACAGCGACCTGCTCAAGGCGACAAAACAGACGCTGGAACTCGCCGGTTTTGCCGTGTCTGCCTTTTCCTCGCCAAGCGAGGCCCTCGCCGGCCTCGATGCCGCTTTCGCCGGTGTCGTGGTGTCGGACATCCGCATGCCCGAAATGGATGGCCTGCAGCTCTTCGACCACGTGGTCGATCTCGACCCGGATATCCCCGTCATCCTCGTCACCGGGCATGGCGACATCGCCATGGCGGTCAAGGCGATCAAGGATGGCGCCTATGATTTCATCACCAAGCCTTTTGCCGCCGATCGGCTGGCGCAAAGTGTATGGCGCGCGGCGGAGAAACGTCGGCTGGTGATGGAGAACCGCGCCCTACGAGAAGCGGCCGAGCAGGCGCAGGAGAGCTTGCCGCTGATCGGCCAGACACCGGCGATGGAGCGGCTGCGCCGTACGCTCAGGCAGATCGCCGACACCGATGTCGACGTGCTGGTGACCGGCGAGACCGGCTCGGGCAAGGAAGTGGTGGCAAGCCTGCTGCACCGCTGGAGCCGCCGCGCCAAGGGCAATTTCGTGGCGCTCAATTGCGGCACGCTGCCGGAGACGGTGATCGAAAGCGAATTGTTCGGCCATGAGGCCGGCGCCTTCACCGGCGCGCAGAAGAAGCGCGTCGGCCGCATCGAGCATTCGAGCGGCGGCACGCTGTTCCTCGACGAGATCGAAAGCATGCCGCCTTCGACGCAGGTGCAGATGCTGCGGGTGCTGGAAATGCGCGAGGTGATGCCGCTCGGCACCAACGAGGTTCGGCCGGTCGACCTGCGTGTCGTTGCCGCCGCCAAGGTCGATCTCGGCGACGCGAGCCAGCGCGGCAATTTCCGCGAGGACCTCTATTACCGGCTGAATGTGGTGACGCTGTCGATACCGCCGCTGCGCGAGCGGCGGGATGACGTGCCGCTGCTGTTCGGCTATTTCGCCGAGCGCGCCGCCGCCCGCTTCCATCGCCCGGTGCCCGCGGCGCCGGCCGCCGTCCAGCGTCATCTGAGGGAACATGACTGGCCCGGCAACGTCCGCGAGCTCGCCCATTTCGCCGAGCGCCTCGTGCTCGGACTGGAGGAGATCGGCGGCAGCCCTTCCCCTCAGCCGGCCGAATCGGACGCCGCCATGCCCTTGCCGGAACGGCTGGAGCGCTACGAGGCCGAGATCATCCGCGAGACACTTGGTCGCAACGACGGCGACGTCCGGCGCACCATCGAGGCGCTCGGCATCCCGCGCAAGACCTTCTACGACAAGCTGCAGCGGCACGGCATCGTGCGCAGCGATTTTTCCAGATAGATCAAGCTTGTGGAACCCGATCCGACCCCAGACCGTTGAGGCTGTCCAGGAAACCGTGGCACGTTGGCACCAGCCGTGCGGCGAACGCAGGACCGCGATGGCGTTGCCGGTTGCCATTGGCAAGCGTTGATGGTTTGTTGCCGCTCAGCGGAGAACGAATGATGCGCGAATCCCTCGGTCAAGACGAATACGGCTCGGCCAGCCCCTTCGATCCGGACGATCTGCCGAATCTTAATGCCATGGGGCCGGCGATGGGTAGCGGCAATGATTTCGAGAAATACGCCGTCGCCGTCATCATCGTGTTCGGCGCGCTGATCATCGGCGGCCTGATGGCTGCCTCCATGACCTTCGGCCACCGCAACGGCTTCCTGTTCGCGTTAGGTGGCGCCACCGCCGCCTGGATTTCGGGCAATGCGCTGCTGCTCGACCGGCCGCGCATCTATGCACTGTTCGTCGGTATCGCCGCCGTGCTGCTGATCGCCTCGACCATCACCCTGGTGGTTTAAGAAGCCAATCTAATAGCCCAGCGCCTCGCCGGATGCGGCACGGCTGTCGATGGCGCCGTTGTAACGCGCGCCACCACCCTTCTCGATTTCACCCAGACTCTTGCCGCCGACCACGATGCCGGCGGCCTGGCCCCAGGTCCGGTCGCTGAGATCGAGGTGATAGCCCATGCCGGCCAGCAGCCTCTCGGTGTCGGGCGACAGCCCGAAGGGCTCGACATAGACGACGTCCGGCAGCCACTGGTGATGGATGCGCGGCGCGTCGATCGCTTCCTGGATGTTCATGCCGTGATCGATGACGTTGACGATCGCCTCCAGCGTGATGGTGATGATGCGCGACCCGCCCGGGCTGCCGATGACCATGAACGGCTTGCCGTCCTTGGTGACCACGGTGGGGCTCATCGAGGAAAGCGGCGTCTTCTTCGGCTGGATTGCGTTGGCCTCGCCCTGGACCAGCCCGTAGAGGTTGGGCATGCCGGGCTTCTGGGTAAAGTCGTCCATCTCGTTGTTGAGCAGGATGCCGGTGCCGTCGGCGACCACGCCGGCGCCGAAGGAGTCGTTGAGCGTATAGGTCACCGCGACCGCGTTGCCGTCCTTGTCGATGATCGAATAGTGGGTGGTTTCATTGCTCTCGCCGAAACCCTTGGGCATCAGATCCTTCGACACGCCGGCGCTGAACGGATCGATCTTGTCGCGGATGTCCTTGGCGTAGCCTTTGTCGAGCAGTTTTGAGACCGGATTGTCGACGAAATCCGGATCGCCCAGCGCCAAGTTGCGGTCGACATAGGCATGGCGCATCGCCTCCACCATGACATGGATCGTCTCGGCCGAGCCGGCGCCGAGATAAGACAGCGGGTAGCCTTCGAGCACGTTGAGGATTTCGCAGATGATGACGCCCC
This sequence comes from Mesorhizobium dulcispinae, assembly GCF_033977345.1. Lineage (NCBI taxonomy): Bacteria > Pseudomonadati > Pseudomonadota > Alphaproteobacteria > Hyphomicrobiales > Phyllobacteriaceae > Mesorhizobium > Mesorhizobium dulcispinae. The sequence goes on from NZ_JAVIIY010000009.1 coordinate 43,501, forward strand.
CCGAGCTCGGCGGCGGCGAGGAGATGATCTCGTAGCCGCGATAGGAACAGGTCACGGGCTTCAGCTCGCGGAGCGCATATTGCTCGAAATCGAGTTTGGCAAGGATGCCACCCTTGGCGCCGCTCGCCTTGACGATGGCGTCGGCGATGGCGCCCTTGTAGAAAGCGTCCGGACCTTTCTCCGAGATCGCCGATAGCGCGGCGGCGAGGTCGGACTGGGTGAGCCGCTCGCCGATGCCGTAAGGCTTGCCGTCCTTTTTCAGGAAGATGGCTGCGGCGGCCGGATCCTTCGCCAACCGGTCGGCGTTGTCCGCGAACGAAGCTGCGTCGCCCTGATCGAGGACAAAGCCGTCCTTGGCAAAGGCAATCGCCGGCGCGATTAGGTCCTGCCTGGAGAGCGTGCCGTATTTCTCGCGCGCCATCTCGAAGCCCGCCACCGAGCCTGGCACGCCGACGGCGAGGTAACCGTCGAGGCTGGCGCCCTTGATCGGCTTGCCGTCCTTGTCGAGATACATGGTCTTGGTCGCGGCAAGCGGCGCGCGCTCGCGAAAATCGAAGAAGGTCGAGCGGCCGTCTTTCAAGCGGATGGTCATGAAACCGCCGCCACCGATATTGCCGGCATTGGGGTAGACGACGGCCAGCGCATAACCGACCGCGACAGCCGCATCGACCGCATTGCCGCCCTTCTTCAGGACATCGACGCCGACCTCTGTGGCGAGATGCTGGGCGGTCACCACCATGCCGTGCTCACCCTTGGCGGGAGCAGGCGAAGCGGCGAAGACGGCTGTCGATGGCGGGAAGGCAAAAGCGAACGAAAGGCTGACGGCGATCAGCGTCCGGCGGGTGAGATGCATGGCGGGGCTCCGGGCGGGGGGACGCCTAGGAAAGACCGATGAGGTGGGTGAGTCCAGCCAATAGTGACGGTTGGCGATCCTTCACACCCCCCTCTGTCCTGCCGGACATCTCCCCCGCAAGGGGGGAGATTGGCAGCTCCGGCTGCCGCACTCTTCCTGCCACGTTGGCGGTTGGCGAAAGCGGAAATGACATCTGATCTCCCCCCTTGTGGGGGAGATGTCCGGCAGGACAAAGGGGGTGCTCAAGCGCCGCCCTCGCCGGTGGTCGATCTACGGAAACGCCTAATTAGGATCTACACAATCCCGCCGCCACCGCCGGCAACGGCGGGCCGCTCCGCCGCGACCTTCGCCCGGTAGCCGGCCTCGCGATAGGCGGCGACCGGATCGATGGCGCCGCCGGTTCTGAGCCGCGCCATGGCAAGGATTGGCTCGACATCGGTGCGGTAGGCCGCCTTCAAGGTCTGCGTCGCCATCAGCGCGTCGTTCGCTTCCTGGAAATCTTCCAGCGCCCTCCGATCCACCAGCAGCGCCTGCGCATAGGTGCGCTGCACCTCGACGGCCGACAGCATCAGGCTTTCGATCGGATCGGTGACGTTGTGACTCTGGTCGAGCATATGAGCGGGATTAAAGCCCTTGGCGCCGGAAAGCTCGGCATCGACCAGCTCGTTGAAGACCAGGAACAGCCGGTAGGGATCGATCGACCCGGCATCGAGGTCGTCGTCGCCATATTTGGAATCGTTGAAGTGGAAGCCGCCCAGCTTGCCGAACTGGATAAGCCGCGACACGATCATCTCGATGTTGACGTTGGGCGCGTGATGGCCGAGGTCGACAAGGCAGAAAGCCTTGTCGCCAAGCTCCTTGGCGATGATGTAATTGGTGCCCCAGTCCTGCACCACCGTGGAATAGAAGGCCGGCTCGTACATCTTGTGCTCGGTGAACAGCCGCCAGTCGTCCGGCAAGCCGGCGTAGATTTCGCGCATGGCGTCGAGATAGCGCTCGAAGGCCTTGGCGAAGTTGACCTGGCCGGGGAAGTTCGAGCCGTCGCCAATCCACACCGTCAGCGCCTTCGAGCCGAGCGTCCTGCCGATCTCGATGCATTCGAGATTGTGCTCGACCGCCTGCCGGCGCGTCCCGGCATCTGAATGCGACAGCGAGCCGAACTTGTAGGAAAGCTTCTGATCCTTGGCGTCGGAGAAGGTGTTCGAGTTCATGGCGTCGAAGCCGAGGCCGAAGCGCGAGGCCGCCTGCTTCAGACGGTTCGGATCGGCCTTGTCCCACGGGATGTGCAGCGAGACGGTCGGCGTCGCCTGCGTCAGCTGGCTTATGACGGCACAGTCCTCGATCTTGTCGAAGATGTCGCGCGGCTCGCCGGCGCCGGGGAAACGGGCAAAACGCGTGCCGCCGGTGCCGACGCCCCAGGACGGGATCGCCACGCCGAATTTTTCGACCTTGTCGCGGATCGCGTCGATAGCGATGCCGCGCCGGTCGAGACGCTCGCCGAGCGAGGCGTAGTCGCGTTCGAGATCGGTCTTGCGCGCCGCGTTGTGCCTGGCGACGAGGTCGGCGGAGATGATGGTTTCGGACACTGCACTTCCTCCCTGTACTCGTTCGGCTGGCGCCGCCCCTCATCCGCCCTTCGGGCACCTTCTCCCCGTGGAACGGGGAGAAGGGAAGCACCTCTAGCGCGTAAAGCTCTGCGCGTTGCCGGCGTCGACATTGATGATGTTGCCGGTCGACTTGGCCGACATGTCGGAGGCGAAGAAATAGATCGCTTCCGCAATGTCTTCCGGGAACACCGAGCGCTTCAGCATCGAGCGCGAGCGGTAGTGCTCCTCAAGGTCGTCGGTCGACATCTTGTAGGCGGCGGCGCGCTGTTCCTTCCACTCGCCGCTCCAGATCTTGGAGCCGCGCAGCACGGCGTCCGGATTGACGACATTGACCCTGATCTGCGCTTCCGCGCCTTCCAGCGCCAGGCAGCGCGCCAGATGGATTTCCGCGGCCTTGGCGGTGCAATAGGCAGCTGCTTTGGGCGAAGCGGCGAGGCCATTCTTGGAGGCGACGAAGACGACGTTGCCGCCGATCTTCTGGGCGCGGAACAGCCGGAAGGCCTCGCGTGACACCAGGAAATAGCCGGTCGACAGGATGTCCATATTCTTGTTCCACAGCGCCAGCGTCGTCTCCTCGATCGGCGCCGAGGAGGCCAGACCCGCATTGGAAACCAGAATGTCGATGCCGCCGAATTCGACCGCGGTCTCAGCGAAACCAGCGGTCACCTGGTCCTCCAATGTCACGTCGATCCGCACCGGCCGGACGAAATCCTTGCCGTAGGCTTTCGCCAGCTCTTCATGGGCGCCGGCGAGCGCGGCCTCATCGATATCGGCGAGCACCACGCAGGCGCCTTCGCGCAAAAGCCGGTTGGCGGTGGCGCGGCCGATGCCGCCGGCGCCGCCGGTCACCAGCGCAATCTGGCCGGCCAGCGCCTTCGGCCTCGGCAGGCGCTGGAGCTTCGCTTCCTCGAGCTGCCAATATTCGATGTCGAAGGCCTCCTGCGCGGGCAGGCCGACATAGGACGAGACCGTCGAGGCGCCGCGCATGACGTTGATGGCGTTGACGTAGAACTCGCCGGAGATGCGCGCCGTCGCCTTGTCGCCGGCGAAGGTGAACATGCCGACGCCGGGCATCAGGTAGACCACGGCGTTGGGATCGCGGATGGCGGGCGAGTCCGGATGCTTGCAGCCGTCGTAGTAAGCCTGGTAGCCGACGCGATAGGCGGCGATGTCGTCGCCGAGGCGCGCGATGACGGCATCGACATCCGGCTTTGCCGGATCGAACTCGATCACCAGCGGGCGGATCTTGGTGCGCAGGAAATGATCGGGGCAGGACGTGCCAAGCGCCGCCAGCGGCCGCAGGTCCTTCGAATTGACGAATTCGAGCACCGCCGGCTGGTCGTCGAAATGGCCGAGCTTGTGGCTCTTTTCGGAGATCAGGCCGCGAATCCGCGGCATCAGCTTCGCGGCAATGGCGCGGCGCGTCGGCGCATCGAGCGACTTCACCGCCTCGCCGCCGAAGATCGCCTTGCCCTCAGCCTTGCGCTCGAACCAGTCGATCGCCTGGTTGATCACCGAGATCGTGGTTTCGTAGCACTCCTTCGGCGTGTCGCCCCAGGTGAACAGACCATGGCTCTCCAGAACCACGCCCTTTGCCTCTGGGTTTTCAAGGCAGAATTTCTCCAGCCACAGGCCGAGCTCGAAGCCCGGCCGCTTCCAGGGCAGCCAGCCGATGGCTTCGCCGAAGACCTCTTTCGTGATCGCCTTGGAATCCTTGGCGGCCGCGATGGCGATGATGGCATCGGGATGCATGTGGTCGACGCAAGCCTTCGGCACGAAGGCATGCAGCGGCGTGTCGATCGAGGCCGCGCGCGGGTTGAGGTTGAAGGTGCAGTGGGGCAGATAGCCCACCATCTCGTCTTCGTGTTCGACACCGCGATAGAGGCCCTTCAGCGCGCGCAGCTTGTCCATGTAGAGCGTGGCGAAGCCGTCGAGCTTGATCGAGGCGCTGTCGCCGCCTGAGCCCTTGACCCAAAGCACCTCGACATCCTCGCCGGTCAGCGGGTCCTTCTGGCGGACCTTGGACGAGGTGTTGCCGCCGCCGTAATTGGTGACGTGCTTGTCGGAACCCAGCGTGTTCGAGCGATAGACCAGCAGTTCGGGACCACTCATCCCTTCGGCTTTTGCATCGTCCCACAGATTGGCGAGGCGCGAGCCGGAGCGCTTGTCGAGCATAGGTATCCTCCCTTGGAGCGCGGATAATGCGCTCCTCTTTTCTCGCAGGGAATGTCTACGCAAGCAGCCTTCTTGTCAATCACAAACGATCAATATCGATCATATTGCATTGCACAATGAAAATATGTGATCGGAAATGATTGACACTGCGCGTTTTCTGGTGCCTGATGGTCTGGCAGGGAGGAACCATGCACGAAAAAGAACGCCACAGGATCATTCTGTCCGCCGTCCAGGAAAAACCTGTGGTGACGGTGCAGGAGATGGTCGACCTGACGGACTCCTCCGAGGCGACGATCCGGCGCGACATTGCGGCCCTCCACGTGCAGAAGCGTCTGCGCCGGGTGCGCGGCGGCGCCGAGGCGATCTCGCCGCCGCAATTCATCGGCTTGGCCGGCCGGCCCTTCTCGGTCAACGAGACGCTCAACGCCGCGCAAAAGCGGGCGATCGCGCGGGAAGCGGTGAACCTGTGCAAGGACGGCGAGCCGATCATCATCAACGGCGGCACCACCACCTTCCAGATGGTGCATTTCCTGACCGGCCGCCGCATGCCGATCTTCACCAACTCGTTCCCGATCGCCGAGCATCTGCTCAAGCATTCGAAGAACACGGTGATGCTGTCCGGCGGCACGATCTACCGCGAGCAGAACATCATCCTGTCGCCCTTCGACAATGACGTGACGCGCAATTTCTATGCGCGGCGCATGTTCATGGGCGCGCAAGGCTTGGGACCGCTCGGGCTGATGGAAGGCGATCCGTTGCTGATCCAGGCCGAGCAGAAGCTGATCGACCAGGCCGACGAGCTGGTGGTGCTGGTCGACTCGTCGAAATTCCGCATGCGCTCCAGCCTGATCTTGTGCGGGCTGTCGCGCATCGCGACCGTGATCACCGACGACGGCATCGAGGACCGCGAGGCCAAGATGCTGGAGACAGCGGGCGTGGCGCTGGTCGTCGCCCGCAAACAGTCAAGCGACAAGGAAGAATCTTCACTGCAGGCCTGAGGAGAACTCGCGCCCGCAGCGGCGATGGAATGCAACGCTCAAGGGAGGATATTCGATGAGCTTTTTGAAGAAACTGCTGGTCACGGCGGCCTTTTCCGCCGCCATGTTCGTGAATGCCGCCTACGCCGAGAACGTCAAGATCGCGCTGGTGGTGAAGTCGCTCGGCAACGGCTTCTTCGACGCCGCCAACAAGGGCGCCGAGGAAGCGGCCAAGGAACTGGGCGATGTCGACGTCATCTACACCGGCCCGACCAAGGCGACCGCCGAAGCGCAGATCGAGGTGATCAACTCGCTGATCGCCCAGAAGGTCAACGCGATCGCCGTTTCGGCCAATGACGCCGACGCGCTGGTGCCGGTGCTGAAGAAGGCGATGGATCGCGGCATCACCGTGATCTCGTGGGACTCCGGCGTCGCCAAGGAAGGCCGCCAGGTCCACCTCAACCCGTCCGACACCAACCTGATCGGAGAGACGATTATCAAGCTCGCCGCCGACTACCTGCCGGAAGGCGGCGACGTCGCAATCCTGTCGGCCTCCTCGACCGCAACCAATCAGAACGCCTGGATCGAAGCGGCCAAGAAGGTGCTGCCGGAGAAGTTCCCGAAGATCAAGCTGGTCGCCACCGTCTATGGCGATGACGATTCGGCGAAAAGCACCGACGAAGCCAAGGGCCTGCTGAAGTCCTATCCGAACCTCAAGGCGATCATCGCACCGACCACCGTCGGCGTCGTTGCCGCCGCGCAGGTGGTGACCGACGAGAACCTGATCGGCAAGGTCAACGTCACCGGCCTGGCGCTGCCGTCGGAGTTCAAGAAGTTCATCGACAACGGCGCATCCCAAGCGGTTGCGCTGTGGAACCCGATCGACCTCGGCTACTCGGCGATCTATCTCGCCCATGATCTCGCGGTGAAGAAGGAAGAGGCCAAGCCCGGCGCCACGCTGTCGATCGGCCGCGTCGGCAAGGTGACGCTCGACGACACCAACTCGGCTGCGATGGCTCCGCCCTTCCAGTTCGACAAGACCAACATCGAGAAGTTCTCCAAGATCTATTGATACTGGTCGACTTCAAGCTCATGTGGCGGGACAATTGTCCCGCCACATCTTCAAACGGACCTTCTTAGGGCCTGATACGGATATGGACACGACAGCCCAGCGCAAAGTGGAGACGGAGCGGCCCGAGCCTTCGGTTCCGGCCCAGAGCGTCAGCCCCCGCCTGACGCTTTCCGGCATCTCCAAGAGTTTCCCTGGTGTGCGTGCCCTGCACAATGTCAGCCTGTCGCTCTATCCGGGCCAGGTGACGGCGCTGATCGGCGAGAACGGCGCCGGCAAGTCGACGCTGGTCAAGATCATGACCGGCATCTACCAGCCCGATTCAGGCGAGATCAGCATCGACGGGCAGGCAACGACGCTGCCCAGCGCCCATGCCGCCTTCGGCCACGGCATCACCGCCATCCATCAGGAGACGGTGCTGTTCGACGACCTGTCGGTCGCCGAAAACATCTTCCTCGGCCACGCGCCGCGCACCCGCTTCGGCACCATCGATTGGCGCACGATGCGCAAAAATGCGCGCGAGGTGCTGGAGACGATGCGCGCCGGCCATATCGACGCCGACGCGCGGTTGAAGGACCTCGGCATCGCCAACAAGCATCTGGTGGCGGTGGCGCGCGCCATGTCGATCGATGCGCGTATCGTCATCATGGACGAGCCGACCGCCGCACTTTCGATGAAGGAGATCGAGGAACTCTTTCTGCTCATCGAATTCCTGAAGAGCGAAGGCAAGGCCGTGCTCTTCATCAGCCACAAGTTCGATGAGATCTACCGCATCGCCGACCGCTACACCGTCTTCCGCGACGGCGAGATGGTCGGCGAAGGCCTGCTCAAGAACACCGGCCAGAACGAGATCGTGCGCATGATGATCGGCCGCAACGTCGACCACATTTTTCCGCGGCGCGAGCCGAGGATCGGCGCGCCGGTGCTTTCCGTTTCCGGTCTGTCGCACCCGACCGAGTTCGACGACATCGGCTTCGAATTGCGCAAGGGCGAGATCCTCGGCTTCTACGGCCTTGTCGGCGCCGGGCGCAGCGAGGTGATGCAGGCGATTGCCGGCATCACCCACACCAGCCGCGGAACCATTTCCCTGGACGGCCAGACGATCGCGCCGAAATCGGCAGCGGATTCGATCGAGGCCGGCATCGTCTATGTGCCCGAAGAGCGCGGCAAGCAGGGCGTGGTGATCGGCCTGCCGATCTTCCAGAACGTGTCGCTGCCTTCCCTTGCGCGCACCTCGAAGTCCGGCGTGCTCAGGCTGGCGGAAGAGTTCTCGCTCGCCCGCTCCTACACCGAGCGGCTCGACCTCCGCGCTTCCTCGCTCAGCCAGGATGTCGGCACGCTTTCCGGCGGCAACCAGCAGAAGGTCGTCATCGCCAAATGGCTGGCGACGGCGCCCAAGGTGATCATCCTCGACGAGCCGACCAAGGGCATCGACATCGGCTCCAAGGCCGCCGTGCACGGCTTCATGGCCGAGCTGGTCGCGCAAGGCCTCTCGGTGATCATGGTGTCGTCGGAACTGCCGGAAATTCTCGGCATGTCGGATCGGGTCGTGGTCATGCGCGAAGGCCGGATTGCGGCGACGTACGACAACAAGGACCTCGACGCCGAGACGCTGGTGCGGACCGCAGCGGGGATCGCCGCATGAAGAACTTCCTCAAATATCGCGAAATCTGGCTGCTCGCCGGCATCGTCGTGCTGATCGGGCTGATCTCGACGCGCTTCCCGGGCTTTGCCGATCCGGCCAACCTGCGCCAGGTGTTCAACGACACCTCGATCCTGATGATCCTGGCGCTCGGCCAGATGGTGGTGATCCTGACACGCTCGATCGACCTGTCGATGGCGTCCAACCTTTGCTTCACCGGTATGGTGGTGGCGATGCTCAACGCCGCCCATCCGGCAATCCCGATCCCGGTGCTGATCGTCATCGCTTTAGCCATCGGGCTGGTGCTCGGGGCGATCAACGGCCTGCTGGTCTGGCGGCTGAACATCCCCTCGATCGTGGTGACGCTCGGCACGCTCACCATCTATCGCGGCGCGACCTTCGTCGTCTCCGGCGGCGCCTGGGTCAATGCCGACCAGATGAGCCCGGACTTCATCAATTTCCAGCGCGCCGCCTTCCTCGGCCTGCCGGTGCTGTCGTGGATCGCGCTTCTGGTCATCGCGCTGTTCTTCCTGGCGATGACGCGCACGGCGATCGGCCGCTCGATCCATGCCATCGGCGTCAACCCGACCGCTTCGGTCTATGCCGGCATCGATGTCGGCCGCACCAAATTCATCGTCTTTTGCATTTCGGGCATGATCGGCGGGCTCGCCGGCTACTTATGGATCTCGCGCTACGTGATCGCCTCGGTCGAGGTCGCCAACGGCTATGAGCTCAACATCATCGCCGCCTGCGTCATCGGCGGCATCTCGATCGCCGGCGGCATCGGCTCGGTCGGGGGCGCGGTGCTCGGCGCGCTGTTCCTCGGCATCATCTCCAACGCGCTGCCGGTCATCAACATCTCGCCCTTCTGGCAGATGGCGATCTCGGGCAGCGCCATCATACTGGCCGTGGTGCTCAACGCGCGCGGCGAGCGCCGGCAGGGCCGCATCATCCTCAGAAAGGCGGAAGCGGCATGACCGACACCCCTGCCCCGCGCCATATTCCCGACCGGCTCGACAAGCCGCTCTCGTCAGCGATCTTTTCCTGGGAGGCGCTGCTCGTCGTCATCGCGGTTCTCATCTTCGCGGTGAACAGCTTCGCCTCGCCCTATTTCCTCGACCCGTGGTCGCTGTCGGACCTCACCTTCAACTTCACCGAAAAGGGTCTGATCGCGCTCGCCATGGCGCTGTTGATCATTTCCGGCGAGATCGACCTGTCGGTTGCCGCGATCGTCGCGCTCGCCTCGACGATGATGGGCATGGCGGTGCAGGCCGGCGCCGGGACGCCGGTGCTGGTAGCGATCGGCATCGCCGTCGGGCTCGGCTGCGGCGCCTTCAACGGGCTGCTGGTCACAAGGCTCGGCCTGCCTTCCATCGTCGTCACCATCGGCACGATGAGCCTGTTCCGCGGCATCGCCTTCATCATCCTCGGCGACCAGGCCTACAAAGGCTATCCGGAGAGCTTCGCCTTTTTCGGCCAGGGCTATGTCTGGTGGGTTTTCTCGTTCGAGCTGGCGCTGTTCCTTATAGCGGCGCTGATCTACTGGTTCGTGCTCCACCGCACGAGTTTTGGGCGCAAGGTCTTCGCCATCGGCAACAATCCCGTCGCCTGCCAGTTTTCCGGTGTGCGGGTTGGCCGCATTAAATTCATCCTGTTCTGCCTGACCGGGCTGATGTCCGGCACCGCCTCGGTGCTGATCACCTCGCGGCTCGGCTCGACCCGGCCGTCGATCGCGCAGGGCTATGAGCTCGAAGCGATCACCATGGTGGTGCTCGGGGGTGTGTCGATCCTCGGCGGCGCCGGCAGCATCCTCGGCGTCGTGCTCGCCGCCTTCATCATGGGGCTGGTGACCTTCGGCCTCGGCCTGCTCAACGTGCCCGGCATCGTCATGTCGATCTTCATCGGCCTGCTCCTGATCATCGTGATTGCGCTGCCGATCATCTGGCGGCGGCTGCGCGAAGGACGTTTCGTCTGATGGAAAAATACGCCTTCAAGATGAAGCTCAATCCCGGCATGAAGGCCGAGTACAAGCGCCGCCATGACGAGATCTGGCCGTCGCTGGTCGCGCTGCTGAAAGACGCCGGCATTTCCGACTATTCGATCCACCTCGACGAGGAGACCAATATCCTGTTCGGGGTGCTGTGGCGGCGTGACGACCACGGTATGGCGGATCTGCCCAAGCACCCGGTGATGCAGCGCTGGTGGGCGCATATGGCCGACGTCATGGAAACCAAGCCCGACAACGAGCCGGTGGCGGTGCCGCTGGAAACGATGTTCCATATGGCATGATTGGCCACGTCGCCGTCATCGATATCGGCAAAACCAACGCCAAGGTGGCGCTGGTCGATCTCGAGCGCATGGCCGAGACGGCGCTGCGCCGCACGGCCAACGCCGTCGCTAAGGACGGCCCCTACCCGCATCATGACGTCGAACGCCTGTGGGCTTTCATCATGGATAGCCTCGCGGAGCTAAACCGCGAGCAGCGCATCGATGCCGTCTCGATCACCACGCATGGCGCGACTGCGGTGCTGGTCGATGCCGAAGGCGGGCTTGCGCTACCGGTGATCGACTACGAGTTTGCAGGTGTCGACGAACTTGCGCAGGACTATGACGCCGTCCGTCCGCCCTTTGCCGAGACAGGCACGCCGCGCCTGCCGGCTGGACTGAACATCGGTGCACAACTCTTCTTTCAGCAAAGGCGCTTTTCGTCAGAATTCGGCAGTGCGGCTGCGATCCTGATGTATCCACAGTACTGGGCGCTACGACTGACTGGCGTCGCCGCCAACGAAGTGACCTCGCTCGGCTGCCACACCGATCTCTGGAACCCCTGGCGAGCCGATTATACGTCGCTGGTCGAGAAGATGGGCTGGCGCCGGCTGATGGCGCCGGTGCGGCCGGCGAAGGAACGGCTCGGACCAATCCTGCCGGCGATCGCGCAACGGACCGGGCTCGATCCGCAAACGCCGGTGTTCTGCGGCCTGCACGATTCCAACGCCTCGCTTCTACCGCATCTGTTGTCCGACGCGCCGCCCTTCTGCGTCGTTTCGACCGGCACATGGGTGGTGTCGATGGCGGTCGGCGGAAGGAAGGTCGAGCTCGACGCGGCGCGCGACACGCTGGTCAATGTCAACGCGCTCGGCGATCCGGTCCCCTCGGCGCGCTTCATGGGCGGGCGCGAGTTCTCGCTGCTGACCGATGGTCAGCCAGTGGATTGGAACGAGGAAGATGTCGCGGCCGTGCTAGCGCAAAAAGGCTTGCTATTGCCTTCCACTCAGCAGGGTTCTGGCCCGTTCCCGCACCGCGCCGCGCGATGGGTTAACGCCGAAGCTTTGCCTCCCAGCCAACGCTTCGTCGCCATCTCGTTCTATCTGGCGCTGATGACCGCGACCTGTCTCGAATTGATCGGCGGTGACGGGCCGACGACCGTCGAAGGGCCCTTCGCGCAGAGCCGGCTTTTCATCCGCATGCTGGCGGCCGCGACAGGCAGGCGGGTGATTGCGTCGGAGACCTCCACGGGCACCAGCATCGGCGCGGCGCTGCTGGCATCAGACGGCGCTACCGTGATGAGCAAGGGCGAGCGGACCGAACCGCCGACGGATCCTGCCTGGAGCGACTATGCAAGGGCGTGGCGGCAGGCGGTCGACGCTTAAGCCAGCCGTACAACCCGGGTCAGCGCGCCGCCCCGTAAAGCAACCCCTTCGGATCGATCTCCGGTTTGCGGCCGGCGACGATGTCGGAGAGGAATTTGCCGGAGCCGCAGGCCATGGTCCAGCCGACATGGCCGTGGCCGGTGTCGAGATAGAGGTTGCGGTATTTCGCCTGGCCTATGACCGGCACGGAGTTCGGCATCATCGGCCTCAAGCCGGCCCACAGCACCGCCTTCTTCTCGTCGAAGGCGCCCGGGAAAAGGTCCTTGCCGGTTTCAAGGATGGTTCTGAAATCGCGCGGCTTGAACGAACGGTCGAAGCCGGTGAACTCGGCCGTCGAGGACATGCGCAGGCGGTTGCCGAGCCTGGAATAGCCGATCAGCCGGTCCTCGTCGGCGCCGCCCATGGTCGGCCCCTTGCTCTCGTCCTCCAGCGGAATGGTCGCGGTGTAGCCCTTCACCGGATAGACAGGCAGGTCGATGCCGTAGCGGCGGCCGAGCAGCCCGCTTTCCGGTCCCATGGAGATGACGATGGCGTCACCCGTCACCGGGCCGGCCGAGGTCATCACCGCGCGCACCCGGTCGCCCTCGATGTCGAGGCCCTCGACCGTCGTGCCGAACAGGAATTTGACGCCGAGCTTGTCGGCCGCATAGGCGGCGAGATTGTCGGTAAACTGCTTGGAGTCGCCGGTCTGGTCGATCGGCGAATAGACGCCGCCGGCGATCTTTTCCTTAACGCCGGCGAGCCCAGGCTCCAGCTCGACCAGACGGTCGCGGCCGACGATCTCGATCGGCAGGCCGTGCTCGCCGAGATAGCGGTAGTTGTCGGTGCCGGCGTCCAGGCTTTTCTGGGAGCGGAAGAAGTAGAGGATGCCTCGCTTGCGCTCGTCGTAATGGATGCCTGTCGTCTCCGAGATCGCATTGATGCAGTCGCGCGAATAGAGCGCGAGTCTCAGTTTGACGTCGGTGTTGGCGCGCAGCCGCCGCACCGTGCATTCACGCAGGAAGCGCAGGCTCCAGGTATAAAAATAAGGATCGAGGCGCAGCCTGACCTTGATGCCGAGATCGTGGTTCCACAGCCCGCGCAGGAAGGTCTTCAGCGCCGCCGGCGAGGCCCAGGCGGTGGCGTCGCCCGGCGAGACCAGGCCGGCGTTGGACTGGCTGGTGCCGCGCGCCGCCGCCTCATGGCGCTCGATGACCGTCACCTCATGACCGTCACTGGCCAGACAATAGGCGGCCGCCGTGCCAACGACACCGGCCCCAAGCACCACAACCTTCAAAGCGGCCCCCCTCAAGGATCGAAATCAGGCGACGCGGCACCGCGCGCCGCCTTTTAGACCCTCAATAGCGCGTCCCGACACGCGGGACGAGCCCTTGGCCCAACAGCTAGCTGTGCCTAGCTCCGTGCTGAGTTCTTGCCGGTCAGGATGCGTTCCCAGGCCAGCGCATCCTTCACGATCTGGTCGAGATCGTCGCGCTGCGGCGTCCAGCCGAACTCCTTGCGGGCAAGGTCGGAATTGGCGACCACGGCGGCGGCATCGCCGGGCCGACGCTTGCCCATGCGGACGTCGAAATCATGGCCGAAGGCGCGGCGCACGCTGTCGATCACTTCCAGCACCGAATAGCCGTGGCTGTAGCCGCAATTGGCGATCAGGCTCTCGCCGCCATCGCGCAGCCGCTGCAACGCCAGCCGGTGCGCCGCCGCGAGATCGCTGACATGGATATAGTCGCGGATGCAGGTGCCGTCCGGCGTCGGATAGTCCTTGCCGAAAACCTGCATGAAGGGCCGCTTGCCGAGCGCGGTTTCGCAGGCGACCTTGATGAGATGCGTGGCGCCGGGCGTCGACTGGCCGGTACGGCCCTTTGGATCGGCGCCGGCGACGTTGAAATAACGCAGCGCCGTGTAGCGGATGTCATGTGCGAGGCCTGCGTCGCGCAGCATCCATTCGCTCATCAGCTTGGAGAGGCCGTAAGGCGATTCCGGCGCCAGCCGCGCGTCCTCGCGCACCGGCTCCAGTCCGGCGCCACCGTAGACGGCGGCCGTTGAAGAGAAGATGAAATGCGGCACGCCCTCGCGAATTGCGGTTTCGATCAGGGTGCGGGTCTTGCAGGTGTTGTTCTCGTAGTAGCCGAGTGGATCGGAGACCGATTCCGGCACGACGATCGAGCCGGCAAAGTGGATGATGGCGTCGACCTTGTTCTCGCGGATGATCCGGCCGACCAGCTCACGGTCGGCGACGTCACCGACGACAAGCTTTGCCTCGGGCGCCACCGCCCATTCGAAGCCGGTAGAAAGCCGGTCGAGCACGACGACGCTTTCGCCGGCGTCGAGAAGCTCCCAGACCATGTGGCTGCCGATATAGCCGGCGCCGCCTGTCACCAAAACCGTCATCTGATACCTCGCTGATCAAGATTTATCGGAAACTGTCTCAACAGCCACCGTGCTGGAAACCCCGCCGCAAGCCCATTAGCCTCCCTTTTGTGTTAAGTCTGTAACAGTTCCTCCTGCCCGAGGCATTGTACCGAAACAAAACTGGTTCACATCCCGGGAATAGGCCACGATCCGGCATCGTTAGGAACAGGCCCGGGGCGTGGCATTTTGACCGGTGCGGCGCGGTGGACGTGGCATAGGCCTGTGACTATGATCCGGCGCAAAATTGGGAAGCCGACATGAACTACCAGCGGTTCTTCGAAGACGCGATCGACCAGCTCCATGCGGAACGGCGCTACCGCGTTTTTGCCGACCTCGAGCGCATGGTGGGCAAGTTTCCGCGCGCCATCTGGCGCTCGAACGGTCGCGCCCAGGAAATCACCGTCTGGTGCTCGAACGACTATCTCGGCATGGGCCAGAACCCGGATGTGATCGCCGCCTTCCAGAGCGCGGCCGGCAAGATGGGCTCGGGCGCCGGCGGCACCCGCAACATTTCCGGCACGTCCAATCCGCTGGTCGAGCTCGAGCATGAGCTCGCCGATCTGCACGACAAGGAAGCCGCGCTTGTCTTCACCTCCGGCTTCGTCTCCAACGAGGCCTCGATCTCGACCATCGCCAGGCTGCTGCCAAACTGCCTGGTGCTCTCGGACGAGCTGAACCACGCCTCGATGATCGAGGGCGTGCGCCGCTCCGGCGCCGAGAAGAAGATCTTCCGCCACAACGACGTCGCGCATCTGGAAAGCCTCTTACAGGCAGCCGGCCGCGAGCGCGCCAAGCTCATCGTCTTCGAAAGCGTCTATTCGATGGACGGCGACATCGCGCCGATCAAGCAGATCGTCGAGCTCGCCGAGCGCTACAACGCCATGACCTATATCGACGAGGTGCATGCGGTGGGCATGTACGGCGCGCGCGGCGGCGGCATCACCGAGCGCGAGGGCCTGGCCGACCGCATCGACATCATCGAGGGCACCTTGGCCAAGGCCTTCGGCACGCTGGGCGGCTATATCACCGGCGCAAGCGCGGTGATCGACGCGGTGCGCTCCTATGCGCCGGGCTTCATCTTCACCACCGCGCTGCCGCCGGCGATCGCCGCCGCCGCCACCACTTCGATCCGGCATCTCAAGCGCTCGCAGGCCGAGCGCGACGCGCAGCAGCGCCAGGCGGCGCGAACCAAGCAGGTGCTTGCCGCGGCCGGGCTGCCGGTCATGGAATCCTCCACCCATATCGTGCCGGTGCTGGTCGGCGATCCGGAGCTCTGCAAGATGGCGAGCGACCGCCTGCTCGGCGTCCACGGCATCTACATCCAGCCGATCAACTACCCGACGGTGCCGCGCGGCACCGAGCGGCTGCGCATCACGCCGACACCGTTCCATTCGGACGCGCTGATCGCCGAGCTGCAGGACGCGCTGGTCGAGACCTGGGATGCGCTCGGCATCCCCTATGCCGCCTCCGGCCGCCCGGCCGTCGCGAAAACCGACCGGATCATTCCGCTGTTGGTGCCGAAGTCAGGCGGCTGAAGCCGCCTGTCTCACACCGTCTTCATCCATTTCGCCAGGCGATGCGCCGCTTCCTCGAGCTGATCGAGGCGGCGGTGGAAGCAAAGCCTGAGGAAGGCCTCGCCGCCGGGGCCAAAGGCCGTGCCGGGCGCCAGGCCGACATTGGCGTTGTCGACGATGTCGAAGGCCGCCGTGCGGGAATCGGTGATGCCGTCGACGGTGAAGAACAGGTAGAACGCGCCCTGCGGCACGGTGAAGCGCGCCTTGCCGGTGGCACCCAGGATATCGCACACGAGGTCGCGCGCGGCGCGTGCCCGCTCGACCTGTTCGACGATGAAGCCGTCGCCCTCGTCGAGGGCGGCAACCGCGCCGCGCTGCATGAACTGCGCGACGCCCGAGGTCGAATACTGGATCAGGTTCTCGAACACCTGCTGTAGCGCCGGATGGGTCTTGATCCAGCCGACGCGCCAGCCGGTCATCGCCCAGTTCTTCGAAAAGCTGTTGACGAACAGGATGCGGTCCTCGTCCGTGGCGATGTCGAGGAAGGACGGCGCGCGACCATGGCCGTAGTGGAACAGCGAATAGATCTCGTCGGCTATGATCCAGAGATTGCGGGCGCGGGCCAGATCGAGGATCGCTTTCAGCGTATCCTTGTCTGCGGTCCAGCCGGTCGGGTTCGACGGCGTGTTGATGAACAGCGCCTTCGTCCGCGGCGTGATGGCGGACGCTATCTTGTCGACGTCGCAGGACCAGCCATTGCCGGACTGGTCGAGCGTGACCGCAACCGGAACAGCGCCCGCAACACCGGCGGCGGCGGCGAAATTCGGCCAGGCCGGCGAGAGATAGACGACCTCGTCGCCGCTGCCGGCAATCGCGTCGATCGCCAACTGGATCGCATGCATGCCGGAAGCGGTGACGATGAACTCTTCATCGGCGAAGCGTTTGCCGAAATGCCTGGCGTAATAGCGGGCGAGCGCCTGTCTGAGCTCGGGAATGCCCTTCTGCCAGGTGTAGAAGGTCTCGCCATTGGCGAGCCCGCGGGCGGCGGCATCGCTGATGAAGGAAGGCGTCGGCAGGTCGCCCTCGCCGGCCCAGAGCGGGATCAGGCCTTCGCGCAAACGGCCGTGATTGACGACGGCGACAATGCCGCTTTCGGGGGCGGCACGAGCCTCAGTGCGCAAGGTCTGGATCAGGGTCATGCAGGAATCCGTCCGGTTTTCCACGACTGCTAACGCCTTTTGCGGCAGCCGGAAACAGAAAACCCCGGCCGCGAACGGTCGGGGTTTTGGTCCAGCGTGTCCGTCTTTGAGATTATCTCTTGGCGAGCAGGTCGCGGATTTCGGTCAGAAGTTGGACATCGGCCGGCGGCGGCGCGGCAGCGGCGGCGGGCTTCTCGCGCTCCAGCCGCTTGCGCAGATTGTTCACCGCCTTGACCATCAGGAAGATGATGAAGGCCATGATCAGGAAATTGATGACCTGGGTGACGAAGCTGCCATAGGCGAAAACCGCCCCCTGCTTACGGGCATCCACCAGGTTGGTGGCAGTCACGTTGTGCGACAGGCCGATGAAGTAGTTGGAGAAATCAACGCCACCGAGCGCGCCGATGAAGGGCATGATGATATCGTCGACCAGTGAGGTGACGATCTTGCCAAAGGCAGCGCCGATGATGACACCGACGGCCAAATCCATCACATTGCCTTTGGAAATGAATTCCTGGAATTCTTTCAGCATTCGGACCCTCCTTGCCATGACCGGCCGTGCCGCCGCCCCGGCTCTCCGGCGCCGACCGAAGCCACAATAACAAAAACCCCCAGTTGCAAAATCGGAAAAAGGGCGAAGCCACCGGTTTGTGTTTATGCTCAGCCGTCAGGCACATATGCACCGAAAGCCGCGATGGACTCGGGCTTTAAGCTGTGGTTGCGTTAAGAGCGATCCAGCGTTTAATGGAAACGCTGGATCGCTCTAAGTATTTGTTCTTACGCAATTCCGGAGGGAAAACCGCGACGCACTTTTCCCGGAATTGCTTGGGCAGACCGGGTGAGGGCCGGTCAGGGAGGAAGTTCGAACCGTGCAAGGCTGGTTCGTCGTCATCATCGCGATCGCCTATGTGACGCTGCTTTTTGCCATTGCCAGCGTCGGCGACCGGCGCTCGGTGGCTGCCGGGCTCGGCCGGGCGCGGCCCTTCATCTACGCGCTCAGCCTCGCCATTTACTGCACCTCCTGGACCTTCTTCGGCTCGGTCGGCCTTTCCTCTGAACGCGGCCTCGAATTCCTCGGCATCTATACCGGCCCGGTGCTGGTCTTCGTGTTCGGCTTCCCGCTGCTCAACCGCATCGTGCGGCTGGCCAAAAGCGAGAAGATCACCTCGATCGCCGACTTCCTCGGCGCCCGCTACGGCAAGAGTTTTACCGTCGCGGCGATCGCGACGCTGATCGCCACGATCGGCGCCGTGCCCTATATCGCGCTGCAGCTGAAGGCTATCTCCGGCTCGGTCAGCCTGATGATCGAGCACTATACCGGCTCGCCGCCTTCCTTCGATCCGTTCGTGAGCGACATCTCGCTGGTGGTGGCGATGCTGCTGGCGCTGTTCGCCGTGCTGTTCGGCACCCGCCACGCCGACGCCACCGAGCACCAGGACGGGCTGGTGCTGGCGGTCGCGGTCGAAACCGTGGTCAAGCTCGCCGCGTTCCTCGCCATCGGCCTGATGGTGACCTTCCTCATCTTCGGCGGCCCCGGCGACATGCTGGCGACGCTCGCCGCAAATGCCGAGGTGCGCCAGGCCATGGGCTACAACACCTCCCTGGCCACGTGGCTGGTGCTGACGACCCTGAGCGGCTTCGCAATCCTGATGCTGCCGCGCCAGTTCTACGTCACCATCGTCGAGAATCGCAGCGAGGCGGAGCTGCGCACCGCGACCTGGGTGTTCCCGCTCTATCTTGTGGCGATCAACCTGTTCGTGCTGCCGATCGCCTTTGCCGGCCTGTCGCTGGTCGGCACCAGGACCAGCAGCGACCTTTACGTGCTGTCGCTGCCGTTATTCAGCGGCCACGACGTGCTCGCCATGGCCGCCTTCATCGGCGGTCTGTCGGCGGCGACCGCCATGGTCATCGTCGAGAGCGTGGCGCTGTCGATCATGATCTCAAACGACCTTGTCATCCCGCTGTTCGTGCGCCGACTGCTCAAGACCCCTTCTTCGCAGAATGAGGACTGGTCGACGCTGATCCTCAACGTCAGGCGGGCGTCGATCTTCATCATGCTGTTCATCGCCTTCCTCTATTACCGCGAGAGCACCAACAGCGCGCGGCTGTCCTCGATCGGGCTGATGTCGTTTGCCGCGATCGCCCAATTCGCGCCGGCTCTGATCGGCGGGCTGATCTGGCGCCGCGCCAATGGCCGCGGCGCCGCGCTCGGCATGGTCGCCGGCATCGCGGTCTGGGGCTACACGCTGCTTCTTCCCTCGCTTGCGGGCTACAAGGCCGACATTGTTGTCCACGGCCTGTTCGGTTTCGAGGCGCTCAGGCCGCAAGCGCTGTTCGGCACCGTCGGCGAGCCGCTGAACCATGGCGTGATGTGGAGCCTGTCGGTCAACGCGCTGTTCTTCGTGCTGGGCTCGCTCTCCCGCGCATCCGTGCCGCTGGAGCGCATCCAGGCGGCGATCTTCGTGCCGCGCGAGGCGGGCCCGATGCCGAGCCTGCGGCGCTTCCGCACCGCCGTCACCGTCAACGACCTCAAGGACACGATCTCCCGCTATCTCGGCGTCGAGCGCACCGAACGCTCTTTCCAGTCCTTCGAGAAGAACGCGAACGTCTCGCTGCACGGCAAGGAACAGGCCAGCATGGACGTCATCCGCTTCTCGGAGCAGTTGCTGGCGAGCGCCGTCGGCTCGTCCTCTGCACGGCTGATCCTGTCGTTGCTCTTCCGCCGCAACGACCGCGACTCCAAGGACGCATTCCGGCTGCTCGACGACGCCACCGAGGCGCTGCAGCACAACCGCGACCTGTTGCAGATCGCGCTCGACCAGATGGAGCAGGGCATCACCGTCTTCGACCGCGATTTCCGGCTGATCTGCTGGAACCGGCAATACCGGGCGCTGTTCGACCTGCCGGACGAGATGGGCCAGGTGGGCGTCTCGCTCGACCAGATTCTCCACCATCTTGCCGAGCGCGGCGACATTCCCGCCGACCAGCGGGTGACGATGCTCAACCGGCTGACCAGTTTCGTCAGCCCGTGGCAGATGGAACTCAGGACCAGCGGCCGCATCCTGGAGCTGCGCTCCAACCCGATGCCGGATGGCGGCATCGTCGCCACCTATGCCGACATTTCCGGCCGCGTCGAACAGGACCTGGCGCTGAAGCGGGCCAATGAATCGCTGGAGCAGCGGGTCAGGAGCCGCACCGCCGAGCTTACCCGCGTCAACGAGGAGCTGGCGCAGGCGCAGATGCTGGCCGAGGAAGCCAACCTCAGCAAGACGCGCTTCCTCGCCGCCGCCGGCCACGACATCCTGCAGCCGCTGAACGCCGCCCGGCTCTATTGCTCCTCGCTGATCGAGAAGGCCGGCAAGGGGCCGGCCGGCAAGGCGGCGGTCAACATCGAATCCTCGCTGGAATCGGTCGAGACCATCCTCGGCGCGGTGCTCGACATCTCGCGACTCGACGCCGGCGCGTTGAAGCCCGAGGACACCGCCTTCAGCCTTGGCGGGCTGCTTGGCCAGATCGGCAACGATTTTCGCCCGCTCGCCGCCGAAAAGAAGCTCGGCCTGAAAATCATGCCGTCCTCGCTCGGCGTCATGACCGACCGCAACCTGCTTCGCCGGCTGATCCAGAACCTCGTTTCCAACGCGATCAAATACACGCGCGACGGCCGCATCCTGGTCGGTGTCAGGCGGCGCGGGGAGTTAGCCGAGATCCAGGTGATCGACACCGGCATCGGCATTGCCGGTGACAAATTGAACACCGTCTTCCATGAATTCACACGGCTGGACGAAGGCGCGCGCGAGGCCGAAGGCCTCGGCCTCGGCCTTTCCATCGTCGACCGCATCGCCAGGGTTCTCAGGCTCGAAATCCGCATCTATTCCAATCCGGGCAAGGGCACGCGCTTTTCCGTCATCCTGCCGGTCGCGGTGGTCGCGACGCCGCCGCGCGAGATCGGCAAGGCCCCCGCACGCGCGGCATCCTCGCTTGCCGGACTCAATGTGCTCTGCATCGACAATGACGCGCGCATCCTCGACGGCATGCGGCTGCTGCTCGAAGGCTGGGGCTGCAGCGTCGAGACCGCCTCGGGATCGGCAGACCTCATGCGCCCCGGCGCGATGAGGCCGGATGTCGTGCTTGCCGACTACCATCTCGACGGCAGCACCGGGCTCGACGCGATCGGCAGGCTGCGCGCCGCCTACGGCCAGGACCTGCCTTGCGTGCTGGTTACCGCCGACCGTTCCAGCGAGGTGCGCGCTGCCGCGGGCAAGCTCGATATTCCTGTGGTCAACAAGCCGCTGAAACCGGCCGTGCTCCGCTCGATGATGGCGCGCGTCAGGGCGCTGGCGCCGGCGGCGGAGTGATCCCCCGTCCCACCTACCCTTGGTGTCCCAGGCTTCTGAGATAGGCACAAAACATGTCGGCGAGCGCGTCGGAATAGGTTTCGATCTCGGCTGACGTGCGCGGGTTTGCCGAAAAATCCGCTCCCACCGCGCTGAGCGTCTTGATGATCAGCTCTCCGGCGAGGTCGCGAACAAGATCCGAAGCCTCGGGCAGCGTCTCTTGCATGAAGATCTCGACGGTGCGGTTCGCCATGGCCCTTGCCTCCTGGGCCTCCGGCGCGTCGCGATAGAGCGGGGCTGCGTCGTTCAGCGCGCCGCGCACCGCCGCCTCTTCGCATTCGGAGCGGATGAACGCATGTACCAGCGTGCGTATCCGTTCGAGCGGCGGTTTTCCGACGTCCTCGAGAATGCCGCATAAGAGGTCGGTCGTCTGGCGCCACTCGTCGCTTTGCAAGCGAAACAGCAACGCCGCCTTGTTCGGGAAATATTGATAGAGCGAGCCGACGCTGACACCCGCCTTCTCGGCAACGCGCGTGGTGGTGAAACGCTGCGCGCCTTCATTCGCCAAAACCTGAGCAGCCGCCTGCAAAATCGCCGCGACCAGCTCCGTCGCGCGCGCCTGTTTGGGCTGTTTTCGGGTGGAAATTGAAGGGCTTGGGCGTTGGACCATGGCGACGCGCGGGAATGCGAATTGGAAACCTGAAGGATTATTCGTATTTTTCGAGCAACACAAGAACGCACTCGATCGGAGCCCATCATGACCACCCTGACCGCAACCCCGCTGGCGCCCCTGCTCGCCCGCCTGTTCGAGGAAGCCAATGCTGCGACCAGCCCGGCGATGGCCCAGTACTCGAGCGAGGAACAAGCGCGCCTGCTCGGCAGCGAGACCGAATACCTCGATTTCTACGGCAGCCTGAAGGATCTCTGGCTCGCGGTTTCGCCGCAAACCGGCACGCTGCTCTACATGCTGGCGCGCAGCACCGGCGCGCGTATCATCGTCGAGTTCGGCACTTCTTTCGGCATCTCGACGCTCTATCTTGCAGCTGCGCTGCGCGACAATGGCGGCGGCCGCCTGATCACGACGGAATTCGAGCCATCCAAGGTGACACGTGCCAAGGCCAATCTGACGGAAGGCGGCCTTATCGACCTGGTGGAAGTCCGCGAGGGCGATGCGCTGGAGACGCTCGCCGCCGACTTGCCCGACCGGATAGACCTTCTGCTGCTCGATGGCGCCAAGGCGCTCTACCCGGAAATCCTCAACCTGGTCGAGAGCCGGCTCAGGCCCGGCGCGCTGGTCATCGCCGACAATGCCGACTTCTCGCCCGAATATCTGGAGCGCGTGCGCTCGCCGGCGGGCGGCTACATGTCGACGCCGTTCGGCGACGACGTCGAGCTGTCGATGCGGCTCGGCTGAAAAGGCCCGGCACAAGCAGATCAACAACTCACGCCGCTCTTCAAGCGGCCGTAGGCGTTCACGTCAGCCAACGCGCCATCCCCGGCCCTCGGGCCCCGAGCCCCGGGCCTTCGACGCGTAGGTGACATCATGACCACAATTTCATCCTCCTGGCGCGGACTGCCGCGCCCGGCGCTGCTCGGCCAGTTGCTGTTCTTCTGCGCAGGTTTCGCGATCGGCAGCGCGCTGCATGCGCTCGCGCCACGGCTGCCCTGGGTTGCCGGCATTCCGCTGGTGGCCATCGCGTGCCTCGGCTTCGGAACCGTGATTGGAAAAACGCGAGACCCGTCGGCTTCGCCCGAGGACAATACCGTGCTACAGGCAAGTTCGGTCGAAAACTATCGCTGACCTGGTGTAAAGGTCTGCAGCGCTGGACCGTTGCGGCAGGCCGAAGCTCAATGTTGCGACTGAAGCGGGTGCCTGCGATCAGCTCACCGGCTGCAGCGGGTCGCCGCCGATCTTGGAAAGCTGAATGACCGCCTGGGTGCGGCTGTCGACGCCGAGCTTTTGCAATATGGCCGAGACATGCGCCTTGATGGTGGCCTCGGAGACGCCAAGCTCATAGGCGATCTGCTTGTTGAGCAGGCCTTCGGCCAGCATGCCGAGCACGCGCGTCTGCTGCGGCGTCAGCGCCTGCAGCCGCTTGATCAGGTCCGAAATCTCGGGATCGCGCTCGACGCCGAGCTCGATGCCTGCGGGCGCGGCGATATCGCCGGCAAGCACGGCCTGCACGGCGGCGCGGATCTCCTCCATGCTTGCCGATTTGGAGATGAAGCCGGAAGCGCCGAGATCGAGCGCGCGGCGGATGGTGACCGGATCATCATGCGCCGACACCACCACCAGCGGCACCGAGGAATGGATGCCGCGCAGCGAGATCAGGCCCGACAGGCCGCTGGCGCCCGGCATCGACAGGTCGAGCAGCACCATGTCGATGTCCTCATTGGCAACGACCAGCGCCTTGGCGCTTTCGAAATCGCCGGCCTCGTGG
Organism: Mesorhizobium dulcispinae; assembly: GCF_033977345.1. Classification (NCBI taxonomy): domain Bacteria; kingdom Pseudomonadati; phylum Pseudomonadota; class Alphaproteobacteria; order Hyphomicrobiales; family Phyllobacteriaceae; genus Mesorhizobium; species Mesorhizobium dulcispinae. The sequence goes on from NZ_JAVIIY010000009.1 coordinate 67,371, forward strand.
ATGGCGGCGACATCGCCGATGCCGGCAAGCGCCTCCTTCAGCGCGCCGCGAAACAGCGGATGGTCGTCGGCGATGACGAAGGTGTAGCCTGACGGCAAATATTCCTCCCCGATCCCATCGCTGATTTATGTGCTTCTTGCGGGATCGGAACGATTATGCGGCGGCGCGGCCGGTTTTCAAGCGGCAAAGGGCAGGAGACGAGCTTTCTCCAGAGCGGATCAGGTCTTTTGCGGAGTGGGCTTCGCGCCGCCGTCGCCTTCTTCCCTGTCCATGTCCTTGACGATGTCCATGAAGCTGCGGAAGAAGCGCTCCATGTAACTCAACGTCTTGTTGAAATCCTCCTCGCTCGGCAACTGGGATTCGAGCCGAGCGGAGGGCGAGTTCTCGAGCTTGGCGACGCGTTCGTCGAGCGCCTTCACCGAACTCTGCAGCCGGTCGATCTCATCTTGGAAGGCGGCGCGCTCGTCGGCCGCCATCTTGCAGACGAGTTGGCCGGAGTGCTCCTCGCAGATCGACATCGCCCCGGTCTGGGTATCCATGCGGACATAGCCGTTAGCCGACTTTTCCAGCCGATAGCGGTCGGTCTCCTCGGAATAGGCCGATGCGGCGACCAGCGAGCAAAGCGCCGCCGGGACTAGGATGTGCTGCAGACGCATGTTGTTTATCCTCCATGAGCCGTTGAGCCAAGAATATCACAGGTTTGCGCCTGAAATGGGGAAGAGTTCGCAAGCACCCTTTCCCCCATGGTTCGTTCGGACTATAGCGCGACAATGTCTCAGATTATCTACAAGATCGCGCCTGAAACCATGTGGCGCGAAGCGGAACGCAACGGCCGCTTCGCCGGGGCGCCGATCGACATCGCCGACGGCTTCATCCATTTTTCCACCGCTGCCCAGGTGCGTGAGACGGCGGCCAAGCATTTCGCTGGTCAGACGGACCTGCTTCTGGTTGCTGTCGACGGAGCGCGGCTTGGCGAGGCGCTGAAATACGAGATCTCGCGCGGTGGCGCCTTGTTCCCGCATCTCTACGCCCCGCTCGATCTCGATGCCGTTCTTTGGGTAAAGCCGCTGCCGCTTGGCGCGGATGGCTCGCATCAGTTTCCGACGCTGGAGGGCGAATGAGCGTGCTCGACCAGATCGGCCAGAAACTGCTTTTCTCCTTCGATCCGGAAACAGCGCATGGACTATCGATCGCGGCGCTGCGATGCGGCCTGCCGGTCGCCTCGCCTTCCCCGCGCGACGCGCTGCTCAGGGTCAACGTCTGCGGCCTCGATTTCCCCAACCCGCTCGGCATGGCGGCCGGCTACGACAAGAACGCCGAGGTGCCGGATGCGCTGCTCAAGCTTGGCTTCGGCTTCGCCGAGGTCGGCACGATCACACCGCTGCCGCAGCCGGGCAACCCGAAGCCCCGCATCTTCCGGCTGACGGCCGACGAGGCCGTGATCAATCGGCTCGGCTTCAACAATGAAGGTCATGACGCCGCCGAAAGGCGCCTTGCGGCGCGCAAGGGCCGCGCCGGCATTGTCGGCGTCAACATCGGCGCCAACAAGGACAGCGCCGACCGCATCGCTGACTATGAGCGCGGCGTCGCCCGCTTCGCGCCCTATGCCAGCTATCTTACCGTCAACATCTCCTCGCCCAACACGCCAGGCCTGCGCAACATGCAGGCGCGCGAGCAGCTCGGCGAGCTTCTGTCGCGCGTGATGGCGGCGCGCGCAAAGGCGCCAGCGCAGCCGCCCGTCTTCCTCAAGATCGCGCCGGACCTCGTCGAGGCGGAACTCGAAGACATCGCCGCCGAAGTCATCGAGAAGAAGATCGACGGCGTCATCGTTTCCAACACGACGCTGTCGCGGGCCGGGTTGCGCAGCGCAAGCCTCGCCGGCGAAGCCGGCGGGCTGTCGGGCAAGCCGCTTTTCGAGCGCTCGACGGCGGTGCTCGCCCGGATGCGCAAGCTGCTCGGCCCAAAAATGGCGATCATCGGGGTCGGCGGAGTCGACTCAGCAGAAACCGCGCTGGAAAAAATCCGCGCCGGCGCCGATCTCGTCCAGCTCTATACCGGCATGATCTATGCGGGACCGGGGCTGCCCGCGCGCATCGTTGCCGGCATGGCGCGGTTCGCGGATCGGGAGCGGCTCAAATCCATCCGGGAATTGCGCGACACGGCCTGCGAGCGCTGGGCCGCCAGACCGCTCAGCTAAAACGCTGTCCGCACCCTGAGCCTGAGCACCGTAAGCAGGCTCAGCCCGCGCACCAGCAGGAAGACGTGCAGCGCCGCCCAGAGGCCGTTGTTGCCGAAAGCCGGCGCCAATGTAATGAGCGCGGCGCAGAAGGCGAGGAACGACACGAGCATCATGTTGCGCATGTCGCGCGACCAGGTGGCGCCGATGAAGACGCCGTCCATCTGGAAGGCGAGCACGCCGCTCAGCGCCGTGAAGGCGGCCCAGGGCAGATAGGCGTCGGCGGCCTGGCGGACATCCGCCGAGGTCGTCACCAGCGCTACAAGGTTGGCGCCGGCCGACAACAACACCAGGGTCGCAATACCGGCGAGGCCGAAACCCCAGATCAGCGTCAGCCGCACGGCCTGCCGGAACGGCGTTGCCGCATTCGCGCCGATGGCGCGGCCGGCGAGTTGCTCGGCAGCGGTCGCAAAACCGTCGAGGAAGTAGCCGGCGACGAGGAAGAAGTTCATCAGCACGGCGTTGGCGGCGAGCGTCACCGTGCCGAACTGCGCGCCCTGCCTGGTGAACAGAGCAAAGGCGGCAAGCAGCGAGAAGGAGCGGATCATGATGTCGCGGTTGAGCGACAGCATGCGCCGGTAGGCCGGCAGGTCGAGGATGCGACGGCGCGACGGCCGCTCCAATTTGCGGAAGCGGCTGAGCACGATGGCGAGGCCGAGCAGCATCGCCAGGAACTCGCCGGTGACGGTCGCCCAGGCAACGCCGGCAACACCCCAGCCGAGTTCGAGGCCGAGCAGGAAGCAGAGCACGATGTTGATGCCGTTGAGCACCGCCTGCAGCATCAGGCCGAGCCCGCCTTCGCCTCGCCCCAGCACGTAGCCCAATACGGCGTAGTTGATGAGCGAGAAGGGCGCGGCGAGCAGCCTGATGCGGATATAGACCGACATCGCCGCGCTGACGCGCGGCTCGGCGCCCATGAACCACTGGCCGGCCACGACAAAGAGCGGGGCAAATGCCGCAAGCACCACTCCGGCGACGACCGCGATCAGCACTGCCCGCCAGAAAACGGCCTGTTCCTCTAGCGGATCGCCGCGCCCGAAAGCCTGGGCGACGAGGCCGGTGGTGCCGGAGCGCAGGAAGTTGAATGTGGTGAAGACGACGTCGAACACCAGCGCGCCGGCGGCCAGGCCGCCGAGAAGAGCGGCATCGCCGAACTGTCCGACAACCGCCGTGTCGACGATGCCGAGCAGCGGCGTCGTCAGATAGGCGAGCGTCATCGGCACGGCAATCGCCAGCACCGAGCGGTTGCTGACGTTGAAGGATCTGGCGTTGATCTGGGTCGCACCCTTGTCCAAGGCCCGCTGCCTTAATTGTTGCGGCTTGATCGAAGAGCCGATGTGCCCCAGTTTGCCGCTGCCGCGCAATCGCCATCCGGTGACGGCCAACCGAATTCCAGCTCTGGCGCAGGCCGCCTGTCATGGCTTTGCAGATCGTCCACCATCCCGACTACGACGCCGGCTTTGCCGTCAACCACCGCTTTCCGATGAGCAAGTATCCCCTGCTGATGGCGGCCTTGCGCGCCCGCGGCCTGGCCGTTTCGGAGGCGCTTTCGATGCCGGAACCGGCGCCGGCGGCATGGCTGAAGCTCGCGCATGCGGCCGACTATGTCGACCATGTGCTGGCCTGCGAGGTGCCGGCGAGGATCGAGCGCGAGATCGGTTTTCCGGTCGGCCAGCGCGTATCGCTGAGAGCGCAGCTTGCCACCGCGGGCACAGTGCTGGCGGCGCGGCTGGCGCTGAAACACGGCATTGCCTGCAACGCCGCCGGCGGCAGCCACCACGCCAGGCGCGCGCAAGGCGCGGGCTTCTGCACCTTCAACGACGTGGCCGTGGCGTCGCTGGCGCTGCTGGCCGAGCGCGCCGTCGAACACATCCTGGTCGTCGATCTCGACGTGCACCAAGGCGACGGCACGGCGGACATCCTGAAGGATGAGCCCCGTGCCTTCACCTTCTCCATGCATGGCGAGCGCAACTATCCGGCGCGCAAGATCGCCTCCGATCTCGATATCGCGCTGCTGGACGGCACCGGCGACGCCGCCTATCTCGACCGGCTCCGCGCCATTCTTCCAGAGCTTTCCGCAAGACGGCGCTGGGATATCGTCTTCTACAATGCCGGGGTGGATGTCCATGTCGAGGACCGACTCGGCCGGCTGGCGCTCTCCGATGACGGCCTGCGCGCCCGCGACAAAATGGTGATCAGCCATTTCCGCGCTCGCGGCATTCCGCTGTGCGGCGTCATCGGCGGCGGTTATTCGACCGACGTGCCGGCGCTTGCCCAGCGCCACGCCATCCTGTTCGAGGCGGCAGCCGCCTACGCCTGACGCTCGCCAGGCTACTTCCTGTAGCTGGCGATCCTAAGCAGGATGAAGGCCGGCACGACGATCGCCGCACCGAGCAGGATATAGCCCAGGAAGCGGTCGATGGCGTGGAAGCCGAGGTTCCACAAATCGATGAAGAACTGGCGGATGCCATAGAAAACGTCCATCGGCGACCAGCCGAAAGCGTGCATGACGAGACCGACGAGGAAGGAAACCACCAGCAGCTTCACGAGCACCCTGAGTGGCGTGTCGCCGAGGAAGCGTGTCAGTGCGGACAAGGCCGTTCTCCGGTTCAAGCTGCCCGATTCGGCAGCGCAACTTCAGAAATACGCACTCGGTTGTTCAGCATCAAGCAGTGTGGCGCCGATGCAGCTTTGCCGATTGCTAGATGCGGGGCCCTCATGGTAACGAGGCTGCTGCGCGGGTATGATGTAATGGTAGCTTGTCAGCTTCCCAAGCTGAACGCGCGGGTTCGATTCCCGCTACCCGCTCCATCGTGCGCCAACACGCCGCAGCCAAAGAGGTGGTAGGCAATGGCTGATTTTATGCAGTTGGTCTCTCTTCTGCGTGAGCAGATGAATGCCACCCTGTCTCGGTCCGAGGTCCTCAAACCTCTTGCATGGCTAATTGCTCTTTTGCTCGGAATGGCCGCGGAAGCGTGAAATCGCAAGGCAGAAAGTCGGCCGGCGAGCCGGATAATCAGTTTCAACTTTCGCTGTTTTTGCCGGCAATTCGAGGGCGGCAGGAGTCAAAACACTCGATTGAAGCCGTTCGGCTTTTCACTGGCCTGTCACGCCGGCAGCCAACGTCTTGAGCAGGGTCAGGTCGTAGGTTTATTTCTTCGAAGTCAGATAGTCCCAGTACTCTCTCATTGCCGTCGGTGCGATCATAACCAGATTTCCGAAGTTCGGATTTGACTCTATCGGCACGTAAAGCCAACGCTGCCCCTCCTGCCGGAACCGAAGCATTTTGCCGCCGTGCAAGACAAACGAGATAGTCGTGTTTTTACGGTCGAGGGTTTCGACGTATCGTGCACCAATGTAGCAACCCGTCTCAATGAATGCGCTGTCAGTGGCGATCATTCTTATACGCAGGTGCGACAATGGACCGGTTAAAGAGATGGTCGCGATGGTCGCGAGCGCCGCTATCCCACTGACGACCAGGATTGGTCTCACGGTCGGATCAGCTTTCATAGCCTCCAAATTCCATCTGAAGCCACCTGGTGCTGTCAGTCCGTTGAAACAGACTCCCGCAATCCAAATGGCGACAAAAACGATGATGAGGCCAAACACCTTGAAGCAGGCGATCAGCGCCAACTGCAAGCACGTCGGCGTGGCATATGAACCGTCGAGCAGCAGGTCAGGCATGCTGACAAAATGGCCGGAGCTTACGCCCAACGCAAGCCTCGCCTTTTCACCGGCCTGTCATGCCGGCGCTACGGTCCGGACGTTTTACAATCGGAATCTAACCCTTTGTTTTCAAATAAGCGGCTTTTGCCTTGTTTTACAACCAACCCATTGAGATGACGGCGAAAAGGGCTAGCTTCCCAAGCTGAACGCGCGGGTTCGATTCCCGCTACCCGCTCCAAGCGCTCAAATTTATTCCCGCGATCCCTCGCGCTCGGGCTTCCTGCGAAGGGCCTCCACTTCCTTCCAGGCGTTGCCCACATGGATCGCGGCATCCTTGCCGCGATAGAGGAAGGAGACCTCGTGCCGCTGGAAGTCGCTGTCGCGATCCCGAAGGGCAGACAGCCAGTTGAAGGAGCCCTCGACGATCCAGCTTTCGTCGACCGTCAAGGTCTTGTTGTGGGCGCCGTCCAGGGACCATACTTCGGCTCCGCTCGCGCGCAGGATGTCGATTGCCATGACGGTCCTGGGCAACAGACGACGATCATCGCCGCAGTTGAGATAGTGGTCATAGGCGACGACGATGCGGGGCCCGCCTCGACGCGATAGCAGCAGGGACGCCAGGTTGTCCGCCTCGATGGCCTTGTTCGACAAATAGGGCGACACGATAAGGACGCGCTCGTTGGCTTCGCCGACGGCCCGGCGCAGAACGTCGCGATGGGCTGCGAGATCGTTGAGACGTTCCAGCTCCGAGCGTCCTTCCTTCAGCACGATCGGGCTGATCGGCTCGATATCGGTGATCTCGTTCTCCGGGGCGGCGAACAGGTAGGCTCCTAGCAGGCCGGACGGCAGCGCCCTCTGTTCCGGCCGGAACAGCCTGATGTCGCCGAAGACCAGGAAGCTTTCTTTCGCGCGGGATACGGCGACATTGAGCATCGAAACGCCGCGGTCGAAGAACATGCCACCGGAATGGCCGGCACTGTAGACGGGCGAGAACAGGACCACGTCCTTTTCCGCGCCCTGCAATGTGTGGACCGTGCCCACGGTGATGTTCTCGTCGCCAAGACCGGCTTTCTTCAGCTCTCGGCGCAACACTGCGATCTGGGCTCGGAAGGGCGTCACGATGGCGACCACATCGCCCAGCTTTTTGGCTCGGTGACGGCCGACGAGTTCCGCCCTCCGGTGGCCCAGCCAGTCGGCGATGACGCCCGCCTCGTCGGCATTAGTCCAGCTCAGGCCTGCGCGCGTGGCGACGCCGGGCACATGGGCGTAACCCAGCGGCGGCAGGGGGTGCTCGCCGTCGGGACGCATCGGCTTGAGGGCGCCGCGATAGGCAAGCTCGTTGCAGTAGGCGATGACGGAGGCGCGACACCGCCAATGCTCCTCGAGGAACAGTCCCCGGTGCGGCGGTGCGGCGAAGGCTGTTGCCGCTTGCGCCATCGCCATCACGGAGCCTTCCGAGGCCAGCATGCCGTCGCGCTCCAACAGAGGCTTGTCCCTGTCCAGGCCCCACTTGGCAAGATTGCCGAAATCGGTATCCGTATCGATGCCCCAGACGGGTTCGAGCTGCTGTGTGTCCCCGACCACCAACGCCCTGCGGGCGAAGGCGAACAGCGCGCCGCCGACCTGCGGCGACACCTGCCCCGCCTCGTCGACGATCAGCAGGTCGATGAAGCCGATCAGCGGCTGGTTGGCGCCGTCGAAGTAGTCGAACAGGCGCGGCGCGGTGTAAGCGGTCGACACCAGGCAGGGCGTCAGCTTGGCGAACCGCCGCCAGCGCCGCTCGCACATATCCCGACTGCGGCCGGTGAAGGTCTTGTCGTTGCGGGCGAGCGCCTCCGCCGTTTCGATCAGCCAGCGGCCCTCCCAGTAGCGCGCGGCGAGATGGAACAGCTCGGGACGGACAATCGTATCGAGCCGGGCCTCGGCGCGCTCCGGCGCCTCGGCGATCTCGTCGAGGGCGGCCGCCGGCAGAAGGGACTTCAGCGAGCTCATCCACCCTTCCCAGCCGGCGACGACGTTCTGCTTGACGGCGATGGCAGCTTCGCCCGCCCTGACGGTGTCATCCAGCCAATGGCGCAAGGCCGGCGCGTTCAGAACCGTCTTCCAGCTCCAGGCCGGATCGGCCAATCCCTTGGAGTCCAGGAAGGAATACGCGTGCGCCCACAGCCGCCTCTTCACCGGCGGCAGCCAGGACAGGAGCGACTCGATGAGAGAACCCTGAATCAGCCGCAGAGCCTCATGGCCGTGACGTTTGAACTCCTCCAACCACTCCCGTTCCCTTCCGGCTTCTGCCTTTAGCCGCTCGATGTCGTGCCAGCTCGGAAGCGCGCCGTCGGGCGAACGCGCGAGAAGGTCGCGATACCGGCCGCACGCGGCTCTCAGAGTTTCGACCTTGGCCGACAGGGCTCCCCGCAGAGCCTCGACCGCCTGCCCCATTTCGTCAGGCTGGCTCCCCGCCCAGAGGGCGAACCGGGATTGCCAGTAAGACATGGCGCGGCTGACATAGGCTGCATTCTCCATGCGCCCCGGCAGCCCCTTCCAGGGCTGCCCATGCGTCTTGCACCACGCGAAGGCAAGCTCGTCCTTGATGCCCTTCCCGGCCTCCGAGATCGAAGGCAGATAGAGCCCGTACTGGCTGAAGTCAGGTAGCCAGCGCTCGGCCAGCGGCAATCCGGCCAGGGGATGCGTCTTCGGCAGCGTCGCGCGTGCGAACGTGTCGAGGATGTTGGTGATGGCCTTGTTGTTGGTGGAGCTGGCCAGGATGACGGGCGGCTCGCCATTGCGTTCCAGCGCGCGCTCCACCCACAAGGACGCGACGAGGCTCTGGATGAAGGTGGTCTTTCCCGTGCCGGGTGGACCGTTGACGGCCACGATCTCGCCGTCGACGGCCGCCAGCACCGCGCCCAGCGACTGGCGCTGGCTGCGATTGAGAGGGAAGCCGCCGCCCATCTGTCCGAGATGCCGGCGCGCCGCAGCATTGTCATCCTCGACGGTGGCGGTCACGTCGCGCGCCGGCGGCGGTGCTGCGAAGCGGGCAAGCAATGGCGGAGCGTCATCGTCCCCGCGGTTGATCAGAACCTCGTAGATATTTCGGATTGGCCCGCTCGTATCGGGAGGCGGGGAACCATGGGCGATGAATGCGCCCAGGTCGACATGCCGCTCCGGCACCCAACTGCCGGGATCACCGCCAAAAAGGCGGGAGAACATCTCGGTGACATAGGCCCAGAATTCCGGCCAGCCGGCATCTCTCGGCGGGAGAGGATTGCGAGTGCGGTATTCGTCTTCCGCCGCAACGGAGGAGAATGTCTGCGTTCCGGACGCCAGCGGCGCGAGCACCGCCCGGTCCGTGATGACCGGATCCGTCTGCTCGCCGGGAAGAGAGAGCACGCCGTGCCGGTCGACGTTGACGCACAGCCACAACGGCACCCGAGTCCGCCTCGCGGCCATGAAGGCAGCCGAGTGCTCGCGCTCCGGCTCAAGCACCACCACGGCGACGAGCACTTCGATGGATGTCAGTTCCTCGCGCTCCCTGGTGGAAAGGCCGGCCTCCGCGTCCCGCCACACCGCCTCGAGCGTTTCCGGTCCAAGCCGACCTGCAGCCAATTCGGCGCGCGGGCATGGATGGAGTGCAAGGGATTCGGGATCGACATGCCGGACGCCATCGAGAAGGGCGGAGCGCCAGTATCGTAACAGAGCGCGCAAGGACATGGCGATGGCGAATCCCCCGATGACGGGAACCGAACAACTGGCACTCCTGATAGCCCGTGTCCGGCAGCAGTCTCAAGCAATGACCGGATCGCCGAGGATTTCGACGTATCCCTTCCAGGAGACCAGCTGCTCGTGTCGACCCTATAGCGCGGAAATACAAATGCGCGTGACTTGGCGCAAGTTCAGGCCGCAGTGCAGTCCTCTGCTTCCAGTCCTTCGGCACAAGAGAACTCGGAAGACTGTTGGTGACAAGGGTCAGGTTGCGCGTTTTCACCTAGCCTGCGATCGGCGCACATAGGGTCCGACCAAGACAAAGCATCTTCCGGATGCGGTCCAGCATCCGAAGGCGAGCGCCCTGGTCGCGCCGGCCACACCCTGCCGGCAAGGCGGGTCTTGCCCAGATGGCAGACCCAAATCCAGCAATCCACGCAGCGAACGCAGGTCGTCGACAGTTTGTCGCCTCAGAGCCAGAAACTGATCCAGACGCGGCGGCGCCAGCAGCGGACGTGACGCCGACCATAGCGCCAGTAGCGGCGGCAGACCCTTCTCCAAACCCGCCGGCGGCGGCGACGGCGGTAGTACCGATCGCGATAGTAGCGACGGCGGCGGTAATAGTACTGAGCCGGCTGCAGCAGATCGGCCTGCTCGTCCTCCTCATAGATGGCCGGATCCGGCTTATCCAATTCATCGAGGATTCCGTTGCCTTTGGGGATGCCGGCAACCGCCTTGCCAGGTCCGGCCAGGCCTGCAAGTGCCGCTGCCCCCGCAACGCCAAGCATTCCAGTCAGAAACAACCGACGTTCCATCGAAACCTCCCGAGCTGTTGAGCATCGGCGGCTCGTCCCTCACCCGGAAAAACAGGCTCCGGCGCGCCGCCGATCGGTTTGAACGTGCGGGTGCTATTGTCGTTCCATCACCCCACTTCACGTAAGATGAAGTCGTGCAGCATCTTGGCGGCGGGCGAGAGCACGCGGTTCTTGACCGTGATCAGGCTGTAAGGCCGGACCTCGATGTCGAACTCGGTCTGCACGACATCGATCGCTCCGGACAGCCCGTCGGCGCCCTGGATGAACTTGGCCACCTGGACCGAAACGGGGGCGATGGCGTCGGATTGCGCCACCATCACCAGCGTCAAGAGCAGCGAAGAGGTGTTGAGGATGCGGTCGGGAAGCGGGATGTTGCGGTTCAGGAAATTGCTTTCCATCGCCTGGCGCAGCGGCGAGCCGCCGGACTGGAAGACCCAGTCATAGGCGGCCGTCTCCTCCAGGCCGACCATCCTGCCGCTGGCAAGCGGATGGCCGCGGCGCACGATCAGGCAGGCCTTCTCGATGCCGATGACGCGCGATTCGAACAGCCGCGGATTGAGGTCGTCGGGAATGCGGGCGATGATGAAATCGTGGCGGGACGCGATAAGCTCGCGGGCGAGCACGTTCGACGTCTCGACCTGCATGGTGATCTCGATGCGCGGATAGATGCGGCGGATCTCGCGGATCGCCGGCACCGCCAGCTCGATCGCCGGCGCGGTCACGGCGCCGAGGAACACCGAGCCGCCCTTGCCGGCCTTGAGCTCGGAAATCTCGCGGTCGGCCTCGCGCATCTCGAGCAGGATCGAGCGCGCGCGCCTGGCTAGCGCCTGGCCGTAAGGGGTCAGCGTCACGCCGCGCGGCAGCCGCTCGCACAACTTCACGTCGAGCACCGCCTCCATCTCGGCGATCATGCGCGAGGCGGCCGGCTGGGAGATGTTCATGACCTGGGCGGCGGCGCTCACCCGTCCGTGATCGTCGAGGGCGGCGATCATGCGCATATGGCGCAGGCTCAAACCGCTGCGCAGGAGCGTTTCCCCGTCGCCCGGGAGCTTCTCGTAACCACCTGAAATCGCATCAGGATCGCGCAATGCCGCCATGATTTCCCAGCCTCTCCGCCAGTTCTTTGCCGTACGCTAAACCATACCGGTTTCGGTATAGCAACCACCAAAGATCGCATTTGACAGTTATGTCAAAGGAACACACCCTTCGCGCGTTCCGAGGCGCAACGATCGGCAACGAGCAAAATCGTATCGATTGAAACTGCGTCACGGGGCCGATTGGGAGGATACCGGAGATCGATAAAGCCGACAGAGGCGCGACCGCGCTCCTGCTCGACTGCGCGGCCCGCGAAGCCCCGAGGTGTCGCGTCCATCAACCAGGGAGAGTAATGTGAAGATCATCAAGACACTGGCCGCCGTCGCGGCTCTTGGCGTCGCCGCCATGACCTATTCGGCGCACGCAGCCGACAAGGGTCTCGTCGGCGTGCTGATGCCGACCAAGACCTCGCAGCGCTGGATCAACGACGGCGACGCCGTCAAGTCCCAGCTCGAGGCCCTCGGCTACACGGTCGACCTGCAATATGCGCAGGACGATATCCCGAACCAGCTCAGCCAGCTGGAAAACGAAATCACCAAGGGCCCGAAGGCGCTGATCATCGCCTCGATCGACGGCACCACCATGGCCGATGCGCTGCAGAAGGCCAATGATGCGGGCGTCGTCACCATCGCCTATGACCGCCTGATCAAGAAGACCGGCAATGTCGACTACTACACCACCTTCGACAATTTCGGCGTCGGCGTCATCCAGGCGAATTCCCTGGTCAAGGGTCTCAAGGAGCGCTTCCCGAACACCAAGCCGTGGAACGTCGAGCTGTTCGGCGGCTCGCCCGACGACAACAACGCCTTCTTCTTCTACAACGGCGCCATGTCCGTCCTGCAGCCGCTGATCGATGACGGCTCGATCAAGATCAAGTCCGGCCAGATGGGCATGGACAAGGTCGGCACGCTGCGCTGGCTGGCCGCCACCGCCCAGGCGCGCATGGACAACCTGCTCTCGGCCAACTATTCGGACGGCAGCCGCGTCGATGGCGTCCTGTCGCCCTATGACGGCTTGTCGCGCGGCATCACCGCCTCGCTGCGCGCCGTCGGTTACGGCACGGACGCCCAGCCCTGGCCGATCGTGACCGGCCAGGACGCCGAGACCGCCTCGGTAAAGCTGATCATCTCGGGCGAGCAGTATTCGACCGTGTTCAAGGACACTCGCGAGCTGGCCAAGGCCACCGTGCAGCTGGTCGACAAGGTGCTTTCCGGCGGCAAGCCCGACGGCCTCGACGACAAGACCTACAACAACGACGTCAAGGTCGTTCCCTCGATCCTGTTGACGCCGCATGAGGTCGACAAGTCGAACTACCAGGCGCAGGTCGTCGACTCCGGCTACATCAAGGCCGACGAGCTGAAGTAATCTTGCCTCAAAGGAAGGGGTCCTGCGCGACGCAGGGCCCCTTTTCGTTCAGAAGCGAGCCCGGTATTGTTTTTGCCGGCTTCTGCAGCGCCATGCGCCGTCGCGGCGCGGGCAAGACTGCAGTATGTTGATTTCGCGCATGACATTTTCCGCAACAAATGGAATGCATGCGCCAGGGAGTGGATTCCTGATGAGCTCGACGATTTTGGAGATGCGCGACATCACCAAGACGTTCCCCGGCGTCAAGGCGCTGTCGAACGTCAACCTGAGCGTCGAGGAAGGCGAAATTCATGCCATCGTCGGCGAGAATGGCGCCGGCAAATCGACGCTGATGAAGGTGCTGTCGGGCGTCTATCCAACCGGCACCTATGAAGGCGAGATCGTCTTTCGCGGCCAGGAATGCCACTTCAAGGGCATCCATGACAGCGAGCATATCGGCATCGTCATCATCCATCAGGAACTTGCCCTGGTGCCGATGCTGTCGATCGCGGAAAACATCTTCCTCGGCAACGAGCACGCTACCTATGGCGTCATCGACTGGAACGCCAACGAGAAGCGCACCAAGGCCCTGCTCGACAAGGTCGGCTTGAAGGAAGACCCCAAGACGCTGATCACCAATATCGGCGTCGGCAAGCAGCAGCTGGTCGAGATCGCCAAGGCGCTGAGCAAGGAAGTCAAGCTGTTGATCCTCGACGAGCCGACCGCCTCGCTCAGCGAGAAGGACAGCCAGGCGCTGCTCGATCTCCTGCTCGAATTCAAACGCCAGGGCATGACCTCGATCCTGATCTCGCACAAGCTCAACGAGGTGAACCGTGTCGCCGACAAGGTGACGGTGATCCGCGACGGGCGCACCATCGAGACCCTGCCCAGGAAGGACATCAGCGAGGACCGCATCATCACCTCGATGGTCGGCCGCTCGCTCGACGACCGCTATCCGCCGCGCGAGCCGCAGATCGGCGACGTCATCTTCGAGGTCAAGGATTGGTCGGTGTACCATCCGATCCACGCCGAACGGCAGGTCATCAAGAACATCAGCCTCAATGTGCGCAAGGGCGAGGTGGTCGGCATCGCCGGGCTGATGGGCGCCGGCCGCACCGAATTCGCGATGAGCCTGTTCGGCCGATCCTACGGCCGGCACATCACCGGCGAGGTTTTGCTCCGCGGCAAGCCGATCGACCTCTCTTCGGTGAGCAAGGCCGTGGCAAGCGGCATCGCCTATGTCACGGAAGACCGCAAGACCTTTGGCCTCAACCTCATCGACCATATCAAGCACAATGTGACTTTAGCCAACCTCGGCGGCGTCTCCAGCCGCGGCGTCATCGACGACATGCGCGAGATGAGCGTCGCCAACGACTATCGCAAAAAGACCAACATCCGCGCCTCCAGCGTCTATCAGCTGACCGGCAATCTTTCGGGCGGCAACCAGCAGAAGGTGGTGCTGTCGAAATGGCTTTTCGCCGACCCTGAATTGCTGATCCTCGATGAACCGACGCGCGGCATTGATGTCGGCGCCAAATACGAAATCTATACGATCATCGCCCGCCTCGCCGCCGAGGGTAAGGCGATCGTCGTCATCTCGTCGGAAATGCCGGAGCTGCTCGGCATCACCGACCGCATCTATGTCATGAACGAAGGTCGTATCGTCGGCGAAATGGCGGCAAGCGACGCCAGCCAGGAAAAAATCATGCGCGCCATCGTTCGGGGAGAAGGAAAAAAAGCATCATGAGCACAGAAAGCGCTCCCGCGCCGCAGAGCGGCGTCGCCGAAGACGTCAAGCATGGTCCGCGCATCGCCGTCTCGGCGCTGACGACCAATCTGCGCGAATATGGACTGATCATCGCGCTGATCGTCATCATGCTGTTCTTCCAGTACACGACGTCGGGAACGCTGTTCAAACCGGTCAACCTCAGCAACCTGGTGCAGCAGAACTCGTTCATCATCGTGATGGCGCTCGGCATGCTCTTGGTGATCGTCGCCGGCTATATCGATCTCAGCGTGGGCTCGGTCGCCGGCTTCATCGGCGCGCTCGCCGCGATGATGATGGTCATCTGGCCGCTCGGGATATTCAGCAATCCGCTGGTGGTCTCGATCGTGTGCCTGATCGTGGGCGCCCTCATCGGCGCCGCGCAAGGCTACTGGATCGCCTATCACCGGATACCGAGCTTCATCGTGACGCTGGCGGGCATGCTGATCTTCCGCGGCATCTGCCAGGCGCTGCTTGGCGGCGGCTCCTCGGTCGGCCCGCTCCCCGACAGCTTCAAGGCGCTGAGCTCCGGCTTCATCCCGGACGTCATCGGCCCGCTGACGCTGATCCCGCCGACGGTGAACGCCGCCGGCAAGACCATCGTCGGCAGCGGGCTCACGCTGCACATGACGACGATCGTGCTCGGCCTGATCGCGGTGGTGGCCTATGCCTATTTCGGCCTGAGAGCCCGCCGCAAGCGTGAGCGCCACGGCTACGAGGCCGAGCCCTTCCCGCTGTTCGTCATCAAGACGCTGGTCGGCAGCGCGCTGGCGCTGTTCCTGGTGTTCCAGTTCGCAAGCTACCGGGGCCTGCCGGTGGTGCTTCTGGTGATGGGCGTGCTGATCTCGCTGTTCGTCTTCGTCACCAAGCGCATGACCATCGGCCGCCGCATCTATGCGATGGGCGGCAATGCCAAGGCAGCGCAGCTGTCGGGCATCAACACCGAAAGGCTGACGCTGCTCGTCTTCATCAACATGGGCGTGCTGTCGGCGCTCGGCGGCCTGATCATCGCGGCGCGCCTCGGCCAGGCCGTCCCGGCCGCCGGTCTTGGCAGCGAGCTCGACGTGATCGCGGCCGTCTTCATCGGCGGCGCCTCGGCGATGGGCGGCGTCGGACAGGTCATCGGCGCCGTGGTCGGCGGCTTCATCATGGGCGTCATGAACAACGGCATGTCGATCATGGGCGTCAATGTCGACTGGCAGCAGGTGGTCAAGGGCCTGGTGCTGCTCGGCGCCGTCATCTTCGACGTCTACAACAAGAACAAGGCTTAACGGCCGGAGGCAAGGACTAAGGAGGCATACGGGTTCTAGATCGCGGAGCTGCCGGCAACCCGTCGGCGCGAAGAAGTCCCGGAAGGACCAGGCTCGCGAGCGCAATCCGGACGAAGAGTTTCAACCGTGGCGCGGATCGGTTCCGGGCTGCGCCGGTCAGGGGTTGCCCATCGGCAGCCGGGCCAAGGCAAAAGAGAGAGGGTTCATCATGCTGATTTCCCAGATCCTCGACGACGCGGAGACGATCCGCGTCGTTGCCCGCAGCGGCGGCAAGACCCGGATCATCAACGGCGCGCGCAGCGTCTATTCGCTGGCGATGGAGGCGGCCCGCACCGGCACCGGCCTCGAAGCGCTGATCGAGCGCAAAGGCTATGGCGAGACGGTCGATCTCGACGCCGCCTACAAGAAGGGCCGCCTGGTGTCGCCGATCAACCATCCGGACCCGGCGCATCTCCACCTCACCGGCACAGGGCTTACGCATCTCGGTTCCGCCGCGACGCGCGATTCCATGCATAAGAAGCTCAGCGACGGCGAAGAACAGCTCACCGATTCCATGAAGATGTTCCGCATGGGGCTGGAAGGCGGCAAGCCGCCAAAGGGCCAGATCGGCGTGCAGCCGGAATGGTTCTACAAGGGCAACGGCACCATGGCGGTGGCGCCGGGTGCGGCGTTGATGTCGCCAGCCTTCGCGCAGGACGCCGGCGAGGAGCCGGAGATCGCCGGCATCTATGTCATCGGCGACGACGGCGCGCCGTTCCGTGTCGGCTTCACGCTGTCCAACGAGTTTTCCGACCATGTGACCGAGCGTGTCAACTACCTGTTCCTCGCTCACTCCAAGCTGCGCAACGCTTCGTTCGGACCGGAGATCCTGATCGGCGACCTGCCCGCCGACATCAGGGGCTCATCGCGCATCTGGCGCGACGGCAAGGTGCTTTGGGAAAAGCCGTTCCTGTCGGGCGAGGCGAACATGTCGCACACCATCGCCAATCTCGAGCATCACCATTTCAAATACTCGGCCTTCCGCCAGCCGGGCGACGTGCATGTGCACATGTTCGGCACCGCGACGCTGTCCTTCGCCGACGGCGTCAGGACCGAGGCCGGCGATACCTTCGAGATCGAGGCCAAGGATTTCGGCCTGCCGCTGCGCAACCCGCTGGAGATCGAAAAGCCGGTGAAGGTGGCGGTGAAGGCGCTGTAGCACCGACCTTCCCTTCTCCCCTTGTGGGAGAAGGTGGATTGGCGCGTCAGCGCCAAGACGGATGAGGGGTGCTGGAAGAAATGAGGCGCCTCACTCCGTCCAGCACCCGTCATCCGTCGCCTTCGGCGACACCTTCTCCCACAAGGGAGAAGGGGAAGAGGCTCAACCTCAATAGATATCGAAGTCGAAATACTTGGCCTGAATCTTCTTGTAGGTGCCGTCGGCGACGATAGCGTCGATGGCCGCGTTCAGCCTGTCGCGCAGCGCGGTGTCCTCCAGGCGCACGGCAATGCCGGCTTCGGTCTCGGTGCCCTTGACGTCGCCGACCAGCTTGCAGCAGCCGTCGCTCGCCTTCTTCATCCAGTCGACCAGCACGAACTTGTCCGAGATGACGGCGTCGAGCCGGCCGTTGAGAAGATCGGTGACCGCCTCTTCCTGGGTCGGATAGAGCTTCGCCTCGGCGCCGGCCTTGGCGTAGACGTCCTGAGCGTAGTTGGCCTGGGTGGTCGAGGCCTGGGCGCCGACGGTCTTGCCGGCGAGCGCCGCCGGCTCGGTGGAAGCGATGTCGCTATCCTTGAGCGCGACCAGCGAAAGCGGCGTGGTGTAGTATTTGTGGGTGAAGGCGACCTGCTTCTTGCGTTCTTCGGTGATGCTCATCGAGGCGATGATGGCGTCGAACTTCTTGGCCTGAAGGGCCGGAATGATGCCGTCCCAGTCCTGGGTGACGATCTCGCATTCGACCTTCATCTGGGCGCAGAGCGCGTTGGCGATATCGATGTCGAAGCCCTCGACCTTGCCGTCCGGCGTGATGGTGTTGAAGGGCGGATAGGCGCCCTCGGTGCCGATCTTGATCTTTTCCGCCGCGATGGCGGAACCGGCGCCAAGCGCCAGCATGGCGGCCGCCGCTGCCGATACGATCCATCTGGATATCTGCATTTTCGTCTCCCTCAGTCAGGTTTCTGGATAAGTGAAGCGCAGCCAAGCATGGCGAGCCAGGCCAGGCAAGTGCCGTCAGGCTGTGCAGATGGATCAGCGCGCGGCGCGGAAATGCTTGGAGAGCTTGAGCCCCTGCGCCTGATAGTTGGAGCCGAGGTCGCTGCCGTAAAGCGCCCGCGGGCGCTTGAGCATATGCTCGTAGACCAGGCGGCCGACGATCTGGCCGTGGTCGAGGATGAACGGCACCTCGTGGCTGCGCACTTCGAGCACCGCGCGGCTGCCGCTGCCGCCGGCGGCGGAATGGCCGAAGCCCGGGTCGAAGAAGCCGGCATAGTGGACGCGGAACTCGCCGACCAGTGGGTCGAAGGGCGTCATCTCGGCAGCATAGAGCGGCGGCACATGCACGGCTTCGCGAGAGACCAGGATGTAGAACTCGTCCGGGTCGAGCACCAGTTCGCCGGCGCCGCTCTTGTAGAGCGGCTCCCAGAAGTCGACGACATCCTGCGCGGCGCGCTTGTCGACGTCGACGAGGCCGGTGTGGTGCTTGCCGCGATAGCCGACAAGACCGTCCTTGTCGCCGTCGAGATCGATGGAGAGCGCTATGCCGCCGCCAGAGATGTTGGGCGGCTCGGTGGCGACCAGCATCTCGGCGCGGTGGAGGTCGCGCAATTCACTCTCCGAAAGCACCGCATTGCCGGTGCGGAAGCGGATCTGCGACAGGCGCGAGCCGGTGCGCACGACGATCGGGAAAGTGCGCGGGCTGACCTCCAGGTAGAGCGGACCACGATAGCCGGCAGCGATCTTGTCGAACTCGTGGCCGCGGTCGGTCATGACGCGCGTGAAGATGTCCAGCCGCCCGGTCGAGCTCTTCGGGTTGGCGGAGGCCGAGACTTGCGCCGGCAGCGCCAGGCTCTCGAGCAGCGGCACGATATAGACGCAGCCCGTCTCCAGCACCGCGCCTTCGGTGAGGTTGATCTCGTGCAGCTTCAGCCGGTCGAGCTTGTCGGAAACCAAGTGATCGGGACCGGGCAGGAAGGAGGCGCGGACGCGGAAGGCCTTGTCGCCCAGCCTCAGATCGAGGCTGGCCGGCTGAATCTGGTTGGTATCGAGCGCGCGCGGCGATTTCAGCGCGCCCGCCTCGAACAGCGCCGCGATGTCCTGATCCGGAAGAATGCCTGTCTGCCGCAAGGGTCTGGCTCCGCTAGAGCAATTCGCCGTTTCACGAAAACGGCGAACCGCTCTACCTCTTTGTTTTGACGCAATTCCGGACGGAAATCCGTTTCACACTTTTCCTGGAATTGCTCCAAAGGCCGGGCAGGCGCATGGTCGCACGCTCCAGCCTGGTACAAACCTCTTAATCAAGCCGGCAATTGACGCAAGCGCGGGCGAGGTCTAAAGGGTCGTTATCCCGTGGTGATTTGGCCGGTCGGCTTGCAGCCACGTTAAACAAGTCGCTAAAGGACCGCTGGCCGCAAGGCCGTATGGACCGGTTGCGACGTCGCGGCCGGTTTTTTTGTGTTTGGAAATAGGGCGATGAGCAAGACGCGTAACTGGAAGCCTCAGACCGCACTCGTGCATGGCGGGACATTGCGTTCCGGCTTCGGCGAGACCGCCGAGGCGATGTATCTCACCCAGGGCTATGTCTACGAAACGGCGCAAGCGGCGGAAGCCCGTTTCAAGGGCGAGGAGCCGGGCTTCATCTATTCGCGCTACGCCAACCCGACGGTCGACATGTTCGAAAAGCGCATGTGCGCGCTGGAAGGCGCGGAAGATGCCCGGGCCACCGCTTCCGGCATGGCGGCGGTGTCCGCGGCACTTCTCTGCAGCGTCAAGGCCGGCGACCATATCGTCGCGGCCCGGGCGCTGTTCGGCTCCTGCCGCTGGGTGGTCGAGACGCTGGCGCCGCGCTACGGCATCGAAGCGACGCTGGTCGACGGCACCGACATCGCCAATTGGGAAAAGGCGGTCAGGCCCAACACCAAGCTGTTCTTCCTGGAAAGCCCGACCAACCCGACGCTGGAAGTGGTCGACATTGCCGCCGTCGCCGCTTTAGCCAACTCGATCGGCGCGCGCGTGATCGTCGACAATGTGTTTGCCACGCCGCTCCAGCAAAAGCCCCTGCAGCTCGGCGCCCATATCGTGGTCTATTCGGCGACCAAGCATATCGACGGACAGGGCCGCTGCCTCGGCGGCGTCATCCTGTCGGACAAGAAGTGGATCGACGAGAACCTGCACGACTATTTCCGCCACACCGGCCCGAGCCTGTCGCCCTTCAACGCCTGGACGCTGCTCAAGGGCCTGGAGACGCTGCCGCTGCGCGTGCGCCAGCAGACCGAAAGCGCCGGCAAGATCGCCGACTTCCTGGCTGGACGGCCGCAGATCGCCCGCGTCATCTATCCGGGCCGTGCCGACCATCCGCAGGCGGATGTCGTCAGGAAGCAGATGTCGGGCGGCTCGACGCTGATCTGCCTCGACGTCAAGGGCGGCAAGCAGGCGGCCTTCGCCTTCCAGAACGCGCTCGACATCGTGCTGATCTCCAACAATCTCGGCGACGCCAAGAGCCTGATCACCCATCCGGCGACCACCACGCACAAGAATCTGAGCGACGAGGCGCGCGCCGAACTCGGCATCGGGCCCGGCACGCTGCGCTTGTCTGTGGGGCTTGAGGATGCCGACGACCTGCTCTCCGACGTCGAACAGGCACTCAAGGCGGCGAAATAACAGGCCCCGACGGCGACAAAAGATTGTTTGAGCCACAGCCGGCTCAAGCAATCTCTTCGAGTTCAGTCATCCCGCTGTTGCTGATGGTCATTGCGTTGCCGCGCCATTCGACGGCCCCGCCCAGCCAGCCGCGCGCCCATATGGTGGGAAGCATCGCGTCGCGGACGACCATCGCGGTGACGCTGCGCGGCGACAGGTACCAGCCCTTGGACCAGGCAAGCAGGCACTCCGGTACATAGGCGATCGCCAGCACGCAAAGCGCAGTCGTGGGCAGGCTGACGCCGGCGCTTGCCGCCGCGACGAGTGCCAAAATCAGCGGCATAACCACACCGGTCAGGATCTCGGGCGCGAAGAACAATGGGAAGGTAACGCGGCGCAGCCGCGCCCAGCGCGCCTGGCGCGACCAGATTTCGGCGAGCGTGCGCTGGCCGAGCGGCTGCTCAAAGGGCGAGGCCACGAGATTGACCCGGAGGCCCAGGCTGTTGACCAGCTTGGTGGCCGCCGCATCCTCGGCGATCTCGGCGGCTAAAGCCTGGATGCCGCCATGAGCGTCGAGCATCGGCTTGTTCCACAACATGCTCTTGCCCTGGGCGAAGCCAAGGCCGAGCGCCTCGCCCGCATATTGCCAGCGCGCCTGCAGCGTGTTGAGGAAGGCGCATTCGACCTCGGCCCAAAAACCGTCTGGCCGCGAGCCGATCGGTGTCGAGCAGACGAGGCCGGTGTCCGGCCGCCAGGCCGCCATCAGATGCTGGACATAGTCCTTGGGCATCAGCACGTTGGAATCGGCAAGGATCACCCAATCGTGCCGGGCCGCCTGCCAGCCCTTGACGCAGTTGTTAAGCTTGGGATTGGCGCTGATCCTGTCATCGCCGACGAGCAACCGCGCCGGAATCCCGGGGAAGCGCGCGATCGCGGCATTGATCAGCCCGACCACGGGATCCTGGGCATGAGCGACGCAGAAGATCAGCTCGTAGCGCGGCCAGTCTAGCGAGAGAGCGCGCTCGAGCGTCTCTTCGGTGAACGGCTCCACGCCCCGCGACGGAACGACGATGGAGACCGGCAGCTGCTTGCCGGAGGGTGCGGGAATGACGCGACGCGCCTTCAGCCGCGATGAAGCGAGCATGATGCTGGCGAGATTGGAAAGAAGAAGGGCTGACGAGGCAAAGGCGGCTGCGAGGGTCAGTTCCATCGAGATCTGGTCACTCCGGAAAGGCCGCCCGCGGCCGTTTCATCAGTCGACAGAGCGCCCGAGTCGCCCGCACGGTTTGTGCACACCAACATTGTCATGTGTCACTTAAATGACATTGTTTGTCGGCACGTGCGGTGGAAAGCCGGCAGGACGGATGGCGCCTAGCGTAACAACCGCGAAGCGCGATAAATGTTCCCTGAGCCGGCAAACCGGAGTGGCTCATGTATCGCGCCGTCACGCGCAACATCGAAGTGCAGGTCAGGCCGTTCTACCTGGAGGACCGTTCCGATCCGTCCGAGAACCGCTATGTTTGGGGTTACCAGGTGACGATCGACAACCGGTCGGACGAGTTCGTGCAGCTTCTGTCGCGCTATTGGCACATCACCGACGGACGCGGCCGCGTCGAGGAAGTGCGCGGCGCCGGCGTCGTCGGCGACCAGCCGGAGCTCAACCCCGGCGACAGCTATCAGTATACATCGGGATGCCCGCTCTCGACGCCGTCCGGGATTATGGTCGGCCACTACACGATGCGCAACGGGCGCGGCGAGACGTTCGACGTCGCCATCCCCGCCTTCTCCCTTGACATGCCGGGAACACGACGGACGGTGAATTAAGGGCGAAACCCTACGCGGCAGCCTCTTTCTCCCCGTTTACGGGGAGAAATGCCCGGCAGGGCAATGAGCGGCAGCGCCAGGTTTTGGGATTTTCTTTCGGACGGAGCGAGGGGCGCTTGCAAGGCCAACGCCGGCGCTGCCCCTCATCCGCCCTTCGGAGACCTTCTCCCCGTGGAACGGGGAGAAGGCAGGAGCCTTATTCTGCAGCGAATTCAGCCGGATCGAAGTCGTACTGCGTCGAGCAGAACTCGCAAGCGACATGGATGCCGCCGTCCTCGGTCGAGTCCTTGATCTCCGAGGCCGAAAAGCCCTCGAGGATGCCGCGGATCTTCTCGCGCGAGCAGGAGCACTGGTCGGCAACCGGCACGTTGCGGAAAACGCGCACGCCGTGCTCGTGGAACAGCCGGTAGAGCAGCCGCTCGGCGCCCACCGTCGGATCGATCAGCTCGGTCGGCTCGATGGTGCCCAGCAGCGCCAGCAATTCCCGCCAGGAATTGTCGGCCGGTTCGTGCGCCACGTCCCGCGGATCGCCGTCGCCGCCCGAAATGTCGGGCACGTGCATGCGTTCGGGCGCCTGCGGCAGGAACTGCGCCAGAATGCCGCCGGCGCGCCACTGCTCGCGAGCGCCGCCGGGACCCGGTGTCACCAGCTTGGCGACCGACATCCTGATTTCGGTCGGAATCTGCTCCGACTGGCGGAAATAGGTGCGCGCGGCCTCCTCCAGCGACGTGCCGTCGAGCTGGACGATACCCTGATAACGCTGGGTGTGCGCGCCCTGATCGATGGTCAGCGCCAGGACGCCGGTGCCGAGCAGTTTCTGCTGCGAGGTCTCCCCGGCGGCAATCGCAGCCTGCAGCCGATCGGCGTCGAAGCGCGCATAGGCGCGCAGCGCATGCGGCGTGGTGAAGTCCGCCACCAGCATGTCGACCGGCCCGTCCGTGCGGGTCTGCAGAATGAACTTGCCCTCGAACTTCAGCGACGTGCCGAGCAGCACGGTAAGCACGCAGGCCTCGGCCAGCAGGCGCGCGACTGGTTCGGGATAATCATGGCGGCTGAGGATGGCGTCGAGCATCGACCCGAGCTGCACGGTGCGGCCGCGCACGTCGAGCGGCGCGACCTCGTAAGGCACGACATGGTCGTCGCCGGCGAAGCCGAATTCACCGAGTTTGGGTTGATGTTCAGCCAAGGTATGGGTTTCCAACATGACAAAGCTCCAGGGCGCGGCCATGCCGCCCTTTGGGCCGCATGCGTGGAAGCGCGTTCGATTTACGTGATGGCCCGCAAATAGGCATCACCCCGCTCTGGATCAAGTTGGTCCGGATAAGCACAGCGCCAGTCAAGCGCGCAGGCACCAGGCCAGCACCGCCTTCTGGGCGTGCAGCCGGTTCTCGGCCTCGTCGAACACCACCGAATGCGGCCCGTCGATCACCTCGTCGGTAACCTCCTCGCCGCGATGCGCCGGCAGGCAGTGCATGAACAGCGCGTCGGACTTAGCCCTGGCCATCAGCGCGGCATTGACCTGGTAGGGCAGGAAGACGTTGTGGCCGCGGGCGCGATGCTCCTGGCCCATCGACACCCAGCTATCGGTGACGACGCAATCCGCCTGGTCGACCGCCTCCTCGGCCGAGCGGGCAAACCTCACCTTGCCGCCATTGGCCTTCGACCAATCGACATATTTCTCGAACGGCTCGCTGCCTTCCGGCACCGCGACATTGAGATTGAAGCGGAAGCGCGCCGAGGCTTCGAGCAGCGAGTGCAGCACATTGTTGCCGTCGCCGGTCCAGGCAAAGGTCTTGCCGGCCACCGGACCGCGATGCTCCTCGTAGGTCATGATATCCGCCATCAGCTGGCAGGGATGGGTATCGTCGGTCAGCCCGTTGATGACCGGCACGGTGGCGTTCTCGGTGAGCTCCAGCAGCCGGTCATGCGAGGTGGTGCGGATCATGATGGCGTCGACATAGCGCGACAGCACCTTCGCGGTGTCGGCGATGGTTTCGGAACGGCCGAGCTGCATCTCGGTGCCGGTCAACATGATGGTCTCGCCGCCGAGTTGGCGCATGCCGACGTCGAAGGAAACGCGCGTGCGCGTCGACGGCTTGTCGAAGATCATCGCCAGTACCTTGCCGTCGAGCGGCTTCGAGCGCTCGCCGGCCTTGAGCCTGGTCTTTCGCGCCACCGCATCGTCCAGCATCGAGCGCAGGTCTCCCGCGGAAACGGCGGACAGGTCGGTGAAGTGGCGAACGCTCATCGGCAAATTCCAGAATTACTTCGCGGCTTCGGCCGCAATCGCGTCGGTCAGGTCCTTGGCGCCCGAACGAATACGCTTCAGCGCCTCGCCGATCTCCTCGTCGGTGACGGTGAGCGGCGGCAAGAGACGGATGACGTTGTCGCCAGCCGGCACGGCAAGCAGGTGCTGGTCGCGCAGCGCCATGTTCACCTTGGCGTTGGGCATGGCGCATTTCAGGCCGAGCATCAGACCGGTTCCCCTGATGCCCTCGATGACATCGGGAAATTCGTCGGCAACCGCCGCAAGGCCTTGCTTCAGCAGCAACGCTTTGCGCTGAACATCCTCGAGGAAGCCGTCGGCCAGCACGACGTCAAGCACGGCGTTGCCCACGGCCATCGCCAGCGGATTGCCGCCGAAAGTGGTGCCGTGCACGCCGGCCGTCATGCCTGTCGCCGCCTCGTCGGTGGCGAGGCAGGCACCCATCGGGAAGCCGCCGCCTATGCCCTTGGCGATCGCCATCAGGTCAGGCGTGACGCCCGCCCATTCATGCGCGAACAGCTTGCCGGTGCGGCCGATGCCGCACTGGACCTCATCGAAGATCAGAAGCAGGCCATGCTGGTCGCAGAGTTGGCGCAGGCGCTTCAGCGACTGCGTCGGCACCGGGCGGATGCCGCCCTCGCCCTGCACCGGCTCGATCAGGATAGCCGCGGTATCCGGCGTGATCGCCTTCTCGGCGGCCTCGATATCGTCGAACGCGACCTGGTCGAAGCCCTCGACCTTCGGACCGAAACCCTCGAGATATTTGTACTGGCCGCCGGCGGCGATCGTCGCCAGCGTGCGGCCGTGGAAGGCGCCCTCGAAGGTGATGATGCGGAAACGCTCCGGATGGCCCTTGACGAACTGGTAGCGCCGCGCCGTCTTGATGGCGCATTCCAGCGCCTCGGCGCCGGAATTGGTGAAGAACACCTTGTCGGCGAAGGTCGCGTCGACCAGCCGTTCGCCCAGCCGGCGCTGCTCCGGGATCTCGTAGAGGTTGGAGACGTGCCAGAGCTTGGCGGCCTGCTCAGTCAGCGCCGCAACCAGATGCGGATGGCCGTGGCCCAGCGAGTTCACGGCGATGCCGCCGGCGAAATCGAGATATCGCTCGCCCTTGTCGGTGACCAGCCAGGTCCCCTCCCCGCGATCGAAGGCCAGGGGTGCGCGAGCAAAGGTCTCGTAAAGCGCCGAACCGCTCATTATATGCGTCTCCGGAACCGGAAATCAAAAAAGCCGCCAATGCGGCGGCCTTTGCGGCTTATCATGTTTTTCGGCCATGAAGTCAACGAAAACGTCGCGCAGAAGCGCGCGGCAAGGCTCCAGCGCCGCGATGGCTCATGAGCGGTCAGGCAAGTTGGGGAAAACCGAAAAAACCGAATCGTGTTGCCCTGGGGACTCTTGTCACCGAGTCAGCGCATGAGGTAATTGTAGTTGAGAAATAACTAGATTTCGTGCGGCGGATCTAATCACCCGGTACATGTGGTGTTGTTTGCCCGGCGGGAGCCGGGGCGGGAAAGGATTCTGACTGCCGTACGCCTCAGCAGGAGCGCGGTCTCATGAACTGGACTGACGAGCGGGTCGAACTTCTCAGGAAATTGTGGTCGGAGGGTCTCAGCGCCAGCCAGATCGCCGCGCAGCTCGGCGGCGTGAGCCGCAATGCCGTCATCGGCAAGGTGCATCGCCTGAAACTGTCGGGCCGCGGCCGCGCGACCGCCGCGCCGGCGCGGCAGAAGAAGACGACGCAAGGAGCCTCGATGCAGAAAACGGTGGCCCGTGCCGCAAGCGCTGCGCGTCACGTGACGGCTTCCATCGGCGCGACCGCGCTGCAGGTGCAGTTCGACGCCGAACCGGTGGCGCGCCACTATATCCGCCCGGTCGAGAATGTCGTAGTGCCGATCTCGCGCAACCTGCAGCTCGTCGAGCTGACCGAGCGCACCTGCAAGTGGCCGAACGGCGATCCGCTGTCGGAAGACTTCAGCTTCTGCGGCAACGACGCGGGCGAGACCGGACCGTACTGCAAATATCACGCAAGGGTGGCGTTCCAGCCGGCGGCGGAAAGACGGCGCGCTCGCTGATAGCGAATAGCGAATAGCGAATAGCGAATAGCGAATAGCGAATAGCGAATAGCGAATAGCGAATAGCGAATAGAACAGTGTCGGCATCCGAGTGCGGCGCAAGCTTCTTTCGCCCTATTGGCTACTCCCTATTCGCTATTCGCTTTTTCACAGCCATCCATTCTTCTTGAACCGCCAGTACAGGAACGCGCAGATCAGCGCGATCGCCGTCAGCACGGTCGGGTAGCCGTATTCCATCTTCAGCTCCGGCATGTCGGCGAAGTTCATGCCGTAGATGCCGGCAAAGGCCGTCGGGACCGCCAGGATGGCCGCCCATGAGGCAAGCTTCTTGGAAATCGCCGTTTCCTGGCTCTGCCCGACCAGAAGGCTGGCCTCGAAGGCGAAGGCCAGGACCTCACGCAGGCTGTCGATCTTTTCCTGCACAGTGCGGATATGGTCGGTCACGTCGCGAAACAGCGGATGCATGGCGGCATGGATCTGCGGCAGCTCGGCGCTGGTCAGCCGCCGGCAGACCTCGACCAGAGGCAGCGCCGCGTTGCGCAGGCGCAGGAGATCGCGGCGCAACATGTAGAGCCGCTCGATGTCGGCGCCGGTCATCGGCTTCAGCAGCACCTTGTCCTCGATCTGCTCGACCTCGTCCTCGATCTGCTCGAGCACGGGCATGTAGTTGTCGACGATGAAGTCGAGAATGGCATAGAGGACGAAATCCTCACCCTTGGCGAGCGAAGACGGGCAGCTTTCCCAGTGCTGGCGCACCGCGGCGTAGGAAGTCGACGGGCCATGCCTGACACTGACGATATAGCCGGTGCCGACAAAGAGATGCGTCTCGCCGAAAGTGACGCGGCCATCGATCAGTTGCGCCGTGCGGGCGACGATGAACAAGGCATCGCCATATTGCTCGATCTTCGGCCGCTGATGCGGATGCTCGGCGTCCTCGATCGCCAGATCATGCAGGTGGAACTGCCCCTGCACCCTGAGCAGCAGGTTACGGTCCGGCTCGAGCAGGCCGATCCAGACGACATGCTCGGGCTTTGCGGCCCACACGCCTGCCTCTTCGATTGAAATGTCGGCGACGCGCTTGCCGGCGGTATAGACGCTGGACGCAATGATGCCGGATGTCGGCTGCGGGGCCGGGGTCAGGTTTCGAACTTGTTCCATCGCAAACCTCCCGAGACAGCGACTGACAAAATCGCTGCACCTGGAGGAGCCTAGCCTAAATTAGAAAGCCGTTCGAGAGGCCGTCCGTTCACTTAGCCGATATCGGGTCGCCGATATCGGGTCACTTGGCCGATGCCGGACCAGGAAACACCACCTGGTCGGTCTTGTCGCCCTTCGGCCGGTCGGCCGGCATCTGGTCGCCGGTGACGATGTAATAGATGGTTTCGGCGATGTTGGTGGCGTGGTCGCCGATCCGCTCGATGTTCTTGGCGCAGAAGAGCAGGTGGGTGCAGGGCGTGATGTTGCGCGGATCCTCCATCATATAGGTCAGGAGCTCGCGAAACAGCGAGGTGTACATGGCGTCGATCTGGTCGTCACGGTCGCGCACGAAGCCGATCTTCTCGACCGAGCGCGAGGCATAGATGTCGAGCACTTCCTTGAGCTGCGTCAGCGCCAGATTGGCCAGCGCCTCGAGGCCGCGGAAGAGACTGCTCGGCTGGCGGCCGTCGATGACCGCCGCGACGCGCTTGGCGACGTTCTTGCCGAGATCGCCGACGCGCTCGATGTCGGCCGAGATGCGGATGGCACCGACGATCTCACGCAGGTCCGTCGCCATCGGCTGGCGCCTTGCGATGATGACGATCGCCTTGTCGTCGATCTCGCGCTGCCCCTCGTCGAGGACAAGATCGTCCTGAATAACCTTCTGCGCCAGGCCCGGATCGGCGTTCACCAGGGCCGCGATCGCTTGCTCGACCATGCGCTCGGCATGCCCGCCCATGGCGGCAATGCGCTTCGACAGGAATTTCAGTTCTTCGTCATAGGCACTCATAGTATGGACGGACTGCATGGTTATGCCTTCCCGGTTTCTGCCGGCTGGTGCGTTCCCTCAATCTGTCGCTGATACGCGAACCGGATGACAGAAAGAAGAAATTGCCGGTTGGCAACCAATACTCGATCAGCTAGCCGGCAAATGAACCGTGAACGCCGCACCCTTGCCGACTTCCGACTTGATCGACAGCCTCGCATTGTGACGAGTCAATATATGCTTGACGATGGAAAGGCCAAGGCCGGTGCCTTTCTGGGTCCGGCTGTTTTCAACATCGACGCGGTAGAAACGCTCCGTGATGCGGGGAATGTGTTCCTCGGCTATGCCGGGGCCATAGTCTCTTATGGTGACGTCGATGCCCGCTTCCTGGCCGTCCTCGCTGCCGGCGATGGATACGGTGACGCGTCCGCCTGACTGGCCGTATTTGCAGGCATTCTCCAGGAGATTCTCGAAAACCTGGAAAAGCTCGTCGCGGTCGCCGGGCACGGAAAGCGGGCCATCGATGAAGTCCCGTTCGATGACCACGCCGTTCTCGCTGGCCAGCGGCCCGAGGGAATCGATGACGCTGTCGATTGTCTGGCGAAGATCGACCTCGGTTCCCGGCCGCAGATAGGGCTTCATCTCCAGCCGCGACAGCGACAAAAGATCGTCGATCAGGCGCGCCATGCGGCCGGTCTGGTTCTGCATGATCTGCAGAAACTGGTCGCGTGCCGCCGGATCGCCGCGCGCCGGGCCGCGCAACGTCTCGATGAAGCCGGCGATCGAGGCGAGCGGCGTGCGCAGTTCATGGCTGGCATTGGCGATGAAATCGGCGCGCATGCGGTCGATGCGGCGCGCCTCGCTCTGATCCTTGAACACCAGCACATAGAGATCGGTGGCATGGCCGACCGAGGACGCGCTCACCCGGTATGTGCGCTCCACGGGGAGCTTTTCCGTATAGTCGACGACATCGGACGCCACGGTGCCCGAGACGATGCCGTCAAGCAAGGCCTGCATTTCCGGGGCGCGGAATTTGAGAGACAGCGACATGCCGGGCGCCAGTCCGCCGAAGGCGGCGAAGGCGGCGGCGTTGGCGTGGACGATTGTGGCTGTGCGGTCGAAGATGATCAGCGGATCGGCAACGGCGGCCGCCAGATATTCGCCGGACAGCCGCTCCAGGCCGTCGGCCTCGATCGCCGCCGCGTCGTCGGCTGACTGCCGCTCGACGTGGGCGGGCAGCATCGCGGCTGCGACCAGCAACGCTAGCGCCAGCAGCGGCACATAGATCGAAAAGCCGCCGAAAGCGTAAACGGCGAGGACCGCGACAACGGCCGCGGCCAGCAACCAACGGCTGCGCCGCAGCCGGGCCACGGCTGCTTGCGTTGCGCCTTTCTGGTCTGCGCCCTCATCGACCATGCGCTGCCCCGTATCTCCGCCGGTGAAAGTTCCGCCGACCGGACCGGCGCATGACCCACAAAAATCGGAATCGATTTTCTGGAAGGTTCATGCGCAAAATCAAAGTGCTACGGCACCCCTGCGCCCAGACGGACGCAGCGCCTTAGAGGCTCCCATAGCACGAGTCCGCAAGCTGGAAAGGTTCGTCTCGATGAAAAAAGCCGAGGAAAACGCCGACGCGGCGCCCGCCGCAGGACCGATCAAGATCAGGATCGGCGGCAAGGAACGCGAGTTCGACATCGACAATCCGGAGCTTCCGGGCTGGATCGATGACAACAAGCTGACTGCCGGCGGTTATCCTTACGACAAGAAGATGAAGAGTGAGGAGTACGACAAGGAACTCGAGCGGCTGCAGATCGAGCTGGTCAAGGCGCAGGCCTGGTTGCAGGCGACCGGCAAGCGGGTGATGGCGCTGTTCGAAGGGCGCGACGCGGCCGGCAAAGGCGGCACGATCTTCGTGCTGCGGCAGTACATGAACCCGCGCACGGCGCGCAACGTGGCGCTGACCAAGCCGACGCCGACTGAGCTTGGGCAATGGTACTATCAGCGCTATGTCGACCATTTCCCGACCTCAGGCGAGTTCGTCACCTTCGACCGCTCCTGGTACAACCGCGCCGGCGTCGAGCCGGTCATGGGTTTCTGCACGCCGGAGCAGCACGAGAAATTCCTCGACGAGACGCCGCATTTCGAACGCATGATCTGCAACGAGGGTATCCACTTCTTCAAATTCTGGCTGAACATCGGCCGCGAGACGCAGCTCGAACGCTTCCACGACCGCCGCTGGTCGCCGCTGAAGAACTGGAAGTTCTCGCCGATCGACATCGCCGGCATCAACAAATGGGACGACTACACCAAGGCGCGTGATCTGATGGTCGAACGCACCCACAAGGAGTTCGCACCCTGGATCATTGTGCGCGCCAACGACAAGCGCCGCGCGCGGCTCGCCGTCATCCAGCGGATCCTGTTGTCGCTGCCTTATGGCGGGCGCGATCTCGACGCCGTCGGCAAGGAAGACAGGAAGATCATCGGCGAAGGGCCGTCGTTCCTGGAGAAATAGTTTTTCCCGAAACCGACGTTTACAGCGCCGCGTGCCCAAGAAGGCACGCGGCGCTGAGACTTTCAGGTTCAAGCGGCCAAGCGGGCGATCCGCTGCAGCCGCTTCAGCGTGGCGTCGTCCTGAAGCGCCTGCTGGAACAGCGAAATCTCATGGTCGATGCGGTCGCACAGAACGTCCGTATCGCCCTTGAGCAGGCCGCGCGTCTGCAACAGCGCGGCAACCGGCTTCTTGGCGAGCTGCCTTGCCCGCGCCAAAGCCATCTCCTCGGCGCTGCCTTCCACGATCTCGCCGACCAGGCCGAGCGCCTTGGCGTCATCGACGCCCAGCGTGTCGCCGAGGCAGAAGAAGCGGAAGGCACCGGCGTAGCCGAGCTTCTGCGGCGCCAGGATGCTGGTCGCGGCGTCCGGCACAAGGCCGAAATCGACGAACGGCACCCTGAAGGTGCTTCCCCTGGAAGCGATCACCATGTCGCAGTGGAACAGGATGGTGCAGCCGACGCCGACGGCATCCCCGTCCACGCAGGCAAGGACCGGCTTGGGGAAGGTCGCAAGCATGCGGAACATATCGGTGACGGCGGCAATCAGCTGCTGGTGCTTGGTGGCGTCGAGGAACTCCGAGAAGTCGCCGCCGAGGCAGAAGCAGCCGGCGAGGCCGCGCAGTACGACCACGCGGACGTCGTCATTGACGGCGGCTTCGTGGAAGGTCCTGGCGAGGCTCGCATAGGCGTGCCTGTCCAGCACAGGCCGGCCGTCATGCGACGACACCGTGATGACCAGCGTGTGGCCGCGCAGTTCCGGTTCGGGATGGAAGCTCATGACCACCTCCATCACGAAGCCTGCCTCAGGCCGAGCTGGCCGGGATAGCCTCGGTTGAGTACCGGCAGGAAGTGGTTGCGGCGCTGGCGCACCACCTCCAGCGTATGCTCGGTGAAGGTGAGCAGCGTCGCCACGACCTGCTGGTTGCCATAAGTGCGCTGATAGCCGAGCGGCTTGGCCAGGAAGTGCAGCTGCAACGCCCGCAGCACCCACATCGGTTCGAACTCGATGATGACCTGGTTGACGTTGCGCTTGAGGCCCCATTCGACAAAACCGGCGATCAGCTCGGTGCCGACCGTCGAAACGCCGCGCTTGCCGTCCCGGAAGCCCGGCGCCACCGCATAACGGGTCAGTTCCCAGACATTCGGCCCCGAGGGGGACCTCCCCTCGCAGAGGTCCGACAGCACGTCGGTCAGGAGATGCGGCCGCGTCGTCGGCAGCATGCGTTGGTAACCGGCGAGCTCGCCATTGCGGATGACGAGGTGATGTTCGGCCTCCTCATGGTCGAACTGATCGATCTCGAGGCCGTCCGGGCGATCGAGATCGGCCCATCCCATCTCCTCGACGAAGATTCTGTGACGCAGACGATGGACCGCTTCCCAGAGGTCGGGACGTTCCATCAATTCCTGAGTGGTAAGGGAAAATAGCATTAGCCGTCTCCTAGGCTTAAGAGGAAGATACGGCCGGGCTTTCCCGAAAATATTACGCGAACGCGTAGGCAAGAATTTCTAGGCCCGCACGGCCGACCTGGCTAATATAGCCGCGCCTAATCGCCGCCGCGACCGCTGCACACGATTGGCGGCGCCCTGTTTGCTCTTGGCGTTAAGAAAGCATTAGCCGTCTCCTGAGAGGAGATACGGCCCGACTTTCCTTAAAATATTACTCAATTGCGCAGGCAAGAATTTCCAGGCCGGCACAGCCGGCCTAGCTGATATAGCCGCGCCTAATCGCCTCGGCGACTGCCTGCACACGATTGGCGGCGCCCAGTTTGCTCTTGGCGTTAAGAAGGTGTTTCTCGGAAGTGTGCTCCGAAATGCCGAGAATCTGCGAAATCTCCCATTCGGACTTGCCGACAGCCGCCCATTGCAGGCATTCACGCTCGCGCGGCGTCAATTCAATGTGATCGATGACCTTGCCGGCCATTGTGTGAAGCTGCATGGCGCGGCCGATGGCGTAGGTGGAGGCCAGCGAAACCATCCCGAACTCGGCCTCCGATAGCTCGACGGACTCGCCGCCCAGCGAGACCATGACGATCTGGCCGTCGAGCGTGACCAGCGGAAAGGCGAGGCCGTCGCGCAGCTTGAACTCGCGGGCGTCGCCCATGACCTCGTCGCTGCTCTTGTCGATGACGATGGCCTGCGAGGCCTCCCGCCACTGGAACGGGGCCTGCAACTGCTTCATGTGGCTGACGACCGGATCATGGTCGACATAATTGCGCGCCACGTAGCGCTCCAGCCACTCGCCCGGCCAGTCGCAGAGCAGCACATGGTCTTTCTGCCGGCCGCGCGGCGTGCCGGGTTGCGGCACGGTTCCGGCCATCAGCGCTGTTAGCCCGAAATTCGAGGTGATGCCGAGCAAGCTCTCGCATACCGCCGCAGCCGTGTTGGCATGCTGCAGCTGGTCTATGTATTCCAGAGTTCTATCAAACATGCTCATCGCAACATCTACCCCATGTTGCTTCCGATTTCTTGATTGACGGTAGATGCCCGAACCGCCCCTTGCCATCAACCCCGGATCGCAAGCAACTTCGTGCCGCCGGTGACCTCCCCTTGCCGACGCGCACGCTGCCACTTGCAAACGTGCTAAACCATACGCCTAATTCGCCAGTTTGAAATCAAAAACGTTGTGCCCGAGTAATTTTCGTACGAAAAGCCGGGGACATGACTGGGCGGAACCTTATCGTGACTTTCCGGTGGATATCTCTGGCTCTGCTGTCGGCGCTGCTCGGGGCGTTGCCGGACGCGACTCAGGCCGCGGAGCCGCAGGTTCCGGTACTGTGGGATGCCAAGGAACGGCTGCCGAAGCCCGATCTTTCCGCGCTGCCGAGGCTGAGGTTCCTCACCACCACCGATTTTCCGCCTTTCAATTTCCTCGACGGCTCGGGCCGGCTGTCGGGTTTCCACATCGACCTGGCGCGGGCGATCTGCGCCGAACTCGGCATCGTCGAGAAATGCCAGATCCAGGCGCTGCCCTGGAACGAGCTCGACGACGCGCTGCAGAAAGGCGAGGGGGAGGCGATCATCGCCGGCATCGCGGCGACGCCGGAAAGCCGCGAGAAATACGCGTTTTCGCGTTCCTACCTGCAGTTCCCGGCGCGCTTCATCATGCCGAAGGCCAAGGCCCTCACCGAGCCGATCCTCGACAAGCTGCGCAGCAAGCGGGTGGGCGTCATCGCCGGCTCGGCGCATGAGAAGATGCTGCGCGACTATTTCGGTACGGTGCAGGTCGTGCCGTTCGAAAAGCCCGAGGACCTCTACGCCGACCTCAAGGCCGGCAAGATCGACGCCGCCTTCGGCGACGGCATGCGTTTTGCCTTCTGGCTCGGCGGCTCGGACGCCGCCGGCTGCTGCCGCTTCGCAGGCGGCCCGTATCTGGCGCCGGAATATCTGGGCTCGGGCATGGCGATCGCCACCAGGGCGGGCGACCCGGCGCTGGCCGCCGCCTTCGACTACGCGCTGCAGGAAATCTCGATCAAGGGCACCTTCGCCGAGTTCTATCTGCGCTATTTTCCGGTGAGTTTCTTCTGAGGGCTGTCGAGAATCACGTCAGCGTGCGCAGGCGCGCCTTGGCCGCACGCGCGATCGCGGCGACGGTCAGCGTATCGAGATCGAGCTTGAGCCGGATGAGCTGCAGCACCCGCACCTCCTCCATGCGCATTTCAAGGTCGACGGCCGCGACCTCGAAGGCGGCCGCGTAGGCCGTGTCGCGCAGCCGCTCCGGCAGCGCCTTCGCGACACGCGCGAGGACGCCTTCCAGACCGTCCTTGTCCTGCAGCGCCTTCTGGCATTCCTGCGACACCGCAATCAGCCTGTCCTGGTTGAAATCGACGAACACCGGCCAGGAGCGGACGACGTCGCCGATCCGCGCCAGCTCGACGTCGGTCATGTCGCGGTCGGAAGCCGAGGTGATGACCATCAGGTAGATCAGGGCTTCGTGCGGCGTCAGCGAAGGCATTCAAAACTCCTTTGTCGTCGTGCCGGAACCGCCGCACACTTTTAAGCCAAGGCAGCGGAAAAGGTGCCCCAACGTAGGAGCGCCATTGTGGCGCTGCAAGGAAAACCGCCGCAAATCGTTGACGCTCCGGCGAGTCGCGCCTAGAGACCCGGTGAAAATCTTACCTTGCGGCGAAAGCCGGCACATGACTGGAATTTTGACATGACGGGATCAAACCTCATCGATCTCAATCCCGAGATGCTTGCGGCGACCGCCGAAAGCAAGGCGTGGCCGTTCGAGGAAGCCAAGAAGATCATTGCCCGCTACAAGGACAAGGATTTTCCCGAGACCGTTCTGTTCGAGACCGGCTACGGTCCGTCCGGCCTGCCGCATATCGGCACGTTCGGCGAAGTGGCGCGCACCACCATGGTGCGGCACGCATTCCGGGTGCTGACCGGAGACAAGATCAAGACCAAGCTGCTGTGCTTCTCCGACGACATGGACGGCATGCGCAAGATCCCGGACAACGTGCCGGATCGCGCGGCGCTCGAGCCCTATCTGCACAAGCCGCTGACGGCGGTGCCCAATCCCTTCGGCGGCGACTATGCGAGCTTTGCCGACCACAACAACGCGATGCTCTGCCGCTTCCTCGACACGTTCGGCTTCGACTACGAATTCGCCAGCGCGACAAAGTACTACAAGTCTGGCCGCTTCGACGAAGTGCTGCTGCGCGCCGCCGAGCGCTACGACGAGATCATGGCGGTGATGCTGCCGACCCTCGGCGAAGAACGCCAGGCGACCTACAGCCCGTTCCTGCCGATCTCACCGAAGAGCGGCCGGGTGCTCTACGTGCCGATGAAGCATGTCGACGCCAAGGCCGGCACCATCACCTTCGACGACGAAGGCACCGAGACCACGCTGCCCGTCACCGGCGGCAAGGTGAAGCTGCAGTGGAAGCCGGATTTCGGCATGCGCTGGGCGGCGCTCGGCGTCGATTTCGAGATGTTCGGCAAGGACCACCAGACCAATGCGGCGATCTACGACCGCATCTGCAACATCCTCGGCGGCCGCGCGCCGGAGCATTTCGTCTACGAGCTGTTCCTCGACGAGAACGGCCAGAAGATCTCGAAGTCGAAGGGCAATGGGCTCACCATCGACGAGTGGCTGACCTATGCGCCGACCGAGAGCCTCGGCCTCTACATGTACCAGCGGCCGCGGCAGGCCAAGAAGCTCTATTTCGATGTCATCCCGAAGGCGGTCGACGAATACTACGCTTTCCTCGGCGCCTATCCGCGCCAGGACTGGAAGGAGCGGCTCGGCAACCCGGTCTGGCACATGCATGACGGCAACCCGCCGGCCATCGACCTGCCGGTGCCGTTCGCGCTGCTGCTCAATCTGGTCAGCGCCTCCAACGCGCATGACAAGGCGGTGCTGTGGGGCTTCATCTCGCGCCATGCGCCGGGCGTGACGCCGAAGACGCATCCGGAGCTCGACCGGCTGACCGGCTATGCCATCCGCTATTTCGACGACTTCGTGAAGCCGACCAAGGTCTATCGCGCCGCCGACGAGGTGGAGCGCGAGGCGCTGGCGAAGCTTTCGGAAGCGCTTGGCGGCCTGCCGCAAGGCGCGGATGGCGAGGCGATCCAGAACGCCGCGCTCAACGTCGCGCGGCGGATCGAGCGCTACCAGGACCATTCCAAGCAGAGCCCGGAAGGCGGACCCGGCGTGTCGGTCGCCTTCTTCCAGATGATCTACCAGGTGCTGATCGGGCAGGAACGCGGACCGCGCTTCGGCTCCTTCGCCGCGCTTTACGGCATCACGGAGACGCGCGCGCTCATTGAGCGGGCGCTGGCTGGTCAGTTGGCGGCATAACGGCGCTGTCCTCCGCCGGCAGGATGGAGCTCGGCGCGGCGGGCGCCGGGCCGGTGGCTGCCGGCAATGCCGGCAGGCCGCCAAGGTTCGGCGCCATGCCGAAAATGCCTTTCTTCGCCGCGCGCGCCTTCTCGCCCGCCTCGACATAGGGGCCGCCTTGCGCGGCGCGCGCCCAGCCGTTTTCCGCCAGCCACTCGCCGACATCCTTGTTGCCGACCCAGCACTTGGCCGCGATGGCGGCCTGCCCGCCTTGCGGCGGCACGGCGCAGACCACGGTCCGGCCACGCAGGAAAGCGCGGAATGCCGTCCTGGCGCGAACACCGCAGTCCCAGGGCTTGCCCCCATCGCTGCAGGTCTCGCTCTCTTTGACGATCTCGATGCCCGAGACGGCGATAGCGTAATCCTTGGCCTTGATCATGCCGGCGGCGGTGGCGATGGGCTGGAACAGCTTGGTGCCGTCCCCGCCATCCGGCATTTTCGTTTTTCGCGGCTTGGGCGGACCGGCCAGCGCCAGATCGCTGAGCGGCGCGCGCGGCTCGACCCGTTCCAGCTCGTCCTCGGAAAGTTCGGGCGGCGCCACCACTTCGGGATCGATCGCCCGCGAATGCGCCGCCGGCTTCGGTGGCTCAGGAGCAGCCGGCGCCAGGATGGCGGAGGTCGCCGGTTCCGCAGTCGTCGGTTCCTGAGGCGCAGCATCGGTGTCTTGCCCCGGAAGCGTATCGGCCGGATCGATCTGGTCGACAGCGACGACACTTTCGCTGCCCTTCAGCGAACGGCCACCGGCGACGACCAACGCCGCCATCGCCGGAACCGCGAGAAGCGCGAGGGCAAGATGAAGGACCCGCACCGGGCTGGACCTACTGGCTTGCCCAGACGATCCGCGCCACCCATTCGACATCGCGCATCGGGATGTCGCGGTCCGGGTGAGCGGGATTGAGCGAGACCAGCACGACCGACTTCGCCGTCTGCCGATCGAGCACCTTGGCCATGACCTCGCCGGCAGTGGTCTTGACGACGACGCGGTCGCCCTTGCGCGTCGGCGCGCCCGGCTCGACGATCAGCACGTCGCCGTTGCGGTAGAGCGGCAGCATGGAATCGCCCTGAACCTTCAGCGCGTAGGAGGTTTCAGCCGCGCGCGTCGGAAGCTCGACCAGATCCCAGCCCTGCCCCGAGGGATAGCCGGCATCGTCGAAGAACCCGCCGGCGCCGGCCTGGGCAAAGCCGAGCAGAGGCACGGCCATGCGCGGCTGTGGCGGCGCAGCGCCGCCGCGACCTTCGACCAGCACGGTGAATTCTTCCAGCGAGGCGCCGGTGGCCTCGATGATCTTGGCCAGCGATTCGGTCGAGGGCCAGCGCGGCCGGCCATCGGAGGACAGGCGCTTGGACTTGTTGAAGGCGGTCGAATCGAGGCCCGCGCGCCTGGCGAGGCCGGAAGCCGACAGCGAATAGCGCTCGGCAAGAGCGTCGATTGCGGCCCATACGCGATCGTGCGAGAGCAAGTCCGCGCTCCTTCGAAACAGGAAAAAATGCCTCAACGCTGTCTAGCGCGCGGCCATGTGATTGTCCACCGGCGCAAACCGCAGATTGAAGAGAAAGTCGTCCGCTCCCGCAGGATTGATCGGGTTCGATCCTGTTACCGGCGTCTCGCCGGCATGACGGGGCCCGGCAGCCGCAGCGAATGACGCGATGAGAGCTCGATAGCGGCCCATACGCGAGCGTGGGCCGGCGGGCTGGCTTGCCGGCGCGCCGACCGGCGGTGTTTCCGTGTCAGTCCGCATTGGTGTCGAGAGTGCCGACCTTGCCCAGGCTGGCGTCGCGCGCCAGCCCGCCGATCGAAGTGCGCAGCCCTTTCAGCTGTTGTCTTCCCAGCCGCGCCCATTCCAGCAGCGGCCACAACGTCAGCCGCACGACGTCGTTGGACGGTACCCCGGTCGCCCCCATGGCGACGCGGCACGGTCCCGGCACGCGATAGGTGCCGAATATCCAGTCGAAGAAGGGGAACACGTTGGCGAGGTTTTTGCCGTACGCCGCCGGCTCGTCGGCGTGGTGCCAGCGATGGAAGCGCGGCGAGGCGATGAGCATCCCCAGCGGGCCATGGCCCCAGTCGACATCGACGTGGACATAGACGTTGTGAAGCACGAGGATCAGCGCGCCAATGCCCATGGCGTCGGCGGGCAGTCCAAGCCAGGTCAGCAGGATTGTATAGGAACCCCACATCACCAGCATTTCGAGCGCGTGGACGCGGTAGGTCGTCAATCCGTTGACCACCGGATCGGAATGGTGGATCGCGTGCACCGGCCAGAGCCATTTCATGTGCATGACGCGATGGTTCCAGTAATTGGCGAAGTCGTGCGCCAGTATGGCGAAGAGGCTGAGCATCCAGACCGGCAGACCAGCCCAGACCGTGCTCGGCACACTCGGAATGCCGAGCAGGCCGTAAAGTGCCTTGAGCTGTTCCGACAACAGCCAGACCGCGGGGACAAGCACGACGTTGATGTGGAAAATGGCCAGCGTCGCCGCGACGCTTTCGACGGCGCGACGCGACCAGGAAAGCCGCCAACCCTTGCGAGCGATGTCGAGGGCCAGAAGCAGGAGCAGAAACGCAAAAACGCACTGCTTGTCAGGATCGCTCACCTGGCCGCGCCAGACCTCGAATAGGCCGGTGATGAAATCGACGATGTTGCCCACGCCCCTGCCCCTAAGCCACGCCGGCGAGCGGGCGCGACCGATTTGCGAGCCCAGCCCGGCATTTTTGCCTTAGCCGGATTTGCTTAAGGTCGGCTGAACGCGGGCTTGCGCCGGCGACACGCCGTCGAAGCATGTCGGCCACGGCGAGACGCCGTGGCCATCATGCGCGCCCAAAAGTAGCTGGCTGGGGCGTTAGGCCGCCTTCCTGACCTCGCCCTTCTGGTAAGGGTCGAAGCGCTGGTAGAAGGCCTCGCCCTTCTCGGCCATGTCGAGCAAAAGCTTGGGCGCCTTGAACTCGGCCCCGTATTTCTTGTGCAGGCCCTTGGCGATCTTGACGAAGCGCTTGGCGCCGATGCCGTCGATGTAAGAGAGCGCGCCGCCGGTGAAGGGGGCGAAGCCGAAGGCGAGGATCGAGCCGACATCCGCCTCGCGCGGGTCGGTAACGATGCCCTCCTCCATGACGCGCACGGCCTCCAGGGCGATGGTGACCAGCAGACGCTCCTTCAGCTCCTCATAGTCGACCTTCTCGGGCTTGAGCTGCGGATAGAGATCCTTGAGACCCGGCCACAGCTTCTTCTTCGCCGGCTTGGCGGGATAGTCGTAAAAGCCCTTGCCGTTCTTGCGGCCGAAGCGGCCATGCGTGTCGACCATGGTGTTGATTAGCGCCATCTGCTTCGGGTCGACGGCCTTCTCGCCGAGATCCTTGATGGTCTGCTTCATGATCTTCTGGGCAAGGTCGATCGCCGTCTCGTCGGTCAGCGCCAGCGGGCCGACCGGCATGCCGGCGGCCTTGGCGGCGTTTTCGATCATCGCCGCCGGAACGCCTTCGATCAGCATCTTGTAAGCTTCCGACATGTAGCGGAGCACGCAGCGATTGACGTAGAAGCCGCGCGTGTCGTTGACAACGATCGGCGTCTTCTTGATGGCGCGGACGAAGTCGATGGCGACCGCGAGCGCCTTGTCGCCCGTCTTCTTGCCGAGGATGATCTCGACCAGCATCATCTTGTCGACCGGCGAGAAGAAGTGGATGCCGACAAAATTCTTCGGTCGCGCCGAGTTCTTCGCCAGCGAGGTGATCGGGATCGTCGAGGTGTTGGAGGCGAAGATCGCCGACGACTTCAGCACGGCCTCCGCCTTTTCGGTGGCGAGCTTCTTGACCGCCGAATCCTCGAACACGGCCTCGACGACGAGGTCGCAGCCGGCGAGGTCGGCATAGTCGGCCGTCGGCGTGATCAGCGACAAAAGCTTGTCCTTCTCCTCGGGCTTGGCGCGGCCCTTCTTCACCTGATCGGCCATCAGGCTGTCGGAATGCGCCTTGCCTTTCTCGGCCGACTCCATGTCGCGGTCGAGCAGCACGACCGGAATGCCGGCCTTGGCCGTGACATAGGCGATGCCGGCACCCATGAAGCCGGCGCCGAGGATGCCGATCTTCTTGAACCTGGTGTCCGACACGCCGGCCGGACGGCGCGCGCCCTTGTTCAGCTCCTGCAGCGACACGAAGAGCGAGCGGATCATCGCCGCCGCTTCCTTGGTCTGCATGATCTCGGTGAAGTAGCGCTGCTCGATCCTGAGCGCGGTGTCGAAAGGAACCAGCAGGCCTTCATAGACGCATTTCAGGATCGCGGCTGCGGCCGGATAATTGCCATAGGTCTCGCGGCGCAGGATGGCGATGGCCGGCGGCCAGAGATTGGCGCCGGCCGCCGAATAGATCGGACCGCCGGGCAGCTTGAAGCCCTTTTCGTCCCAGGGCGCAACCGGCTTCAGGCCGTTTTTGATCATCGCCTTGGCGGTCTCGACAAGCTTCTTCGGTTCGGCGATCTCGTGGATCAGGCCCATCGACTTCGCCTTCTGCGGCGTAAGATTCTGGCCGGTGGTCAGCATCTGCAGTGCCTGCTGCTGATCGGTCAGCCGCGGCACGCGCTGGGTGCCGCCGGCGCCCGGAAAGATGCCGATCTTCACTTCGGGAAGCGCCATCTTCACCTTGTCGGAATCGGCGGCGACGCGGCCATGGCAAGCGAGCGACATCTCGAAGGCGCCGCCCATGCAGGTGCCGTTGATCGCCGACACCCACGGCTTGCCGCAGGTTTCGATCTTACGGAACAGGCCGGTCATGTAGCCGGCATTGTCGAACAGCGCCCTGGTTGCCTTTTCGAGGTCCTTCTCCTTTTCGACGGCAAAGGCGGCGAGCATCTTCTGCAGCATGGTGATGTCGGCGCCGCCGGAGAATGTGTCCTTGCCGGAGGTGATCACCGCGCCCTTGATGGCGGCGTCGCCGGCGACCTTGTCAACGATGGCGCTGAGCTCGAGCATCGCCTCTTCGGTGAAGACGTTCATCGAGCGTCCCGGCATGTCCCAGGTGACCAGTGCGATGCCGTCGGCGTCCACGTCGAGGGTGAAATTGGTGTAGCTCATCTTTTTCTCTCCCCGTCAGACGCGTTCGATGATGGTGGCGGTGCCCATGCCGGCGCCGATGCAGAGCGTGACCAGGGCGGTGTTCAGGTCGCGGCGCTCCAGCTCGTCCAGCACCGTGCCGAAGATCATGGCGCCGGTGGCGCCGAGCGGATGGCCCATGGCGATCGCTCCGCCATTGACGTTGATCTGGTCGTGCGGGATGTCGAAGGCCTGCATGTAGCGCAGCACGACGGAAGCGAAGGCCTCGTTGAGCTCGAACAGGTCGATATCCGACAGCTTCATCTTGGCGCGCTTCAGAAGCTTCTCGGTGACGTCGACCGGACCGGTCAGCATCAGCACCGGCTCGGAGCCGATATTGGCGAAGGCGCGGATGCGCGCGCGGGGTTTGATGCCCATGGTTTTCCCGGCCTTCTTCGAGCCGAGCAGCACGGCGGCGGCGCCGTCGACGATGCCGGAGGAGTTGCCGGCGTGATGGACGTGGTTGACCTCCTCGACCTCCGGATGCTTCTGCACGGCGACGGCATCGAAGCCGCCCATCTCGCCCGGCATGACGAAGGACGGGTTGAGCGAGGCCAGCGACTGCATATCGGTCGAGGGCCGCATGTGCTCGTCACGGTCGAGGATGGTCAGGCCGTTCTGGTCCTTGATCGGGATCACCGAATTCTTGAAGCGGCCCTCTTCCCAGGCCTTGGCGGCACGCTTCTGGCTCTCGACCGCGTAGGCATCGACGTCGTCGCGGCTGAAGCCGTATTTCGTCGCGAT
Organism: Mesorhizobium dulcispinae; assembly: GCF_033977345.1. Taxonomy (NCBI): domain Bacteria; kingdom Pseudomonadati; phylum Pseudomonadota; class Alphaproteobacteria; order Hyphomicrobiales; family Phyllobacteriaceae; genus Mesorhizobium; species Mesorhizobium dulcispinae. The sequence goes on from NZ_JAVIIY010000009.1 coordinate 110,435, forward strand.
CAGGTCGGCCGAGATGCCCTGCGGCACGAACCAGCCGGGCAGGCCGACGGACGGATCCATGAACCAGGAGCCGCCGGACATGCCCATGCCGACGCGCGACATGGATTCGACGCCCCCGGCAATGACGATCTCGTCCGCCCCTTGCGCGATCTTGGCGGCGCCGAAATTGATGGCGTCGAGACCGGAGGCGCAGAAGCGCGATATCTGCATGCCGGGCGCCTTGGTGTCGTAGCCGGCCTCGAAGGCGGCGGCGCGCGGAATGACCGAGCCCGCCTCGCCGACGGGATCGACGCAGCCGAAGATGATGTCGTCGACATTGCCGGTGTCGAGCTCGTTGCGGTCGCGAAGCGCCTCCAGCGTCTTCGCCGCGAGCCGCACCGCCGGCACCTCGTGCAGCGAGCCATCCTTCTTGCCCCTGCCGCGCGGCGTGCGCACGGCGTCATAGACGTAAGCTTCGGCCATTTTTCTGCTCCTTGGGTTTGCCGGTCGCAGCGCTCAGAGAGAGCGCCCGATCAGCAATTTCATGATCTCGTTTGTGCCGCCGTAAATGCGCTGGACGCGGGCGTCGCGGTACATGCGGGCGATCGGATATTCGTTCATGTAGCCATAGCCGCCATGCAGTTGAAGGCATTCGTCGACGACTTTGCCCTGCAGGTCGGACAGCCAGTATTTGGCCATCGAGGCGGTCACCGGGTCGAGGCCGCCATCAATGTGTCGCGCGACGCAGTCGTTGTAGAAGACGCGGCCGATCGTGGCTTCGGTCTTCAGCTCCGCCAGCTTGAACTGGGTGTTCTGGAAATCGATGATCGCCTTGCCGAAGGCCTTGCGCTCCTTGACGTAGTCGATGGTGATCGCCAGCGCCCGCTCGATCATGGCGATGGCCCCGGTGCCAATCTGCAGCCGCTCCTGCGGCAATTGCTGCATTAGCTGGACAAAGCCCTTGCCTTCCTCGTGGCCAAGCAGGTTCGAGGTCGGCACGCGCACGTCGTTGAAGAACAGCTCGGACGTGTCGTTGGCCTTCAACCCTATTTTGTCGAGGTTGCGGCCGCGCTGAAAACCTTCGACCTCGTCGGTCTCGACGACGATCAGCGAGGTGCCCTTGGCGCCCTTTTCCGGATCGGTCTTGGTGACGACGATGATCAGGTTGGCGAGCTGGCCGTTGGTGATGAAGGTCTTGGAGCCGCTGATCTTGTAGTGGTTGCCGTCCTTCTCGGCGCGGGTCTTGACGCCCTGCAGGTCGGAGCCGGCGCCAGGCTCGGTCATGGCGATGGCGCCGATCAGCTCGCCGGTCGCCAGTTTCGGCAGCCACTTCTGTTTCTGCTCCTCGGAACCGTAATGCAGGATGTAAGGCGCCACGATCGAGTTGTGCAGGCCGATGCCGAAACCGTCGACGCCGACATGGCCGATCGCCTCGATGATGGCGCTCTCATGGGCGAAGGTGCCGCCGGAGCCGCCGTATTTTTCCGGCATCGAGGCGCAGAGCAGGCCGGCGGCGCCCGCCTTCAGCCAGCTTTCGCGGTCGAATATCTCGTTCTTCTCGAACTCGTCGTAACGCGGCGCGATCTCCTCCGACATGAAGCGGACCGCCATGTCGTAGAGCATGCCGACTTCGTCCGCCGCCCAGGCGGGCTTCGGCAAGCCAAGAACTTCGGCTGGATTTGTCGCCACGATTTCCTCCGCGTTCCGACAAGTGTGGGCCGGCTTTGCCGGCCCGCCAAACCTAGAACGCTTCCGCCGGCAGCGCCATTAGCGCGTCCGCGCCACTGGAAATGCGGGCGAGACGCGTCGCCGTTTCCGGCATGATCCGCTCCATGAAGAAGCGCGCCGTCACGAGCTTGTTGTCGTAGAACGACGCGGCGCCATTGGCGCCTTCGGCGAGCTTGTTTTGGGCGGCCTTGGCCATCTGCCCCCACATGTAGCCAAGCGCGACCAGGCCGAAGAGATGCATGTAGTCGGTCGAGGCAGCACCCGCATTGTCCGGCTTGGCCATGCCGTTCTGCACCAGCCACATGGTCGCTGCCTGCAGGTCGTTGAGGCCCTTCTTCAGCGCCTTGGTGAAGGGCGCCATCTTCTCGTCGGCGCGGTTTTCCTCGCAGAACTCGCCGACTTCCTTGAAAAAGGCCTGCACGGCGCGGCCGCCATTCTGCGCCAGCTTGCGGCCGACGAGGTCGAGCGCCTGGATGCCGTTGGCGCCCTCATAGATCATGGCGATGCGGGCATCGCGCACGAACTGGCTCATGCCGTGCTCTTCGATATAGCCGTGGCCACCGAACACCTGCTGCGCCATCACGGCGTGGTCGAAGCCCTTGTCGGTGAGCACGCCCTTGACCACCGGCGTCAGCAGGCCGGTGTAGTCGTCGGCCGCCTGGCGATCCTTGTCGTCACCGGCGCGATGGGCGACGTCGGACTTGATCGCCGTCCACAGCGCCAGCGCTCGGCCGGCCTCATTGAAGGCCCTCATGGTCATCAGCGAGCGGCGGATGTCGGGATGTACGATGATCGGATCGGCCTTCTTGTCCGGCGCCTTGACGCCCGACAGCGAACGGCCCTGGAGGCGATCCTTGGCGTAGGAGACCGCGTTCTGGTAGGCGACCTCCGAGACCGAGAGCCCTTGCAGCCCGACGCCGAGGCGGGCCTCGTTCATCATTGTGAACATGGCCTTCAGGCCGCCGTTCAACTCGCCGAGCAGGGCGCCTTCTGCCTCGTCGTAATTCATGACGCAGGTCGAATTGCCGTGGATGCCCATCTTCTCCTCGATCGAGCCGCAGGAGAGCGTATTGCGCTCGCCGGGATTGCCCGACGCGTCGAGCTTGAACTTCGGCACGATGAACAGCGAGATGCCCTTGACGCCTTCCGGCGCGCCCTCGACGCGGGCCAGCACCAGGTGGACGATGTTGTCCGCCATGTCATGCTCGCCGGCGGAGATGAATATCTTCTGGCCGGAAATCCTGTAGGTGCCGTCGCCGTTCGGCACCGCCTTGGTGCGCAATAGGCCAAGATCCGTGCCGCAATGCGGCTCGGTGAGGTTCATGGTGCCGGTCCAGGCGCCCTCGACCATCTTCGGCAGCCAAGTCGTCTTCTGCTCGTCGGTGCCGTGGGTGATGATGGCGGCGATCGCCCCTTGCGTCAGGCCCGGATACATCATCAGCGCCATGTTGGCCGACACCATGTATTCCGACACCGCCTGATGGACCGTATAGGGAAGGCCTTGGCCACCGAACTCGGCGGGCGCGGCCAACCCCATCCAGCCACCCTCGCGGTACTGGTCGAAAGCCTCCTTGAAGCCCTTGGGCGTGGTCACCGATCCGTCTTCATGGCGCACGCAGCCTTCCATGTCGCCGATCCGGTTCAGCGGATGCATGACGTTCTCGGCAAGCTTGGCGCCTTCGGCGAGGATCGCCTCGACGACGTCGGGCGTGGCGTCCGAGAAGCCCGGAAGATTGGAATAGCGCTGATAGCCGAGCACGTCGTTGAGCACGAAAAGCGTGTCCTGGACTGGCGCCCTGTAGATCGTCATGCCTTCCTCCACCCTTGCGGTCCTGGCCAGCCAGCAAGTTCCCGATCCAGGTCCGGATGGGAGGCCTAGCCAATGTCGATGTCCCGATAGCAAATATTGACGTTTGCGTAAACGTCAACTTCGTCGCAGCCGGAAAAATTTTGGTGAGCGTGAAGGAAGGCAACAAAAAAGCCGCGCGGCCATGGCCGCGCGGCTTTCTATCCTGGGCTGCCGTTAAGCGCGAGAGCAATCAGCCGGCGGCGCTGGCCTGCGGCGCGGCCCGCTCGGTCAGCATCCGGCGAACGACCGTCATCGAATTGCTCAGCTCGTTGATGGCGTCCTCGATCAGCGCCCGCTGCTTCTGCAGGCGGGCAAGCTGCTTCTCCGACTTGTCGAGCGCCAGCCGCAACTGCTTGGTGTTGGAGCCGGTCGGATCGTAGAGATCCATCATCTGCTTGACGTCGCGCAGCGAGAACCCGACCTTGCGGCCGAGCAGGATCAGCTTCAGCCGGGCCTTGTCGCGGCGCGTGTAGAGACGGGTCGAGCCGTCGCGCTTCGGATTGAGCAGGCCCTTGTCCTCATAGAAACGCAGCGTGCGCAAGGTCACGCCGTATTTCTTGGCCATCTCGCCGATGCGGACGAATTCTTCGCCGGCCTCGGCCGGTATGTCATTGCTATTGGCCGCGGCTTCGCCGGGCGAAACAAGTTTCATGGTCACTGGCTTTCCCCTGATGGCGTCGCGGTCACGGACCAAGCGTCGCCTGAGTGGAAGCGGGGGCGTGCTTCCAATCGTGGTTTCGACAAATCAATCGCAAGAGGCACGGCTTCGCACCTTTTACGTTTACGTCAATTCTATACCGATAGCGGCGAGGTGACGCAAGGGCGTTGTCGGAACGGAACTTTATGCCGCACCCGAGCTCTCCTGGCAGATCAAAGCAGTTGCGCCGTCCGGCCGAGCACCGCCTTATGCGACGGCAATGCCGGGCTGAACTGTCTGTCCGCCCCGGCGGGCGAGCCGGTCCTTCCAGCGCAGGAACGGCTTCTCGATCGCCAGATGAAGGACACCGGCAACGGCGGCGCTCACGAAGAAATAAGCCGCCCAGAAGGCCAGCGCTCCGTGCGGGAGAGCGAGGGCCAGGACCAAGGGGATCAATGGGTAATGGACCAGATAAAGGCTATAGCTGAGCCGGGATAGAAGCTGGAAAAACGGCGTGAACGGCAAAGGCGTGCCGATGAGTTGCACCGCGCCTGCGGCCACAACGCCAGCAAGGATCGCAATCAGCGCTGGCTCAAGACTGGCATCGAAAAAGTCAATCGACGACATGAAATCGTGGCTTGCGAGCCAGACGCCGAAAACAAGGAGGCCGGCACCCAACAGGCAAGTTCCGCTCCGGAGAGACGGGACGATGAGCCCGCGTTGCTGCGCCAGCGCGATGCCGACGCCGGTGACCAGACCCTCCAGGGTCATATGAAAAGGGCTTCGGAAGATCGGCCAGAACTGGAGATAGTCCAGCGTCTCGTGAAGATTGAGATAGGTTGCCGTCCGGAACGCGACGGGGAACGCAAAACACAGCAGCAACAGGACCGCCTGAAGCCAGCCGGCCCTCAAGCGCAGCAGGAGAAAGATCAGCAGCGGAGCCAGGAGATAGAATTTCTCCTCGACGCCCAACGACCAGAAGACGACGTTGATGTCGGACGGCAGATAATCCTGCAGGAAGACCAGGTGGTAGACGACGCGAAAGGCAAGCCGCTCGGGTGCCACGCCGAAGAGGGGGAAGGCTCCGGCCACGACCAGCGCAAGCACGGCGAAATACGCGGGTACGATGCGCAGCGCGCGCATTGCCAGATAGCGTCCAATTCGGAAATCGGGGGAGCCCACCCCGGCGCGCAGCAGATGGCGGGCGATCAAATAACCCGAAAGCACGAAGAACAGGTCGACCCCAACCCAGCCGTTCATGAAGATGGTTTGCAATGCGCCGAGGTCGGCGTCACTGGCGGCGGGATGGAGCGCTCGCTCGCCATGGCGCAGCATGACGAGCAAAATCGCGACGGATCGAACCAGGTCGAGCCAGGGATTGTTCCGGCCGGAAGCGACGTCGGCCATAGGCGCTACGCCTGCAATCCGAGCGTCCTGCGGATCGGCTCCTTGCGCACCTTCCAGATTCGGGAATCGACGACGTAGTGGTGGAAGTTCACGATCTGGTAGAGCACGACCGTCGTGGACAGCCCGGCGAAGAAAAACGCCTCAAGCGTTCCCAGGATTGCCCAGTAGATAACGCCGGTGATCAGGATGCATGTCACAAGGTAGAGCCAGAGGCGTTGCGGCTGACTGATATAGGAGAGAAAACGGGCATCGGGGTCGATGCCGTCCTTGAAGCGGCGCGAATTGAACATCCAGACGAAGAGGACGTACTGGGCGTTGTGCCATATGTTGATCACCAGCCAGCCTATCGTGATATCCCGAATGACCAGGTATGCGACGGCAAAGATCAAAAAGTGGGTCAGCATGTACATCGTATGGACATGCGCCAGGCGGCCCTGACGCGCGGCCTGGAAGCGACGCCAAACCCAGATCGCCAGCAGTATCGCAGTTGCGACGACGGCAACGCCAAGCACGGCCGCCGGCACCGGCACGACACGCAACTCCATTCCGATGAACAGGCCCGGATCCTGGTACGACCTGAACAGGATTCCGAGAACCGGAACGGCATAGAAGACGGCCTGATCGAGCCAGCCGTCCTCATACAGAGCGTTTCTTTCCTTGCCCCGGTAAGCTCGGGAAATTCCCCAGCTCTGCCTGGTGTAGTGGAACCACTGCCAGTAGAAATAGACCGATACGACGGTCCAAAGACCGACGAAATAGACGATCGCCAGCGTGACGATGGCGACCGCCGGGAGCAGCACCACAAGGAGCGGCCAGTGCTCCGAGAAACTCTTCCGATCAAAGCACAGGCGCGTGTAGGTCGCGATGACGTGGTGATAGCCGAGGAACCAGAGGTCGAAGACCAGGATCGGCGTGAAGAGTTGCGGCTGCCAGAGAATGACCGCTCCCGTCAGCAAGGCGACGGCGGGAATGCCCAGGATGAATGAAAGATCGAATCGGGCTCCGCGAAGCCAAGCCCGGTTGGACTGCCTCAAAGGCATGGCAATGTCGGACATCTGCCCATTCCCCGCCGCCGTGGAATCACACCCAAGTCGAAATTACGGCACGGTGACAGGATCGTCCACATCCAGAAAAAATGACGCTTAAGCCATCCTAAACGCGCAATCTGCCGGCGGCCCGGCACCGGGCGCATGGCCCGGTTGAGCCTTGCTGCGCAAGCATTCGCCATCGACAAAGTTTCAGCTTCTTAAGCTTGGTTAACGCGTTGTTTACCACGTTGGGCGAAATGTGTGCATGTCGGTCACCCGTGTTTATCCTGTAGCGAATTTTTCACGGTCTTTCGAAGCGTGGGTGAAGAACCCGGGAAGCCCGTCTTCCTCCGCAGCAAAACCGCGCGGACGTCTTCGTTCCCGGCAGGACTTTGGGAAACCGGCCCCGGCCGGTCATTCTGAACACGGGCGCATCGATGAACAGCAAGCGGTCCTATCTCGATACACTCAACGCCGGCAGGCAACGCCGGCCGCACACCTCGCTGGAGGAGCTGAACCGCTCGCTCGAAACGCTGGAGCAGCGGCTGGAACGGACCCGCAGCGATGTGCCCGAGCGCCCCGATCCGCGGCGACCGGCCGCCGAGCCACGCTATGCCGCCGCGCAACCTTATGGTTCGCCCCGCTGGTATGAGGACCCCTACACCACGCAGAGCGAAAATCGGGGAGCGCAAAACTTAGCGTCGCCAAATCGGGGGCCGCAAAATCCGGCGCCCGCCGCTTCCGACTTCGGCCCCAACTATCAGGCCATCGCCCGCGACATCGACCGGGTGCGCGGACAGGAGGACGGCGTCGCGATGGTCGGCAAGATCGCCGTCGAATTGCGCGGACTGCGCGAGGAGTTGCGGCATCAGATGACCCCCGGCCTGCAGCGCGAATTCGACGCGCTGCGCCAGGATATCGATCGCGCCATGCAGGCGGCGAGCCAGCATGGCGCCCCCGCCGACAAGAGCAGCGCCGAGCTCGGCCTCGAGTTCGAACGGCTTTCCGGCGCCATCCACACGCTTGCCGAAAAGAGCGACGACCGCAGCGTCAACCTGCTGCGGCTCGAGCTGGAACAGGTCAAGGCGGCGCTCGACACACTGGCGCGCGAGGAAAGCGTGCAGGCCGTCGATCGCCGGTGGGACGATTTCGACCGCCGCTGGAGCGCCTTCGAGGATCGCGTCGACGCCGATCAGCGCCAGCGCGCCGAGGGTCCCGACCTTTCGGTCCTCACCGAGCGGCTCGAACAGATCAGCAGCGCGGTCAACAACCTGCCGCAGTCGCTGTCGCTCGCTTCGCTGGAGGAAAAAGTACGCACCCTTGCCGGCGCGGTCGACCGTTTCGCCAGCCAGCAGACGATGCGCGGCGGCGAGACGCTTGCCATGATCGACGAGCGGCTCGACGAGATCTCGCGCGCCATCGTCGCCTCGACAGTGGCCGCGCAGGCCAATTCCTTCGATCCGGAAACCCTCGGCCGCATCGAGAAGCGGATCGCCTCGCTGGCGCAGCAGATCGAGGAGGTCGCGCAGTCGCGCCCCGGCGCCGAGGTCATCGACCGCCTCAACCTTCTGTCCAGCCGGGTGGACGAGCTCGCCGGACGCACCAACCTGCCCGAGCAGGCGATGGAGCGTCTGGGCAAGCAGATCGCTTTGATCACCGACAGAATAGACCGCGCGCCGGCGATGCCCGACGCCGACCATATCTTCCAAGGCCTGGAGCAGCGCTTCGATGCGCTGTCCAGCCTGCTCGAGCGCCGCCAGGGCGATGCGATCGAACAGGGCAACATGCTGTTCCGCGACCTCGAGCGGCGGCTGGACGAAGTCGCAGACAGGCTCGACCAGCGCATGCGACAGGACGACGGCGCCGGCATCATGGAGGCGATCGACGCCCGCTTCACCGCGCTTGCCAGTCGCATCGAGACGCGCGCCCCCGATCCCGCCAACGAGATAGCGATCCGCGGCCTGGAAAGCCGGCTCGAGGACATCTCCAGCCGGCTGGAATCGTCCGCGGCGCAGGTCGCAGGCATCGATCCGGCTCTGATCCGCAGCCTGGAGTCGCAGGTGACCGCCCTTTCGGCGCACCTGTCGAAGCCGAGCGTGCCGCTGCCCGACTTCGAGGACATCAGCCCGCGCCTCAACGAGATCGAGAAGTCGCTCGCGGGCACACGCGATTCCATCCTCAGCGTGGCGCGCGAGGCGGCGGAGAACGCCGTCAGGTCGCTGGCCGAGTCGAGTTCCGGCACTGCTGCTTCCAACGCGGCCGCCGTGAGCGGCCTCGCGCAGGACCTGAAGACGCTCGAAGCGCTCACCCGCCGTTCCGACGAACGCAATTCGCGGACCTTCGAGGCGATCCACGACACGCTGCTCAAGATCGTCGACCGGCTGGGCTCGCTCGAAGCCAGCGAACCGAGCGAAGCGATCAGCGAACTGATCGACCCGCAGCCTGGCAACAGGCGGGCCGCCCGCTCCGGCAAGATCGCCGTGCAGGACGCGCCGTCGATGGATATCGACCAGCCGCTGCCGCTCACCGGAGACATCGCCGATCTCGACGCCCGGGCCGCCTCCATCCTGCGCAACGAGCCGGCGACGCGAAGCGAGCCGGATGCACGAGGCGAACCGCGTGGCGAACCTGTTACGCGCAGCGAACCTGCCGCTCGCACGCCCGCCGAGGCCGCGGCGGCGGCCGCCATGGCCGCACTCGGATCGGACGCGATCGGCGAGAAGGCTGAGAAGACCGGCCGCAAGAAGTCGATGTTCAGCGGGCTGGCGCGCGCCTTCAAGGGCAAAAAGGACGAGGACACGCCACCGCTCGGCGGCTCGGAGCCGGCCGGCGACGTTCCGACCGTCGATATCGACGAACCGCTCGACCCCAGAGCGGCCAACCGGCCGCTGGAGCCGGGTTCCGGCGCGCCGGACCTCAACGCCATCATGAAGCGTGTGCGCGACGAGCGCGGCGGCCAGCCGGCCAAGCGCAGCGAGACGGACGCCGCCAAATCCGATTTCATCGCAGCCGCCCGCCGCGCGGCGCAGGCCGCCGCCGCGGAAGCCGACGCGCTGAAGCGGCAGTCGACCATGACAGGGCCGGTGAAGGCGCTCAGAATCGGCGACCTGCTCAAGGCACGGCGCAAGCCGATCCTGATGGCGGCGGCCGCGATCATGATGGCGTTGGCCGGCCTGCAGCTCGGCAAGGCCTTCTTCTCCGATCCCGCGCCGGTCGCCAGCAACGACGTCGCGCCGATCGTCTCCATGCAGGCGATCGATACCGCGTCGCTCAATGCCAGCGCGCCCAAAGCCGACGCGGACGCCGCCACGCCCGACAGCGCGCCGGAGCGTGTCGTCAGGCAGGCCGAGCCAGCGAAGGACGATCCGACGCCACAGGCCGCCGCTCAGCCGTCCGGTCCAGAGATGCCCGCGCCGGCCGAACCGACGCCTGCTCCGACAGTTCTGTCGGCGCCAGCCCAGCCGGCACCGGCCCCGCTGGCTTCAACCATGCCGTCCGAGCCGACAGGTCCGGCAGCGAACGCGCCGGCCATGGACACGGATGCGGATGCGCAGCCCATCACCGGCGCGCCAGCGCCCAGCGCCCCAGCGGCCAGCGCTCCGGCCGCCGGCGCTTCTTCGGCCAGCGTGCCGGCAACCACGTCCGCCGACACCACGGGCACCGTCCCGCCGGCAGGCGGCCAGCCCGCAAATTCGGTCGCCAAGATCGATATCCCGACCGACATCGGCCCGGTGGCGCTGCGCGACGCTGCCGCCGGCGGCGACGCCAAGGCGCTGTTCGAGATCGGCTCGCGCTACGCGGAATCGCGCGGCGTCAAGGAAGACATGGCGGCTGCCGCCAAATGGTACGAGAAATCCGCCGAACTGGGCTTCGCGCCGGCCGAATACCGCATCGGCAATTTCTACGAGAAGGGCATCGGCGTCGCGCGCGACATCAAGAAGGCCAAGACCTACTACCAGCTCGCGGCAGAACAGGGCAACGCCAGCGCCATGCACAATCTGGCGGTGCTGTTCGCGATGGCAGCGGACGGCGTGACCGACAATGAATCGGCGGCGCACTGGTTCCAGGAGGCGGCCAATCTCGGCGTCAAGGACAGCCAGTTCAATCTCGGCATCCTGTCGGCCAAGGGCGTCGGCATGAAGCAGAACCTGGAGGAATCCTACAAATGGTTCGCCCTCGTCGCCAAGACCGGCGACAAGGACGCCGCGGCCAAGCGCGACGAGATCGCCAATGCGCTCAGGCCCGAGCAACTCGAGCGCGCCCGCGCCGCCACTGAACTGTGGAAGGCAAAGCCGCTCAACGCGGCCACCAACTCGGCCGACATACCGGAATCCTGGCAGGACAGCACGCCGCAGACCACCGCCAGCATCGACATGAAGAAGGCGGTGAAGAACATCCAGCTGATCCTCAACAAGAACGGCTATGATGCCGGCGGCGCCGACGGCGTGATGGGCGACAAGACCAAGAACGCCATCATTGCCTTCCAGACCGACAACAAGATGAAGCCGACCGGCGAGATCGACGCGCCGCTCGTCAAGGCGCTGCTGGCGCACAAATAACGGCAGGCGCGTCGCTTCCGCGACGGCTTGCCACAGATTTGCCTGTTAACTGACTGAGATGGTTTCTGTTTCGGCGCGGCGGCGGGGTTTGACCCCCGTCGCCGCGTTGACGCAAGAAAAAATTGGCTTTTCGATGCGAGACTGCTGGGGACGGCGGCATTCGCCGAGAGGCAAACTGATCGAGACAGCCGGGTGGGCATCTATCTCCCGATCGCGGAAATTTCCGTCAATGTCTTCGTGCTGCTGGCGATGGGCGCGGCGGTAGGTTTCCTGTCGGGCATGTTCGGGGTCGGCGGCGGTTTCCTGATCACGCCGCTATTGATCTTCTACAACATCCCGCCGGCGATCGCGGTGGCCACCGGCGCCAACCAGGTGATTGCCTCCTCCTTCTCCGGCGCGCTGTCGCACTTCAAGCGCGGCACGCTCGACTTCAAGCTCGGCGGCGTGCTTCTGGCCGGCGGCATCGTCGGCTCGACCGCCGGCATCTACGTCTTCGCGCTGCTGCGCCGGCTCGGCCAGTTGGACCTGTTCATCTCGCTGCTCTATGTGGCGCTGCTCGGCACCGTCGGCGGGCTGATGCTGGTCGAGAGCGTCAATGCGCTGCGCGCCAGCCGCAGCGGCGCGGCACCAGTGCTGAAGAAATCCGGCCAGCACAACTGGATCCACCGGCTGCCGTTCAAGATGCGCTTTCGCGCCTCGAAGCTGTTCGTCAGCGTCATCCCGGTGCTCGGCCTCGGCGCGGCCATCGGCTTCCTGTCCTCGATCATGGGCGTCGGCGGCGGCTTCATCATGGTGCCGGCGCTGATCTACCTGCTCAAGGTGCCGACCAATGTCGTCATCGGCACCTCGCTGTTCCAGATCATCTTCACCTCGGCCTACACCACGCTGGTGCATGCCACGACCAACCAGACGGTCGACGTGATCCTGGCCTTCCTGCTGATGGCTGGCGGCGTTGCCGGCGCGCAATATGGCGCCAAGGCCGGCCAGCGGTTGCGCGGCGAGCAGCTGCGGGCGCTTCTGGCGTTGCTGGTGCTCGCCGTCGCCATCCGCCTGGCCATCGACCTTTTCGTCACCCCGCCCAATCGCTATTCGCTTGCGGGCCTGACCTGATGGCGGGATTGAGAGCGTTCGCAGTCGCCTCCTTCCTGTCGCTCGCCGCCACAGCACTGCCGGCGGCAGCACAGGCGCCGCCGTCGTCCGAAAGCATTCAGATCGGCCTGTCGACCGACGCCATTTCGATCACTGCCGGTTTTTCCGGCGCCGACCTCACCATTTTCGGCTCGCTGGAAAATCCCGATCCGCTGGTTGCGCGCCAGGGGCGCTACGATGTCATCGTCGTGCTGGAAGGTCCTGCCCGCCCCGTCGTCGTGCGCCGCAAGGACAGGGTGCTCGGCGTCTGGATCAATCTGGAATCGGAGACTTTCGAGAACGTGCCGGTGTCCTATTCGGTGGCGACGACCCGCCCGCTGCAGGACATCACCGAGCCGAACAGCTACAAGCAGCTGTCGCTCGGCGCTTCCAACCTCTACATGCAACCGGCCGAGCCCAGCGACAACCCGATGACAATCGAGGAATTCACCTCGGCGCTTCGCGAGCGCAAGGCAGCAACCGGTCTTTACAGCGAGAATGTCGGCGGCGTGCAGTTCCTGTCGCAGAACCTGTTCCGCGCCACCGTCCGGCTCGCGCCCAACATCCCGGTCGGCACGCACAAGGCGCGCGCCTTCCTGTTCAAGAGCGGCATGTTCGTGAAGGAAAGCTCGGCCCAGCTCGAAATCCGCAAGTCCGGTTTCGAACAGTCGATCTTCCGCGTCGCGCACGACTATTCCTTCCTCTACGGCGTGTTCGCCGTGTCGCTCGCCATGCTCACCGGTTGGCTCGGCCGCATCGTCTTCCGCAAGGATTGACGTTTTTCCCGGAACGAGGGTTCCCCTTTTCCCGGTTTTGCGATAAATCGCCGCCTCCCGGTTCAGGGGCAAGCACACACATTCAATTTTCGGCACAGCGGTCCGGCCATCCGGATGACGGCGCGTTTTTCGACGCCGGCGATGCGCTGCGACGTAACCAATGACAGGAGGCTGCGATGCAATCAGCATTCGGCGGCATCGATTTCGGCACGTCCAATTCCACTGTGGGCGTGATCCGCAACGGCCGCGCTCGACTGGTGGCGCTGGAGGGCGAACAGCCCACTTTGCCAAGCGCTGTCTTCTTCAACTTCGAGGACGGCCACACCTATTTCGGCAGACGCGCGATCGCCGACTACACCGACAGTATCGAGGGGCGGCTGATGCGCTCGCTGAAAAGCGTGCTCGGCAGCTCGCTCGCCAATGAGAAGACGCGCATCAAGGCGCGCCTGATCGGCTTCACCGACATCATCGGGTTCTTCATCAGCCATCTGAAGAAGCGGCTGGAAGAGGATGCCGGCGGCCCGGTCGAGCGCGTCGTGCTTGGCCGCCCGGTGCAGTTCGTCGACGATGATGCCGAAGCCGACGCGAAGGCGCAGGGCGAGCTCGAAAAGGCGGCGCGCGCGCAAGGCTTCAAGCACATCGCCTTCCAGTTCGAGCCGATCGCGGCGGCGCTCGACTACGAACAGAACGTCGCCCGCGAAGAGCTGGCGCTGATCGTCGATATGGGTGGCGGCACCTCCGACTTCTCGGTCGTGCGCGTCTCGCCGGAGCGCGCCCGCTCGGACGACCGCAAGGGCGACATTCTCGCCAATCGCGGCATCCACATCGGCGGCACGGATTTCGACCGGCTGCTCAGCATCGCCCATGTGATGCCCGAGCTCGGCTATCTGACGCCGACCAAGGACGGCAAGCGCAATCTGCCGGCAAGCTATTTCGTCGACCTCGCGACCTGGCAGCGCATCAACCTCGTCTACACCGCCAAGGCGATGTCGGATCTGAAGCAGGTCCGCTTCGAGGCCGAGCGCGCCGACCTGGTCGACCGCTTCATCCATATTGTCGAGCACCGTTACGGGCATGCGATGGCCGGCCTGGTCGAGCGGGCCAAGATCCAGCTTACCGACCAGTCCTCGGCCGAGGTGAAGGTGTCGCTGCCCGGCGCGCGCTTCGCGGCCGAAATCACGCGCGCCGGTCTGGAGGAGACCATCGACGCAGATATCGAACGGGTGACCGCGACGGTCAAGCAAACGATCGCCGACGCCGGCGTTCCCGCTTCCGCCATCACCGCCGTGTTCCTCACCGGCGGTTCGACCGCTATCCCACTGGCGAAGCGAGAGATCCTTTCACTGGTGCCACAGGCCTCCGTCATCGAAGGCGACATGTTCGGCTCGGTGGGGCTGGGTCTGGCGCTGGATGCGCGGCGCAAATTCGCCTGAGGTTTCATTTCTCTAGTGGTGAAAGTCTGGCCCTTGGTACCCGACACAGACTTCCGTTTTGGGTGGTGAGCTGACCCTCGGATGGGCGCGCCCGAATGGCACGGACATTTAGGGCGGAACCCAATATAATGATCTGCCTAAGCTCGCAGGCAATCACCTGTGTTCTCGACGCCCAATTTGGCCGCAGAGCCGATGAGCCTCAATGTCGGGAGGACGAAAATGCGCCTGATCAAGTCCCTGATCCTACTGTCAATTCTTTCGCTAGTGCCAGGGTTGAGCATCGCGGCGGAAGAACTTCCTGCCGATACGCTTGTGATCCAGGCGGAAATCCAGAGAGGCGGCGATTTTATAGGATTCGGGTTCAATTCCCTTTGGATGATGAGCGGTAACCTCCTTGAACGCGTCAATGCAGCGGATAACAGCGTCATCGATATCGACGTCAACGGCCGCGGTGGATCTCAAGCCCCCGGAATCGGCGAAGGTGCTGTCTGGGTGCCCGCGACGAGCAAGAAGATGATCCTCAAAGTCGACCCGATCGCCAACAAGCTGGTTCAGGAGATACCCGCCCAGATACTCAGCAACGAGGGGAGCATCGGCGTCGGCGAAGGCGGGGTTTGGGTCGTCACAGGGAAGGGCATCGGCAACACGAGGCTGACTCGGTTCAATGCCCGCAGTGGCGCTGTCGATGCGAATATTCATTTGCCAGCATTGAGCGCTGGCGTCGTCGTTGACTTTGGTTCCGTGTGGGTGACCGGTTTCGGCAACAGTGAGCTCTACAGGATCGATCCAAAAACCAACACTGTGGTCTCGACCATCAAGCTTCACTCGTCGCCGCGCTTTATCGCTTCGGGCGAAGGCTCGATCTGGGTCCTCAATCAAGGCGACGGCTCGGTTCAGCGAATCGATGGAAAGACCGGCGAGCTGCTGGCGACGATTGAAACAGGCCTATCGGGCAATGGCGGCGATATCGTTTGCGGTGGCGGCTATGTGTGGGTCTCGACGCCGGGAACGCCGGTCGCCCAGATCGATCCCAAAGCCAATAAACTTGTCCGCAAGTTCAAAGGTAACTCGTTCGGCGACGCTATTCGTTACGGTGCCGGTTCGCTCTGGGTATCGGGATCGACCATCCACCGGATAGAGCCCCCAAAATAGAGCGCATCAGCGCCTGGCGAGCAGCAGACCGAAGTTTCCGCTTCGGGTTGGTATTTCAATCCCGCTATCAAGCGTCAGATTTCCAGCACTAGCCCCTGCCCGTTGACGACGCATCGGCCTTGCCGGTCAGATGCGCCTTCAGCGCCATCTGGGCGAGGCTCGGCTGCCGGTCGCGGTGGGTGATCATGGCGAAATCGCGCTTCGGCAGATCGACCGGCACGGACCTGAGACTCCCCTCCGCCAGGGAGCGCGCGACGACGAGCTCGGAGATGATGGCGGCGCCGGCACCGGCCTCCACCGCCTGGCGCACGGCCTCGTTGCTGGGCAAGACCAGGAAAATCTGCAGCTCAGCCGGCGAGACGCCTTCGCTCCTCGCAAAATCCTCCAGCGCCTCGCGCGTGCCCGACCCGCCTTCCCTGATGATCCAGCGCAATGCCCTGATGTCGAGGTTTTCCGCCGGCGTCGTCGGAATTTCGGGGTGCGAGCGCGCCACCACCAGCATCATGCGATCCTCGTCAACCGTGGCGCGCCGCAGAATGTCGGACTCGGTGCGCCCCTCGACCAGCCCGAAATCGGCCCGGCCGTCCAGCACATTGGTCTCCACCTGCCTTGTGTTGCCGATCGTCACGCTGAGCCGCACCGCCGGATAGGCTTCGTGGAACGAAGCCAGGCGCCGCGGCAGCCAATAGCTGGCGATGGTCTGGCTCGCCGATATCGACAGGCTGCCGGTGACGGTCTGCGAGACATGTTCCAGCACGTTGTGAGCGGCCGCTGCCCGCTCCAGAACAGCCTTGGCTTCGGGCAGGAAGCGGTGGCCGGTCTGCGCGAGCTCGATGTTGCGGCCGACCCGATTGAACAGGCGCACACCATGCTGGCTTTCGAGCGCACGAATGGCCGCCGAGGCGGCGGATTGCGAGATGCCGAGCAGCTCGGCGGCCTTGGTCATGTGGCCATGCTCGGCGACGGTCACGAATATGCGCAACTGATCGAGGGTCATGGCCAACTAAGAAGCAAAATCGATCGGAATTACAAGTGCTGCTTGTTAGACAGATCAATTGCTTTGTTCTAACTTTTTGCTCAGGCTTGGAAAAAAATGGCTGTCCTGCCGCCAAGGTTGGAAATGATCGGGCGCTTCAAATCCCTTTTCGCGCATTGGAGCCGCCGGCTGAGGCGGCAGTTGGCCGGCGAGCGCTACCATCCAGAACTCCACTATATGCGCGGCCCGGGGCCGAAGACGAAGGCCAAGATGGCGGGTGGCAAGGGCGTTCGCGGATCATGACCAGCAACGCGCCGCGCGGCGCCAACTCCGCACCCTCGCAGCAGCCGCTGGCCGACAGCCAGGCGCCTGACGAAGGCGACGGCGTCGACACCTCGCCAAGCGTCTCCGACCGCATCGCCAAGACCACCTGCTATATGTGCGCCTGCCGCTGCGGCATCGACGTCCATATCAAGGACGGCAAGGTGCGCTACATCAACGGCAACAAGGACCACCCGGTGAACCGGGGCGTGATCTGCGGCAAGGGCGGCGCCGGCATCATGCAGCATTACAGCCCGGCGCGGCTGAAGAAGCCCTTGCTGCGTACGGGCCCGCGCGGCTCCGGCGAATTCCGCGAGATCGAATGGGACGAGGCGTTCGCCATCGCCACCGAGCGGCTGTCGGCGATCCGCCGGACCGATCCGAAGAAACTCGCCTTCTTCACCGGGCGCGACCAGTCTCAGTCGCTGACCGGCTGGTGGGCGAGCCAGTTCGGCACGCCGAACTTCGCCGCCCATGGCGGCTTCTGTTCGGTCAACATGGCGGCCGGCGGGCTTTACACGATCGGCGGCTCGTTCTGGGAGTTCGGCGAGCCCGACTGGGACAACACCAAATACTTCATGCTGTTCGGCGTCGCCGAGGACCATGATTCCAATCCGATCAAGATCGGCCTCGGCAAGCTCAAGGCGCGTGGCGCCAAAGTGGTGTCGGTCAACCCATGCCGCACGGGCTACAATGCAATTGCCGACGACTGGATCGGCATCCGCCCGGGCACGGACGGATTGTTCGTGCTCGCCCTCGTCCACGAACTGCTCAAGGCTGGCCGCATCGATCTCGACTATCTGCAGCGTTACACCAACGCACCGGTGCTGGTCGTGCAGGCGCCTAGGTCCGCCGATGAGGGACTGTTCGTTCGCGATGATGATGGCAACCTGCTGGCTTGGAACAGGGTGGCGAAGCAGCCAGTCAACGCAGCCGACCCCGAAGCAAAGCCGGCGCTGACCGGCAGCTACACGGTCAATGGCCGCCGCTGCGTACCGGTGTTCCAGCTGATCGCCGACCGCTACCTGGACGACAGCTATTCGCCCGATGCCGTGGCCGCGCGCTGCGGCGTCAGCGCCGAGACGATCCGCCGGATCGCGGCGGAGCTGGCGCATGTCGCCTTCGAGCAGGCGATCGAACTGCCGGTCGCCTGGACCGACTGGGCGGGCCGCCGGCACGAGACGATCAAGGGGCGGCCGATTTCGATGCATGCCATGCGCGGCATCTCGGCCCATTCCAACGGTTTTCACACCTGCCGCGCCATCCACCTGCTGCAGGTTCTGCTGGGCACGGTGGACGTGCCCGGCGGCTTCCGCTTCAAGCCGCCCTACCCCCGCTGCGCGCCGCCGGGACCGAAGCCCGCCGGCAAGACCATCCGGCCGATGACGCCTCTGGAAGGCATGCCGCTCGGATTCGTCTGCGGGCCAGACGATCTGCTGGTCGACGAGGCCGGCCGGCCGACCCGCATCGACAAAGCCTATTCCTGGGAAGCGCCGCTCGCGGCGCACGGGCTGATGCACAGCGTCATCCGCAATGCCTGGGCCGGCGATCCTTATCCGATCGACACGCTATTAATGTACATGTCGAACATGGCGTGGAACTCCTCGATGAACACGATCGAGACCATTGCCATGCTGACCGGCAAGGATGCGTCGGGCGCCTACAAGATCCCCTTCATCATCTATTCCGACGCCTACTATTCCGAGACGGTGGCGTTTGCCGACCTGGTGCTGCCCGACACCACCTATCTCGAGCGGCATGACTGCATCAGCCTGCTCGACCGGCCGACCAGCCATGCCGACGGCCCGGGCGATGCCATCCGGCATCCGGTGGTGCAGCCGGACCGGGACGTGCGGCCGTTCCAGTCGGTGCTGATCGAGCTCGGCGCGCGGCTCGGCCTGCCCGGCTTCGTCACCGAGGACGGTTCGGCGAAATACCGCGACTATGCCGACTACATCGTCAATCATGAGCGCACGCCGGGTATCGGCCCGCTCGCCGGGTGGCGCGGCAAGGATGGCGGCTCGATCGGCAGAGGCGAGGCCAATCCCGACCAGCTCAAGCGCTACGTCGACAATGGCGGCTTCTGGCATCACAAGCTCGCCGACGACCAGCGCTATTACAAGATGGGCAACCGCGCCTATCTGGACTTCGCGGTGCGGATGGGATTCATCCCCAAGGCCGAGCCAATCGTCTTCCAGCTCTATTCGGAGCCGATACAACGGTTCAGGCTCGCCGCGCGCGGCCACGGCAAGGCGCAACCGCCAGAGGCCGAGCGCGGCCGCATCGAGACCTATATGGACCCGCTGCCCTTCTGGTACGCGCCCTTCGAGGACGAGACCGTCGATCTCCAAAAATACCCACTGCATGCGCTGACCCAGCGGCCGATGCACATGTACCATTCGTGGGGCTCGCAGAATGCGTGGCTGAGGCAGATCACCAGCCAGAACCGGCTGTTCGTGCATAGTGAGACAGCCGGCAAGCTTGGCCTTGCCGATGACGACTGGGTTTGGATCGAAAGCATCAACGGCAAGGTGAAGGGGCAGATCAAGCTCATCGACGGCGTGAACCCGGACACGGTGTGGACCTGGAATGCCATCGGCAAGCGACGCGGCAGCTGGGGGCTGAAGGACGACGCCGCGGAGAGCAACCGCGGCTTCCTGCTCAACCACATCATCGGAGACCAGACCGCGCCCGACGCCAGCGGCAAGCGTTATTCGAACTCCGACCCGGTCACCGGACAGGCGGCGTGGTTCGACGTGCGCGTGCGTATCGCTAAATGCGCGCCGGAAGAGGCAGGCTTCACCGAGCCGCAGTTCGAGCGTTTTCGCCAGCTGCCAAATGTGGAACCGTCGCCGGATGTGCTTCGCTTCGGCGCAGCGTTCCGCATGAAGAGGGAAGCCGCCGAATGACCTGCCTTCCCGCCCGGACCGAGAAAAAGCTCGGACTCGTCATCGACCTCGACACCTGCGTCGGCTGCCAGGCCTGTGTCACCGCTTGCAAGGAATGGAACACCGGCGGCCATATGGCGCCGCTGACCGATATCGACCCCTATGGCAGGCATGTCGACGGCGTCTGGTTCAACCGCGTGCATGCTTACGAGCACACTACGGAATTGGGCGGCCGCACGGTGAATTTTCCGCGCTCGTGCCTGCATTGCGAGCAGCCGGCCTGCGTCACCGTCTGCCCGACCGGCGCCTCCTACAAGCGCGCCTCGGACGGCATCGTGCTGGTCGACGAGGACAAGTGCATCGGCTGCAAGCTGTGCAGCTGGGCCTGCCCCTATGGCGCGCGCGAGTTCGACACGGATGTCGGCGTGATGAAGAAATGCACGCTCTGCGTCGACCGCATCTACAACGACAATCTGGCGGCAGAAGACCGCGTGCCGGCCTGCGTAGCCGCCTGCCCGACCAGCGCCCGGCATTTCGGCGATCTCGGCGATCCGGCCTCGGCAATCTCGCAACTGGTCGAGGAGCGCGGCGGCGTCGAACTGATGCCGGAGCTCGGCTACAAGCCGACCAACAAGTATCTGCCGCCGCGTGCCCACAGCGAACGCGCGGCGAAGGTCGACGCGCCGGCGCTGGAGCCGATCAAAGTCGAGGGCGGTTTCCTCGGCTGGATCGACCGCATGCTTTCGAATTAGCTTCGCCCATCATGCACCCTGCTTTTTCGGTCGTCTTCTTCACCACCGCTACCGGGGCCGGCTATGGCTTGCTGGCGCTGCTCGGCGTGCTTGGCGGGCTGGGCTTCATCCAGCCCGATTTCTGGCTTGGCCTTTTCGGCATGGCGCTGGCGCTCGGCCTGATCATAGCCGGTCTGCTCTCCTCTACCGGCCATCTCGGCCGCCCGGAGCGCGCCTGGCGCGCCTTCTCGCAATGGCGCAGCTCCTGGCTGTCGCGCGAAGGCGTGGCGTCGGTCGCGACCTTCATCCCGGCCGGGCTGTTCGGCATCGGCTGGGTGCTGATGGGCAAAAGTGACGGTTGGGTGGCGGTTACCGGACTGCTGGCGGCGGCCGGCGCGGTCGCAACTGTCTGCACGACAGGCATGATCTATGCTTCGCTGAAGCCGATCGCGCAGTGGCACAGCCGCTACACTTTGCCGGCTTACCTTATTTTCGCCGGCATGACAGGCAGCGTGCTTCTGAACACCCTTCTCCAGGGCTTCGCCGTGGGCTCAGCGGCGGTGCTGACCGGCGCGCTGCTTGCCACGCTCGCCGGCTGGGCCTGGAAGCTCGCGACCTGGCGGTACAACGACCGGCTGGAAATCCCGACCACCGCCAACACGGCGACGGGCCTGGCCGGCGGCACGGTGCGGTCGATCGAATGGCCGCACACCGAAGAGAACTACCTGCTCAAGAAGATGGGTTTTCGCATCGCGCGCAAGCACAGCGCGAAGCTGAGACGGATCACGCAGGTGCTGGCCTTCGCCGCGCCGGTCATCTTGCTCGCCATCGCGTTCGTCTCACCGTGGCCAGTCGCGGCCACTGCGTCGGTGCTCGCGGCCATCGCCCAACTTATCGGCATGCTGGTCGAGCGCTGGCTGTTCTTCGCCGAGGCGAAGCACACGGTCACGCTCTACTATGAATAGCACCTCAGCCCGGCCGCAGCATCGAGCCGGAGATCGCAAAGATGCGCTCGGCGCCGAGCATATAGGCAACAAGCGTTTCCAGCCGGAACAGGCCGGCATAGGCGCGGTCGAGCACGTTGAGCGAGCCGGTATAGGCGCCAAAGGCCGGCATGATCATGCGGCCGCCGTCGCCGGCAAAGCAGCGCCGCCGAACCGAACGGCCGCGCTGGACGATGCGCGCGCAGGGATGGAGATGGCCGGCAATCTCGCCTTCCACCCGCAGCTTCGACGGTTCGTGGCGGAAGACGAGCGAGCCGACGGCGAGTTCCTTCACCGTCTCGCCGGGCAAGTCGGCGGGCGCCTCGGGATCGTGGTTGCCGGCGACCCAGAACCAGTCGCGGCCGGCCATCATCGCCTCCAGCCGCTCGCGGAAACTCAGATGCATGCGCTCGGCGCCGCCGCCATCGTGGAAGGAGTCGCCAAGGCTGACGACGATCCGCGGCTGATAGTCGGCGATCACCGCCTGCAGTTGGAGCAAGGTAGCACCGGTGTCGTACGGCGGGATCAGCGCGCCGCGCCTGGCGAAGGAAGAGCCTTTTTCGAGATGCAGGTCGGAGACGGCGAGCAGCCTAAGATCGGGGAAATAAAGAACGCCGCGCCGGTCGCAGACCGCGCGCTCGCCGGCGATGCCGACAAGGTCGGCCTCGGCGATCAGCGTTGCGCGCGACAGCGAAAAATTCATCCCCTCTCCGTCCTCGACCTAGTGCCCTGAGCCCATCGCCTCTTCGACCAGGTCGGCGGCTTCCATCAACAGCGTGTCGTTGGCGCCGCCATTGACCGATTCCTTGCCGATCTCCAGCATCACCGGCACCGCCAGCGGCGAGATCTGGTCGAGATGCTTATGCACGATTCGACCGCGCACGCGCGAGAGCATCTCGCCAAGTCTGCTGACATCGAGCAATCCCGCCGAGGCATCGGTGCGCGTCGCCTGCAGCAGGATATGGTCGGGCTCGTGGCTGCGCAGCACGTCATAGATGAGGTCCGCCGAGACCGTCACCTGGCGCCCGCTCTTTTCCTGGCCAGGATAGCGCTTTTCGATCAGCCCGGCGATGACGGCGCAGGTGCGGAAGGTGCGCTTCAGCATCCAGCTGTCGTTCAGCCAGGCCTCCAGATCGTCGCCCAGCATGTCCTCGTCGAAAAGTGCGGCCAACGACGGCTTCTTCGCCTTGAACAGCGCCGCCATATCGTCGAGCGCCCAGACAGCCAGCGAATAGTCTGTGGCGACGAAGCCGAGCGGCCTGGCATGCGCGCGCTCCAGCCGGCGCGTCAACAGCATGCCGAGCGTCTGGTGCGCCAGCCGGCCCTCGAAAGGATAGGCGACCATATAATGGCGGTTACCGCGCGGGAAGGTCTCGACCAGAAGGTCGCCGCGTTTCGGCAGCACCGATTTCTCCTTCTGCAGCCGCAGCCAGTCGGCGACCTGTTCCGGCAAGACTTTCCAGCGGTCGCTATCGGCCAGCATGCCGCGCACCTGCTCGGCGAGATAGGTCGAGAGCGGGAATTTGCCGCCGGCATAGGACGGCACGATGATGTTGGCGCCGGCGCCGTTAGAGACGATGCATTCGTTCTCGCGAATGCCTTCAAAGCGCAGCACCTTGCCGGCGAAGAGAAAATTGTCGCCGGGCCGCAGCGTCTCGGCGAAATATTCCTCGATCTTGCCGAGCACCGGCCCGCCGCGGCCGGCCATGCCCCTGCCCTGCCGGACATAGCGGATGTTAAGTTCCGGCATCTCGACGATGGTGCCGACATTCAGCCGGTATTGCTGCGCGACGCTCGGATGCGAGATGCGCCACAGCCCGTCCTTGTTCCGGCGGATGCGGGCATAGCGCTCGTAGTTCTTCAGCGCGTAGCCGCCGGTGGCTACGAAGTCGATGACGCGGTCAAAGGTCTCGCGCTCAAGGGCCGCATAAGGCGCTGCGCTTCGAACTTCCTCGAACAGTTGGTCGGCGTCGAAGGGCCCGCCGCAGGCGACGCCGAGCACATGCTGCGACAGCACGTCGAGCGCGCCCTTGACCAGCGGCGGCGTGTCCTGCGCGCCGAGATAGTTGGCGTCGAGCGCTGCGCGGCATTCCAGCACCTCGAAGCGATTGGCCGGAATCAGGATCGCCTTCGACGGTTCGTCCATGCGGTGGTTGGCGCGGCCGATGCGCTGCGCCAGGCGGCTGGCGCCCTTCGGCGCGCCGACATGCACGACCAGATCGACATCGCCCCAGTCGATGCCGAGGTCGAGGGTGGAGGTGGCGACGATGGCGCGCAGCGCATTGTCGGCCATCGCCTTTTCGACGCGGCGGCGCTGGCCGACATCGAGCGAGCCGTGGTGCAGGGCGATCGGCAAAGAATCCTCGTTCGCCCGCCAAAGCTCCTGGAACAGAAGCTCGGCCTGGCTGCGGGTGTTGACGAAGAGGAGCGTCGTGCGGTGCTCTTTGATCGCCTCGTAGATCTCGGGAATGGCGTAGCGGGCCGAGTGCCCCGACCAGGGCACGCGCTCGCGCGAGTCGAGGATGGAGATGTCAGGCTTGGCGCCGCCGGCAACCGTGATCAGCCCGGCCATGTCGCCTCCAGGATTTTGGCCAACCAGCCAGCGCCGCAATTCGTCCGGCTCGGCGACGGTTGCCGACAGGCCGATGGTCTGAAGTTCGGGAACAAAGGTGCGCAATCGCGCAAGGCCGAGCGCCAGCAGGTGCCCACGCTTCGAGGTGACCAACGAATGCAATTCGTCGAGCACGACATAACGCAGATCCTCGAAAAAGCGCTTCGCGTCGTTCGAGGCGATCAGCAGCGCGAGCTGCTCGGGCGTGGTGAGCAGGATATCGGGCGGCACCAGCTTCTGGCGCTGACGCTTGTGCGAAGGCGTATCGCCGGTGCGCGTCTCGATGGTGACCGGCAGTCCGATCTCCTCGACCGGCTTGCCGAGATTGCGCTCGATGTCGACGGCCAGTGCCTTGAGCGGCGAGATGTAGAGCGTATGGATGCCGCGATGCGCTTCGCCGGGCTTCCGGCGCGGCCGCTTGGCGAGCTCGGTGAGCGACGGCAGGAAGCCGGCGAGCGTCTTGCCGGCGCCGGTCGGCGCGATCAGCAGCACCGATTGTCCACCCTGAGCCTTCGCCAGCAGCTCGAGCTGATGGACGCGCGGCGACCAGCCTTTTGCGCCGAACCATCTGACGAATGGCTCGGGCAGGAGAACGGCGGCATTCTGTTCGGTAAGGCGCGGCTGCTCTGTCACGCGCCAGAGGTAGCGCGAGCGCGCGCGATCGCCAAGGAAAATCGGAACAAAAGGGGATCATGACGCCCTTTTCCTTCTCCCCTTGTGGGAGAAGGTGGATTGCCGCGGAGCGGCAAGACGGATGAGGGGTGTTGGAAGAAATGAGGCGTCGGCGTTCTCTGGAACACCCCTCATCCGTCGCCTTCGGCGACACCTTCTCCCACAAGGGGAGAAGGACAGGCGCTTTCTCTACGGCCTCCTGAACCCCGTCGGGCCGCCGTAGAGATAGCCGATGCGCTCGACCGCCTCCTTCAGCCCTTCGCGCGAAACGAGCATGGTGTGGCCGTTGGCGTGGATCATCTCTTTCGCATCGGTCATGATCGCGACATGGCCCTTCCAGAAGACGAGATCGCCGCGCTGCAGCCCGGAAAAATCAGGGCCCGGCTCGAGCGGCGTGCCGATCGACGCCGCCTGCATGTCGGAATCGCGCAGCACATCCTTGCCCGTCATGCGCATCGACAGTTGCACGAGGCCGGAGCAGTCGATGCCGAAACCGGAAACGCCGCCCCACAGATAGGGCGTGCCGAGGAAGCTTTCCGCCACGGTGACATAGTCATCCGCCGCATCGGCGAGCGGCCGCAGATGGCGGGCGATGATCGCCTGGCCGGAAGGCAGCAGCGCGTAATGCGTACCGCGCGTTTCTGCCGAGCCTGTCACTGTGACTGTCGAGCCCATCGATAATTGTCCGTCTATCGGGAAGCGCAGGTCCGGTCCTGGGTAGAGGAAGGTGCGCGGCACGGAAATGATATGCGTCGGTGCTTGTTCGCGCTGACCAAGAAAATTGTCGGCGACATAACCGACATAGCCGTCGCGCTCGGCCTGCACCCAGGCCCAGCCATCAGCGTCCTCGAAGACCAGCACGTCGTCGCCATACAGGGCTTGGGTGTTGACGCCGGCATCGGGGCGCGGCGCCTTGCGCAGGTCGGCAATGGCGGCCGTGATCCGCGCCGGCCGGCCGGCGACAAAGCGGTCGGCAGCGACCTCTCCTCTCAGCCTGGCATCGGCAAGGTCGGAACGGAAGGCGTGAAGGCGGGCATCCCTGGAAGTCAAATCGGCAATCCAGTCAACTTTGGTGATCAGTCAGATGGGCAGTTCATGCGCCCGGGCGACGATACCATCGCCGAAGCGCTCGACAAAGAGCGCGCCTTCGACCGTGCGCCGGATCAGCACGTTGCGCTTGTCGAGCTCGTCGCGGTGACGCGAGACCAGCTTCAGCGCGCCCATCGTATCAAGCGCCCGGGTGATGACCGGCTTGGTGACGTTGAGCCTGGCGGCCAGCCCGCGCACCGTATGCGGCGGCGGGTCGAGGTAGATGGTGAGCAGGATCGCCGTCTGGCGCATGGTGAGGTCGGGCGCGCCCTCGCGCACCTGCGACAGCAACACCTGCTGCCACAGTCGCAAGGCCTGGCTCGGGCGCATCGAGATCGACATCCGTCCAGCATGACGGCAAATTGTTTCGCTTCCGTTTCAGTCCGCAGCGTTTTGCCGGCTTTTGCCAAGTATCGTTCTTACGCAATTCCGGACGGAAAACCGCTGCGCACTTTTCCTGGAATTGCGCTCCTTGTTTTACGCAATTCCGGACGGAAAACCGCTGCGCACTTTTCCTGGAATTGCTCACCCGAACCGCTTCGAGATGATCCGCTCCAGCGCGCGAATGCCTTGTGCCTCGCCGCCTGTCAGCCCGTGCGGACGATCACTCGGGTTCCAGGCAAAAATGTCGAAATGCGCCCAGCAGGGCGTTTTCTCGACGAAGCGCTTGAGGAAGAGAGCCGCGGTGACCGAGCCGGC
Organism: Mesorhizobium dulcispinae; assembly: GCF_033977345.1. Taxonomy (NCBI): domain Bacteria; kingdom Pseudomonadati; phylum Pseudomonadota; class Alphaproteobacteria; order Hyphomicrobiales; family Phyllobacteriaceae; genus Mesorhizobium; species Mesorhizobium dulcispinae. The sequence continues at coordinate 137,081 of NZ_JAVIIY010000009.1, forward strand.
AAAACCGTCCATTGTGACGTTGTTTATATCGGCTACCTTGGAGGAAAGCTTGGCGTCGTAGGGACGCCACAAGGGCATGCGCCACAGCGGATCCTCGACAGCGAGCGAAGCCGCGGCCAGGTCCGCCACCAGCGCCTCGTCGCCGGTGTAGAAGGGCGGCAGGTCGGGGCCGAGCGCGACACGGGCTGCTCCGGTCAGCGTCGCCATGTCGATCAGCAGGGCCGGCCTCTCCTCGTCGGCAAGCGCCAGCGCGTCGGCGAGGACCAGCCTGCCTTCGGCATCGGTGTTGCCGATCTCGACGGTGATGCCCTTGCGGCTCCTCAGCACATCGCCGGGCCGGAAAGCGTTGCCAGCGATCGAATTTTCGACGGCGGGGATCAGCACCCGCAACCGCACATTCAGTTTCGCCGCCATGATGATTGAGGCGAGACCCAGCACGTTGGCGGCGCCGCCCATGTCCTTCTTCATCAACAGCATGCCCGACGACGGCTTGATGTCGAGGCCGCCGGTGTCGAAGCAGACGCCCTTGCCGACCAGCGTAACCTTCGGCGCGTCGCTCGACCCCCAGGTCATGTCGATCAACCGCGGCGCGCCGGCCGAGGCGCGGCCGACGGCGTGGATCATCGGGAAATTCCGGACCAGGAGATCGTCGCCCTTGACGACGGAGAGGTCGGCGCCATGCGCGGCTGCCAATACTTGGACGGCCTCCTCCAGGTCAGCCGGCCCCATGTCGCTGGTCGGCGTGTTGACGAGGTCGCGCGTCAGGAAAATACCCTCGGCGATGCGGCGCACATGCGCGCCGTCGGCGGCGGACGGCAACGCGAAGCGCAACGCCTTGCCGGGCTTCTTGCCGTAGCGGGTGAAGACGTAGCCGCCGAGGACGACGGCCAGCGCCGCCAGATCCGGCGCAGGCAAATCCTGGGCGAAATGCCATTCGCCCTCGGGCAGCGATCTCGCCAAAGTACCGACGGCAAGCTGGCTCTCGCCGTCGCCGGTGCCGAATAGCGCGCCGGCGACCGCGCCACCGTCGCCCGGCAGCACGAGCGTGCGACCTGCCTCGCCGGAAAAGCCGTTGGCCCGTGCCCAGGCAATGACCGGTGGCGGGAGGCCCGAGGCGTCGAGGCCGTCCTTTCCCACCAAATAAACTGGCAAAGCGGCTTCCGGTTTCTGGTCAATGAGTTCGACAGGCATTCGATGGTCTCCGGCCGGCACGGCGAGTCGGCTTTTTAACGATCCGTTAGGGTTAACAGAATATTTCTGTGGGAGGGAAGACGGCCAGCTGAATGGCCGCGCAGGAATGGAGACGGCGTGATGCCGATCAAAGCGTTGACCTTCACGAGCAAGCGTCTGATCGCCACGGCATTCATGGCAGCGCTGGCGGCCAGCGTGGCAGGCTGCGGCAGCACCAGCAAGTTCACGACGGGCTCCATTTCCCGCTCCGACAACAGGCCGCTGGAAACGATGTCGGCCAGCGAACTGCACAGCGCCACGACCAGGCTTGGCGAATCCTACGCCAGGAACCCGAACGACAAACGCATCGCCACGAATTACGCCGCGGCGCTGCAGATGGATGGCGACGCCGACCAGTCGCTGGCGGTGATGCGCAAGCTCGCAATCGCCTACCCCAAGGACCGGGACGTGCTCGCTGCCTACGGCAAGGCGCTTGCCGCCAACGGGCAGTTCGAGCAGGCGCTCGACGCCGTGCGCCGCGCGCAGACGCCGGAATATCCTGACTGGAGGCTGGTGTCGGCGGAAGCCGCCATCCTCGACCAGATGGGGCAGCGGGACGAGGCACGTCAGGATTACCGGAAGGCGCTCGAGCTCAAGCCGAACGAACCTTCGATCCTCTCCAATCTCGGCATGTCCTATGTGCTGGAGGGGGATCTGCGCACCGCCGAGACCTATATGTGCTCGGCCGCGCAGCAGCCGAACGCCGACAGCCGCGTGCGGCAGAACCTGGCGCTGGTGGTCGGCCTACAGGGCCGCTTCGACGAGGCCGAAAAGATCGCCTCGCAGGAGCTCTCGCCGGAGCAGGCGCAGGCCAACATCGCCTATCTGCGCCAGATGCTGGCCCAGCAGAATGCCTGGAGCCAACTCAAGGATCAGGACAAGGGCAAGGCGAAAGTCGCGACGAACTGATCGAGCGGCTGCGCGGCGCCCAAAGTTATGCCTGACAAGGAAAAGCCGCGCGGCACCCGCCACGCGGCTTTGTCATGACCTAAGGCGCGTCGCGATCTTTCAGATTCGCTCCATGCGCTTTAGGTTTTTTGATTTTACGCATGTCTTTGTCCCGAAAACCGGTCCCACTTTCGGGAGACATGCTTTAGACAGCTCCGCCTATTGGCTGCTGGAATTGTGCTGATCGCCGAAGATGCCGCGCTGGCTGACCTGGATGCCGGCCGGTCCAAGAATGATGGCGAACAGGACCGGCAGGAAGAACAGGATCATCGGCACGGTGAGCTTCGGCGGCAGGGCCGCGGCCTTCTTCTCGGCCGCGTTCATGCGCATGTCGCGGCTTTCCGAGGCTAGCACGCGCAGCGCATGCGCCACCGGCGTGCCGTAACGCTCCGCCTGGACCAGGGCCTGGGACACGGCCTTCACCGAATCCAGGCCGGTGCGGCTTGCCAGGTTCTCATAAGCGACCCTGCGGTCCTGCAGATACGAGAGCTCGGCATTGGTGAGCACGAATTCCTCGGCGAGCGCCACGGACTGGGTACCGATCTCGTCGGCGACCTTGCGAAGCGCTGCTTCCACCGACATGCCGGATTCAACGCAGATCAGCATCAGGTCGAGCGCGTCCGGCCATGCCAGTTGGATCGACTGCTTGCGTTTGGTCGCGCGGTTGTTGACGTAGAGGATCGGCGCATAGAAGCCGCCATAGGCAACAAGAATGCAGACGAACAGCTTGATGAAGGCCGGCTGTTGCGCCAGACCACCCAGAACGAACAGGTAGATCGCCGCGAGCGCGAATCCGATGAAGGGCAGGATCAGGCGGAAGAACAGGAAGCGCGTCAGCGGATTCTGGCCGCGGAAGCCCGCCACCTTGAGCTTCTGCAACGTGCCTTCGTCGGCAAGCGCGCGCTTCAGGTCCAGCCGTTCGACGATGTTGCGCATGCCGATCGACTGTTCCTCGCGTAAGCCCTTGCGGCGGCGGTCGGCTTCGTTGGCAAGCCGCTGACGCTGCCTGGCGCGCAGTTCGTCGCGCTCGAGCGCCACGGTTTTCATGCGCGCCTTGAGCTGATCGCCGCCAAGCGCAGGCATGAGCGTGAAGACGGTCGCAAAAACCGCGATCCCGACCAGGAGCGCGATAAGAAAGGAAGGATCGGTTAGCGTCTTGACGACCTGGTCTGTCATTGGATCCGCGTCCCTACACTTCGAAATTCATCATCTTGCGCATCACCAGGATGCCGATCGACATCCAGACGCCGGAGCAGCCGAGGATCAGATTGCCGACGCTGGTCGTGAACAGCGGCATGATGTAGTTCGGGCTGGACAGATAAACGAGAAAGGCGACGACGAACGGCAAGGCGCCGATGATGATGGCGGATGCCTTTGCTTCCATCGACAGGGCCTGCACCTTGGCCTTCATCTTCTTGCGGTCGCGCAGCACGCGCGAAAGGTTGCCAAGCGCTTCGGAGAGATTGCCGCCGGCCTGCGACTGGATCTGGATGACGATGCCGAAGAAGCCGGCCTCGGTGCATGGCATGGTCTCGGACATGCGCAGCGTCGCATCGGGGATCGACATGCCCATCTGCTGGGAATCGACGATGCGGCGGAACTCGGAGCGGACCGGCTCGGGAGATTCGTTGGCGATCAGGCGGATCGCATCGTTCAGCGGCAGGCCGGACTTGACCGCGCGCACGATAATATCGAGGGCGTTCGGGAACTCCTCCAGGAAAGCCTTCACCCGGCGCGTGCGGCGAAACGACACGAACCAGCGCGGCAGGCCGAGGGCTCCGGCCAGGAGAGCGCCGGGCAGGACCAGCAACGGCGCGCCGGCAAAATAGGCGAGAAACGTAAGCACGACGCCGCAGATCGCCGAGTAGATGTAGAAGCGCTCGATGGAGACCGTCATGCCGGCCTGGCGGATCTGGGCCTTCAGCGGCGGCTTCTTGACGTTGCGCTCGTTGGTCTTCTGCTTCTCATCGAGCTGCTTGAGCGAATCCTGGAGGGTCTTGCGCCGCCTGACCGCTTCCGCGGCGCGGTCGCGCGAGGCCTTCACCACCGACCGGTCGGTCTCGGCCGTCTTGATTGTTTCAAGCCGCTTGCCGGCCTGCTTTTCGTTGTCGATGCGCTTGAACAGGAAAGCATAGGCTATCGCGCCGGCGCTGAGGCCCGCAAGCACGACGAAAGCCAGAACCGTGGTGTCAATTCCGAACATCGACCGGGATCCCCAGGGCATTTCGCCGTTTCAAAGAAACGGCGAACCGACCTATTTCTTTGTTTAGACGCAATTCCGGACGGAAAACCGCTTCACACTTTTCCCGGAATTGCTTCAGACCTCCAGATGCATCAGTCAGCGCGTTTCTCCATGGCCTCGAGCGCGTTGGCGAGGCGCTGCTCCTCGCCATAGTAGCGGGCACGATCCCAGAAATGCGGCCGGCCGATGCCGGTGGAAACATGCTCGCCAATCAGACGGCCGCTCGAGTCTTCGCCCTTGATGTTGTAGAGGACGATATCCTGGGTGATGATGACGTCGCCTTCCATGCCGATCACCTCGGTGATGTGGGTGATGCGGCGCGAGCCGTCGCGCAGACGAGCCGCCTGGATGATCACGTCGACCGAGCCGACGACGATCTCGCGCACCGTTCTCTGCGGCAGCGAATAGCCGCCCATGGCGATCATCGATTCAATACGGTTCAGGCATTCGCGCGGGCTGTTGGAGTGGATCGTTCCCATCGAGCCGTCATGGCCGGTGTTCATCGCCTGCAGAAGATCGAACACTTCCGGCCCGCGCACCTCGCCGACGATGATCCGTTCGGGCCGCATGCGCAGGCAGTTCTTGACGAGGTCGCGCATGGTTACCTCGCCCTCGCCTTCGAGATTGGGCGGCCTGGTTTCGAGACGCACCACATGCGGCTGCTGCAGTTGCAGCTCGGCCGAGTCCTCACAGGTGATGACTCGTTCCTCGCGATCGATGTAGTTGGTCAGGCAGTTGAGGAGCGTCGTCTTGCCCGAGCCGGTACCGCCCGAGATGACGACATTGCAGCGGACGCGGCCGATGATCTTGAGGATCTCCGCGCCTTGCGGCGAGATGGCGCCGAACTTGACCAGCTGGTCGAGCGTCAGCTTGTCCTTCTTGAACTTGCGGATGGTGAGCGCGGTGCCATCGAGGGAGAGCGGCGGCGCGATCACGTTGACGCGCGAACCGTCGGGAAGACGCGCGTCGCAGATCGGGCTCGATTCGTCGACGCGGCGGCCAACCTGGCTGACGATGCGCTGGCAGATGTTGAGCAGCTGCTGGTTGTCGCGGAAGCGAATGCTGGTCGGTTCGACCTTGCCGTTGACCTCGATGTAGACGTTCTTGGAACCGTTGACCATGATGTCGGCGATGTCGTCGCGCGCGAGCAGCGGCTCCAGCGGCCCATAGCCGAGCACGTCGTTGCAGATGTCCTCGAGCAGCTCCTCCTGCTCGGAGATCGACATCACGAAATTCTTGATCGCGATGATGTCGTTGACGATGTCGCGGATTTCCTCGCGCGCGCTTTCCGGATCGAGCTTGGCGAGCTGCGACAGATCGATCGTGTCGATCAGCGCCGAAAACACCTGGCTCTTGGTGTCGTAATAGGTTTCGCTGCGCTCGCGCTGGGCCCTTCTCGGCGGCTCGGGCGCCATCGGCGGCGCCTCTACCGGGCGGCGAGCGGGCTGTGAGGCGGGTATGCTCGGCGCCGACGCGGCCGGCCGATCGACAGCCACCGTCCCGGCCGGAGCGGGAGCGGCCGGAGGAGGTGCCGGCGGACGGAATTCGGGAGCTGCCCGGCTGCCGTCGTCTTTGCCTCTTTTACCAAACATGATCGACTACCCGATGCCGCTCCGCGAGCGTCACTTCCTGTTGCGCGAAAGCTTGCCGAGGATGGAGCCCAGGCCTGCCTTCTTCTTCGCCTTGATTTCGCTGCGCCCGGTCAGCACATGCGCGATTTCGTTGATCGTGCCGACAATCGGACTCTTGGCGTCCATCTCGCCAAGCATGCGGCCATTGTTGGCCGCATTGCCGAACAGCAGCGGCTCGAAATTGATCACCGCCATGGGCGTGATGCCGAGCGGCTCGGCAAAATCCGATGCCGCGATCTCCGGCCGTTTCGGAACGCCGGCCTGGTTGATGATCAGCTTCGGCGGCGGGTCGTTCGGACGCAGCCGCTTCAGCATGTCCACCATGTTCTTGGTGTTGCGCAGATTGGCGAGTTCGGGCGTGGCCGTGATGACGATGTCATCGGCCTTGATCAGCGTGCTCTTGGTCCAACCGCTCCAGACGTGAGGAAGGTCGAGCACGAGCAAGGGCGCGCTGCGCTGGGCCGTTTCGATAACCTGGGAGAAGGCGTCGGGATCGAAATCATAGACGCGCTCGAGCGTGGAAGGTGCCGCCAGCAGCGACAAATGCTCGGCGCACTGCGCGAGCAGCCGGTCGAGATAGACCTCGTCGACGCGCTCGGGCGAAAACACCGCCTCGGCGATACCCTGCGCGGGGTCCTGGTCGAAGTTGATGTTGGCCGTGCCGAAAGCGAGATCGAGATCGGCAACGACGACTTCGGACTTGAACAAGGACGACATCGCCCAGGCGACGTTATGGGCGATCGTCGAGGAGCCGACACCGCCCTTGGCGCCGATGAAGGCGATGGAGCGGCCGATCGGATCGGACTCGGGATCGACGAAGATCGACGACACGACGCTGACGATATCGGTCATCGAGACCGGCGCGATGACATATTCGGAAATGCCCGAACGGATAAGCTCGCGGTAGAGGCCGACATCGTTGTAGTGGCCGACGACCACGACCTTCGAGGTCGGATCACAAAATTCGGCGAGCTGAGTGAGCTGCTCCAGCAGCTGTTTCGGCTCGCTGCGCGATTCCAGCAGGATCAGGTTGGGTGTCGGCGCCGACCGATAGAATTCGATCGCGGTGGCGATGCCGCCCATGTGGACCTTGAGATGGGCCTTGGCCATGCGGCGGTCCTCGCCGGCGCGCTCGATCGGATTGGCGACGCCCTCGGTCTCGCAGAATGCCTGGATCGAGATGCGCGGCACCGGGCGCAGCGCCTGCATGGCGGCGGCGTCCTGTTGCGAGAGATCGCCGGTATCCGTGGGCGTGTCGTAGGCGAGATTGCTCATCGTCATGCTCTTTCCGTCATCCGGCGCGGCTCAGTAGGTCACTTCCGAATTGCCGAGGAACTCGTCCGAAACACCTCGGGCGCGATAGAGATCGATCACCTTGCCGCGATTTTCGGCGTCGATGTCGGACTGCTTGCGCGGCCCGAGCAGGTCGTTGGGATTGGCCATCTGGGCGGCAAGGTTGTTCTGATAGGAGCACCCGAAATCGGCGTAGTGCCTGTTTTCCGATGTCTGCAGCAGATCTTCCGGCCAGCGCCCGCATTTGTCGGTCTGGGCCTTCACGGCGACGAAGGCGACGCGGACCGGCGCCGAAGCTTCCGGCACGACCGACTGGTAAGACGTCATGACGATCCGGTCGCGCTTGACGCCGGCCGCAATGGCAAGCCTGGCGAAATCACGGCTGGCGGCCTGGGCGGCGGCCTGGTTCGCGGAGCCGACCGGGGCCGCGATCGTCAGCGCCGGCGCGGCGCTCCTGTCGTAGCCGTCGAGGAAGCCGAGCAGCGTGTCGCGCTGCGAAACGGTCATGCCGCGATCGCCGGCGCCGACCGGAAGGTCGATCTTCTGGTTCTTCTCGGCGATGACGATCGGATGATTGGTGCGGTAGTCGTCCGGAATGGCGCCCACCGTCAAACTGTCGCGATGGAAGTTGGCGCAACCGGCGAGCGACGCCGCAAGGGCGATCGCCAGGACCGGAGACGACCCGCGGAAACGTCCGCGGCAGGATTTTGCCGCCGCGATCGTCATGGCCTTCGATGCTGAGTTGGACATGTCCGCTTTCCCGCTCACTTGTAGATGAAGCCGACGACGCCGTGGTAACGGCCAGGTGGCCTGTCGGTCTGCATGGTGCCGTAGACGCGATTGACGCGGCCAAGGAACATGCCGGCGCCATCGCTCGGCGCGTTGAAATTGTCGTCGGGCTTGGCCAATTCGTTGCGCGCCACGGGCCGCGCCAGATAGGGCGTGATGATGATGACGAGCTCGCTCTCGTTGCGCACGAAGTCGCGGCTGCGGAAGAGCGCGCCGAGCACGGGGATCTTGGTCAGCCCGGGCAATCCGTTGACGGCCTGCCTGACGTCGTCGCGCACGAGGCCCGCGATCATCATCGAACCACCGGAAGGCAGTTCCACCGTCGTATCGGCCAGGCGCTTGCGCAGCGACAAAGCGTTCATGCCGGGGCTCCTGCCGCCATCGGAAAGCGAAACCGATCCCTCGGTTGTCGGCTCGGAAACGGCGGTCCGCACCTTCAGGCTGATGCGGCCGGGTGACAGCACCACCGGCTGGAACTCCAAACCGATGCCGTATTCGATCTTCTCGATCGAATAGGTCTTCAGACCCGTCTGGTTGTCGTTGGAGACGTTGGCGGAAACGCTGTTCACCATGTTGTATTCGCCGCCGACCCTGAAGGTCGCCTTCTCGCCGGACACCGCGGTCAGCGTCGGTTCTGCCAGCGTCTTCATGACGCCGGCCGATTCCATGGCGTTGATGTAGGCCTGGATCGAGGACGTCCCGACGTTGAAGCCCGAATTGGACAGCTGCTTGCCGAGGCCGGTGAAGTTGTCGCTGAGCGCGCCCCAGGAAATGCCGTTGCTGCCGCCGTTGCCAACCATGTTGACGCCGAGCTGCTTCATCACCGAGCGGCTGACTTCGGCCACCGTCACCTTCAGCGTCACCTGATCGTCGCCGATGATCTGCAGCAGATTGACGATCTTGGAGACCCTGCGTTCGGCGTCGGGATTGTTGATGTCGACGCCGCCATTGGCCGAGCCGCCGGCGGCTGTCTGCGAATATTGGCCGGTTGTCGCCTCACCGCCCGAGACGAAGATGGTAGCCAGGTCGACGGCGCGCTTGGCATCGAGCGGCGTGTCCACGTTGCCGGTCAGGATCACGTTGTCGTTCAGCAGCTCGACCTTGATCTGCGACGACGGGAGGAAGCGCTTGAGATAGTCTTCCAGTCCGGCGACGTCGCGTTCGACCGCCAGGTCGAGGCTGGCGATCTGTTCGCCATTGGGGCCGAAGACGAAGATGTTGGTTTCGCCGACCGCCTTGCCGAACAGATAGATGCGGCGCGCCGTACGCGTCACCGCGTCGGCGACCGCCGGATTGGCGACGAGGATGTCGTAGGCGTCGCTCGGCAGATCGATGACCACCGACTTGTTGAGGCCGAGCTTGACGCGTTGCGAGGCAACCGAGGCCGTCACGCCCGCTGCCCTGTTCGCGGCCTTGGCCTCGACGAGGCCGGGCGCATTGGTGCCGATCAGGAACAGGCCGATTGCCGCCGCCGCGATGACGGGCAGTTTGCCGCTTAGCCTCATTTCCTTGCTCCCACTTCGGAAACTTCGCCCGACTTGATCAACCGCACCGTGCCGCGCCGGCCATTGCCGTTCACCAGATAGTCGGCCTCGCCCAGGTTCTTCTCATTCGTGTCGGTGATCGGACGCAGCGCCAGGGTCAGACGGTCCGCCATCTGCTGCGCCACCGTGATGATCTCCGCCTGCTGCGGCGTCAGCTCCAACGTCGCGGTCTGGCCGACCCTGGTCTTCTTGCCTTCCTCGTCCTCCTGGATTGTCTGGTCGATGGCCAGGACGCGGATGTTCTTGAGGATGGTCTCGGTGTTGAAGCCGCTGCCGCCATTGCTGGCGTCGGCGCGCCGGGTCATGATGACGTCGACGAAGTCGTTGGGCAGGATGAAGCCGCCCGCCGATGTGTCGGCCGATATGGCGGTGGCGACCGCGCGCATGCCGGACGGCAGGATCGACGACATGAAGCTCTTCCCCTCGCCGACCAGCTTGGAGCGCCGCAGCGGCTCACCGGTATACATGGCCACGCGCGCCACCGAGCCCTTGAGCTTTTCGACCGCGTCCGGTTCGGCCGCACGGGTGATGAAATTGGCGTTGATGCCGCTGGCCGGCCACCGCTCCCAGCTGATGTTGTCACCGAGCTGGCTACCCATCGCGACATCGCCGGAAAGCACCAGCACATCCTGCAGCGCGATCGCCGGCTCTTTGGGAGCGTCGAGGATGACCTGGGGCGGCGGCGCCACCACCATATTCTTCGCGACATAACCCGCGCCACCCGCCGCGGCCACAGCCACGCCCAGAATAATCAGTCGGGATGCTGGCATTCGTCCGAACCCTTCGCCTCAAGGCAAACCACCTTAGCCAGGCCGGACTTTGCAGCCGCAATCGTCAAAACAAGGTTAATGCAATGCTTACGATCGTGATTAATTTAAGGTTTACTCAAATTAGACGGAACGGCTTGCCGTTAACGAAAAAAGGCGGCCAAGCCTGGAACTGAGCCTTCCGAAAGTGGGAACCGGGTTCGGAAAAAAGAGAAGCGTAAGGTCGACAATCCAAAGCGCGCCGAGCGTATCTGAAGATGGCGATGTGGTTTAGGCGGTGAGCCTGTCCAGCGCCCAGATCATCAGCGGAGAATCCGGAAAGGTGAGAAGCCCGCCGAGACCAAGCGCGACGCCATAAGGAATGCCTGCGCTCTCGTCGGCGAAATGGCGTAAAAAACGGTTGTGGCCGGTGTAGACCGCAAATGGCGATTTCCGGTAGGCCAGAATGGCAACCGTCAGCAGACCGCCGATCAATGTCGAGGTTACCAGATAGCCGACGAGATTGATGTTGAGCCCCATCCATACCGCGGTTGCCGCCAGGAGCTTGGCGTCGCCGCCGCCCATGCCGCCGAGCGCGAACAGGCCGAATGTCACCGCCAGCACCAGGGCACCGGCCGCGAAATGCCCGCCATAGGTTGCCCAGTCCATTCCGGTCAACGGAGCCACCAGAGCGAACGTCGCCAACAGCAGCACCGGCACGCGGTTGGCGATCGTCATCGACAGCGTGTCGGAGATCGCCGCGAACAGCATGCAGAAAGGAAAGACGACGAAGATCGCGGCTTCGAGCATGGCGCGGTGCCTATGGCGCAATTTACCAGCTGCAGTCTAGGCATGCCGGAATTAACGATTGATGAGGTCGGATCGTCGAAATCAACCGGCCGCATGAAATAAGGGCCGCCAGTGGGCGACCCTTCTTTCTCAAAGCAAATACTGGCTTCCGTGCCCTATCACGGGGCCTTGCCGGTCTTGACGGCGCTGGCGATCGCCACGAACTTGCTGTTCAGGGCGGTGCCGAGCTGGCTGGCGCCGACCATGATGGCGAGCGCGATGAGGGCGGCGATCAGACCGTATTCGATGGCGGTCGCGCCGGATTCGTCCTTCACGAAACGTGCGATGAGGTTAGACATTCGAGAGCTCCTACTCCACGTGTTACAGCACTTCCGTCAACTTCTCTTGCCGGTTGATCGGATGTTGCAAATCTAGGGAGAAGCCCTTTCAATCGGCTTAATAAATACCCTTACCGATTCCTTTCCTGTGGCGAACCCTTTGCTTGGTTAACCGTGGCCTAAACGCCTCAAGGCGGGCCGACGGCCAGGAAAAGCGCGGAGATCCGGCCCACCTACGATTTTGCTAAAACAGCGCATGCTGCTGGTTCCTGACCCTCAAAGCGGCAATGCTTGTCGCGGCCACGCGGCGTTTAACCGTCGGTTCACCAATTTCGTTCATGTTCCGTTGAACAGTCCGCCGCTCCGGAGCGCTTCAATGACCTTGTCGAGATCGCCATTTCCAGTCGTCGCGCTGCTGGCAGTTGCCGCTTTCGTCATGCCCGCCAGCGCCGGCGCCGGCATCGAGGTCACCATGAACCAGGCAAAGATCGTCAAGTTGTCGCGTGCCGCCGATACGATCGTCATCGGCAATCCGGCAATCGCCGACGCCGCCGTGCAGGATTCCTCGACGGTCGTTCTCACCGGCAAGGGTTTCGGCGTCACCAATCTGGTCGTGCTCGATTCCGATGGCAGCCCGATCGTCGATGAGCAGGTGACGGTGGTCCGGCAAGCCGCGTCTTCGGTGCGCATCTACCGGCGCGCCGACGTCCAGACCATGTCCTGCACGCCCTATTGCGAAAGCTCGTACAAGAGCGAAGCGGAGAGAACTTCCGAAACCGAAATGAATGCCAGCCGCTGAGGCTGGCGCCGGCAAGCGCCTGCGACGTTAATGGCGGGTTAAAACTCGTCCGGCGAATTTAACGCTCATCCAAACCCGACCTCAATGGGTTTTTGCTAGGTTGCCGCCCGACATTGCAAGGGATCGGCAGGAACGGACATGAGCAAGGATCCGGCATCCGAGGGTGGCATGGACGACAAGGCACGGGCAAAGCCCCGTCATGGCTTCTTCAGCGACAGGCGCGGCAGCACGGCGTTGGAATTCGCGATGCTGGCCATACCGTTCGCCTTGCTCGTGTTCGCCATCCTGGAGAGCTGCATCTCGTTCGCCGGCCAGGAAGTGATGGCCAATGGCACCGACGATATCGCGCGCCAGCTCAGGACCGGTCAACTCAAGAAGGCCAACGTCACCGAAGACTCGATCAAGAAGCTGATCTGCGACAGGCTGGCGATCATGGTTGCCACCAACTGCCCCGGGTCCGGGTCAAATGCTTCGCTGCTGGTGGACCTGCGCGAATATCCGACCTTCGCCGACGCCGCGGCGGCGGGCTTCAATATCCAGAACGGCGACATCGTGTTGACAGGCACGAGCTCGACGACCTTCACGGTGTCTCCCGGGCTGGCGGAATCGAGGAACATGCTGCGGGTTTTCTACAAATGGCCGGTGATCACCGATTTCCTCGCCAAACAAATGGCCAATCTGAATGGCGGCAAGACGCTGCACTTCGCATCGGTGACCTGGCAGAACGAACCTTTCGACGACTAACGCAGGTCGCGTGATGCGACCTGCTTCAGCTTTTTGATTTTAAGCATGTCTTTATCCCGAAACCGGCTCACTTTCGGGAGTCATGCTTCAAGATTGCGGCCGGCCAAGACTACGGCGGCGTGGGGGTAGGATATGTACCGTGCGGGGGCACACCGGGGAATTTCGGCCATTCTGGCGAAGGCGGCACGGTTTTGCCGCGATCGCCGCGGCGTCGCGGCAATCGAGTTCGCGTTCATCGTGCCGGTGCTGCTCATCATGTACTTCATCACGATGGAAGCCTCGCAGGCGATCGAGACCAGCAAGAAGGTCAGCCGCATCGGCAGCATGGTGGCGGATCTCGTCACGCAGCAGCCGAGCGTCAAGAAGGCCGATCTCGACGCGATCATGAAGATCGGCACCTCGACGCTGCAGCCCTACAACCGCTCCACGCCGACGATCATCATCACCGGGATCCAGATCACCGATGAGGCGTCGCCCAAGGTCAAGGTGGCATGGTCGCGCAAGCTGGTGGGCACCACCTACAGCGCCGACGCGGTGAAGGACAGCATCACCACCGTTCCGTCGACGCTGAATATCCGCAACACCTTCCTTGTCCGGGTGGAAAGCGACCTCGGCTACAAGCCGATCATCACCTGGTCGGCCGGCGAGTCGAAGGCGCTTGGCCTGACCTCGGCCTTCAACAACATAGCCATGGGCGAAACATACTATCTGAGGCCTCGCCGCGGCCCCACGGTCCCCTGCAGCGACTGCTGAAAGCTATTCCTTGCCGGCCGATTGCCATCGCACGACCGCCAGGGCCGTCATGTAGTCTTTGGCCACAGCGAGCTCGAATCCGCCGGAATGCCTCGATTCCAGAAGGTCGTAGACGTCCGGGGTCAGCGACTTGAGATTGGTCAGGAAGACGGCCAGGCGACGCTTCGCTTCGGCATCGAGATCGCTACGCACGGCATGAGGCCCGTATCGCAGCTGAGCCGAGGTCCATAACACCCGAAGCGACGTCTTCGGGATGCCAGCGGCCTCGAGCCGCATGACCGTGCCGCCCGTATCGGTGGACTGGCCGTCGGCGCCGACAGGCTCCCAGCCGAACAAGCCGTCGGCTTCGCCGTCGCCGAGCATCGTTTCGGCCGCGGTGGCCGACGGGGCATGTGCCAGGAAAGGCGAATCCTCCGCGATCTTCACGCCTTCGCCAGCCAGGCCGGTCAGCGGCAGCAGGAAACCGGCGACATTGTCGGCGGGCGCGATCGCGATCCGATGCGAGGCCATTGCGGCGAGGTCCGGCACTTTGCCGTCGCGCGTCACCAGCACGGAACGGATGCCGGCGGCTCCATCGGCATCGATCGGCGCCACCAGCGGCTCGACACAGCCGCAGCGCTCCGAAGCCGTAGCATAAGCAAGCGCCGAATAGACTGCGTACTGGACACGGCCGCTTGCCTGCGCCTCGATCAACGCCGCATAGTCGCGGGCAACCACGAACTCCACCTTCATGCCGAGCGCGTTCGTATAGGCATCCGTCAGGCGGGCCAGGCCGGGTACCGTGTTGCCGCCTCCGGGCTCGGCGACGATGCCTATGCGAAACGTGCCGATGTCGTCGCGCCAATCGGCGCGCGCCGGCAAGGCCGCGGAAAGCATCGCGAGAGCCGCCGCGCACGTCTCCAAAACCCGGCTTGCCGCGGATCCCGCGCCCCTGCCCATCTCCTGCCGCGCTCCCGCCGACACCGCGCCCGATCGCGCCACTATGACGCCATGCCGGTTTCGGTTTGGTTTCCGATTTGCCAACGCCACCGCGGAACCTTATGTCTGGCTGCCTGGACTGGCAACAATGGCACCTATGGCGCGGGTTTTCCTATTCGTTCTCGATTCCTTCGGCGTCGGCGGAGCGGCCGATGCCGAACGCTATGGCGATGCCGGCGCCGACACGTTCGGGCATATCGCGCAGGCCTGCGCCGACGGCCGCGCGGACCGTGAAGGCTTGCGCAGCGGCCCGCTCGCCGTGCCCAACATGATCTCGCTCGGGCTTGCCCGCGCGGCACGGACGGCGACCGGGCTGAAGCTCGACGTCGACACGCCGCTGCTTGCCGCTTCTTTCCATGGCGCCGCCCAGGAGGTCTCAAGCGGCAAGGACACGCCGTCGGGCCACTGGGAGATTGCCGGCCTGCCCGTGCGTTTCGACTGGGGCTACTTTCCCGACACCGTGCCGGCCTTCCCGGCCGAGCTGACCGGCGCGATCATCCGCGAAGGCAAGGTCCCGGGTATCCTCGGCGATTGCCATGCGCCCGGAACCGAGATCATCGAGCGTTTCGGTGAGGAGCACATCCGCACCGGCAAGCCGATCTGCTACACCTCGGCCGACTCCGTATTGCAGATCGCCGCGCACGAAACGCATTTCGGCCTTGAAAGATTGTATGAGCTCTGCCTGACGGTGCGCCGGCTGGTCGATCCGCTCAAGATCGGGCGGGTGATCGCGCGGCCCTTCGTCGGCGAGACGAAAGCCACCTTCCAGCGCACCCACAACCGCCGCGACTATGCCGTGCCGCCACCGGAGCCAACTTTGCTCGACCGGCTGACGGCGCGCGGCAGCACGGTCATCGCCGTCGGCAAGATCGGCGACATCTTCGCCCATCGCGGCATCTCGGAGGTGCGCAAGGCGGGCGGTAACATGGCGATGTTCGACAAGGCGCTCTCCGCCATGGACGACGCCGGCGAAGGCGATCTGGTCTTTGCCAATTTCGTCGATTTCGACACCGAGTTCGGCCATCGGCGCGATGCCGCCGGCTATGCCGGAGCGCTCGAGGCCTTCGACCGCCGGCTGCCCGAAGCGCTGTCGCGCATCAAGCCGGACGACCTGCTCATCCTCACCGCCGACCATGGCAACGACCCGACCTGGCGCGGCACGGACCATACGCGCGAACGCGTTCCGGTGATCGGCATCGGGCCGGGGTTGAAGGGCGGCGACATCGGGCTCCGGCCGACCTTCGCCGATATCGGCGAAACCGTCGCGGATCACCTCGGCCTCGCGCCCGGCCGCCACGGCACATCTTTCCTTGCAACGATAGGCGGCCATGCCAGAACTGCCTGAGGTCGAGACGGTGCGGCGCGGGCTGCAGCCGGTTCTGGAAGGGGCGCGGCTCGTCAACGTCGAGGCGCGCAGGCCCGACCTTCGCTTTCCCTTTCCCGAACGCTTTTCGGAGCGGCTTACCGGCAAGACCGTGACGGTGCTTGGCAGGCGCGCCAAATATCTGACGATGCATATCGAAGACGGTCCGGTGCTGATCTGCCATCTCGGCATGTCGGGATCGTTCCGCGTCGAAACCGCCGGGGACAGCGACATCCCCGGCACCTTCCATCACGAGCGCTCGAAGAGCGCGGCGCACGACCACGTCGTGTTCGACGTCGCCTCGCCGAAGGGCGAGCGGTCCCGCGTCATCTTCAACGACCCGCGCCGTTTCGGCTTCATGCTGTTTGCCGAAGGGGCGCCGGACACGCACCCGATGCTGGCGGGGCTGGGCATCGAGCCGACCGGCAACGCGCTTGACGGCCCCCTGCTCGCCGCGCTCCTCGAAGGCCGCAGGTCGCCGCTCAAGGCGGCGTTGCTCGACCAGCGGCTGATCGCCGGGCTCGGCAATATATATGTGTCGGAGGCGCTGTGGCGCGCCGGCCTGTCGCCGCTGCGCGAAGCCGGCACCATCGCCGGCCCCGGTAAGAAAGCGAAACAGCAATGCGAACGCCTGGCCGAGGCGATCCGCTCGGTCATCGCCGACGCGATCGCCGCCGGCGGATCCTCGTTGCGCGACTACGTCCAGACGGACGGTTCGCTCGGCTACTTCCAGCATTCCTTCGCGGTCTACGACCGCGAAGGCGAGCCGTGTCCGAAACCGGGCTGCAGCGGCCATATCGAGCGCATCGTGCAGAGCGGCCGCTCGACCTTCTATTGCCGGACCTGTCAGCGGTGAGCTAGACCCGTCTCCTCAACCCAAGCGAGGAGACGACGCCATGGCCTATGAAACCATTCTCGTGGAAACGCGCGGCAAGGTCGGGCTGATCACGCTGAACCGGCCGAAGGCGCTCAATGCGCTGAATTCGCACGTGCTGAGGGACGTCGTGGCGGCGGTGAACGCGTTCGGCGCCGATGCCGGCATCGGCGCCATTGTCCTTACAGGCTCTGAAAAAGCGTTCGCGGCCGGCGCCGACATCAAGGAAATGCAGGATATCTCCTTCGTCGACGCCTATACCCAGGACTTCTTCGTCGGCTGGGAGGACCTGACGCGCGCGCGCAAGCCGATCATCGCGGCGGTCGCCGGCTATGCGCTTGGCGGCGGCTGCGAGCTCGCCATGATGTGCGATTTCATCATTGCCGCCGACAACGCAAAATTTGGCCAGCCCGAGATCACGCTCGGCGTCATGCCGGGTATGGGCGGATCGCAGCGATTGACCCGTTTCGTCGGCAAGTCGAAGGCGATGGACATGTGCCTGACCGGGCGGATGATGGACGCCGCCGAAGCCGAGCGCTGCGGACTGGTGTCGCGGGTGGTGCCGGCCGGCGAGCTGGTCGAGGAGGCGCTGAAGGCGGCGGCGAAGATCGCCGAGTTTTCCCTGCCGTCGGTGATGATGACCAAGGAAGCCGTCAACCGGGCCTATGAGACGACGCTTGCCGAAGGACTGCGCTTCGAGCGCCGGCTGTTCCATTCGCTGTTTGCGCTCGACGACCAGAAGGAAGGCATGGCCGCCTTCGTGGAGAAGCGGAAGCCGAATTTCAACAACCGCTGAAGCGCGTCGCGCAGAAAGGAGCGGCGCCGCCAAAAACACCGCGAAGCGGCGTTGACGCGCCGGAAAAGCTGAACTATAAGCCGCACCAACCGAGGCGGCCCCGTGGCTGCCCGTTTGTTTTTTGCGCCCTGCGGCACCCCGCTGGCGCCCACCAGATCAGAAGAGAGGCATCATGGCCAATACATCTTCGGCCAAAAAGGCAACGCGCAAGATCGCCCGCCGCGCGGCGATCAACAAGAACCGCCGGTCGCGCGTCCGCACTTATGTTCGCCAGGTCGAAGAGGCGCTCGCCGCCGGCGACAAGGCTGCTGCGCTGGAAGCGTTCAAGGCCGCGGAGCCGGAATTGATGCGCGCCGCAACCAAGGGTGTCATCCACAAGAACACGGCTTCCCGCAAGGTTTCGCGGTTGGCTCAGCGGGTCAAGGTGCTGTCGGCCTGACCGACTTGCCTTTAGAACCGTTATCCTTGAACCCGGCCGCACAGGCCGGGTTTTTTCGTTTGCCGGCAAGTACTTAAAAAGAACGCTCGCATAACGGCATTCCGGCCGAATTTCAAAGTTGCGAATGTTTTGCCGGCATATACATAATCGCTGATGTTGATGACCGCCGGATGCGGCGATGGCCACAAATTAGCCTGTCACAATTTACATATATTTTTCAAACACTTACAGGCGGTCATCCACAGCTTGTTCAACTCGCGGAGGAGCGGCGGGGGACAAGTAGCTGTCAAGAGAATTATTTCAGAAAATTTCCAAAGGTGTGGCCGTTTTCACATTCGCCGGAAAAGGGTTTGAATCACAATGGCTTTGTCAAAACGTGCCCTGACGGCACCTGCTTCGAACACGCCTCCGCTAACCAGATTCGTTAAAAATCGGTTAGACGTGGCCTTGCCCTATCCACAGCGATTTCGGTAATGTCCATCCATCGAAGGGACGGGCTTTAGCCCCTGACCCAGCCTGAATCGGCCAGCAAAAAATGGCGGAATTCATGACGTGGAGCAATTCCGCGTGCGGCTTGGTTTGTCTCTTCGGTGCGGGTAGGGGACTGGCGTAATTGTACATGGCAGTCGACGTTGGGCCGGCGTTTTCGCCGGACGGTGTCGTATTGTCTTGGCATGATCAAGCCGGCTTGCAGGAGCCGGCATCGGTCCCTTGCGCAACGTTGTGAGGATATCGCCGGCGGCGGCGATTGGCGCAGCGAGGAACTCGCCGGACCCAGGGTGCAGGAGGCGCACTCCCGGCGGAAAAGGGTACGAGAAAGGAAGTTGATCATGCAGAGCGGCATCGAACGGGAGATAGCGGGCGAGCTCCCATTCCCAGCAACTATCGTCGGAGGGGACGGCATGGCGGCATCCAGCGACGCCGAACAGAAGTTCGAGCGGGTCAAGGCCCAGTTGAAGGCGCGTCTGGGAGCCGAGGTCTATTCGAGCTGGTTTGGCCGCATGAAGGTTGCCGAGGCGTCGCGCGGCATTGTTCGCATCTCCGTGCCCACGGCCTTCCTGCGGTCGTGGATCAACGGCCACTATCTCGATCTTATCGCCGAACTGTGGAGACATGAGGATCCCGATCTTCTCAAGATCGAGATCATCGTGCGGACCGCCACGCGGCAGGGCCGCAACAATGTCGAGCCGGAGATCGCACCGGCGCGCAAGATGACCAAGCAGGCGCAGACCGCGCTCGCTGCCGGGACCGCAAGCGCCGGCCGGGTGGAACGGGCGCCGGCGCCTCGCCAGGGCGCGCCGGCGGAGACCGAGTTCCGCCACAATGTGCTGGGGTCGCCGCTCGACCCGCGCTACACGTTCGCTTCCTTCATCGAAGGGCCCTCGAACCGGGTGGCCTTCGCCGCGGCCAAGGCGGTGGCGGAATCGCAGTCGAGCGCGGTGCGCTTCAACCCGCTCTTCCTTCATGCGACCGTCGGACTGGGCAAGACGCATCTGTTGCAGGCGATCGCCGCGGAATCGCTGCGCCATAATCCGAAATCGCGCGTGGTCTATCTGACGGCGGAATATTTCATGTGGCGCTTCGCCACCGCGATCCGCGACAACAATGCGCTCACCCTCAAGGAGCAGCTGCGCGACATCGATCTTCTGATCATCGACGACATGCAGTTCCTGCAGGGCAAGTCGATCCAGCACGAGTTCTGCCATCTCATCAACATGCTGCTCGACAGCGCCAAGCAGGTGGTGGTCGCCGCCGACCGGCCGCCGTCGGAGCTGGAATCGCTGGAGCCGCGCGTGCGTTCGCGCCTCAATGGCGGCGTGGCGCTCGAAATGTCGGCGCCGGATTTCGCCATGCGCCTCGGCATGCTGAAGCTGCGCCTTGCCACCGCCAAGGTCGACGATGCCTCGCTCGACATTTCGGACGAGATACTCGACCACGTCGCCCGCACGGTGACGGGCAGCGGGCGCGAGCTCGAAGGCGCCTTCAACCAGCTTCTGTTCCGCCAGTCGTTCGAGCCGCAGATCACCATCGACCGCATCGACGAGATCCTCGGCCACATCTACCGCTCGGGCGAGCCGAAGCGGGTGCGCATCGAGGACATCCAGCGCATAGTGGCGCGCCACTACAACGTGTCGAAGACGGAGCTGCTCTCCAACCGGCGCACGCGCACCATCGTCAAGCCGCGGCAGGTGGCGATGTATCTGTCGAAGGTGATGACGCCGCGCTCGCTGCCGGAGATCGGCCGGCGTTTCGGCGGCCGCGACCACACGACGGTTCTGCATGCCGTGCGCAAGATCGAGGACCTTTCCGGTGCCGACAACACGCTGGCGCAGGAACTCGAGCTGCTCAGAAGGCTGATCAACGAGCAGGCCTGAGCGGTCTGAAAACGCTAAAGCGCGTCGCGTCGAAACGGCTCCGAGCGACGCGCTTTAAGCCTCTGTTTTGACGCATGCCGTTCTCCCAAAACCGCTGCGCACTTTTGGGCGGCATGCGCTTGTTTCCATGCATGCCGTTCTCCCAAAACCGCTACGCACTTTTGGGCGGTATGCATTTGTTTTCATGCATGCCGTTCTCCCAAAACCGCTACGCACTTTTGGGCGGCATGCGTAAGCCGACGCGCTTCGCCGGCTTTATCCCCAGAAAGCCCGCGCAACCGGCCGGAACCGGTGCCGCGGGCTTGCGTTTGCAGGGTTTTTACTGTCAGCTTACATAGATTCTGAGCTTTTCGGAGCTTTCGCGGGACGCCGCTCCCCGGTGACCCGCTCATTCATTGAAGCGAGCCTGTTTGGTCATGCGTGTTATCCTGGAACGGTCCAATCTCCTGAAGTCCCTCAACCACGTCCATCGCGTGGTGGAGCGGCGCAACACCATACCGATTCTGTCGAATGTGCTGCTCAGCGCCGAAGGCGCCAGCCTGGAAATGAAAGCGACCGACCTCGACCTGGAGGTAACGGAAGCCACGCCGGCCAAGGTCGAGCGCGGCGGGGCGACGACGGTTCCGGCGCATCTGCTCTACGACATTGTGCGCAAGCTCTCCGACGGCGCCGAGGTGATGCTGAAGACCGACGAGGATGGCAATGCGATGACCGTCACGTCCGGCCGCTCCAGCTTCCGCCTGCAGTGCCTGCCGCAGTCGGATTTCCCGGAGCTTTCGGCAGGCTCCTTCTCGCACATCTTCCGGCTCGACTCGGTGGCGCTCAAAGGGCTGATCGAGAAGACGCAGTTCGCCATCTCGACCGAAGAGACGCGCTACTATCTCAACGGCATCTTCCTGCACACGCATGAGGCGGGCGGCAAGCTGAAGCTGCGTTCGGTCGCAACCGACGGCCACCGCCTGGCGCGCGCCGAGATCGACGCGCCGGCGGGCTCCGAGGGCATGCCCGGCATCATCATCCCGCGCAAGACGGTGAGCGAGCTGCAGAAGCTCGTCGACGACCCGGATGTGGCGGTGACCACCGAACTGTCGGACACCAAGATCCGCTTCACCATCGGCAGCGTCATCCTGACCTCGAAGCTGATCGACGGCACCTTCCCCGACTATCAGCGCGTCATCCCGACCGGCAACGACAAGAAGCTGATCATCGACCGCCAGAGCTTCGCCGCCGCGGTCGACCGCGTCTCGACGATTTCGTCCGAGCGCGGCCGGGCGGTGAAAATGTCGATCAATGACGGCCAGCTCACGCTCGCCGTCAACAATCCGGATTCGGGCAGCGCCACCGAGGAACTGGCGGCAGACTACTCGTCCGATCCGATCGAGATCGGCTTCAATGCCAAATATCTGCTCGATGTCGCGGCCCAGCTCACCGGCTCGGAGGCCAAGTTCATGCTGGCGGATGCCGGGTCCCCGACGCTGATCCACGACATGGCCGACGAGACCGCGCTCTACGTGCTGATGCCGATGCGGGTGTAGGCTTCGTCTCTTTGTTGACGCAATTCCGGACGGAAAACCGCTATGCACTTTTCCTGGAATTGCTCTGATGGCCTCACATGTTGCCGTGACCGACGATAGCAAGCAGCTTCGGCAGCAAAGCTATATAAGTAAGTTAACGCTTACCAATTTCCGCAACTATGCGGGGCTTTCGCTCGAGCTCGAACCTGGTGCCGTGGTGCTGTCAGGCGACAACGGCGCCGGCAAGACCAATTTGCTCGAAGCCATCTCGCTGCTGACGCCCGGACGCGGGTTGCGCCGCGCGCCCTATGCCGACGTGGCGCGCGAGGGCGGCGACGGCGGCTTTGCCTTGCACGCCCGCATCGAAGGACCGGAGGGCCAGGTCGAAATCGGCACCGGCATTTCCGGCGGCGACGGAGAAGGCGGCAGGCGCGTTCGCATCAACGGCGCGCCGGCGAAGTCGGCCGAAGACATGCTGGAATGGCTGCGGGTCGTCTGGCTGACGCCGGCGATGGACGGGCTGTTTCCAGGGCCTGCCGCCGACCGGCGCCGCTTCCTCGACCGGCTGGTGCTGGCGATCGATCCCGGCCATGGGCAGCGCGCGCTCGACTACGAGAAGGCGATGCGCGGCCGTAACCGTTTGCTTACGGAAGGTTCCCGCGACAGCGGCTGGTTCGACGCGATCGAGACGCAGATGGCCGAAACCGGCGTGGCGATCGCGGCGGCGCGGGCGGAACTGGTGCGGCTGCTTGCCGCCATGATCGACAAGCTGCCCGGCAGCGGCCCGTTTCCGCAGGCCGACATCAGCCTCGCCGGCGAACTGGAGACGGAGATCGCTGCCGCGCCGGCCGTCGATGTCGAGGAGCGGTTCCGCGCCGCGCTCGCCAATGGCCGCGAGCGCGACCGCGCCGCCGGCCGCACGCTCGACGGTCCGCACCGATCGGACCTCGTGGTCCGGCACCGGCCGAAGTCGATGCCGGCGGAATTGTGCTCGACCGGCGAGCAAAAGGCACTGCTGGTCGGCATCGTCTTGTCGCATGCAAGGCTGACCGGCGAGATGTCGGGGTTGACGCCGATCCTGCTGCTCGACGAGATTGCCGCGCATCTCGATGCAGGCCGGCGCGCGGCACTGTTTTCCATCCTTGAGGAGCTGAACTGCCAGGCCTTCATGACCGGCACGGATGCGGCGCTGTTTTCCAGCCTTGCCGGGCGGGCGCAGTTCCTGACGGTCGATCACGGCAGCGTCGGGCCGACCGGCTAACCTCTTGAAGCGACTTCGGCGCTTGCCGTGCATAACAAGGCGCTGCCTTGCATGTGCATGACAAGGTTTCCTGCCCGCTATATGGTCCGGCCATGACCAATGCCCTGACCGACGAAGAGCTCGAACGCTATGCCCGCCACATCGTGCTGCCCGAAATCGGCGGCCCCGGCCAGCAGAAGCTGAAGCGGGCGCGGGTGCTGGTGATCGGCGCCGGCGGGCTGGGGGCGCCGGCGCTTGAATATCTTGCCGCGGCCGGCGTCGGCACGCTCGGCATCGTCGACGACGATGACGTTTCCTTGTCCAACCTGCAGCGGCAGGTGATCCATGGGACAGACACGATCGGCATGGCGAAGACCGACAGCGCGTCGGCGGCGATCATGCGCATCAATCCAAATGTCACAGTGGAATTGCATCGCCTCAGGCTGACCGAGCAAAACGCCCCTGCCCTCGTCGCCCGCTACGATGTCGTCGTCGACGGTTCCGACAATTTCGAGACGCGCTATGCGCTGGCCGATGCGTGCGCCCAGGAAAAGAAACCGCTGGTCACCGCCGCCGTCGGCCGCTTCGACGGATCGGTGACGGTGCTGAAGCCGTACGAAACCGGTGCCGACGGCAAGCGCAATCCAGGCTACCGCGACCTTTTCCCGGAAGCGCCGCCCGAAGGGCTGGTGCCATCCTGCGCCGTTGCCGGCATCGTCGGCGCGCTGACGGGCGTCATCGGCACGCTGGAGGCGATGGAAACGATCAAGCTGATCGCCGGCATCGGCGAGCCGCTGGTCGGCCGGCTGCTGCTTTACGACGGGCTCACCGCCCGCTTCGACACCGTCCGCTACAAGGCAGTCTGAACCCATGGACCAGACGGCCATTCTCCTCGTCACCGAGCTTCCGCCGGACTTCGCGCGGTGGGACGAAGTGCTGGCGCTGATCCTGCGCGCCTTCGCCTATATGGACGGCGTCATCGACCCGCCATCCTCGGCGCATCGGCTGACGCCCGAAAACCTCAAAAGCAAGGCGGGGCAAGAGACGGCCTTCCTGGCCTTGGAGAACGGCCGGATCGTGGGCTGTATCTTCGCGCTGGAGAGGGCGAAGGATTTCTATGTCGGCAAGCTTGCCGTCGAGCCCGGCCTTCAGGGGCGAGGCATAGGCGGACGGCTGATGCAGGCCGTGGAGGACTTTGCCCGCCGGCGCGGCAAAAACGCCATCGAGCTGCAGACGCGCATCGAACTGACCGCAAACCACGCGGCGTTCGCCCGGCTCGGCTTCCGCGAGACCGGCCGCACGGCGCATGAAGGCTATGACCGGCCGACCTCGATCACCATGCGCAAGGTGCTGTCTTGAGTCTCGCGCTCAGCCAAGAAGAACAGGCGATCGCCGCCGGCAAGGACGGCGCGGGTATGGCGATGCGCATCGTCGCCGAGAGCGCGCGGCTGCTTGGGGCCGAGCGGCTGATCAGAATCGCTTCGGCGCATATCGACGGCGCGCTCTACCACGGCGATTCCGGCACGCTGTTCGCCGAGCGGCTGGTCGAGGGCGGCGCCAGGGTGGCGGTGCGCTCGACGCTCAACGTCGGGGCCCTCGACCTGACGGGCTGCTCGCGCATCCGTCTGGAAGAGCCGCAGCGCGGCATGGCGCGACGGATGATGGAGGCCTATCGCAAGCTCGGCTGCGAGCAGAGCTGGACCTGCGCGCCCTATCAGGCCGGACACAGGCCAACGCTTGGGAGCGATGTCGCCTGGGGCGAATCCAATGCGGTGGTGTTCTGCAACTCGGTGCTGGGCGCCCGCACGAACCGCTACGGCGACTTCCTCGACATCGCCTGCGCTATCACCGGACGCGCGCCGGACTATGGCCTGCATCGCCCGGAGAACCGCCGGGCGAGGCTGGTGTTCGACGTCTCCGGCCTTTCTTCCTCCCTCCTCGCCTCCGAGATCGCCTGGCCGGTGCTGGGCAGCCTCTATGGCCGCGAGGTCGGCAATGCGATCGGCGTCGTCACCGGCGTCGTCAATCACCCCGGCGAGGATGCGCTGAAGGCTTTCGGCGCCGCGGCTGCTTCAGCCGGTGCGGTCGGCCTGTTCCACATCGCCGGGGTGACGCCCGAGGCGCCTGATGTCGAGACCATTCTGGCCGGGCCCGAACCGGACGCGGCTATCCGCGTCACGCCTGAGATGGCGGCGAAGGCCCGCGCCGGCCTGTCGACGGCGGCTGCGCCGAAAACCGTCGATGCGGTCGCGATCGGCAGTCCGCATCTGTCGCAAGCCGAGTTCGACATGCTGGAGCGATTGATCGCCGGACGACGACTCGCCGTGCCGATCTATGCCTGCACCGGCCGCCATGTGCTTTCCTCGCTGGAACGGAACGGCCAGCGCAAGATCCTGGAAGCGAGCGGTGTCACGATCGTCGCCGACACTTGCGTGGTGGTGACGCCGATCATGCCGGAGCTTGCCGGTGGCATCTTGATGACCAATTCGGGGAAGTTCGCGCATTACGCGCCGGGCAACACCGGCTATGCGGTGCTCTATGCCTCGCTCGCCGATTGCGTCGAAAGCGCGGTCGCCGGCAAGCCGCGCTTCACGGATATCGCCGCATGAGCGCCGCCGAAATCCTGGTGCCGGGCAAGGCCGGCGAAGGGGAGGCTTTGGTGCTGACGGCGCCGATCAGCTTCTGGGGCGGCGTCGATCCTAAGACAGGACGCATCGCCGATGTCCGCCATCCGCAGCATGGCGAGATCATTTCCGGCCGGGTGCTGTTCCTGCCGGGTACGATCGGTTCATCGTCGGCTTCCGCCGTGCTGATGGAGCTGGTCCACAACGGGCGCGCACCGGCCGCCCTGGTGCTGCACGAGCCGGACGCCATCCTGCTGCTCGGCCTGATCGTCGCCCGGGAAATGGGCTGGGAAACGCCGACGGCGGTAAGGCTCGAACGCGGCGCGTTCGATACCTACCGCGGAACCATTGTAAGGGTCGACGGAGACGGCGCGATTAGCGTCGCAGCCTGAACTCACGTCCTCAGCGGCAGCACGCGGTCCGGCGGCCGGTGGCCGTCGAAGAAGGCGCGGATGTTGATGATCACCTTCTCGCCCATGTCGATACGGCCTTCGAGCGTCGCCGAGCCCATATGCGGCAAAAGCACGACCTTGCCCTTGTGGGCGAGCTTCAACAGCTTGCTGTTCAGCGCCGGCTCATGCTCGTAGACGTCGAGGCCGGCGCCGGCGATCTTGCCGTCCTGGATAAGCTTGATCAGCGATTCCTCGTCGATGATGTCGCCGCGCGCGGTGTTGACGATGTAGGCCGTCGGCTGCATCAGCGCCAGCCGCCGGGCGGACAGGAGATGGAAGGTCGCCGGCGTCGACGGACAGTTAACCGAGATGATGTCCATGCGGGCGAGCATCTGGTCGAGGCTTTCCCAATAGGTCGCTTCCAATTCGTCCTCGACCGCCGGCAGCACGCGGTGGCGGTTGTGGTAGTGGATGGACAGGCCGAACGCCTTGGCGCGCCTGGCGACCGCCGTGCCGATACGGCCCATGCCGACGACGCCGAGGCGCTTGCCCCAGATGCGGCGGCCGAGCATCCAGGTCGGCGACCAACCGGCCCATTTCTTCTCGCCGGTGAGCACGTTGGCGCCTTCGGCGAGCCTGCGCGGCACGGCGAGCATCAGCGCCATGGTCATGTCGGCGGTGTCTTCGGTCAGCACGTTCGGCGTGTTGGTGACGGTGATGCCCTTCTTGGCGGCCGCGGCGACATCGATCTTGTCGACGCCGTTGCCGAAATTGGCGATCAGCTTCAGGTTCTCGCCGGCTTGGGCGATCAGCGCGGCATCGATGTGGTCGGTGATGGTCGGGACCAGCACGTCGGCTTCCTTGACGGCGGCGACCAGCTCCGGCTGGGTCATCGGCCGGTCCTCGACATTGAGGCGCGCGTCGAACAGCTCGCGCATGCGGGTCTCCACCGGGTCGGGCAGCTTGCGCGTGATGACGACGAGGGGCCGTTTTTTGCCTGCCATTTTATCCCCGAAGCTTCCTCGAAACCGATCTCGTTGAGACCTCTTTAACCAAGACAGGCGAAACTTGTAGCCAGTCGCGGCATCAGCTCACTCCTGTAACAAGCGGTGCCGCCGAAGACAAAGAAAAAGGGGCGCTCATCCCGACGGACCGGCGCCGAAAGGAACGAAAGTGTCTGGTTTCGCGTCGCTTCGCCTGGCTCTCAGCGCAGCCGTTCTCGGCACTCTGCTTTGCGCGCCGCAGGTGTCCGCCCAGAGCGCGGCGGCACCGGCGCAAACGGTAACGCTCGGGCCGAGCGGCCTGCCGCTGCCGCGCTTCGTCAGCCTCAAGCCGGCTCGCGTCAACTCGCGCGTCGGCCCGGGCGCCAATTATTCCGTCGACTGGATGTACATGAAGGCCGGCCTGCCTATGGAAGTCATCCAGGAATTCGACACCTGGCGCCGCGTGCGCGATGCCGACGGCTCGGAGGGCTGGATCAACCAATCGCTGCTCTCGGGCCGCCGCACGGCGATCGTCGCGCCCTGGCAGCGCGGCAAGGGCGGGCGAATCAATCTGCTCGACGATCCCGACAAGGACGCCAACATCGTCGCCATCATCGAGCCGGGGGTGATCGGCTCGATCAAGAAATGCGATGGTCAATGGTGCGAAATGACCTTTGACGGCCATACCGGCTGGATGGCCCAGTCGCAGGTCTGGGGCGCCTATCCGGGCGAGAAGTTCAAGAACTGACTATTTCGTCTGGACCATGATCTAGCCCGAAAACCGGCTCCCACTTTTCGGGATCATGGTCGATCGCGTCCGATGCGACCGAGATGCGTATCCTGAAAACCGGTGGGCAGTTTCAGCCCATAGCCGAGAGCGCGGTCGATGGCTATGTGAGCGGCCCAGACGAGCGCCACAGCGGTCAGCATTGAACCGGAAAGCAGGACGCCAGCAAGACCGAGAACGAGCGGGGCAATCAGGATGTGCAGCGCATTGTAGGCCATCGCGCCGATACGCGGCCCTGCGAGATAGCCCAGCATCGACAGGTCCGGCGCCAGGATGAGCAGCGCAAACAGCCACCAGGATACACCGGTCAATTTGTAGAGGACGACGGCCACCACGGCAGCGACGACCCATTCCAGCCGGATCACGAGATCGACGGGCCGCATCGCCGAAGGATCAATCAACGCGCTTGGGGCGCAGCCTCACCACGATGTCGACATTGGCGATCTCCATGCCCTCAGGTGGTTCCGGCAGGTTGGAGACGCTCACCGGGCCGCTGGCGATGTCGAAGATGCGGTTCTCGCCCTCGACATAAAAGTGGTGGTGATCGGAAGTGTTGGTGTCGAAATAGGTCTTCGACCCTTCGACCGCGAGGATGCGCAGCAGGCCGGCCTGGGTGAACTGATGGAGCGCGTTGTAGACGGTCGCCAGCGAAACCGGCACGCCGGCGGCGATCGCCTCCTCGTGCAGTTCCTCGGCCGAGAGGTGGCGGTCGCCCTTGGCGAAAAGCAGATCGGCCAGCGCAATGCGCTGACGCGTCGGCCTCAGGCCGGCTTCGCGAACCCGCTTGTCCACAGCGACATTTTCCTTCCGGCAGCCCGAATCCATCTATCCCGTCGACGCTTGCAGCCAGCCCCATAGACCGGTCCAGAATGGCAAAAAGACGTCAATGCCAAAAACTGGACATCACCCGAGATATATTCTGTCGCCCAAATGCGATCAATAGCGCGCATTGACCCAGGCAGGCGCACGGGTTAAGCGCAAACGCCGGTTTCCGGCCGCAAACAGAGTGTGTTAGGAAACCAACGACAAGGGCGCCCTGCCGCCCGGAAGGAAAACGGGGACGGAGTTAATGGCGGGTCAAAAGTCCAGCTACGATTACGAGGAACTGCTTGCCTGCGCCCGCGGCGAGCTGTTCGGACCGGGAAACGCCCAGCTGCCCTACCCGCCGATGCTGATGTTCGACCGCATCACCGAGATCAGCGAAACCGGTGGCGCCTTCGACAAGGGCTTCATCCGCGCCGAATTCGACATCAAGCCGGATCTTTGGTTCTTCGCCTGCCATTTCATCGGCAATCCGATCATGCCGGGCTGCCTCGGCCTCGACGCCATGTGGCAATTGACCGGCTTCTATCTCGGCTGGCTCGGCGAGCCCGGCAAGGGCATGGCGCTGTCGACCGGCGAGGTGAAGTTCAAGGGCATGGTGACGCCGTCGGTCAAGAAGGTCGAATATGGCGTCGACTTCAAGCGCGTGATGCGCGGCCGCCTCGTGCTCGGCATAGCCGATGGCTGGCTCAAGGCGGATGGCGAACCCATATACGCGGCAACGGATCTGAAGGTGGGTCTGTCCAAGCAGTCCGCCGCCTGATCGCTTTTCGCCACGGGGCCTGGCGTATCCGCCGGATGCGCAAGGGCGCCGCGGCAGTTTATTTTGCGTATGATCGAAAGCGAAAACCGAATAGGTTTTCGCCAAACTACGCCGGAAGGAGTTGCGAATGAGACGCGTCGTAGTGACAGGCCTCGGCATTGTGTCGTCGATCGGCAACAACGCCAATGAGGTGCAGTCCTCGCTTTACGATGCCAAGTCCGGCATCAGCTTTTCCAATTCCTTCGCCGAGCACGGCTTCCGCTGCCAGGTGTGGGGCGCGCCGACGCTCGACCCTTCGGCGATGATCGACCGCCGCGCCATGCGTTTCCTGAGCCAAGGTGCCGCCTGGAACCATGTCGCCATGGATCAGGCGATCGCGGACGCCGGCTTAGGCGAAAGCGACATCACCAACGAGCGCACCGGCATCGTCATGGGCTCCGGCGGACCGTCGACAAGGACCATCGTGGAAGCCGCCGAAACGACGCTCAAGAACGGCAGCCCGAAGCGCATCGGTCCGTTCGCGGTGCCGAAGGCGATGTCGTCGACCGCTTCGGCCACTTTGGCCACCTGGTTCAAGATCCACGGCGTCAATTACTCGATCTCGTCGGCCTGCTCGACCTCGGCGCATTGCATCGGCAATGCCTATGAGCTGATCCAGTGGGGCAAGCAGGACATGATGTTCGCCGGCGGCCACGAGGATCTCGACTGGACGATGTCGGACCTGTTCGACGCCATGGGCGCCATGTCGTCGAAATTCAACGATCGGGCCTCGTCTGCATCCCGCGCGTATGACGTCAACCGCGACGGCTTCGTCATCGCCGGCGGGGCGGGCGTGCTGGTGCTGGAAGAGCTTGAGCACGCCAAGGCGCGCGGCGCCAAGATCTATGCCGAGATCGTCGGCTATGGCGCGACCTCCGACGGCTACGACATGGTTGCTCCTTCGGGAGAAGGCGCGATGCGCTGCATGCGGCAGGCGCTTGCAACCGTCTCAACACCGGTCGACTACATCAACACGCACGGCACCTCGACGCCGGTCGGCGATTCCAAGGAAATGGGCGCCATCCGCGAGGTGTTCGGCGACACGATGCCGTTCATCACCTCGACCAAGTCGCTGACCGGCCATTCGCTCGGCGCCGCCGGGGTCCAGGAATCGATCTACTCGATCCTGATGATGCAGGGCGGCTTCATCGGCGAGAGCGCCCATATCGAGGAGCTCGATCCGGAATTCGAGGGGATGCCGATCGTGCGCAAGCGCATCGACAACGCCAAGATCGACACCGTTTTGTCCAATTCCTTCGGTTTCGGTGGCACCAACGCAACGCTGATTTTCCAGCGCTATTCCGCATAAGGATCGCCTTTTATGGAAGGGTTGATGAAGGGCAAGCGCGGGCTTGTCATGGGGGTCGCCAACGACCATTCGATCGCCTGGGGCATCGCCAGGAAATTGTCCGAACACGGGGCGGAACTTGCCTTCACCTATCAGGGCGACGCCTTCGGGCGCCGGGTCAAGCCGCTTGCCGAGAAGCTCGGCGCCTCGCTGGTCGTGCCTTGCGACGTCGAGGACAGCGCCTCGGTCACCGCTACCTTCGAGACGCTCGGCGAGGCCTGGGGCGGACTGGATTTCATTGTCCACGCCATCGGCTTCTCCGACAAGAACGAGCTCAAGGGCCTCTACGCCGACACCAGCCGCGACAACTTCGTCCGCACCATGGTGATCTCCTGCTATTCCTTCACCGAGATCGCCCGCAATGCCGCGGCGCTGATGACGAACGGCGGCTCGATGATCACGCTGACCTATGCCGGATCGGTCCGGGTCATGCCCAACTACAACGTCATGGGCGTCGCCAAGGCCGGGCTGGAGGCGAGCGTGCGCTATCTCGCCAATGATTACGGTCCGCGCGGCATCAGGGTGAACGGCATCTCGGCGGGACCGGTGCGGACGCTCGCCGGCTCCGGCGTGTCCGACGCCCGCCACATGTTCTCCTATCAGCAGCGTAATTCGCCGCTTCGCCGCACAGTGACCATCGACGAGGTCGGCGGCTCGGCGCTCTACCTGCTCTCGGACCTTTCTTCGGGGGTCACAGGCGAGATCCACTATGTCGATTCCGGCTACCACATCGTCTCCATGCCGACGCTCGAGGAACTGAAGCAGAACGACGGCGGCCGCGAATAATTCGCTAACGCAAAAAATACTTCCAGTAAAATTGGATGCATTGGCGGAAACCCATTTTAAGGAGGTATCCGCTAAAAGGCCCTGCAGTTTAGGGACCTTGCATGTCTGCAGTCAGCAACCCGAAGCGAACACCGCTGTTCCGGCTGATCACCATCGCCAGCTCGGGCATGGGCAGTTTCATCCTCGGGCTCTGGGGACTGCGGTTCGGTTTTGGCGACGGGCTGGCCGGCATGCCGGCGGAGACGATGGCGGGCATCATCGCCGCGCTTTGCGCGCTTTCCGCCGGCGGCGCCGCGATGTCCTTCTTCGCGGGTGTCGATGAATCGGCCGAATATGTCTTCAAGGAAACGCATTTCGACAAGATGACCGGCCTGCTGACGCGCCAGGCGATCGTCGGAAAGGTCGCCGCGGCGGCAACAGAAACCATCGAGACCGGCGAACCGGTCTATTTGATCGATATCGACATCGACCGCTTCAAGCAGATCAACGATGCCATCGGCTACAGCCATGGCGACGAGCTGATCCGCGCCTTCACCAAACGGCTGAAGGAGAGCATGCCGGAGGATGCCGTGATCGGACGGCTCGGCGCCGGCGAATTCGCCGTGCTGCTGCCGGATCGCGAGATCCGTGGATCGCTCGAACGGTTCCTCGAAAACCTCATCAACCGGATGATGGAGCCCTACCAACTCCAGACGCATCTGCAGTCCGTCAGCATGTCCGTCGGTATCGTGGCGATGCCGAAGGACGGCGTCGACCCGGTGCTCATCCTTCGCCGCTCCAACCTGGCGCTGCAGAATGCGCGCGCGAGCGGCATCGGCAACTGGTCGGTCTTCCACGCCGATATGGGACGGGTGGCGGACTACCGGCAATGGATCGAATCCGAGTTGAAAACCGCCTTCGACCGCGGCGACTTCAGCCTCCACTACCAGCCGCAATTCGACCTGCAGGGCGGCCGTGTCGTCGGCTATGAAGCGCTGATCCGGTGGAAGCATCCGGAACGCGGCATGATCCCGCCGATGGAATTCATTCCGATCGCCGAGGAAACCGGCATGATCAACCCGATCGGCGAGTGGGTGCTGCGCAAGGCCTGCAGCGACGCCCAGTACCTGCCGGAGGATTGCTTCGTCGCCGTCAACATCTCGCCGGTCCAGTTCATGACCAAGGACTTCGTCGGCATCGTGCGCGAGACCATGGCATCGACCGGCATCAAGCCGTCGCGGCTCGAGCTCGAAGTCACCGAAACGGCGATGATGCAGGACCGCGACCGCGCGGCCGTCATCCTGCGGCAGCTCGCCGAGATGGGCATCTCGGTCGCCGTCGACGATTTCGGTACCGGCTACTCGAACCTGAGCTACTTGATCGACTTCTCGTTCGGCAAGCTGAAGATAGACCGCTCCTTCGTCAGCCGCATCGATACCGATTCCAGCTCGGGCGCCGTCGTCTCGACCATCGTCGGGCTGTCGCGTGCGCTTGGCGTCGGCATCATCGCCGAGGGCGTCGAGACCGAGAACCAGGCGACGCTGCTGAGAGCCGCCGGCTGCGAGGTGGTGCAGGGCTATCTGTTCGGGCGTCCCGCGCCGCTCAAGGTCGAGCTCGGCGAGGCGCGCCCCGTTCATGCCACGCGCGAGCCGGCGCGCCTGGTCAGCCTGCAGTAGGGCACTCGCTCTTTTTCTGGCGCAATTCCGGACGGAAAACCGCTCGACACTTTTCCTGGAATTGCCTTTTCTGGCGCAATTCCAGACGGAAAACCGCTCGACACTTTCCTGGAATTGCTTTTAGCGGCGCGCCGAGAACACCTTGAACATGCCGTCGCGGGCGACCTCGGCGTGGCTGGAGAAGGCGGCCGCCAGCACCTGCTCGTAAGGCAACTGCCGGTTCGCCACCATGAACAGGCGTCCACCTGGTTTCAGCGCCTTCGACGCCGCGCGGATCATGCCGGCGCCGATGCCCGGCTCGGCAGCCCGGCCGCTGTGGAAGGGCGGGTTCATGACGATCGCATCGTAGCGTCGCTCGACCGTTTCGCTGAGCAGATCGGTCCAGAAGAAGCGCGGCTCGACAGCGGTTGCCCGGACATTGACCTTCGCCGCCTCCAGGGCCTCGAAATCCGCTTCGTAGAGATCGAGACCGGAGAGGTCCGGCGAGCGTTCCGAGACTTCCGCCGCCAGGTAACCCCAGCCGGCGCAGAAATCGGCGACGTTGCCCGCAAGGCCCTCCGGCAGGCTGTCCAGCAGAAGCTTCGAACCGGCATCGACACGATCGAAGGAGAACATGCCGGGCGCGGTGCGGAAGCGGCCTTCGACGACCAGATCGGGGTTGGCGGCGCGAAGCGCCCGGGCCGCATCCATGCCGGCCTGGCGGAACCAGAAGGCGACGCCGTGATGTTTTGGCAGGTGCGCCTCGAGTGGCGCCAGCGCATCGATGCGTTTGCGCAGGCTGTCGATGCCGTCGTCCTTGCCGCCGGCGACGACGATCAGTCCTCCCGGCGCCACGCGCTCGATCGCTTCGGCGATCCGCAGCTCATTCTGGCCGCGATGCCGGCCGGCTAGCACAAGGGCAATGTCGAATGCCGAGCCTTGCGCCTGCGGCGTGACCGCGTAGCCGGCCGCCTGCAGGGGGCGGTAATGCGGCCGAAAGCCTTGCACCAGATGCAGCGCCGCATCGAAGCCGTCGGGCAGCCGGAAGCCCGGCTCGGCGCCCAGAAACAGGACGCTGCCGTCCTTCGGCGGCAGAGGGATCGCCTCGGCCTCAAAGGGATGAAACAGGGTTTTCAGCGGCTCCGCGGCCATTGCTTTCAAACTCTTCAAACAAAAACGGGCGCGACCTTGCGGCGCGCCCGTCTCGATTTTACCCGGTCAGGCCGATCAGGCGGCGTCTTCCTCGCCTTCCGGCTTCTTCTTCTCCTGAACGATCTCCTTGCCGGTCGCCTGGTCGACGACCTTCATCGACAGGCGAACCTTGCCGCGCTCGTCGAAGCCCATCAGCTTGACCCAAACCTTGTCGCCTTCCTTGACGACGTCGGAGGTCTTGGCGACGCGCTCATTGGCGAGCTGCGAGATGTGGACGAGGCCGTCGCGCGGGCCGAAGAAGTTGACGAAGGCGCCGAAGTCGGCCGTCTTGACGACGGTGCCTTCGTAGATCTCGCCGACTTCCGGCTCGGCAACGATGGTGTGGATCCACTTCTTCGCCGCCTCGATCTCCTTGGCGTTGGCCGAAGCGATCTTAACCGTGCCGTCGTCCTCGATGTTGATCTTGGCGCCGGTCTTCTCGACGATCTCGCGGATCACCTTGCCGCCGGAGCCGATGACGTCGCGGATCTTGTCTGTCGGGATATGCATGACCTCGATGCGCGGCGCGAACTCGCCGAGCTCGGCGCGCGAGGAAGAGATCGCATGCGCCATCTCGCCGAGGATATGCAGGCGGCCGTCCTTGGCCTGGCCGAGCGCGATCCCCATGATCTCCTCGGTGATGCCATCGATCTTGATGTCCATCTGCAGCGAGGTGACGCCGTTGGCGGTGCCGGCGACCTTGAAGTCCATGTCGCCGAGGTGATCCTCGTCGCCGAGGATGTCGGAGAGCACGGCGAAGCGTTCGCCTTCCTTGATCAGGCCCATGGCGATGCCGGCCACCGGCTTGGCGATCGGCACGCCAGCATCCATCAGCGCCAGCGAGGTACCGCAGACGGTCGCCATCGAGGACGAGCCGTTGGACTCGGTGATCTCCGAGACGACGCGCAGCGTGTAGGGGAACTGGTCGGCGGAAGGCAGCATCGGGCGGATCGCGCGCCAGGCGAGCTTGCCGTGACCGATTTCACGACGGCCCGGCGAGCCCATGCGGCCGGTCTCACCGACCGAGTAGGGAGGGAAGTTGTAGTGGAGGAGGAATTTCTCCTTGTACATGCCGGTCAGCGAATCGACGAACTGCTCGTCCTCGCCGGTGCCGAGCGTGGCGACGACCAGCGCCTGGGTCTCGCCGCGGGTAAAGAGCGCCGAACCATGGGTACGCGGCAGGACGCCGACCTCGGAGACGATCTTGCGGACGGTCTTCAGGTCACGGCCGTCGATGCGCGAGCCGGTGTCGAGGATGTTCCAGCGCACCACCTTGGCCTGGAGCTCCTTGAAGACGCTGCCGATCTGTTCGGGGGCGTACTTTGCTTCCTCGCCTTCGGCCGGCGCGAACGCTGCCTTGACCTTCGCCTTGACGGCGTCGACGGCGGCGTAGCGCGACTGCTTGTCGGTGATCTTGTAGGCCTCGCGCAGTTCGTCGCCGACGATCTTCAGCATCTCGCCTTCGAGCTCGGAATAGTCCGGAGCGGTGAAGTCACGCGGCTCCTTGGCGGCGACCTCGGCCAGCTTGATGATCGCGTCGATCACCGGCTGGAAGCTCTTGTGGCCGAACACAACGGCGCCGAGCATCAGGTCCTCCGAGAGCTCCTTGGCCTCGGATTCGACCATCAGCACGGCGTCGGCGGTGCCGGCGACGACGAGGTCGAGCTTCGATTCCTCCATCTCGTCGATATGCGGATTGAGCACATATTCGCCATTGATGTAGCCGACGCGGGCGCCGCCGATCGGGCCCATGAAGGGCACGCCGGAGAGCGTGAGCGCGGCCGAGGTGGCGACGATCGACAGGATGTCCGGATCGTTCTCGAGATCGTGCTGGACGACGGTGACCACGATCTGGGTGTCGTTCTTGTAGCCGTCAGCAAACAGCGGACGGATCGGGCGGTCGATCAGGCGGGAAACCAGCGTTTCCTTCTCGCTCGGACGGCCCTCGCGCTTGAAATAGCCGCCCGGGATCTTGCCGGCGGCATAGGTCTTTTCCTGGTAGTTGACGGTGAGCGGGAAGAAATCGAGGCCGGGCTTCGGCTCCTTCATCGAAACGACGGTGGCGAGAACCACGGTCTCGCCGTAGGTGGCAAGCACGGCGCCGTCAGCCTGACGGGCGATCTTGCCGGTCTCCAAGATGAGCGGACGGCCGCCCCATTCGATTTCCACTTTGTGTTGATTGAACATATCTTGTCCTTCATATGCGGAAAGGGCCGCGTCTTAACGGCCGCGGGGCATCCCTTCCCTGGCTTCCTTCGGGCAGCCACGGGCAAGACAACGGGAAGCTCGATATATCCGGCCTACTTGCCGAGCGAGCATCCTGCAATCCTGCCCCATGACCGTCCACGGGCGGTTCCGAATGGCCCTCTGCACTTTCGGAACCAGGTCTGGCCGACCGGTCGGCCGGCCTTGCGCATGACGCCGAAAACCCCTGTTTCCGGAACGCGCCCTGCGCGAATGCGAATTTCGAGAGCGCTTCGCGCTCCATTCTCAGCATCGAGACACCGGACCAGCCGATGTGCCAATGCGCGACCGGCGGACCCTCCGCAGAGAGCCCGCCGGTCAATTCGTCAGCGACGGAGACCGAGCTTGTCGATCAGCGTCTGATAGCGCGCGTCATCCTTGCGCTTGAGGTAGTCAAGCAGGCTGCGGCGCTGGGAAACGAGAGCAAGCAGGCCACGGCGGGAATGGTTATCCTTCTTGTGGTCCTTGAAGTGCTCCGTCAGGTTCTTGATGCGCTCGGAAAGGATGGCAACCTGGACTTCCGGGGACCCGGTATCGCCCTTGGCGGTTGCGAATTCAGTCATCAATTCCTTCTTGCGATCGGCAGTAATCGACATCGTGTTTTTCCTTATCTGTTCGAGGAAACGGGACGCCCACAGCCGGGATGTCGTCCAGCAGGGGCCGGTGCAAGCAACGCGTCAGGGCGCGAAGCTGCGGCGCATATAGTGCAATTTCGGGCAAAACACCAGCCCAATTGTCAAGCCGGCTTGTCGCAGGTTCTTGCCGCAAAAACAGAGGGTTCCCGCCGCTACAGCCACTTCTTCCATTTGAAGAAGGCGACGAGCCCGACAGCGACGACCAGCATGAACAGCAATGCTACCGGGTAGCCATAATAAGCCTTCAGCTCCGGCATGTTCCAGGGCGAGCTTTCCGGCTCGAAGTTCATGCCCCAGACACCGACAAGGAAGGTGAGCGGCATGAAGATCACCGAGACGATCGTCAGATAGGAGATGACGTCGTTGGTGCGGGCCTGGGTCAGCGACAGATGCATCTCGATCAGGCCGGTCAGCATGTCGCGCTGGTTCTCGACCAGCTCGATCAGCCGCAGCGAATGGTCGAGCGTGTCGTTGAAGAAGATCTTGGTCTCGGCCTTCACGAAGGGCACGTCGTTGCGGATCAGCGTCGCCAGCGCGTCGCGCATCGGCCACAGCACGCCCTTCAGCACATTGGCGTCGCGCCGCAATTCGTGCAACTGCCGCATCTGATGCTTGTGCGGCGTGTTGAGCATCTGGTCTTCGATGCCGTCGACCAGCTCGCTCGCCGCCTCGATCGGCGGGAAATAGCTGTCGACGATGGCGTCGATCAGCGCGTAGGCGAGATAGTCGGCGCCGCGCGAGCGCAGCCGGTTGGGCATGGCTGCCGCGATGCGCTTGCGCACGGGATCGAACGGGTCGCCCTCGCGCTCCTGGAAGGTGACGACGAAATTCCTGCCGAAGAACAGTGCGATCTGCTCGTAGCGGTGCGCGGTGACATCGTCGATCATGCGCATGACGACGAAGGCATGGTCCTCGAAGAAATCCACCTTCGGCCGCTGGCCGGTGTTGACGACATCCTCCAGCGCCAGCGGGTGCAGGTTGAAGATGCGGCCGATCTCTTCGATCAGCGGGATGTTGGCAAGTCCGGTGCAATCCAGCCACACAATCGGCCATTGGTCGCAATGCGTGTAGAGCTCGTCGATGCTGGCGTTGTCGATGGTTTTGTATTTCTCAGGCGAGATCAGCGTCAGCCGAAGTTCGCTGCGCCGCGCCGCGGGATCGGCAATGAGGGTGCCGGGCGAAGCGCCGACCGGCGGCCGCCTTGTTCGCAGCGGCACCCGCTGCTTGCCTATATCAGCCTTTGCCATGAGATCCTCAGGCGCAAACTTGAACCGAATTGGTCCTGTTTCTTAGCAATTCCGGGCGGAAAGCCGCTATGCACTTTTCCTGGAGTTGCAGTGGCCGAGTGTCGTCAACCGACAAAGACCCGCTTGGGCTTGAACATGCCCTGCTCGATGGCGCCGATGGCGACGAGCTTGCCACGCGCGGTGGCGCAAGCCTCCTCGGCCTCGACCGGCGCATCGCGACCGCGAATGATAACGGGGTTGCCGAGGCGGATCTTGGTCGCCGCGTCGTCGCTGACGGCGACCTGCGGCAGGCAGTCGAGCGCTGCGGCGGTATCGACCAGCAGGGCATCGATGGCGCCGAAATCGGCCGGCGCCTCGGCCTCGACCGCGCCTTCATCGGTCTTGCCGCCGAAGCGCGCGGCTTCGAGCTCGGCAACGGTGACGAAATCGTCCGCCGTGAACGGCTCGACCTCGACGCGGCGCAGTTCGGCGATATGACCGAAGCAGCCCAGATCGCGGCCCATATCGCGCGCCAGCGAACGCACATAGGTGCCCTTGCCGCATTCGACCTCGAAGACGGTTTTGTCGGCACCATGCTCGACGATGTCCAAACGGCCGATTTCGATCTCGCGGGCGGGAATGTCGACCGTCTCGCCGTCGCGCGCAAGGTCATAGGCGCGTTCGCCGGCGATCTTGATGGCCGAGAATTGCGGCGGCGTCTGCATGATGACGCCGGTGTATTTCGGCAGCAGCGCGCTCACCTCGGCCTCGGCCGGGCGCCGGTCGGAGCTGTTCGTCACCGGGCCTTCGAGGTCGTCGGTCGAGCGCTCTTCGCCCCAGGCGACGGTGAAGCGGTAGACCTTGGCGCCGTCCTGCACGTAAGGCACGGTCTTGGTCGCCTCGCCGAGCGCGATAGGCAGCATGCCGGAGGCGAGCGGATCAAGCGTGCCGGCATGGCCGGCCTTCTCCGCCTGGAACAGCCATTTGATCTTGGAGACCGCTTCGGTCGAGCCCATGCCGACCGGCTTGTCCAGCACCACCCAGCCGGAAACCGGCCGGCCCTTCTTCTTGCCGCGACGCGCCACTTATTCCTCGTCCTTGTTGTTGTTCTTATTCTGGTCGTCGAGATCGCGCGCGACTTCGGGCGACTTCAGCAATTCGTTGATCCTGGCGAAATTGTCGAAGGAGGTATCGAGCCGAAAGCGGATCTCCGGCATGTATTTCATCTGCCGCAGCGCGCCGGTAATGCGGCCGCGGATGAATTTCGCATGCTTGTTGAGGGCGCCGACCACGGCATCGGTGTCGCCGGCGCCAAGCGGCGAGACGAACGCGGTGGCGATCTTGAGGTCGGGCGACATGCGCACCTCGGAGACCGAGACGACGCTGTTCTCGATCACCGGATCGATAATCTCGCCGCGCTGCAGGGTTTCGGACAGCGCGTGGCGCACCTGCTCGCCGACGCGCAGCATGCGCTGGGAGGGGCCTGATGTTGTCGGACGGGACATCTCTTCAATCCTGAAATCGTGAAGCGCGGGATAGGACCGCGCCACATGTCTCAAATACAAAATAAGACTCTAGGCGGCAGCCTTTCGGCCGCCGCCCGGATCATTCCGGCAAGTATATCCGAATTTAGAGCGTCCTGCTCACCATCTCGACGCGGAAGCACTCGATGACATCGCCGACACGCATGTCCTCGTAGTTCTGGAAGGCCATGCCGCATTCCTGGCCGCCCGGCACTTCAGAGACTTCGTCCTTGAAGCGCTTCAGCGTCTTCAGCGTGCCTTCGTGCACGACGACATTGTCGCGGATCAGGCGCACGCCTGCGCCACGCTCGACCTTGCCTTCGGTAACGCGGCAGCCGGCGATCTTGCCGACCTTGGAGATGTCGAAGATCTCGAGGATCTCGGCATTGCCGATGAAGGTCTCGCGCCGCTCCGGCGAGAGCATGCCGGAAAGCGCCGCCTTCACGTCATCGACGAGGTTGTAAATGATCGAGTAGTAGCGGATCTCGATACCGG
This sequence comes from Mesorhizobium dulcispinae, assembly GCF_033977345.1. NCBI lineage: Bacteria > Pseudomonadati > Pseudomonadota > Alphaproteobacteria > Hyphomicrobiales > Phyllobacteriaceae > Mesorhizobium > Mesorhizobium dulcispinae. The sequence continues at coordinate 177,998 of NZ_JAVIIY010000009.1, forward strand.
CAGCGGCAGCGGCCGTACGCGCCTGCGCGTTGGCGCGGACATTGAAGCCGATGATCGCGGCACCCGAGGTCTCGGCAAGCGACACGTCGCTTTCGGTGATGCCGCCGGCGCCCGAATGGACGATGCGCGCCCGCACCTCGTCGTTGCCGAGCTTTTCGAGCGCGGCATTGATCGCCTCGATCGAGCCCTGCACGTCGCCCTTGATGACCAGCGGGAATTCCTTGAGCCCGCTCGTCTGCAATTGCGACATCATCTGCTCGAGCGAGCCGCGCTGGCCGGCATGCTTGGCCACCGCCTTCTCGCGCGCCAGACGCTGGCGGTACTCGGTGATCTCGCGGGCCCGGGCCTCGTTGTTGACGACGGCGAAACGGTCGCCCGCCTGCGGCGTGCCCTGGAGGCCAAGCACCTCGACCGGCATTGCCGGCGGGGCTTCCGGCACATGCTCGCCGCGATCGTTGACGAGCGCGCGGACGCGGCCCCACTCGTTGCCGGCGACCAGGATGTCGCCCGGCATCAGCGTGCCGGTCTGCACCAGAACGGTGGCGACCGGACCACGACCCTTGTCGAGCTTGGCCTCGATGACCGCGCCTTCGGCGGTACGGTCGGGGTTGGCCTTGAGGTCGAGGATTTCGGCCTGCAGCAGGATCGCCTCGAGCAGCTTGTCGATATTGGTGCCCTTGGTCGCCGACACCTCGACGTCCAGCACCTCGCCGCCCATCGATTCGACGAACACCTCATGGCGCAGGAGTTCCGCGCGCACCTTCTGCGGGTCGGCGTCGCGCTTGTCGATCTTGTTGATCGCCACGATGATCGGCACGCCGGCCGCCTTGGCGTGATTGATCGATTCGATCGTCTGCGGCATCACGCTGTCGTCGGCCGCCACCACCAGCACGGCGATGTCGGTCACCTGGGCGCCGCGGGCGCGCATGGCCGTGAAGGCGGCGTGGCCGGGCGTGTCGATGAAGGTGATCTTCTGGCCGTTCTTCTCGACCTGGTAGGCACCGATGTGCTGGGTGATGCCGCCGGCCTCGCCGGAGACGACATTGGCGTTGCGGATGGCGTCGAGCAGCGAGGTCTTGCCGTGGTCGACATGGCCCATGATGGTCACCACGGGCGGACGCGACACCAGGTCTTCCGGACGGTCGGCGATATTGAACAGGCCTTCCTCGATGTCGGACTCGGCGACGCGGCGAACCGTGTGGCCGAACTCCGAAGCGACCAGTTCAGCCGTGTCGGCGTCGATGACGTCGCCCGGCTTCAGGATCTGGCCCTGCTTCATGAAGAACTTGACCACATCGACTGCCCGTTCGGACATGCGCTGCGCCAGTTCCTGGATGGTGATGGTTTCGGGCAGGATCACTTCACGCATGACTTTCTCGCGCGGCTCGTTGTGCATCGCGCGTTTGAACTTCTCCTGACGGCGGCGCATCGACGACAGCGAACGACCACGGGCGTCCTCATCCGACAGCGCCGAATTCAGCGTCAGCTTGCCGCGGCGGCGATCTTCCTCACCCTTGGTGGGCTTGGCCGGACGCGCCACTTCGGGCGTGACGAGACGGCGGGCCGGCGCACTGGCGCCGCCACCACCGGTCCCGGTACGCCTCGGCTTGACCTCCTCGTCTTCGTCGGCCGTGGCGATATCCGCGGCCTGCGGCGCGCGGCGGCGAGCCTCTTCCTCGGCACGGCGACGCGACTCGGCCTCGGCCTGAAGGCGCGCCTCTTCCTCGGCTTGGCGGCGCGCGGATTCCTCGCGCTCGCGCTTGCGGCGCTCTTCTTCCTCGGCGCGGCGCTTGGCCTCTTCCTGGGCGCGCTGACGGTCCTCGATCTCACGTGCCTTGGAGCCTTCGAGCGCCCTGCGGCGCGCTTCCATCTCACCGCGCGACAGTTCGTTCAGCACCATGCCGGAGCGCTCCGGCGGCGGAGGCGCCTTCGGCGCTTCCTGCACGGCAGGCGCGGGCGCCGCGGCTGCGGGCTTCGGCGTGAAGACGGACGGCGCCACCGGCTCCGGCTTGTCGCCGGGCAGCGAGAACTTGCGCTTCTTGGTCTCGACGACGACCGACTTGGTGCGTCCGTGCGAAAAATTCTGGCGCACGGTGCCCTGCTCCAGGCCGGGACGCTTCAGCGTCAAGGTCTTCTTCGGCGTAACGCTCAACGTCTTGTCGTCGCCCGATTTAGTATCGCTCATTCCATATCCTCTGCGGCATCATCTTCGTCAGCAACGGCCGCAAGCATTGCCAAATCGTCCGGGGTTCCGCCCCGATACCGGTCGAGCGCGACCATGCGCTTCTCAACCGCCTTTCCCGCGTCCTGCGCGAGGACGGCAGCATGTATCACATTTGTACCCCCCAATGCCAAGCTCAACTCGGCCTCGGGGAAAAGTTTGTAGGCAAGGATGGCGGGGCCGCCGAGATGGACGGTTGCCCGCCGCGCCTGACTGATCTTGCGGACGCCGTCGTCCGAGGCTTCGGTCGCGTGCAGCACGAAGAGCGCCTGCCCGTCGCGCACGACAGCCTCCACCTTGGCGGCGCCGAGAACGACCGCTCCGGCCTTGCGAGCAAGACCCAACATACCCAGAGCGGATCTGGAAAGCAGCCCGTCGACCATGCCGCCGAGATCGGCGGGAACATCGACCTGCGCCTTGAAGGCGCGGGCAAACAAATTCTTCGCCGCAGCCTTGTCGATATGTAGGCGATCGGCGGTGACCCAGCAACCGCGACCGGGCAGATTTCTCTTGATGTCCGGAACGACGGCCGAATCCGGGCCGACGACGAAGCGGATCAGCTCATCCGCGTCGGCCTGCCTGCGCGTAACGATGCAGGTGCGATCGTTCATCTCGTCCACGGGCTTTGCGATGCGCGTTCACCTCACGCACCGACGGTTTCGCCGGCAGCCGCTTCTTCCTCAGCGGCCGATTCTTCCTCGGAGATCCAGCCGGCCTTCTTGCGAGCGGCCAGCACCATCTCTTCGGCTTCGGCGCGCGAGACGCCGTGATCGGCGAGCACACCCGGAAACACCTTGGTCTCGCCGTCCTTGCGTTCCTTCCAGCCGATCAGGTCGTCGGCGGCATAGCCGGCGAAGTCCTCGATCGTCTTCACGCCGTCCTCGCCGAGCGTCACCATCATGGCCGTGGTGATGCCGGGGATCTCGCGCAGCTCGTCCTGGACGCCGAGCGCCTTGCGCTTCTCGTCGTGCTCGGCCTCGATCTTCTCGAGATATTCGCGGGCGCGCGACTGGATTTCGGACGCGGTGTCCTCGTCGAAGCCGTCGATCGAGGAGATTTCGCCGGAGTCGACGTAGGCGACTTCCTCGACGCTGGTGAAGCCTTCGGAGGCAAGCACCTGGCCGACCATCTCGTCGACGTCGAGGGCTTCCATGAACAAAGCCGAACGTTCGACGAATTCCTTCTGGCGACGCTCGCTTTCCTCCTGCTCGGTCAGGATGTCGATGTCCCAGCCGGTGAGCTGCGAGGCAAGGCGAACATTCTGGCCGCGGCGGCCGATGGCCAGCGACAGCTGGTCGTCCGGCACCACCACCTCGATGCGCTCGGCATCCTCGTCGAGCACCACCTTGGCGACTTCGGCCGGCTGCAGCGCGTTGACGATGAAGGAGGCGGCCGAAGGCGACCACGGAATGATGTCGATCTTCTCGCCCTGCAGCTCGCCGACCACCGCCTGGACGCGGCTGCCGCGCATACCGACGCAGGCGCCGACCGGATCGATCGAGGAATCGCGCGAGATGACGGCGATCTTGGCGCGCGAGCCCGGGTCGCGAGCGACCGACTTGATCTCGATGATGCCGTCGTAGATCTCCGGCACTTCCATGGTGAAGAGCTTGGCCATGAACTGCGGATGCGTGCGCGACAGGAAGATCTGCGGGCCGCGCTGCTCGCGGCGCACGTCATAGACATAGGCGCGGACGCGGTCGCCATATTTGTAATTCTCGCGCGGAATCAGCTCGTCGCGGCGGATGATCGCCTCGCCGCGGCCCAGATCGACGATGACGTTGCCGTATTCGACGCGCTTGACGGTGCCGTTGACGATCTCGCCGATGCGGTCCTTGTACTCGTCATACTGACGATCGCGCTCGGCCTCGCGCACCTTCTGGACGATGACCTGCTTGGCCGACTGGGCGGCGATGCGGCCGAAATCCATCGGCGGCAGCTGTTCGGCGATGAAGTCGCCGAGCTGGGCGTCGGGGTTGCGCTCACGCGCCGTGGAAAGGGCGATCTGCGTGGCGTAATCCTCAACCTTCTCGACCACTTCCATCAGCCGCTGCAGCTTCATCTCGCCCGTGTTGGGATTGATGTCCGCGCGGATATTGGTTTCCTGACCGTAACGCGAACGCGCCGCCTTCTGGATCGCATCGGCCATGGCGGCGATGACGATCGACTTGTCGATCGACTTTTCACGCGCGACCGCATCGGCGATCTGCAGCAGTTCGAGCCTGTTGGCGCTTACAACCATTGTCTTTCTCCCGACTTCGCTCCGGGCTCGCGGCCCGAAAACTCAATCAACTTTCCTGTTCTGTTTCGTTTCCTTCGTCGGCGGCGGCGTCTTCCGCTTCGCCCCGGCGTTTTTTTGCTTCCTTGCGGGCTCTGTTGTCCTTCGACAGGGCCTCGCGGATAAGATCGTCGGTCAGCACCAGCCGCGCCTCGGCGATCGCGTCATAGGGCAAGCGCACAGTCGGCTCCTCGCCATAGGCCGCCTTGTCACGCTCCAGCAGGATGCCGTCGGCGTCCGCTTCGGCGATCTTGCCCTTGAAGCGCTTGCGGTCGCCGATGAGGACCGACGTCTCCATCTTGACCAGGTGGCCGGTCCAGGTGGTGAAATCCGATTTGCGCACCAGCGGCCGGTCGATGCCCGGCGACGACACTTCGAGATGATACGCCTTTTCGATCGGATCTTCGACATCGAGCGCCGGCGACACGGCGCGGCTGACCTCTTCGCAATCCTCGACGGTCATGGTGCCGTCGTCGCGCTCGGCCATGATCTGCAGCGTCAGCCCGTTCTGCCCGGTCAGTTGCACCCGCACGAGGCGGAAGCCGATGGCCTTCAGCACTGGCTGCACGATCAGCGCAATGCGCGCATCGATGCCGCTTTCGCGGATGATACGATCGTCGGCTTCATTTGCCGCTGCGGTCATAAGTTTCCTGTCGTTTTGTCGCTCCGGCCGGCAGGTAACAAAAAAGAGCGGGACCGGGTGGACCCACTCTTCGTCATACCGACCAAGAATTTGAGGCTGATATAAACGATCCCGGCCGGCGTTTCAAGCCTGACGGTGACACCGGCCAAAGCCCACGGGAGGTAGCAGCGTTGCGTGCCGAGCATGGCGGCCATGCGCCGGCACCTCTGTGATCTCAGTTTGCCAGCACCTATCTATGTTGCAACGCAAAAGAAAGGTCGCGCGCAGTGGCGCGTGAAGGAATTTGTCATGGACCGTGGATTGTTTTTCGTAATCGGTGATTTTCTGACCACGTTCGGCAGCGCCGCTGCCGCGTCGCGAGCCGTCGAGGCCGGCCGCAAGCCGCGCCGCAGCGACCTGAAGAAACTTGGCATCGAGCCGGCCGCCTTCGACAAGCTCGGCCGCTTCTGAGCCGGCCACGGACGGAACCGGCAATAACCGAGTCTCGAGCTACGGGTGGGGATACGGCTCGGGGCGCAGGGTCCTTGACCCCTCGCGGCTTCACCAAAGGGCAGTCCTCACCCTTACTTCTGGGCTTCCACGAGCGACGCGGCGATTGTTGCGATCGAACGGAACAAGACAAGCGGATCGTCCTTCGTCGGCAGAAATCCCCGCCGTTGCCAGAATAGTACCGCGTCTTCATCGATCGCATTGACCATGAGCGCGCGCCCTCCAATCAGCTCCGCAGCCTGAACGCAGCGCTGAAGGGCATGCTTAACCAGGCCAGTACCGATGCCGCGCCCAGCCCATTCAGTATCGGTCGCAAGCTGGCCGAGAAGGAGACAGGGCACCGGGTCGGGCGGTTGCCCCGTGCGAATCGAACGGGGTAAGATCGAGGGCACAACAGCCGTCGGCGCCAGACCATAATATCCGACCACGCGATTGGCTTCATGGACAACGAGAACGACCGTAAAGCCCTTCTCCTGATTGGAGAGGGCGCGCGTTTTCAGCCAGTGATCAAGCGCAGGTTTCCCGCAGGAAAATCCGGAAACATCGTGGGCCTCTGTCAGCGGTTCGGGCGCCGATAAGGCCACGGCTCAGCGCTTCGCTGTGTAGCCAGCTTCCCAGGGCGCGCGCCGCTTTGCCAATTCCACCATGTCCGGAACCGGAGCGGCAGGGGCCGACAGAACCTCAATAAATTCCGCGAACCCTTGCGGACTCATGCGGATAAGGCGGTTGTCCATCAACACATCCTCGGCCGCACGCACGGCGGCATCGCGCACGAAGTCCGTGCGGGACCGGCCGCGGAGGGCGGCGGCGCGATCGATCATCGCCACGTCCGCTTCCGGCAGGCGCATCGAGATCGGGTATTCCTTGCGTTCAACCGTGGCGGCCATAAACGTCTCCTTGCCGGCAATATGGCAGCATGTAGCGCAAAATGCAATACACCACGATTCGTCGAGGCAGGCCGAGCGACCGAGACCCGAGGGCCATTTTGACAGGATCGCCGCTTCTGGGCGGCTTCCGGCTTACTTCCGGACAAAGGTCAGATAGGCGGGCCGCCTGCCCTCGCGGATGGCCTTGGCCTCATAACGCGTGCCGGGCCAGCCTTGATAGGGCGTGTGCCAGTCGGCGGCCTCGTTCGCCTGCCAGGCAAAGCCGCCACTGGCGCGGCAAGCGAGCAGCGTCCAGTTCACGTAACTGTCGATGTCGGAGGCAAAGCGGAACTTGCCGCCCGCCTTCAGCACCCGCGCGAACCGATCGAGATTGGCGGAGCTTACGAAGCGCCGCTTCCAATGCTTCTTCTTCGGCCAGGGATCGGGATAGAGCAGATCGATGCCGTCGAGCGAGGCCGGCGGCAGCCAGTCGAGCAGGCGCGTGGCGTCGTCGTCATAGACCCTGAGATTGGCGAGCGGCGCCTTGGCGAGCGCCGTCATCATCTTGGCCATCCCGTTGACGAAGGGCTCGACGCCGATAAAGCCCGTCGCCGGCGCTTCCGTCGCGCGATGCAACAGATGCTCGCCGCCGCCGAAGCCGATCTCGAGCCGAATAGCTGAAACCTTTGCCTTGAACAGCGTTCCAAGGTCTGCCGGCGGCTCAGCCGTCAGGTCGAGCCTGTAGGCGCGCAGGCCGCTCTCCAGCGCCGCAGCCTGCTGCGGACGAATGGTCTTGCCGTGCCGGCGGCCGAAAAATGCTTCGGTCGCGCGGCTCGGCCGGTCCTTCGGATCCACTGGCGTCAGGCGGCGACCGCGTCCTTGAGCGCCTTGGCGAGGTCCGTCTTCTCCCAGGAGAAGGAACCGTCGCGGCCGGCCTTGCGGCCGAAATGGCCATAGGACGAGGTCTTGGCATAGATCGGCTTGTTGAGGTCGAGATGACGGCGGATGCCGGAAGGCGACAGATCCATCACCTTGCGCAGAGCGCCCTCGAGCTTGGCCTCGTCGACCTTGCCGGTGCCGTGCAGGTCGACATAGACCGACAGCGGCTGGGCGACGCCGATAGCGTAGGAGAGCTGGATGGTGCAGCGGTCGGCGAGCTTGGCCGCCACCACGTTCTTGGCGAGATAACGCGCCGCATAGGCGGCCGAACGGTCGACCTTGGTGGTGTCCTTGCCGGAGAAGGCGCCGCCGCCATGGGGGGCCGCGCCGCCATAGGTGTCGACGATGATCTTGCGGCCGGTAAGGCCGGCATCGCCGTCGGGACCGCCGATCACGAACTTGCCGGTCGGGTTGATATACCAGTTGCAGTCCTCGGCGACCTTGAGATCGCCAAGCGCCTCGCGGATGTAGGGCTCGACGACCTTGCGGACCTTCTTGGAATCCCAGCTCGAATCGAGGTGCTGGGTGGAAAGCACGATCTGCGTCACTTCCGCGGCCTTGCCGTCGGCGTAGCGCACGGTAACCTGGCTCTTGGCATCCGGGCCGAGCTTGCCGGCCTCGCCATTGCCTTCGTGGCGCGCGCTGGCCAGCAATTCGAGGATCTTGTGGCTGTAATAGATCGGCGCCGGCATCAGGTCGGGCGTCTCGCGGCAGGCATAGCCGAACATGATGCCCTGGTCGCCGGCACCTTCCTCGCCTTGGCGGTCGGCGGCATTGTCGACGCCCTGGCCGATGTCGGGCGACTGGCCGTGCAGCAGCACCTCGATCTTGGCCGTCTTCCAGTGGAAGCCTGCCTGCTCGTAGCCGATCTCGCGGATCGCCTTGCGGGCAACGGACTTGAACTTGGCCGGATTGACGACCGGGTGGCCCGCCGCATCCATGAGGATGTTGCCGGCCTTGTCCTTCTTCAGGAGCGTTTCGGGAACCCTGACTTCGCCGGCGATGACGACGCGGTTGGTGGTGGCCAGCGTCTCGCAGGCGACGCGCACCTTCCAGGGGTCCATGCCCGTTTTCCTGGCTTCGCGATAGACGAGATCGACGATTTCGTCGGAGATACGGTCACAGACTTTGTCGGGATGGCCCTCGGAGACGGATTCCGAAGTGAAGAGATAGTTCTGCCGCGTCACGGGTGTCCCCTCTTGAAAAAGATCGGCAGGGCTGCCGATTTTGGCGCGCCACGTGTTAGCGGTGCCGGGCGCCGCTCGTCAAGCGGCGCGACGGATCTGGCATGACTTTCGGCACAATCAGCTTGTGCCACCGGCGGCAGGGCACCGCCGGCGACATGAGCCTGGAATTACTCGGCGTCGTCCGGCGAAAGGGACTTCACAAGATCGATGATCCGGCGCCGCACCTTGACGTCGGGAATCTTGACGAAGGCACGATTGAGCTGGAGCCCCTCCGGGCTGCCGCAGAATTCGATGGCGAAGGCCATCGATGCATCCTCGGCGAATCCCCGATTGCCGGCCCCGGCCTCCTGACCCGGGGCGTCCTCGAAGAAGAAGGCGACGGGAACACTCAGAATGGAGGCGATGGCCTGCAAACGGCTGGCGCCGACCCTGTTCGTCCCCTTTTCGTACTTCTGTATCTGCTGAAACGTGATGCCGAGATTTTCACCCAGCTTTTCCTGGCTCATTCCAAGCATATTGCGACGCAGCCGAATACGACTCCCGACATGAATGTCGATCGGATTCGGCTTCTTCTTGTTCTCTTCTGTCATTTTTTCCTCGCCGAATTTTTCCGGCTTTTTCTATTTTTCCCGCCCAAACGAAGCCGGAGCCACCTGCCCCAACAGACCCCTCCAGCCGACTTCGAGAAAATTTTAGGCGTTACAGTATGAGTTTCTAATGTGCCGACTGTCAATTCACCCGTAGCCGCTGCCTTACATTCAATGTGAAGGCCGCAAGGGCAAACAGCAACATGATCAGCAATCCGTTAATGCGCCGCTGTTCGGCGGACAGCAGGGCGTGCCCGGAAATCGGCACATGCGCGTCGATGGCGCCGCGCGCGTCGACCGCCAGGGCATCGACGATGCGCCCGCGCGAATCAACAATTGCGGAGATGCCGTTGTTGGCCGCACGCAACAAAGGCATTCCATTCTCCACCGCGCGAATCTGCGCCTGCCTGAAGTGCTGGTACGGGCCGGGCGTGTCGCCAAACCAGGCGTCATTGGTGACGTTCACAACAAGTTCAGATGACGCAGCGTCAGCCGCCACGAGGTCAGGAAAGATGACCTCGTAACAGATGAAAGGAACCGCCCGCAGGCCGTTCGGCAGCGCGAGCGGATGCCGGTCGTTGCCGGCGGCGAAATTCATCGGTCCGGCAACGAGCTGACCGATGCCGAAACGTTCGAACAGGCCCTCGAAAGGCAGATATTCGCCGAAGGGCACCAGATGCACTTTGTCGACGGCGTCGACGATCTCGCCCTTGTCATCGATCGCCACCACGGAATTGTAATAGCGACTGCCGGCACCCCCAGCGCCGCCCTCCTCGCGCACGACGCCGGCAACAAGCATCTGGCCCTCGCTCAGCATGTCGCCCAGCGCCGTCAGCGCGTCCGGACGCTCCGTGAACAGGAATGGCACCGACGTTTCCGGCCAAAGAATCAGTTGCGGCTTGGCGTGGCCCTGTTCCGGTGCCTTCGCCGATATCCCCATCAGCGTGGCGAAGATGCGGTCGCGCACCGAGGCATCCCATTTCTCGCTGAGATCGACCGCGGGCTGGACGATGCGAACGTCGATCGCGCGGGTGGCCGGCTCGGCCGGGGCGGCGAGCCTGAAATAGCCGAAGCCGACGTGAGCGGCGACGAGGACAACGAACAAGACCGAGCCCAGCTTGAGATGGCGGCGCGCGGCGACAAGCGCGGGGAGCGAAAAGACGAAGACCGCGAGTGCGTTCATGCCGACCATGCCCGTCACCGACACGCTCTGCATCAGGAGCGGCAGCGGCATCGCGGCATAGCCGACGGCATTCCAGGGAAAGCCGGTGAAGAGAAAATCGCGCAGCCATTCTGCAAGGCCGAAGCCGAAGGCGAGCGCTGCTATGCGGCCGATGTCGCTGCTCCAGAAAAGCCGCGCCACGACCGCCGCAAAACCGTAGAAAAAGGCGAGCGCGAGGGGGATGCCGACGACAGCGAAGGGCAAGGCCCAGGCGAAGGTGTCGGCCTCGACCAGAAGTGCCTGGCCGATCCACCAGAGGCCGGCGAGGAAATAGCCGAAGCCGAACGACCAGCCGATGGCGAAGGCCGGCCGCAGGCGCTTGAGCCAGCCATCGGAAGCTTCGCCAGTGGCGCCGTCGAGCAGCCAGACAAGCGCCGGAAACGAGACGAAGCAGACGGCGAAGAAGTCGTAGGGCGCCTGGGCGAGAACCGCGAGCGCTCCCGCGACAAACGCCACCAGCGACCGCCGCCATCCCCACAGCAGAATTATCCGGCCGGCAAAGCGCTGCATCTAGCTTCCCAAGTCGCGCGAATCAGGGAGCCAGAGATTTAACAGGCCGAGCCGGATGCTCCAAACGCGGATAAGCGCAACCAAATTCACGGTCGCGCTACCGGTGCCACCCTTCGATGCTGAGGCCGCTCAGTCGTTCGGCCTCCTCCTTGGGCACAACGCGCACGGTCTGCGTGAAGGTCCAGACATGGCCTTCGGGATCGCAGGCCCGGTATTGCCGTTCGCCGTAGAAATGATCGATGGGCTCCTCGACGATTTCGGCCCCCGCGGCGCGCGCTTTCTCGCAATGGGCGTCGAGGTCTTCCCTCAAACGGATATAAACCGATTGCGTGTTCTTGCCGCCGATGGAAGCCGGGCTGGCAATGTGCGCGGCCCATTCGGAATCGACGATGATGTAGCCGTCGCCGAAGCGCATTTCGGCATGGACAAGTCGCCCATCGCTGTCGCTCACCAGCATGCTCGGCTCGAAGCCGAACGCCGCCTGAAGCCAGGCCAGGGCCGCGCGCGGATCTCGATAGAAGACGCCGGAACCGAGGACTGCATGCTTGAACGGGTCGTCGACCGACATGGCGTGACGATATCAGGCCTGCTCGGTGCGCGCCGCGCGGCGGCGCTGCCGTTCGCCCTTCGGGCTCTGCACGATGCGCACCCGCTTGACGCGGCGCGGATCTGCGTCGAGCACATGGAATTCGAAGCCCGGTATGGCCTGCACCACTTCGCCCCTCGCCGGGACGCGGCCAAGCGTGTTGAAGATCATGCCGCCGATGGTGTCGACATATTCGCCATGCTCGCCGGCGGCGAAATCCTCGCCGATCATCTTGGCGACCTCGTCGATCTCGGCCTTGCCGTCGACCACGAACACGCCGTCGCCGGCCTGGGTGATCATCGGCTCGTCGTCGTCATGCTCGTCCTCGATGTCGCCGACGACCATCTCGACGATGTCCTCCAGCGAGGCGAGACCGTCGGTGCCGCCATATTCGTCGATGACCAGCGCCATCTGGGTGCGCGTCGTCTGCATGCGCCCCATCAGGTCGGAAGCAAGCATGGAGGGCGGCACGAACAGAACCGGGCGGATCAGGTCGAGATCGCCGATGGTGCGCGCGAGGTCGACCTGGGCGAGATCGAGAACGGTCGGCGCCGGGATCTTCCTGTTCGCGCGGCCCTTCTTGACGCGGGCGAGCTTGGTGATGTGAGCAAGAACGTCGCGTATGTGGACCATGCCGCGCGGGTCGTCGAGCGTCTCGGAATAGACCGGCATGCGGGAATGGCCGGATTGTTCGAAGAGGCTAAGCAGATCGCCAAGCGACGTGGTGATCTCGACCGCCTCGATGTCGGCGCGCGGCACCATGACGTCCTCGACGCGCACTTCACGCAGCCGCAGGATGTTGTTGAGCATGGCGCGTTCGCCGGGCGAGAAGGATTCGGCATCGGTGGCCGTCTCGGCCAGCGCGTCGGCGATCTCCTCGCGCAGGCTGGTGCCGTTGCGGTGCCTGAACAGGCCGAGCACGCGATCGAAGAGCGAAGGACCGGCATGCGAAGGCTCAGCGGCCACGCTGCCGGTCGGAATACTCGGACTGGAGCCCTCTTCCGACTTCTCGGAAGGCTTGGCAGCACTGCCGGCGTCCGGACGGGCGGCAGTTTCTGGTTTGTCGTTCATGGCCATCAGGTCAATTGGTCTTTTTTGTTACGCGTAGGGATCAGGAATGGCAAGCCTCGCAAGCGCGGCGCGCTCGATCGCTTCCATCTCCTCGGCCTCGGCGTCGGTCTCGTGATCATGGCCCAGAAGATGCAGCAGGCCATGGATGACGAGATGGGTGATATGGTTCGCCAGCGGCTTGTCTTCCAGGGCGGCTTCACGCGCGACCGTCTCTGAGGCCAGCACGATGTCGCCCAGCATCGGCGGCAGCTTGCCGCCTTTAGGGAACGAAAAAGCCGGGAAAGACAAGACGTTGGTCGGCTTGTCCTTGCCGCGCCATTCGGCGTTGAGGGCCTGGATGTGAGCGTCGTCGGAAAAAACGACGCTGAGCTCAGAAGCACCCTTCACGCCGATCTCGGCAAAGGCGGCCGTGACAGCGCTATGGACCAGACGCGCCAGCTCTGCCTCCGCGGGCCAGTCGCCGGCCTCGACGAAAATATCGATGTCGACCGGCATCTCGCCGCTGGATCCCGGATTTTCAGCCATGGAGCCTTTGATCAGCTTTCGGCGCCGAGGCCCCTGGCCAGCTTGCCGTCGCGATCATAGGCCTTGACGATCTCGGCAACCAGCGGATGGCGCACGACGTCGCCCTCGTTGAAGCGGACCGTGACGATGCCCGGCACGCCGTCGAGGATGCGCAGCGCCTCGACCAGGCCCGACTTGGTGTTGGGCGGCAGGTCGATCTGGGTCGGATCGCCGGTGACGATCATGCGCGAGTTCTCGCCGAGACGGGTGAGGAACATCTTCATCTGCATCGGCGTGGTGTTCTGCGCCTCGTCGAGGATCACCGCCGCATGCGCCAGGGTGCGGCCGCGCATGAAGGCCAAGGGCGCGATCTCGATAACCTCGGCTGCGATCGCCCGCTCGACCTTGTCGGCCGGCATCATGTCGTAGAGCGCGTCATAAAGCGGCCGCAGATACGGATCGACCTTCTCCTTCATGTCGCCGGGCAGGAAACCCAGCCGCTCGCCGGCTTCGACCGCCGGGCGCGACAAGACGATGCGCTCGACCATGCCGCGCTCCAGGAGCATCGCCGCATGGGCCACAGCGAGATAGGTCTTGCCGGTGCCGGCCGGGCCGATGCCGAACACCATTTCGGAGCGCTCCAGCGCGCGCATATAGGCGTCCTGGTTGAGCGAGCGGGCATAGATCGTGCGCTTGCGCGTCGCGATCTGGGCGGCCGAAACCTTGCCCTTGCGCTCCATGGTCGGCAGCGTCAGCTGGTCGTCGGCGGCGATCGCCATGCGCACGGCGCCGTCGACGTCGGACTGGCCGATATCGACGCCTTTCTGCAGAATGCCGTAGAGCGTATCCAGCGCGCGGCGCGCCTGCTCGGCCGCCGATGCCGACCCTTTGATCGCAAGCTGGTTGCCGCGCGAGCGGATATCGACGCCGAGCTTCTGCTCGAGCCGGGCCAGGTTCTCGTCGAACTGGCCGTAAAGGGCGCTGGCAAGCTTGTTGTTGTCGAAGGTCAGTACGATGTGCGCCATGTCGGAGGCCCCGGATGCCTGGTTCTGGGGCGGATTCTTCAGTTCAGCAGCGCTCAACCGTCTCTCCTCATCTGCCAAGGCTTGTGGCTATGCATGTCGTTGTCCCAAAACCGCGGGCACTTTTGGGCGACATGCATCATGCCAACTCGGCGAACAGGCTGTTGGGACCTGTCTTCGTGATTCGTACGTCAATAATGTCACCGATTCCACCGGCCTTGTCGTCAACAATAACCGGCTGCAGCCAGGGCGAGCGGCCGACGATCTGGCCCGGACGGCGGCCGGGCTTCTCGATCAGCGTGCCGACGGTGCGGCCAACCAGGCTGGCGATGAACGCCTGCTGCTGCTCGTTGATCAGCGCCTGCAGGCGCTGCAGCCGCTCGTCCTTCACGGCTTCCGACACATGGCCGTCCATGTCGGCGCCCGGCGTGCCGGGGCGCGGCGAATATTTGAACGTGAAGGCCGAGGCGTAATTCACCTCGCGCACCAGCTTCAGCGTCGCCTCGAAATCTGCTTCCGTCTCGCCGGGAAAGCCGACGATGAAGTCGCCGGACATCGCGATGTCGCCGCGCGCGGCGCGGATGCGATCGATGAGGGCCAGATAGTCGCGTGCCGTATGCCTGCGATTCATCGCCTTCAGTATCCGGTCGGAGCCAGACTGCACTGGTAGATGCAGATAGGGCATCAAGGCCGGCAGGTCACGGTGTGCAACGATCAATTCGTCATCCATGTCGCGCGGATGGCTGGTCGTGTAGCGCAGCCGCGCCAGGCCGGGGATCTCCGCCAGGCGGAAAAGCAGGCGGCCAAGGCCCCATTCCTCGCCATTTTCGCCTTCGCCGTGCCACGCGTTGACATTCTGGCCGAGCAGCGTCACCTCGCGCACGCCGGCCTCGGCCAGGCGCTCGGCCTCGGCGACGATCTGCGCGACCGGTCGCGAGACCTCCGAGCCGCGCGTATAGGGCACGACGCAGAAGGTGCAGAACTTGTCGCAGCCCTCCTGCACGGTGAGGAAAGCGGTGACGCCGCGCTTTGCTACCTCGGCCCGCTTCGGCTGCGGCAGGTGCTCGAACTTGTCCTCGATGGCGTAGTCGGTCTCGACGATCTTCTCGCCGCCGCGGACCCTCGCCAGCACATCGGGCAGACGGTGATAGGTCTGCGGGCCGATGACGAGATCGACCGCAGGCGCGCGGCGGATGATCTCCCCACCTTCGGCCTGCGCCACACAGCCGGCGACGCCGATCAAAAGCTCGCGACCGGCCTCGGCGCGCTCCGCCTTCATGTCGCGGATGCGGCCAAGCTCGGAATAGACCTTTTCGGCCGCCTTCTCACGGATATGGCACGTGTTGAGCAGCACCAGATCGGCGTCCTCGACGGCGTCGGTCGCGACATAGCCGTCGGCGGCCAGCGCATCGGTCATGCGCTGGGAATCATAGACATTCATCTGGCAGCCATAGGTCTTGACGAAGACCTTTTTCGCCGCCGGGGCAGGGCTGGCCGCATGCTCGGCAGCCGTGCCGATGTCGTGGCTTTCGATCGTGTTCAATTCCATCGGGCGGCTTCTAACGCCTTTCCGTGACAAAAAACAGACGATTCTGGCTGAAGCGCGTCGTGCTGCATGGATTCAGCCGGCGCGCTTCAGGCTTTGTTTTGTGCATGTCGTTGCCCCAAAAACCGCTACACACTTTTGGGCGACATGCATCGAGCTAGCGACTTGGGCGGGGATCGGCGAGCGCGGCCTGCATCATCTCGCGCACCTTGGCTTCCATCAATCTTGCCGTTTCCTTGCGGTTCGAGCCCTTGGCGAACGGCACTGGATCGCCGAAATGCACCTCGGCGTCGACCGCGCCTTCGGCCAGCAGGACTTTCAGATGCGGCATCAGATCCTGATCGCCGATCCAGGCGGCCATCGCCCGGTGGCGGCGGCCCATCGGCACGCCATGCACCCTTGTATAGGCGATCGCCACCGGCTGGATGAAAACCTGGTCCGCGGCCCCTTCGGAAATCGCCATCGAGGCCGCGCCGAACAAGGTGCTCTTGAACGGCAGCACCAGATTGCCGTCGCCGGTGGAACCTTCGGCGAACAGCACCATGGCGTCGCCCTTGGCCATGCGCCTGGCGATCTCGCTCGCCTGGTCGCCGGAGGTGCGCTTGCGCTCGCGCTCGATGAAGACGGTGCGCTGCAGCTTGGACAGCATGCCGATCAGCGGCCAGCCCTCCATGTCGGCCCTGGCGATGAACTTCACATCGACAAAGGAGCCGAGCACCA
The DNA here is from genome assembly GCF_033977345.1 of Mesorhizobium dulcispinae. Lineage (NCBI taxonomy): Bacteria > Pseudomonadati > Pseudomonadota > Alphaproteobacteria > Hyphomicrobiales > Phyllobacteriaceae > Mesorhizobium > Mesorhizobium dulcispinae. The sequence continues at coordinate 194,389 of NZ_JAVIIY010000009.1, forward strand.
TGATGTCGGTCCAGGAAATGTGGTTGGCCGCGATGAGCAAGGGGCGCTGCTTGGACAGCGCGCCCTTGACGTGCACGCGAATGCCCAGCGCCTTGAGGATCATGCCGTGCCAGATTCTGAGGACGACCGTCTCCGGCCAGAGCCTTGTCTTCATCGACAGGAGCTGCAGCGGCACCAGCACCACCGTGCCGGCGACGACAAGGGCGAACGCCAGGAAAATCCGCAATTTCTTGATCATTCGCTCCGGCCCTATCGCGCCGTCTGGCTAGCGAAGATCGCGGCGCATGACAAGCGCTCCGGTCGGGCCATGCTCGGTCGAGCGGTAGTAGTTCGGGCGCTGGCCGACCTGGCGGAAGCCGAGCCGCCGGTAAAGCGCTATCGCAGGCGCATTGGTCTCGTCGACTTCGAGGAACAGCGCCTCGGCACGCTGCGCATGCAATTCGCGCAGCACCGCATCCATCAATTGCCAGCCGAGCCCCTGGCGGCGATGCGCGCGGGCGACGGCGACGGTCAGGATCTCGCCCTCGCCCGCCGCCAGACGCGCCAGAACGAAACCGACCGGGGGTTTCGATCCCTGTCCCCTCTCGCGCGCGGCGTAACCGAACACGGTGTCCTGTTCGAGCAACGCCGCGAACTCGCCATCGGTCCAGGGCCGGACAAAATCCTCGCGATGCAACACCGAGACGGCGGCGCTGTCGGCAACCGTCAGCGGCTCCAGCGCATAGTCCCTGCGGCGCGGCTGAAAGAAAGGTATGCGCATCAGGACTTTTTTCCCTTTGGACCCCGCTGCCGGGGACCATTGTTCTGTCTTGGCAGAATGAAACCGGCCTGCGGCTTGGCGTCGGCGCCGCGCAGATAAAGCGGCTTCGGCTTTTCGCCGGGCTCCTTGGCGGCGGCCAGCCGGGCATAGGTGGCGATGTCGGCCGTGGCAACATCCGGCCCGATGTCGAAAGCATGTCCGGCGGCCGCGGCAATCAGCGGCGCGGCGGTGCCGGCGAGAACCGCGGTCGCGTTGACTGCCATCCCGGTCGCTTCGGAAAGCGTGGCCACCGCAGGACCGTAAGTCAAAACTAACGCTTCGTCGAAAAGAGCCGCGTGGAGTTCCTCGCGGCCGGCGTCGAGCGCGGCGAGCACGGCGCGGCCAGGAAAAGCATTTGCGGCCTCCGCCGCCAGCGCTTCCAGCGTCGTCACCCCGACGGCCGGGATTTTCAGGGCCAGCGCCAGGCCGCGCGCGGTCGAGACGCCGACCCGCAGGCCGGTGAAGGAACCCGGCCCGATCGAGACGGCGACGGCATCCAGCTCCTGGTAGCCGATCCCGCCCGCTTTCAGGGCGGCTTCAACGACAGCCATCAGATGCTCGGCATGCCCCTTGCCGAGGTCGAGCACATGGCGGCCAAGCTCGATGCCCGCGCCCGCGTCATAGACGCAGGCGGCGCAGAGATTGGCGGCGCAGTCGATGGCGAGCAACTTCTTCATATGGCCGGTTAACGATAGGATCGAACACAATTTCCTCTGCCCGGCATGGCCCGCCGCCGCAAGTGCCAGGCCGCATAAATGTTAAGCGGCTTTGCTTCCGCCAGCAGCGATGCGCAGCATGTGATTGTCCCAGACATAGTCGGGCTCCGAACGCGAAGCACCGGCACCGCCGACGATTTCGCCGGCGCCGGTCGTCGCCATGAAGCCGGCGTCATCCGGGGCGAGGCCGCAAACCTCGACGAGCGATTTGGTCGCGACAATCCGCCCGCTGGCAGCGTCGATGATGGCGAGCGAATTGCCTTCCGGTGAGGTGACGGCGACCGTTCCGGCGGCAGGATTGGCGGCGACCGAGCCGATATAGTTGCGGAAGCCAGCGAGCACGTCCTGCGGCATCTCCAGCAGCTCGAGCTCCTTGCCGCGCGCGGCGCGCCCGACCAGCCCCGGACGGTCGGTCGCCGGTCCCCGATACTGGCAGCCGAACCAGACGGTGCCTGCCCGGTCGCGGTCCATATGGCGGATCGAGAGCTGGTGCAGCGCCTGCGGCAGTTGGTGCTTTTCGATCAGGTCGCCGGTGACGCGGTCGACCAGCGTGTAGGAGGGCTTCATCGTTGCGATATTGAGTTCGGCGCGGCCGAAGTCGGGATGCGTCTCGATGCCGCCATTGGCAATGGCGAGCGTCCTGCCGTCGCCGAGCAGCAGCAACTCGTGCGGACCCATGCCGTAGGTCGGGAACTCGCCGATGCGGCTGAACTTCGCCCGCGCATCATAGACGCCAACGACACCGGCGGCGTTGTCGAAATCATTCTCGGTCGCATAGAGCAGCGCGCCATCCGGCGAGAACACGCCATGGCCGAAGAAATGCCGGCCGGTGATGCTGGCGATGGTCAATGGCTTCTCGCGGCCGGCATGGTCGAAGACCACCGCGAAGGTGCCGGGCTGGCGGGCGAAGACGACCGAGCGTTTCGACACCGGGTCGAAGGCGACATCGTGGCCACGGTCGGGCAGATCGAGGGTGTGCAGGATCTTGCCGGCCTCGGAGAGCACGGCGGCGCCGAAGCCGCCGTCGCGTTTGACGAAGGCCGTGGCAAAGACGGCATCCGCCGCCAGCGTGTCCGCCCAGGCGTTCGGCGCCATGGCGGCGACGAAGCTGGCGCCGGCGGCGCGCAGGAAATCCCGGCGGTCGATGAGCGCGGTTCTCATGAGAGGGCCCTCAAGGGCATCGACTCGTTCCGCGACACGGCAAGTGCCGGTCGGGCACAGTGATGATCGCAGACGTTGGAGGTCAGCCGAAGCCTCCGGAACTTCGTCATCCTTGGGCGAAGCAGGAGCGCAGCTCCGTCGCGAAGACCCAAGGATCCATGCCGTGACCTTGGCCGAAGGGTGCAGCGGAGCAGAGCTCTGCAGCGTCGCAACGCCTTAAGGTCACGGCATGGATCCTCGGGTCTGCGCTGCGTCGCTCCGCTCCTTGCTCCGCCCGTGGATGACGAAGTTCCGGAGGCTTCGGCCAATCTCGAAAGCATGCGGCCCGCCGAAGCAGATGCCTCTGGACCGCCAAAACCTCCGACCCGAGAGCTGTCGTCAAAAATCCGCGTCGTTCCCATAATCATGCTCAATCCCCATCGAGCGAGGAAAAGCCGGCGGTCAGGCCGAACTCGGCGGTCATCCTGGTGCCGATCAGCGTCGAAAGGCTGGAGGTGATCAGCGCGAAATGCTCGAGCTTGTCGCGCAGGGCCGGATCGGCCAGCGCCTTGTCGATCGGGCCAGCGACCGATTTTGCGGTCGCCACGCCGTTGGCGAGCTGGATGTGGATGGACCCGGCCATCCATTGCGCATCGGCGGGCAGCGCGTCGCCAAGTTTCGAGGCCTGGAACAACTGGTCTATGCCGGTGAGATTCCCGGCCAGCGAAGCCGCCGTGTTCTGCGAGCGCCAGTAGATCGCCTGCTTCGGCTTGTCGGCGTCCGGCTTCGCGCCAAGGAAACCCTTGAGCCGAACGTCGCGGATCATTTCCAGCTCGTTGATGAAAACGCCGACCAGCTCCGTCACCGCTTCGGTGCCATCGCGATAGAGCGGGTTCTTCGGCCCCGGATTGGCCCAGAGCGAAGCAAAACCGTCGGGCTTGTTCCAGGCGTCGCGTACCTCAGCGGCAATCGCCTCGATGTTGCCGGCGACCGCCGCGCCATAGGCGCAACGATAGGGTTCATCCTTCTTGGCGAGCGTCTCGGCGCCATCGCCGAACAGCACATATTCAAGCGCGCCGAGGCCCTGCATGGCGACGCTCTTTCCCGCCAGCTGCGCCGAATCGGCGGCGGAAGGGTCTTTCGCGGCGAGCGTAGCCTGCACCTGCCTCAAGCCGATGCTCTTGCGGTCCGGCCAGTAGAGCATGCGCTCCAGCCGGTTGTTCTCCTTGATCGGCCCGAAGGCGATGATCTCGGCCACCGACCAGGCCTCGACGGTGGCCGAAAAATCCGCGCGCGCCGCTTCGAGATTTCGCTTGGACGGCGTCGCGCAAAGCTGGTGCATCGCCTTGGTCAGGCTCGTTGCATGATCGTCGAGGCTGGCATAAGCCGGGCGGACGAAGCCATCGATCGCGCGTCCGATGACATCGGAGGCTTTGAACGCGGCCGAGGCCGGCAGGGTGACGACCAGAAAGAGCGGGAGGGCAAGCGCGGCTGCCAGGCGTTTCGACATCAGAGCGACTCCAGGAATTTGATCAACGCAGCGCGGTTCGCGGCATCGGCGGCGGCGAAGCGGTCGCGCGCCTTCCGGCCCTCGCCGCCATGCCAGAGGATCGCCTCCTCGAGCGTGCGCGCGCGGCCGTCGTGCAAATAGAAACTGTTGCCGTTGACCGTCGCGGTCAGGCCGATACCCCAGAGCGGCGGCGTGCGCCATTCGCTGCCGCTTGCTTCCCCGACGCGCTGCCCGTCGGCAGGGCCCTCGCCCATGTCGTGCAACAGGAAATCGGAATAAGGCCAGATCAGCTGGAAGGCCTGAGCCTTGTTGGGCGTGCCGCGCATGGTGACGAATTTCGGCGTGTGGCAGGAAATGCAGCCCATCTCGTAGAACTGCTTCTTGCCGGCAAGGACCTCCGGCTTGCCGATGTCGCGCCGCGCCGGCACGGCTAGGTTCTGCGAGTAGAACGTGACGAGATCCATCACCGGCGGCGGTGCCTCCGTCGTGCCCAGGCGCTGTTGCACGCCGTTCGGCAGGGCAAGGCAATCCTTCTCGGCTTCGGTGCAGTCGCCCCAATGTCGCGGCACCTCCGGCGTCGAGATGCCGACGTCGCCGGCAAAGGCGTCGGCCGCCTGCCGGCGGATCGATGCGGCTTGCGCCTTCCAGCCGAAACGGCCCAACGTTGTCTCTCCGCCATCGCGAACGATGTTCGGCCGGCCGGAGATGCCGTCGCCGTCGCTGTCGTCCGGATCGGCATGGGCGAGGATGTCGGTAGGCGCAATCTGCTCGATCAGGCCGAGCCCGATCATCGGCGGCGTCAGGCGCGGCGAGAGCGTGGTGCGTGGGTCGAGGGGACCATAGCCAAGGCCTTCGACCGAATAGCTGGGCTTGCGCAGCGAAATGACGGTGCCGTCGGCGAGCTTCGCCTTTTCCTCGGTATAGACGATGCGCATGCGGCCTTCGCCCTTGAGGCCCGGAACCGCCAGATCCTGCAATTGCGAGCCATAGACCGGATCGGGGAAATTCAGCGCCTGGTGGTCGGCAAGCGCCGCCTTTTCTTCCGCGCTGCTTGCATCGCGCGCCAGCCGCAGGAACATCGAGGTCGAGCTGGTCGAGCCTTCCGGCGGGCGACCCCGGCCGTCCTTCAGATGGCAGTTCTGGCAGGCGCGTTCGTTGAACAGCGGACCGAGCCCGTCGGAGGCTTGGGTCGACGACGGCGACGAGACCCAGTTCTTGCGGAAAAGCGCATTGCCGAGCTTGAAGGTTCCCTCTTCCTCGAAGGTGATATTGGAGGAAGATTGGGAGAAGGCATCGCGGTTGACGTCCTTCTCCGACGTGCCGGCGCCGCCTTGCATCAGCTCGAAGGGCTCGGGTTTGGTGAAGTCGCTGGTTGGCTTGGTGACGGCCAGGACCCGGGCCTGGTCTTTCGGGGTCAGGTCAATGCGGCTCGTCGGCAGACCGGCCGGCTCGCCAGCCGAGGCGGATGCGACGAGCGTGACTGCCAGCAAAAGCGGACCCGTGCGCCAATTCCGGTATCGCGGGTTCTTCGGAAGCGGCAGGCCAACAGATTTGACCCGCCACGAGCGGCGCGAAAAATCTATGGGGCGCCGCATTCCCGCATGTCCTTACTCCGCCTCGTTGGCCGAGTCGGCGTTGAGCTGGCCGTATTTTTCCTCACCGATCGAGGCGAGCAGGTCGAGCTGCGTCTCGAGGAAGTCGATATGGCTTTCCTCGTCGGCCAGCAGGTCCTCGAACAGCTTCATCGACACGTAGTCGCCCTCATCCTGGCAGATCTCGCGCGAGCGCTTGTAGGATGTGCGCGCGTCATATTCGCCGGCGAGATCGGATTCGAGCACTTCCTTCACGTTCTGGCCGATGCGCAGCGGCGCCACCGACTGCAGGTTCGGATGGCCTTCAAGGAAGATGATGCGGGCCACCAGCCGGTCGGCATGGTGCATTTCCTCGATCGATTCCGCCCGCTCTTTCTTAGCCAGCCTTGTGTATCCCCAGTCCTCGAGCAGACGATAGTGGACCCAGTACTGATTGACGGCTCCAAGCTCCAGAAACAGGGCTTCGTTAAGCCGCTCGATGATCTGCGGTTCGCCTTTCATGGAATCTGCTCCCGTATTGGACGCGCAAGCCTCTCACGCGGTCCAGGTGTGAAACGATGTCCGCGCCGCTCCCCTCTGAACGGGCGTGGTAGTTCTCGGTGACCCGAATGATCGTTTCCACCACATTTGGGAAGCAGCCGCAACAGCGGCCGCGCTTGCGCATGGCATGATAGACCTTGGCCGGCACAATAAGCTGCCAGGGATCTTCATCCAGCAGATTGATGATCGTCTGCTCGATCTCCTTTTCGGTGATGATGTTGCAATGGCAGATCAGCATTTACTTGGCCCTGGCTGACGGCGCCTTTCCCGGCGCCGCTTGGCTGTTACCGGCCCGACAATCTTACTTGAACACCTTGTCCGGCGCATCGAGGCTGTCGGAACCCTCGAAGGCGATGGCGTTGAGCTTGAGCGAGCCGACGGCGCGTTCGATCGACTTGGTCTGGTCGATCAGCGCGTCGATCGCCGCCTGCACGGTGGCGTTGCCTTCCGCGTTGCCCTCGGCGATCTGCTGGTCATAGGCCTCGCCGGCCAGCGCACGGGCCTTGATCGCTTCCATCTTGGCGACCGTCACGTCCAGCTTGTCGGACAGTTCCTTGTCGATCGCCGGATCGGCAGCCTTCACCATGTCGGAGACCGACGGGCCGGAAACCACTGTGCCGTCGAGACGCGTATAGCTGGCGTGGTAGACGTCGCGGATGCCGACGGCGTCGTAGAGATGGGAAATGTAGGTGTTGTCGGAGAAGCAGTCGTGCTCCTCCTCCGGATCGTGCAGCAGCAGGCCGAGCTTCATGCGCTCGCCGGCCAGCTCTCCATAAGAGAGCGAGCCCATGCCGGTGAAGATGGTGGAGATGGCGGCATTCGGCTCGCCGTCGGTCAGGGCCTTGCGCGCGGCGCCGTCTTCCTTCCAGTTGTTGACCATCTCCTGCAAGTCGGACACCAGCAAGTCGCTTGCCGACTTCAGATATTCGGCGCGGCGGTCGCAGTTGCCGCCGGTGCAATTCTTGAGATCGTAGTCGGTGTAGGGCCGCTCGCCGGCGCCGGGACCGGTGCCGTGCAGGTCCTGGCCCCACAGCAGGAATTCAATGGCGTGATAGCCGGTCGCAACATTGGCCTCGACACCGCCGGCTTCCTGCAGCGTGCCGGAGAGGAATTCGGGCGTCAGCTTCGAGGCGTCGACCTTCTTGCCGTTGATCTCGATTTCCTGGTTGGCGATGACATTGGCCGTATAGAGCGCGTTCTCGTCCGACTCGGTGCCGTAGCTCTTGGCGACATAGTCGATCAGGCCTTCGTCGAGCGGCCAGGAATTCACCTTGCCTTCCCAGTCGTCGACGATCTTGTTGCCGAAGCGATAGACCTCGGTCTGCTGGTAAGGAATGCGAGCGGCCTTCCAGGCATCGCGGGCGGTGTTGAGCGTGTCGGCCGAGGGCCTGGCGATGAGCGCGTCGACGGCCTTGTCGAGCGCCTGCGCTGTGGTCAGCGAATCCTCGTATTTTGCCAGCGCGATGTCGGCATAAGTCTTGATCACCGCCTTCGCATCGGTTTCGGCTTTCGCCGGCAGCACGAATACGGCCGCCGTCAGCGCCGCTGTGGCGCCGATCGCGGCGAGCCGGCTGCCCCAACGTGGCGCAATAATTCGCGGCGTCATTGTCGCTTTCATCAATCCCATCTCCTCAGAAATTCAATGACATAGGCATGCGGCCGCAGGCGCGCGGCGCCAGCGCAGGCACGAATGACCGGAAAGGCAAAATTGCCGCGCAATGGCGCGGCCAATCAGCAAAAGACACCGAAATGCCTCCAATCGAAAGGGTTCAAGGCCCAGACATCAAAGGAATGCGCCAGGAGCGCGGCCCTCCATAAAGCGGCGGAAAGGCCGGAAGTCAACTGGCGAGACAGAGAAAATACAATTGAAACAACAGTTTAGAATTATTCTAAACTGCAATTATCAACTTTAAACCCAACGATGCCGCCGAACATCCGGATTGACAGGCGGCCATTCTGGGTGCGACCCGGACCTGTGCTCTTGCGGCGGCGGCAGACAATCGCCACTTGGCGGAAGATCTTAGATTTCAAAGGCAAAAAAGGGCTGCGATGAAGAACGGGGTGGTCATTGTCGGTGCGGGTCATGCTGGCGTGCAGGCGGCGGCCAGCCTGCGCGAGGAAGGCTATGACGGACCGGTCGTCCTGATCGGCGACGAGAACGAGCTGCCCTATCACAAGCCGCCGCTGTCCAAGACTTTCATCAAGGATGCCGAGGCGAAACCGCAGCCCTTGCGTGGCGAAGCCTTCTATTCCGGCAACGCCATCGATTACCGGCCGGGCGTTTGGATCGACGGGATCGATATCGGCGCGCGCAGGCTCGACGTTTCCGGCGGCGGCGCAATTCCCTTCGACCGGCTGGTGCTTGCGACCGGATCGCGGCCGCGCCTCCTCAAGCTCGACGGCGGCGAGCTCGCCGGCGTGGTGTCGCTGCGCTCGCTGGCCGACGCGCGGCTGATCCGCGAATTGAGCGCTCAAAGCGAAGACGTCGTCATCCTGGGCGGCGGCTTCATCGGCCTGGAGATCGCGGCGACGTTGCGGGCGGCTGGCCGCAAGGTCACCGTTGTCGAAGCGATGGACAGGCTGCTCGGCCGGGCCGTGGCGCCGGCGATCGCCGCCCATGTGCGCCAGCGCATCGAGGCGATGGGCGTGCGCGTGCTTACCGGCACCACTGTTGCCCGCCTCGAAGGCGAAGGCGGCCGCGTCTCGGCCGCGATCACGTCGGGCGGCGAGCGCCTGCCGGCGCAAATGGTGATCATCGGCATCGGTGTGGTGCCCAATGTCGAGCTGGCGGAAGCCGCCGGCTTAGCGACCGGCAACGGCATCCGCGTCGACCAGCATATGCGGAGCTCGATCCCGGAAATCCTCGCCGTCGGCGATGCCGCCTCCTACCGGCACTGGTTCACCGGCGGCGACGTGCGGCTGGAATCGGTGCAGAACGCCACCGACCAGGCGCGGCTCGCCGCCCGCACCATCCTCGGCCATGCCGAACCCTTCTCCGCCGTGCCCTGGTTCTGGTCGGATATCGGCGACATGAAGCTGCAGATGGTCGGCCTGACGCAAGGTGGCGACAGCCATGTCGGGCTGGGCGAGCCGGCCGAGAACAAATTCTCGATCTACCACTATGCAGGCAACCGGCTGCTCGGCATCGAATCCATCAACCGTCCGGCCGACCATATGCTCGGCCGCAAGATGCTCGGCGCCGGCTTCTCGCCCGCGCCGCAGACGGTCGCGGCCGGGCCGGATGCGCTGAAGGCAGCGCTTGCGGCCTTCAGCGAACCAGTAAGAGCCGCGGGTTAGGCCGCGCGGACCTCGCGGATCGAGCTCTCAAGAATATCCAACGCCTCGGTCATCACGCCGTCCTGGATGGTGATCGGCGACAGGAAGCGGATGACGTTGCCGTAGACGCCGCAGGTGAGAAGGATGAGGCCCTTATCGAGCGCCTTCAGCCGCACCGCATTGGCGAATTCGGCCGATGGCAGGCCCTTCTTCACATCGTTGAATTCGACCGCGTTCATGAAGCCAGGGCCGCGGATGTCGACGATCTCCGGCACATCCTCGCGGATCGATTCCAGCCGCTGCTTCAGCCTGGCGCCCAGCGCATTGGCGCGGTCGCAGAGCTTTTCCTCCTCGATGACATCGAGCACGGCGTGCGCCGCGGCGACGCCGATCGGGCTGCCGCCATAGGTGCCACCAAGGCCGCCGGGGCCGGGCGCGTCCATGATCTCGGCCCGGCCGGTGACCGCCGATAGCGGGAAACCGCCGGCGAGACTCTTCGCCATGGTGGTAAGATCGGGCGCCACGTCATGATACTCCATGGCGAACATCTTGCCGGTGCGGGCAAAGCCGGTCTGCACCTCATCGGCGACGAGCAGGATGCCGTGCTGGTCGCAGATCTTGCGAAGCGCCGTCATGAAGTCGCGCGGCGCCTCGTAGAAGCCGCCCTCGCCCTGCACCGGCTCGACGATGATGGCGGCGACCCTGGTCGGATCGACGTCGGCCTTGAACAGCTTGTCCAACGCGGCAAGCGAATCAGCGACTGAAACGCCATGCAGAGCGACCGGGAACGGCGCGTGGAAAACATCGGCCGGCATGGCGCCGAAGCCGACCTTGTAGGGCACGACCTTGCCGGTCAGCGCCATGCCCATGAAAGTGCGGCCGTGGAAGCCGCCGGAAAAGGCGATGACCGCCTGGCGGCCGGTGGCGTTGCGCGCGATCTTTATCGCGTTTTCGACCGCCTCGGCGCCGGTGGTGACGAAGACGGTCTTCTTGTCGAACTTGCCGGGCAACATGCCGTTCAGCCGCTCGGCCAGCCGCACATAGCTCTCATAGGGCACGACCTGGTGGCAGGTGTGGGTGAAGCGGTCGAGCTGGGCCTTGACCGCCTCGATCACCTTCGGATGGCGGTGGCCGGTGTTGACGACCGCGATGCCCGACGAGAAGTCGATGTAGCGGCGGCCCTCGACGTCCCAGATTTCCGAATTTTCGGCGCGGTCGGCATAGATCTGCGTGGTCATGCCGACGCCGCGCGAGATCGACTGGTTCTTGCGTTCGGAAATGGCTGAATTCTTCATCTCGTCCCTCATCGGGCCATCCCTCATCGAGACTGGGCCCGTTCCGTTGTTTGGAGCTCTTCTCGCCTTATTTCACGTTTTCCTCAAGTTGGCACCATGGCCCAGTCGATTGGTCCTGCCCAAGGCCGAAATCGATCTCAACCAGCCGGTCGATCGCCAGGCGGAAACAGTTTCCTTTTCCTTCCGATCGACTATCCTGATTTCATCCGCGACGTGCCGCCGTCAGGAGCGGTTCCCGCGGGCCGAGGGGAACCATGAGCAGGATCGCGACACCGTCCGCCTTGCCGTCTTCGCCGCTCCGCGCCTTGTCTTGTCCGTCCACCGTTTTGCTGCTCGCCTGCGCCGCCGCCACGCTTTCGGTCGCCGGCTGCCAGAAGCAGCAGGCGGCGGACAAGAAGCTGCCGGTGTTGGTCACAACGCAGACGGTCGCCCTTGCCGACTATGCGCCAAGGACTTCGCTGACCGGCGTGATCGCGGCGCGCACGCTCAACAATCTGTCGTTCCGCGTCGGCGGCCGGGTCGCCGAACGGCTGGTCGAGGTCGGCCAGCATGTCGACCAGGGCGCACTGCTCGCCCGCATCGATCCGCAGGAGCAGGAATCGGACCTGCGGTCGGCGCAGGCCGACCTCGACGCCGCGCAGGCGCAGCTCACCCAGGCCACGGCCACCTACCAGCGGCAAAAGACGCTGCTTTCGCAGGGTTTTACCACCAGGCGCGACTTCGACAGCGCCGATCAGACAATGAAAGTGGCGCAAGGCAGCGTCGAGGCCGCGCAAAGCGCTCTGGCCAACGCCAAGGAGAACCTTTCCTACACCGAGCTCAAGGCGGGTGCGGCCGGCGTGATCACCGCGCGCCAGGTCGAGGCCGGACAGGTGGTGCAGGCGGCGCAGACCGTCTTCACCATCGCCGAGGACGGCGACCGCGATGCCGTCTTCAACGTGCATGAGACGCTGGTCGCCCAGGCGCCTTCGGCGCCGGCGGTGACGATCACGCTGCTCTCCGACCCGCAGGTCAAGGCGGCGGGCAAGGTGCGGGAAATCTCGCCGGCGGTCGACACCGCTTCGGGATCGATCCGGGTCAAGGTCGGCATACCCGACACGCCCGCCGGCATGCCGCTGGGTGCGGCTGTCATCGGCACCGTCAGCGCCAAGGCGGTGAAAGCCGTGCTGCTGCCTTGGCAGGCACTGACGTCCACCGCCGGAAAGCCGGCCGTCTGGATTGTCGACCCGTCGACCAAGGCGGTGACGACGGCGCCGATCGAGGTGCTTGCCTTCGAATCCGGCGTGGTTGTCGTCGACAAGGGGCTCGAGGCCGGCCAGAACGTTGTCACGGCAGGCGGGCAACTGCTCAGCCCCGGACAGACGATCGAGGTTGCGGGGGCGGGCCAATGAGCCGGTTGCAACGCCTCGCTCCCCTGCTGATCCTTGCAGCGCTTGCCGCCTGCTCGCGCTCGGAAGAGAAGCCGCCTGAGATCATCCGCCCGGTGCTGTCGGTGATCGTCGAACCGAAGTCGGTCGAGACCCTCGGTTTCGCCGGCTCGGTCGAGCCGCAATACAGCGCCGACCTTGCCTTCCGCCTGCTCGGCCGCGTCGTGTCGCGCGACGTCAAGGTCGGCGACATCGTCAGCAAGGGCACGACGATCGCAGCGCTCGATCCGACGGCGCTGGAGCTCGCCGTCCAGGCATCGAAAGCGGATTTGTCGAATGCCCAGGCGCAATTCGCCAATGCCGCGGCCAGCGAGGAGCGGCAGCGCGCCCTGCTTGCCTCGGCCAACACCTCGCAGGCCGTCTTCGACGCCGCGCAACAGGCCCGGCAAGCCGCGGCGGCCGGCGTCGAGCGAGCCAATGCCGCGTTGGCCAAGTCGCAGGAGCAGCTTGGCTATGCCCGGCTGTTCTCCGACTTCGACGGCGTCGTCACGGCGATAGGCGCCGAGGTCGGCCAGACGGTATCGCCGGGTCAGACGGTCGTCACCGTGGCGCGCACCGATCCGCGCGAGGCGGTGGTCGACATTCCCGACCAACTGACCGGCGATCTCACCGTCGGCACACCGTTCAAGATCATCCTGCAGTCGCTGCCCTCGATCACGACCGAGGCCAAGCTGCGCGAGATCGCGCCGCAAGCGGAAGGGTCGACCCGCACCCGCCGCGTGCGGCTGACGCTCACCGATCCGCCGCCGGCGTTCCGGCTGGGCTCGACGATCACGGCGACCCGCATGACGAAAGTGGCGCCCACGATAGAACTACCGATCTCGGCACTGCTCCAGAAGGACGGCGCCGACAAGGTATGGATCGTCGACCAGCAATCCTCGAGCGTGAGCGCGCGTGAGATCAAGATCGCTTCGAAGAACGGCGGCAGCTTCACGGTGGCCGAGGGGCTTGAAGCCGGCATGCGCGTCGTCACCGCCGGCGTCCACAGCCTCAGCGAAGGCCAGAAAGTCAAAGTGCCGGAGGGAGGGGTCTGATGAAAGGCTTCAATCTCTCCGACTGGGCGCTCAGCCACCGTTCGCTGGTCTGGTATTTCATGCTGGTCTTCGTCGTGGCCGGCATCTTCTCCTACCTGCATCTCGGGCGCGAGGAAGACCCGGCCTTCACCATCAAGACAATGCTGATCCAGGCCAACTGGCCGGGCGCCTCGGTCAATGAGACGGTGCGTCAGGTGACTGACCGGATCGAGAAGAAGCTCGAGGAGCTAGACAGCCTGGACTACACCAGGTCCGTCACCACCGCTGGCAAGACCGTCATCTTCGTCAACCTGAAGGACACTACCAAGGCGCGCGATGTCGTGCCGACCTGGTTGCAGGTGCGCAACATGGTCAACGACATCTGGGCGCAGTTCCCGCAAGGCGTGCAGGGGCCGTTCTTCAACGACCGCTTCGGCGACGTCTTCGGCAATATCTACGCCTTCACCGCCGACGGACTGACGCCGCGCCAGCTGCGCGACTATGTCGAGGATGTCCGCACCAAGATCCTGACCGTGCCGAACGCCGGCAAGGTGGATCTCGTCGGCGCGCAGGACGAAGCGATCTACCTCGAATTCTCGAGCCGCCAGATCGCCGCGCTCGGCCTCAACCAGCAGCAAATCGTCGCTAGCCTGCAGGCGCAGAACGCGATCACGCCGTCGGGCGTCATCCAGTCCGGACCGGAGCGCGTCAGCGTGCGCGTCGGCGGCCAGTTCACCTCCGAGGAAAGCCTGCGCGCCATCAACCTGCGCGTCAACGACCGCTTCTTCCGGCTGAGCGACGTGGCGACGATCACGCGCGGCTATGTCGATCCGCCGACGTCGCTCTTCCGCTTCAACGGCCAGGACGCGATCGGGCTCGCCATCGGCATGAAGCCCAACGCCAACCTGCTCGAATTCGGCGAGGCGCTGCACAAGGAGATGCAGACGGTGCTGGCGGACCTGCCGGTCGGCGTCGGCGTGCATCTGGTGGCTGACCAGCCTGTCATCGTCGAGGAAGCGGTTTCGGGCTTCACGCGGGCGCTGTTCGAGGCGGTGGCGATCGTGCTTGCCGTTTCCTTCATCAGCCTCGGCCTGCGCGCCGGCTTCGTGGTGGCGCTGTCGATCCCGCTGGTTTTGGCCATCACCTTCACGGTCATGGCCTATCTCGGCATCTCGCTGCAGCGCATTTCGCTCGGCGCCCTGATCATCGCGCTCGGCCTGCTCGTCGACGATGCGATGATCGCGGTGGAGATGATGGTGGCGCGGCTGGAGGTGGGCGACAACCTGCGCAAGGCGGCGACCTATGTCTACATCTCGACCGCCTTCCCAATGCTGACCGGCACGCTGGTGACCGTCGCCGGCTTCATCCCGATCGGCCTCAACAACAGCGCCGCCGGCGAATACACCTTCACGCTGTTCGTCGTGATCGCGGTGTCGCTTTTGGTGTCATGGATCGTGGCGGTGCTGTTCGCGCCGCTGCTCGGCGTCACCATCCTGCCGGCCACGATGAAGGCGAAGCATCACGACCAGCCTGGACGCTTCACCTCGATGTTCCGGCGCGTGCTCGTCTTTTCGGTGCGCCGCCATTGGCTGACCATCATCGCGACCGTGCTTTTGTTCGCGGCCTCCATCGCCGGCTTTGGCCTCGTCCAGCAGCAGTTCTTCCCGCCCTCGGATCGGCCGGAGCTGGTCGTCGACTGGAACCTGCCGCAGAACTCCTCGATCGCCGAGACGCGAGACCAGATGGAGCGCTTCGAGCAGCGCGCGCTGGTCGGCAATCCCGACATCGACCACTTCTCATCCTATATCGGCCAGGGCGCGGTGCGCTTCCTGCTCGCCTTCGACGTGCAGCCGGCCAACCCGTATTTCGGCCAGACGGTCATCGTCACCAAGAGCATCGAGGCGCGCAACCGCGTCAAGCCGGCGCTGGAGAAGCTGCTGCGCGAGGAATTCGTCGGCACCGATGCCTTCGTCAAGCCGCTCGAGCTCGGGCCGCCGGTCGGACGCCCCGTGCAGTACCGCGTCGGCGGCCCGGATATCCAGACCGTGCGCGAGCTGGCGCAGCAATTCGCCGGCATCATTTCCGCCAATTCGAAGCTGGCGGCGCCGACCTTCGACTGGAACGAGCCGCAGCGCGTGCTGAGGGTCGACGTGCTGCAGGACAAGGCGCGCCAGCTCGGCATCACCTCATCCGACATCGCCAGCGCGCTGAACAGCACGGTAGGCGGCGCGACGATCACCCAGGTGCGCGACGCCACTTACCTGATCAATGTCGTGGCGCGCTCGCGCGAGGCGGACCGCAGCTCGATATCGACGCTGCAGAACATGCAGCTGCCGACCGGCAATGGCGACGCGATCCCGCTCGCTGCGGTCGCCAACATCCGCTACGACCTGGAGCAGCCGACGGTGTGGCGGCGCAACCGCACGCCGACGATCACCGTGCGCGCCGGATTGGTGGGCGACGTGCTGCCTGCGACCGTCGTCAATGAGCTGAAGCCGTTGGTCGACGCCTTCATCGCCAAGCTGCCGCCGGGCTATTCGGTGCAGACCGCCGGCTCAGTGGAAGAGAGCGCAAAAAGCCAGGGGCCGATCGCCGCGGTGGTGCCGTTGATGCTGTTCATCATGGCGACCATCCTGATGGTGCAACTGCAGAGCTTCCAGCGCCTGTTCCTGGTGGTGGCGGTGGCGCCGCTCGGTCTCATCGGCGTGGTGGCGGCCCTTGTGCCCAGCGGCGCGCCGCTCGGCTTCGTCGCCATCCTCGGCGTGCTGGCGCTGATCGGCATCCTGATCCGCAACTCGGTTATCCTGATCGTGCAGATCGAGGACCTTGTCGCCGAAGGTAAAGAGCGCTGGGCGGCCGTCATCGAGGCGACCGAGCACCGCATGCGGCCGATCGCGCTGACCGCGGCGGCAGCAAGTCTCGCGCTGATCCCGATCGCGCGTGAAGTGTTCTGGGGACCGATGGCCTATGCGATGATGGGCGGCATCATCGCGGGCACGGCGATCACCCTGCTCTTCCTGCCGGCGCTCTATGTGACGTGGTTCCGGATCAAGGAGCCGAAGCAGGGGCGGGAGGGCGAGACTGGGCACAACGAAGCGGTAGCGGAAGGCGCGACGGTCTGAGGCGGTCGTCTAGGCAAAGCTTTTGAAAGTTGGCGGGACAGCACCCCCCTCTGGCCTGCCGGCCATCTCCCCCTCAAGGGGGGAGATCGATGTCACCCCGACTTTCGCCTCTCATCAGCGTTGTAGATTTGGTGCGGCAGCCGAAGCTGCCAATCTCCCCCCTTAAGGGGGGAGATGTCCGGCAGGACAGAGGGGGGGTGCGTGAAGGAACGAGGCGTAGAAAACTACACCCGCACAAACCCCTCGGAGGCCCTCAAGAGGTTGCGCGTGTAATCCTCGCTGACGCGGTGCCCGATCAGTTGGCTTGCGGTCAGCGTTTCCACCGCCTCGCCGTTCTGCATCACCATCAGCCGCTCGCACATATGGGTGATGATGGCGAGGTCGTGGCTGACCATCAGGAAGGTGAGTTTGCGACGCCGCCGCACCTCTTCGAGCAGGTTCAGCACCTCCGCCTGCACCGAGGCATCGAGGGCCGAGGTCGGCTCGTCGAGCAAGAGGATCGAGGGTTCGAGGATGAGCGCGCGGGCAATCGCCACGCGTTGGCGCTGGCCGCCGGAAAGCTGGTGCGCGTAGCGGAAGCGGAAGCCCTTGCCGAGGCCGACCTCGTCCAGCGCGCGCTCGATGCGCTTCTCGCCGTCGGCAATGTCGTGGATGGCTAACGGCTCCTGCAGCAGCCGGTCGACGGTCTGGCGCGGATGCAGCGAGCCGTAAGGATCCTGGAAGACCATCTGCACGTCGCGGTAAAAGGCCTTGTCGCGCGTTCTGCCGAGCGCCTTGCCGTTGACCGTGATGATGCCTGAAGTGACAGGCGCCAGGCCGGTGATCGCTTTCAGCAGCGTCGATTTGCCGGAGCCACTCTCGCCGACCAGGCCGTAGGACTCGCCTTCCCTCACTTCGAGGCTGACGCCCTTCAGCGCACGGAAGCGATCGAAGACAACCTCCAGCCCATCGATGGCAATCGCGGCCGTCATGCCGCCCACTCCGGCTTGCGGTCGAGCACCGGCAGCGGATGCCGCTCGAAGCCGATCCTCGGCATGCAGTTGAGCAGGCCGCGCGTATAGGGATGCCGGGCATCGCGCAGCTCGGACGCCTTGAGCTGCTCGACCACCTTGCCGGCATACATGACGACGACGCGGTCGCAGAAGGACGACACCAAGCGCAGATCATGCGAGATGAAGATCAGCCCCATGCCGCGCTCGGCGACCAGCTTGTCGAGGATGTTGAGCACATCGAGTTGAACGGTAACGTCGAGTGCTGAGGTCGGCTCGTCGGCGATCATCAGCTCCGGCCCGGCGATCAGCATCATGGCGATCATCGCGCGCTGGCCCATGCCGCCCGAGACTTCATGCGGGTGGAGGTCGAAGACACGGGCCGGATCGCGTATCTGCACCGCCTGCAGCATCTCCAGCGCGCGCTCGCGCGCCTCGGCCTTTCCGACCTTCTCATGCGTGCGCAGCGTCTCGACGATCTGGCGGCCGATGGTCATCACCGGATCGAGCGAATATTTCGGATCCTGCAGGATCATGGCGATGCGATTGCCGCGCAGCGCGCGGCGCTGGCTGGATGACACGGAGAGCAGATCGATGCCGTCGAAGCGGAGCTTTTTCGCCGACACCTCAGCCTGCGGCGGGGTCAGGCCCATGATGGCGCGGCCGGTCTGCGACTTGCCGGAGCCGCTCTCGCCGACGATGCCCAGCCGCTCGCGGCCGAGCGAGAAGGAGACGCCGCGCACCGCTTGCACAGCGCCTGTGCGCGTCGGGAAGGTGACGCGCAGGTCGTCGACCTCGAGCAGCGCCCCTTTTTTCTGCTTGTCCGGATTGCCGCTCACTGGTCGCCGCTCCGTGGGTCGAGCGCGTCGCGCAGGCCGTCGCCGAGCAGGTTGAAGCCGAGGCTGACGATGAGGATGGCAGCACCCGGTGCCGCCGCCACCCACCACTGGTCGAGGATGAAGCGGCGGCCCGAAGCGATCATCGCGCCCCATTCGGGCAGCGGCGGCTGCGCGCCGAGGCCGAGGAAGCCGAGGCCGGCGGCGGTGAGGATGATGCCGGCCATGTCGAGCGTCACCCGGATGATCAGCGAGGAGATGCAGAGCGGCATGATGTGGCGCAGCACGATGCGGAAGGGCGAGGCACCCATCAGCTGCACCGCTTTGATGTAGTCGGAGTTGCGCACCGTCAGCGTCTCAGCGCGGGCGATGCGCGCATAGGGCGGCCAGGAGGTGATGGCGATCGCCAGCACCGCGTTTTCGATGCCGGGCCCGAGCGCCGCGACGAAGGCCAGCGCCAGCACCAGTTTGGGGAAGGCGAGGAAGATGTCGGTGATGCGCATCAGGATCGCATCGGTCCAGCCGCCGGCATAGCCGGCGACGGTGCCGACCAGGAGGCCGATGGGAGCAGCGATGATGGCGACGAGGATGACGACATAGAGCGTCCAGCGCGAGCCGTAGACGATGCGGGAATAGATGTCGCGGCCGAGGTCGTCGGTGCCGAACCAGTGCGCGGCGCTCGGCGCCAGCAGGCGGGCGTTCTTCAGGTCACCCACGGTCGGCGAGTAGGGCGCCAGCACGCCGGCAAGGGCGGCGATCACCACCAACGCGAGGATGATGAGCAAACCAATGAAGGCCAGACGGTTGGCTGTGAAGCGCCGCCACGCGACATAGGCGCGGCCGAGCCTTGCCTGCATGCGCGAGGCCGGCCGCTCGCTGAGCAGCCATTCGCGGCGGGAGAGGGCGCCGGCGTCGGAGGCGGTCATGACGATGCCTCTTGAAGCTGTCGACCCCCACTCCGGTCTGCTTCGCAGACCACTCTCCCGTTCGCCGGGGGAGAGGAAAGGCGCCAAGCGTGCGACAAGCTTTTCCTCTCCCCCCGGCAGGGGGAGAGGTGGCCCGAAGGGCCGGAGTGGGGGTGATTGGCCGCAGCCAAGCCCGAAAATGCGATACCTCTGCTCATCCTGCCTTGGTCCTTGGATCGAGAAGCCGGTAGAGCAGGTCGGACACAAGGTTGATGCCGATGAACACCGAGCCGATGATGATGGTGCCGCCGAGCACCGCATTCATGTCGGCATTCTGCAGCGAATCGGTGATGTAAAGGCCGATGCCCGGCCAGGAGAAGACGGTTTCGGTCAGAACGGAACCTTCGAGCAGGCTGGCGTAGGAGAGCGCGATCACCGTGACCATCGGCACCGCGGCGTTGCGCAGCGCATGGCCCCAGATGATGCGCGTTTCCGACAGGCCTTTGGCGCGGGCGGCGACGATGTATTCCTGTGCCAATTCGTTCAGCATGAAGGAGCGCGTCATGCGGCTGATATAGGCGAGCGCGAAATAGCCGAGCAGCGAGGCCGGCAGGATGATGTGGCGGTAGGCGTCATAGAAGACATCCCACTGGCCCTGCATCGCCGCGTCGAGGAGGTAGAAGCCGGTGATCGGCGTGAAGGTGTATTCGTAAACGACGTCGAGCCGCGCCGGAAAGGCGACCCATTGCAGCTTGGCGTAGAACAGGACGAGGCCGAGCAGCCCCAGCCAGAAGATCGGCACGGAGTACCCGATCAGGCCGATGATGCGCACGATCTGGTCGATGACGCTGCCGCGCCGCACCGCCGCCAGCACCCCGAGCGGCACGCCTATGACGGAGCCGATGATGGTGCCCAGCGTGGCAAGCTCGATCGTCGCCGGAAAGACGCGGCGGATGTCGGACATCACCGGATTGGTGGTCAGTACCGAGGTGCCGAAATCGCCATTGAGGGCGCTTTTCACATAGATGTAAAACTGCTCGATCAGCGGCAGGTCGAGACCCATCTCGCGGCGCGTGCGCTCGACAACATTGGCCGGCGCGCGGTCGCCGAGCACGGCCAGCACCGGATCGATCGGGATGACGCGGCCGATGAAGAAGGTCACGGCCAGAAGGCCGAGATAGGTCGTCACCGCGATGACCAGGAAGCGGCCCAGCGATGATAATATGGCGACGGCACGGGCCCTGCCGCGCCCCGCCGCCGCCTGGTTTTCAGCTACGCTCACGCGCTGCGTCCGACGACGCTATTGCTTCGAAACCGACCAGACGAAGTTGGTGTCGAAGCTTGGGCCGAGCGCGAAGCCCTTCAGGTTCTTGCGCAGCCCCGCCACTTCCAATTGCTGATGGATGATGACGAACGGGCTGGTGTCGAGGATTTTCTTTTGCAGATCCTTGTACATGTCGGCTCGCTTCGCCGAATCCTTCTCGAGCAGCGCCGCCTCGGTTTGCTTGGTCAGGTCCGGAATGTCCCAGGCGTTGCGCCAGGCGAGCGTGTGGGACTTGCCGGCATCCGAATTGTCGGGGTTCGAGGCAAAGGTCTGGGCGTTGGAGTTCGGATCGAAATAATCCTGGCCCCAGTTGCCGATATAGATGTCATGGTTGCGGGCGCGGTACTTGG
Organism: Mesorhizobium dulcispinae; assembly: GCF_033977345.1. Lineage (NCBI taxonomy): Bacteria > Pseudomonadati > Pseudomonadota > Alphaproteobacteria > Hyphomicrobiales > Phyllobacteriaceae > Mesorhizobium > Mesorhizobium dulcispinae. Next base: position 215,223 of record NZ_JAVIIY010000009.1, read on the forward strand.
TCAGCGTCTGCTTGCCGTCGCCCGGGATGATCTCCAGCTTGATGCCGGCCTGGCCGAGCGTCTGCTGGATCGATTCCGCCATGCCGGTGGTCGGCTGGCCACTGCGCACGTCCATCGTCACCTTGAAGCCGTCCGGCAGGCCGGCCTTGGCGAGTAGATCCTTGGCCTTGGCGACGTCGAGCTTGAAGGGATTGTCGTCGATGGCGCCGAGGTCGCCCTTGGGCAGGAAGGACTGGTGGATCTCGCCAATGCCCTTGAGGATGGTCGAGGCCATCGCGTCGTAGTCGATCAGGTATTTGAACGCCTGGCGCACTTCCGGCTTGGCCAGGTTCGGGTTCTTCTGGTTGAGGCTGATGTAATAGACCGTGGCCTTCGGCGCGCTGGTGGTGGTGAGATCAGCGTTCTTGGCGATGGCATCGAGGTCGTTCGGCTCAAGGTTGCGGGCGACGTCGATGTCGCCGGCCTCAAGCGCCAGGCGCTGCGCCGAGCTTTCCTTCATGTAGCGATAGATGACGCGAGCGAGCTTGGCCTTCTCGCCGTTGTAATTGTCGTTGCGCTCGAGCACGACGGCCTCGTTGGCGCGCCATTCGCGCAGCTTGTAAGCGCCGGAGCCGGCATAGCCGGTTTTCAGCCAGGCATTGCCGAAGTCGTTGTCCCATTTGTAGTCGGCACTCGGCGTGACGGCAGCGACATGCTCCTTGACCAGCTTGCTGTCGACGACCGAAGCGACGGTGGCCGACAGGCAGTTGAGCACGAAGCTCGGCGCATAGGCCTTGTCGACGACGAACTGGAAGGTGGTGTCGTCGACCGCCTTGGCCTTTTCGGCGACGTTGTCGCCGCTGATGCCGAACTGGCCGATGATGAAAGCCGGGCTTTTGTCCAGCTTGACGGCGCGCTCGAAGGAATAGGCGACGTCGGCGGCCGTGATGGGATTACCGGAAGCGAACTTCATGCCGGGCTTGAGCTTGAAGGTGTAGGTCAGGCCGTCGTCGGAAACGGTCCAGCTTTCGGCGAGGTCGCCCTTGACCTTGGACGTATCGCTAAGGTCGAGGCGGACCAGGAGATCATAAGTGTTGCCGGTGACTTCCGCGGTCGAAAACTCGAACGCCTCGCCCGGATCCATCGAGATGATGTCGTCGAAGGCAAAGCCTTCGACCAGCGTGTCGGCAGGCGTGACCGCGAAAGCGGGCGCCGCGAGCAGCGCAGACATAGCCACACCCGCAAGCAAGCTACGGAGAGCAAACTTTTCCAGCATCATAATGATCGTTCCCTGTTTTGTTGACCTGAGTTCCCGGCTCAGCGGCATTGTTCTTCTCGAAGCCGACGGCGGCTTGGACCACTTACCGTCGTGGTTTTTGTCCAGTTGGTCAACACCCTATTCGGCAGCGTTCGAACCCGCAACGCGCATTTTGCGAAACAGCTTATTGGGCCAGAATGGGCCGCTACGAGTCGACCCGTGCGCCGGCTAATCGAAGCCGCCAATCGGGAAAAATCCGCTGCGGTTTGTGGTCCGGATGCACCGCTATTTCAGTTGCGCAACCAGGCCCGCGTCAGGAAAACAGGTCGCGGGCTTGCCGTTCTTCGCCTGCCAGACGCCGATCGAGCGGCGCGTCTTGAAGCCGGGCAGGCCATCGGCGCTGCCGACGTCGTAGCCCTTCGCCTCCAGCGCCTGCTGCAGTGCTGCGATATCGGAGCGATGGAGATCGCCGACCGGCCCCCAGGTGCCGGCGAAGGTGGCGTCGCCCTTGGCGATGCGATCGGCGGCATGGCCGATGAACAGCGCATAGAGGTCGCTGGTGTTGTATTCCTTCAGCACATAGAAGTTCGGCGTGACGATGAAGGCAGGACCGCTGCGCCCGGCCGGCATCAGCAGGAAGCCCTCGGCCTTGAGCTCGCTCGCCTGGAACGCCTTGCCGTCGACGCGCCTGATGCCCATCGCCACCCAGTCGGAAATCTTCTTGCCCTGGTCGGGTCCTTCGAGCGAACATGAGACGTTTGCCGGCGCGATCACCTCAGTGCCCCAGCCGCGTCCCCTCACCCAGCCATAGTGGACAAGATAGTTGGCGATCGAGGCAAGCACGTCCGGCGTCGAATTCCAGATGTCGGGGCGGCCGTCGCCGTCGAAATCGACGGCGTGCTTCAGGAAGGACGTCGGCATGAATTGCGGCTGCCCGAGTGCGCCGGCCCAGGACGACTTCATCGCATTGACCGGTGCCAGCCCACGCTCGACGAGCTCGAGCGCGGCCAGCACCTCGGTGCGGAAAAAGTCCTTCTTGGTTGACATGAAAGCCTTGGTGCCCAACACCTCGAAGGCATCGTAAGGCATCTTGGCGGCGCCGAATCCGGTCTCACGGCCCCAGATGGCCAGGACGATGTCCCCGGGTACGCCGTAGCGCTTCTCGATCAGTCCGAGCACGCGGGCGTTGGCGCTCTCGCGCGACCGTCCGCCGGTGGTGACGGCGCGGATGATCTTCTCGGCGAAATAATTGGCCGGCGGGCCGAACTCGGCCTGGTGCTGCTTCTCAGGCGTCGTCGGCTTCTCGCCGGGCATGACGAGGTCCGGCAATTTCAGGTTCGGCTTCACACCGATGAAGGCGGCGTCGAAGGTTTTCTTGGAGATGCCTTTGGCCTTGGCTTCCGGCCAGAGGTCGTTTTGCAGCCAGGCCTGGAACTGGTCGTCGATGGGCGCGGCGAGGGAGGGGAGAGTGAGGAGGAGAGCGAGAAGCGTCGCGAGGAAGGAAAGTACAGCCAATCTGAGAAGCTTGCGTTCCTTCGCACCCCCCTCTGTCCTGCCGGACATCTCCCCCGCAAGGGGGGGAGATCGGATGTCTCGATCGCTTTCGCCAATCACCGACGTCGAAAGAAGAGAGCCGGCGGCGAAGCTGCCAATCTCCCCCCTTGCGGGGGAGATGTCCGGCAGGACAGAGGGGGGTGGGACGGAGTGCAGTCGCTTCAGAAGAAGAACCTTTCACAAGCCCCCTCCACCCCTCAAAACGCCGTCCTCGATCGCAGCGCCGCGGCAAGCGTGCCTTCGTCGAGATAGTCGAGCTCGCCGCCGACCGGCACGCCATGCGCGAGCCGCGTCACCTTGATGTCGAGGCCCGACAGCTGGTCGGTGAGGTAATGCGCCGTCGTTTGGCCCTCGACGGTGGCGTTGACGGCAAGGATCACCTCCTTGACCTCGCCACTTGCCACGCGGTCGACCAAGGAGCGGATGTTGAGCTGGTCCGGGCCGATACCGTCGAGCGGCGACAGCGTGCCGCCAAGCACGTGGTAGCGCACGTTCATGGCGGCGGCGCGTTCCAGCGCCCAGAGGTCGGAGACATCCTCGACGACGATCAGCGTGCCGGCGTCGCGGCGCGGATCGGTGCAGATCATGCAGGGGTCGGAGGTGTCGACATTGCCGCAGGTCGAGCAGATGCGCACCTTGTCGACCGCCTCGCCCATGGCGGCGGCTAAAGGCTGAAGCAGCTGCTCCTTCTTCTTGATGAGATGGAGCGCCGCACGGCGCGCCGAACGCGGCCCGAGCCCCGGTACCTTGGCCAGGAGCTGGATCAGGCGTTCGATCTCTGGACCGGCGATTCGTTTCGACATCGCTTTGATCTAGAGCAATTCCAGGAAAAGTGCGAAGCGGTTTTCCGTCCGGAATTGCGTCACAACGAAAAGGTGGGGCATTCGCCGTTTCCGCGAAACGGTGAACGGCTTCAGGATTTCTCAGAGCGCTTTGGAACAATTCGCAACGACACACGGCCCGCCTTGCTGCCGAGGCGGGCCGTGCATCGAGGGTCGACTTAGCAGGTCTAGAGAGGCCGATTCTGGCTGACGATCAGCGCGCCGATGGCGTCGGTGTTCTCAGGCGTCGGCTGGAATCCCATCGCGGCTTCCTGCGGGGCGCTCGGAACGGAGGTGATATACCGGCCTTTCAACGTGCCGCCGAAGCGGGACGCGTCAGGCTCTTCCATCGGCTCCTGCATCGCCACCACCACCGGCTTCGCCGTGACGCGGCCGGCCTTCTGCGCCGGCGCGACAGACGCCGTCATAAAGGTCTGCTCGGCCGGAACGGTCGCGGCCTTGGCCGGAAGCGCCGAAGCCGCCGCGGTCATGGCCGCCTGCTTGGCCGGATCGGCATGGACGATGGTCTTGACCACCGGCTCGGCGGAAGCGACGAGCACCGGAGCGGCAGGATCGACCTTCTGCGACTTGTCGGAGGCCATGGCGACCATAGGCTCATCCGGCAGCGGCTGCCAGTTGCGGCCGCGCTTCTCGTAGAAGGCATTGCCGCCGGCCACCATCGTGTAGTGCATGTTGTTGTATGGGAACCGCAGGCCGGCGGTGTGGAAATACATCGTGTTCTTGAGCTTGGCCTTGCGCTCGCCTTTCAGCACTGCTTCGGCCGCCAGTTCGACATCGGGCAGCGCCTTCGAATTCATCGGCCGCGTCAGCACGCCGGGGGCGAACTGGCCCCTCTCGCCGACGACCTCGCAGATGGTGCTGCCGTGCTGGCCCGAGCGCAGCCGGTTCATCACGACCGTGCCGACGGCGATCATGCCGTCGCGGCTCGACCGGTTCGACTCGAAGAACATCGCCCTTTGCAGGCACTCCTTGTCCTTCATCGAGTATTTGTAGGAACGCGAGCTGAGGAAGCTCGGCGTGACGGCGTCGGTCAGGCTCGCCACCGACATGCCATGTGAAGCGGTCTGGCTGCAGCCGGCCAGGAACAAGGGGGAAGCGGCGATGCCGATAAGCAGCAGCGGCGTCTTCCATCGCGTCGCGATCAACAAAAAAGCCTCATTTCCAGATGCCAGCCCGCCCCGAGATGTGGCAAGAATGAGACTCTTTCAGGCAAAAAGATGGCTAGATGGTTAGCAACCTCTGGACTTGGGTAAAACTTTATGAATGTCGCGAAATGAACCCGTGAGCAACGCCGGCAAAATGGTTAATATTGCGGCTCGGGCTCAATTTTCGTTCATAATCAATTAACTGGCGGCAGCCGTCTCAGAACGGCAATTTCATTCCGGGGGGAATCGGCAGACCCGCGGTCAACGCCTTGGTCTTTTCCTGCATGACCTGCTCGACCTTATTTTTGGCGTCATTGTGAGCGGCCAGAATAAGGTCCTCGAGGATCTCGGCTTCATCCGCCTTGATGAGCGACGGATCGATCTTCAGCGCCTTCATTTCGAACTTGCCGGTCAGCGTCACGCTGACCAGGCCGCCGCCCGCCTGTCCGGTGGCTTCCAGCGTGGCGATCTCGTCCTGCATGGCCTGGAACTTGGCCTGCATTTCCTTCGCCTTGCCCATCAGGCCGAGAAGATCTTTCATCCCAATATCCTCGTTTCTTCAAATCTCTTCATCATCGGCCGCCGGCTCGACCGGCAGGTCCGCATCGGTCTCTTCCACCTCCGGCAGATCCGGAATGCGCACGTCGATGATCTTGGCGCCGGGAAAACGGGCGAGAATGGCTGCGACCGTCGGATCGCTCCTGGCGTCCGAGAAGGCGTTCTCGCGCTTCGTCGTCTCCATCTCGGCCAGCGTCCGGCCGCCCTCCTCCTTCGACAGCGAGACCAGCCAGTTGCGGCCGGTCCAGGCGCGCAGCTTGGCGGTCAGGTCGTTGAGCAGCATCTTGGGCGCATCGTCGGTCAGGCTGACATCGATACGGCCGGGCTCGATACGCACCGGCCGCACGCAGCGCTTCAAAATCACCTTGAAGGCGATGTCGCGGTTGGCATCGGCAAGGGCCGCGATGTCGGCCAGCGACTTCACCGGAACGGCGGGCGTTTCGACGACCGGCTCGGGCGCCGGAACGAAGGCGGCGGGCACGGGCTGCGCCTCGACCAGCCGCATGGTCTGCGCGCCGCCGGTGGAGGCCGGCATCCGCGCCTGCGCCACAGCACTTGCGCCGCCGCCGTTGCTCGGGCTCGCGGGCGCTCCGTTGCCGCGCGGCGCACCATTCGGCACAGGGGCGGCGCCTTCCAGCGATTTCAGCGCCTCGTCCAGCGTCGGCAGGTCGGCGGCATGGGCCAGCCGGATCAGCACCATCTCGCCGGCGCTGACCGGACGGTTGGAGGACTGTACCTCGGGAATGCCTTTCAAGAGCATCTGCCAGGTTCGCGACAGCACGCGCACCGACAGCGTGCTCGCGAATTCAGCGCCGCGCCGGCGCTCGTCCTCGGAGAGCGAAGCGTCATCGGCCGCGGCCGGCACGAAACGCAGCCGGGTGACGAGGTGGTTGAATTCCGCCAGATCGGTGAGCACCGCGGCCGGATCGGCGCCGGTATCGTATTGCGCACGGAATTCGGCCAAGGCCGCCGCCACGTCGCCCTTCATGACATGCTCGAACAGGTCGATGATGCGGGCGCGATCGGCCAAGCCCAACATGGCGCGCACCGCCTCGGCGCTGACCGCGCCGCTGCCATGGGCGATCGCCTGGTCGAGGATGGAGAGCGAATCGCGCGCCGAGCCTTCGGCAGCCCGCGCAATCATCGCCAGCGCCTCGTCGTCGACGGAAATGCCTTCCTTGGCGGCGATCGAGGAAAGATGCGCGACGAGCGCGCCAGCGTCGATGCGCCTCAGATCGAAGCGCTGGCAGCGCGACAGCACCGTGATCGGCACCTTGCGGATCTCGGTGGTGGCGAAGATGAATTTGACGTGCGGCGGCGGCTCTTCCAGCGTCTTCAGCAGGCCGTTGAAGGCCTGGGTGGAGAGCATGTGCACTTCGTCGATGATGTAGACCTTGTAGCGGGCCGAGACCGGCGCGTAGCGGACGCGGTCGATGATGTCCCTGATGTCGTCGATGCCGGTGTGGGAGGCGGCGTCCATCTCGATGACATCGACATGGCGGCCTTCCATGATCGCCTGGCAATGCTCGCCGGGAATGGAAAGATCGACGGAAGGCTGGTCGACGGTCGCGGTCTTGTAGTTGAGCGCCCGCGCCAGGATGCGTGCCGTCGTCGTCTTGCCGACACCGCGCACGCCGGTCAGCATCCAGGCCTGGGCGATCCGGCCGGTGGCGAACGCATTGGTCAGCGTGCGGACCATCGGCTCCTGGCCGATCAGCTCGGAAAAATTCGAGGGGCGATATTTGCGCGCCAGCACGCGATAGGCGCCGGCCTTTCCTGTCTCCAGGCTTTCTGGCCCCGAATTTCCGGCTTCGCTCATTCGCCGTCAAAAGCTCCAAGGGCCGCGACGGAAGGCGGCCGGTTCCTGCGCATAGTCTCGCCCGCACTGCTCGGCGCCGTCAATGTCGCGGGAGAAAGGCGAAGAGGCGGGAGGCTGGAACAATGACCCGTTCCGGGCTCGTTAGGGCTGCTTCCTTCCGGACCTGACCCGGTTGGCGAGTGGATCGTCCACCACCAACCTCCCGCGCTCCATATCGGCAATTCAGCGGCGAAATGCAAGGGTAGAGGTGAATGACCGGCCAGGCCATGCAACAGACATGGCCTTCAAATCCGCAGTAGCGGCCAATGATTCGCTTGCAGCCATCCTGCCGCCGCTCTAGCGTTCTCCGGTTTGAAAAATATTACAAAAGCGAAGGAAACGCCCATGCTGCCTGGCCTCAAGGCCGGTTTCACACTGGACGCCCGACTGGAGGCGGACAGCGAGCAGCTCATGTGGCTCGGCCTGTGCGAGCTCAGGCTCATGAACGATCGCCGCTGGCCATGGCTGGTCCTGGTGCCGCAGCGGCCGGGGATCGAGGAACTGCACGACATGACGCCGCTCGACCAGGCGATGCTGACCTTCGAGACCAACATGGTGGCGCAGGCGCTAAAAAGGGTGACCGGCTGCACCAAGATCAACACCGGCGCGCTCGGCAATATCGTGCGCCAGCTGCATGTCCACGTCATTGCGCGCAGCGAAGGCGATCCCGGCTGGCCGGGGCCTGTCTGGGGGCATGGCATGCGCGAGCCCTATCAACGTCCCGAACTCCACCGGTTTGCCGAAACGATCAAGGCAGCGCTATAAGCCGACCAGCGTCCACCTGCACTTTGAGTCCCCATGAGCTTTCGCCTGTTTGACGCGCCCTTGCGCGAGCCGAGCCAGTTCGTCGGTTTCGCCGGCAACCAGATCGACCGGCAATCGGAAAACCGCGCCGACGACGCGGTCGAAAAGGCGCTCGCCGAGCGATCGGCGCGGCTGATGCTGATGCATGCCGGCAGGCTTTATCTGAAGCTCGACGACGGCAGGTTCGACCCGTGGTTCGAGGTGGCGGAAAGCCAGGCGTTCGAGATTTCGCTCGACCGCGGCGTGCTGCTCGGCTTTTCCGAGGACGGTCCGGTGCTTGCCGTGCCCGCCGGCATCGAACCGGAAAAGCTCCCCGAGACCGTCAAGGCGATCGACTATCGCTCCGTCTATATGCAGGGGCTGATCGACGAGGCGGCGGCCGGCGCGCTGGCGCAGGGTGCTGCGCTGCTCGCCTGGCATGCCAGCCACGGCTTCTGCAGCAAATGCGGCAGTCCTTCGGAAATGCGCGCCGGCGGCTACAGGCGGCATTGCCCGGCCTGCGGCACCGACCATTTCCCGCGCACCGATCCGGTGGCGATCATGCTGACGGTAACGCGCGACAAATGCCTGCTCGGGCGCGGCCGGCATTTCGGGCCGGGCATGTATTCGGCGCTTGCCGGTTTCATCGAGCCCGGCGAGACGATCGAGGCGGCGGTGCGCCGCGAGACGCTGGAAGAGGCCGGCATAAAGCTGGGCCGGGTCGTCTACCACGCCAGCCAGCCCTGGCCGTTTCCCTATTCGCTGATGATCGGCTGCTTCGGCGAGCCGCTAAACGAGGATATCCAGGCAGACCTCAACGAGCTGGAAGACTGCCGCTGGTTTTTCCGCGACGAGGTGCGCGCGATGTTGGAGAGAACGCATGCCGGCGGCCTGGTCACGCCGCCGAAAGGGGCGATCGCGCACCACCTCATCCGCGCCTGGGTGGACAGCGAATAGGAGCAGGAAGCAAAATGATCCGTCATACCGTCGCGTTCACGCTGAAGCACCCGCCGCATTCGCTGGAGACGAAGCGGTTCCTCCATGATGCCAAGAAGATCCTCACCGGGATCAAGGGTGTGACGCATTTCGAGCAGCTGCGCCAGGTCAGCCCCAAGAACGACTATCACTTCGGCTTCTCGATGGAGTTCGCCGATCAGGCCGCCTACACCCGCTACAACGAGCATCCCGACCACGTAGCATTCGTGCGCGACCGCTGGGTGCCGGAGGTCGAGAAATTTCTCGAAATCGACTATGTCCCGCTCGGCTTTGGCTGAGCTTGGGTCGAGCGCCAACGTCTGAGATTAACGCGGACCTCCATGAGGTCGTCATCCCTGGGCGGAGCGACGCGAAGCGGAGCGCAGACCCTGGGATCCATGCCGTTACCTCAGCCGAGAGACGCCACGGAGCAGAATTCTGGACCGTCGCGGCGCGTCGAAGTCACGGCATGGATCCTCGGGTCTGCGCGCGTCGCTTCGCTCCTTGCTTCGCCCGTGGATGACGAAGCATGAGCGTCTCGGCTAACCTCGCAGGTGCAGCCAGCCCTAATCCGCGACCTTCCACTGCTCGCGCGACGCGCTCGCCGGGTAGACCCCGAGGATGCGCATCTCGCGCGAGAAGAAGCGAAGTTCGTCCAGCGCCAGCTTGACCAGCGGATCGTCGGGGTGACCCTCGATGTCGGCATAGAACAGCGTCGCGGTGAAGGCGCCGAGCTGGTAGCTCTCGAGCTTGGTCATATTGATGCCGTTGGTGGCGAAGCCGCCCATGGCCTTGTAGAGCGCGGCCGGCACGTTGCGGACGCGGAAGATGAAGGTGGTCATCATCCTGGCGTCCGGCGACGGCCGTTCGGCCCATTGCTTGTTCTTGGTCAGGACGACGAAGCGGGTGACGTTGGAGTCGGTGTCCTCGACGTTCTTCTCGATGATGTCGAGGCCGTAAAGCTCGGCGGCGAGCGCAGGGGCGAGGGCCGCCATGGTGCGGTCCTTGACCTCGGAAACCATCTTGGCCGAACCCGCCGTGTCGCCCGCGACGACCGGCTTCCAGCCATTCTTGCGGATGTATTTGCGGCATTGGCCGAGCGCATGGATGTGGCTGTGCACGGTCTTGATCTCTTCGCGCTTGACGCCCGGCAGCACCATCAGCTGGAAATGGATCGGCAGGAAATATTCGCCGACGATATGCAGCCTCGATTCCGGCAGCAGGTGATGGATGTCGGCCACGCGCCCGGCGATCGTGTTCTCGATCGGGATCATGGCGAGCTCGGCCTTGCCGGTCTCGACCGCGTTGAAGGCGTCCTCGAAAGTCGGGCAGGGCAACGGCTCCATCGACGGGAACATGTTGCGGCAGGCGGTATCGGAATTGGCCCCTGGCTCGCCCTGGAAGGATATTCTGTTGGTCTTTTCAGGCATGCGCCGATGTCTCTTCTACGGATGTCTCAGTTTGAAAGGATTTGCCTGGCGCGCTCGAGATCGCCGGGCGTATCGACGCCAAGCGGCAGCGACTGGACAATCTCGGCATCGATGCGCATGCCGGCTTCCAATGCCCGCAGTTGCTCCAGCCGCTCGCGGCGCTCGAGCGGCGACGGCTTCAGCGCGACGAAGCGTTCGAGCGCAGCGCGGCGATAGGCATAAAGGCCGATGTGATGATAGAGCGGCCCCTCCCCCCACGGCGCAGTGGCGCGGGTGAAATAGAGCGCCCTCAGCCTTGTCGCCGAAAGCGGCGAGCCGACGATCTTGACCACGTTCGGATTGGTCCTTTCCTCGTCGCGCACGATCTCGACGCCGAGCGTGGCGATGTCGACCGACGGGTCGGCGAAGGGCCGCAGCGATGCGCCGATGATCTCTGGGTTGATGGTCGGCAGATCGCCCTGCACGTTGACGATGGTTTCGACTTTTTTCTCCGGGTCCAGCGCGGTGAGGGCCTCGAAGATGCGGTCGGATCCCGATTCGTGGTCCGCGCGCGTCATCACCGCCTCGAAACCATGCTCGCGGACCGCCGCGGCAACAGCATCGGTGTCGGTCGCCACCACCACGCGGCCGAGCCCCGCCTCGGCGCCGCGGCGGGCGACATGGACGATCATCGGCGCGCCGCCGATGTCGGCCAGCGGCTTGCCCGGCAGGCGCGTCGAGGCCATGCGGGCGGGGATCAGGATCAATGTCGACATGGGACTTTTAGGGCGGCCGGGAAAGCGGATGGAAAAGTGGCAAAACGTCTCACTGGAAGCGCCCTTATAGGTGTTGCAACGCCGAAGCAAAAGACCTAGTTTCCGCGCGATTTAACTGGCCCGTTCGGGCCTTTCGCTATACCGACGGACGGAGTGGACGGGACGGTCCGCCGGAAAAGGGAGCAAGGGGCGTATGGATTCCAACGAAGTCAACAAGCTGCTCGGCGGATTCCTCGGGACCTGCTTCGTCGTTTTTTCCGTAGGCATCGTTTCCGACGCGCTGTTCGCTTCGCCTGCGCCCGAAAAGCCCGGCTTCGCCATCGAGGCTCAGGAGCCGACCGAGGGCGGTGGCGCGGCTGCCCCAGCCGCCGAGGCCAAGCCGATCGCCGATCTGCTCGCTACCGCCAATGCCGAGGCGGGCGCTGCCATCTTCAAGAAGTGCCAGGCCTGCCATTCCGGTGAGAAGGGCGGCCCGAACAAGGTCGGTCCGGATCTGTGGGACATCGTCGACCGCCCCGTCGCCGAGCACGAAGGCTTCGCCTATTCGGCCGGCATGAAGGATTTCTCCAAGGGCGGCGCCGAGAAGTGGACCTACGACAACCTCAACCACTTCATCACTTCGCCGAAGAAGTTCGTGAAGGGCACGGCGATGGGTTTCGCCGGCCTGCCCAAGGACGAGGACCGCGCCAACGTGATCGCCTATCTGCGCACGCTGTCGGATAATCCGAAGCCGCTGCCGCAGCCGGGTGCTTCAGCCGAAGCCAAGCCTGCCGAAGGCGGCAAGCCCGCGGAAGGCGCGGCACCGGCAAAGCCGGCCGAAGGCGCCGCTCCCGCCAAGCCGGCCGCGCCCGCTCAATAAACAATTTGTAATACAGACCTCCTCAGAAAAGCCGGGTTCGTCCCGGCTTTTCTGTTAGGAAAACCGCATATGCGGCGACAAAAGCCGGCGCTTGCGGTTTTCACCGGCGTCAAATGATCTAGATTGCCGGTGGGTACTGCTCGCGACGAGGAGAACGCATGACGGCTGGCCGCTCCCGGACATCTTTCCTGTCGATGACACTTTTCGCATCGACGCTGGCGCTCGCCTTCGCCGCCGGCCTGCAGGCCAGCGCGGCCGACGAATGGCACACCACCTCCTCGCTGATCGGCCCTTCCAAATACGGCGAGAATTTCCAGCGCTACGACTACGTCAATCCGGATGCCCCGAAGGGCGGCACCTACAACTCCGTCGTTGTCGGCACCTTCGACAGCTTCAACCCATACATCGTGCAGGGAGCGCCGGCCGCCGGCTTCGCAGAGTTCGGCGGCGGCCTGCTTTACGATACGCTGATGGACCAGGCGACCGACGAAGGCAGCGTCAGCCACCCGTTGATTGCCGAGGCCTACAAATACCCGTCGGATTATTCTTCCGCGACCTACCGGCTTGACCCGCGCGCCAAATGGCATGACGGCCAGCCGATCACCGTCGACGATGTGATCTGGTCGTTCCAGGTGCTGAAGGCCAACAGCCCGATGTATAGTCGTTACTTCGAGAACGTGACCGAAGCGGTCGCTGTCTCCGACCGCGAGGTCGAGTTCCATTTCAACCAGAAGGGCAACCGGGAACTACCCAAGATCCTCGGCGATCTCGTCGTGTTGCCGAAACACTGGTGGGAAGGTACCGACGCCAGCGGCAAGAAGCGCGACGTCACCAGGCCGACGCTCGAGCCGCCGCTGGGCTCCGCCGCCTACAAGATCGCCAGCTTCAAGCCGGGCTCGGAAATCGTCTGGCAGCGCGTGCCCGACTATTGGGGCGCCAAGCTGCCAGTGAAGATCGGCCGCGAGAATTTCGATACGCAGCGCTTCACCTACATCCTCGACGACAATGCCGCCTGGCAGGCCTTCACCAAGGGCGGACTTCAGGATCTCAGACCGGAGAACAGCTCGAGGCGCTGGGCGACGTTCTACAATTTCCCGGCGACCAAAGCCGGCGACGTGATCAAGAAGGAGTTCAAGACCACTTCGCCCGAGCCGATGCAGGCTTTCATGCTCAACCAGCGGCGGCCGCTGTTCCAGGATCGGCTGGTGCGCGCCGCGCTGACCTATCCGTTCGACTTCGAAACGATGAACCGCACGCTGTTCTACAATTCGAACACGCGCACTCACAGCTATTTCGAGGGCACGGAGCTGGCGTCGAGCGGACTGCCGCAAGGCAAGGAACTCGAAATTCTCGAAAAGTATCGCGACAAGCTGCCGCCGGAGCTGTTCACGCAGGAATTCAAGCTGCCGGTCTATGACTCGCCGCAGTCGGAACGGAAATATCTGAAGCAGGCGGTCGATCTCTTCGCCAAGGCTGGCTGGGTGATCAAGGGCGGCAAGATGGTGAACGCCAAGACCGGCCAGCCATTCAAGCTCGAGATACTTGGTTCGTCCGACACCGACCAGGTTATCTCCAGTCCCTACATCACCAATCTGCGCAAGATCGGCGTCGACGCCACGCTGCGGATCATCGATCCGACTCAGTACATCAACCGCCGTAATAATTTCGACTACGACGTCATCATCGGCATACTCGGCCAGTCGGAATCGCCCGGCAACGAGCAGCGCGACTTCTGGAGCTCGAAGGCAGCAGACACGCCGGGATCGCGCAACTATTCGGGGATCAAGGACCCGGTCGTCGATGCGCTCGTCGACCACATCATCTTCGCCACCGATCGCGACGATCTCGTCGCCGCCACCCATGCGCTCGATCGGGTGCTGCTGTGGAACTACTATACCGTACCGCAATACTACCGTGCGGTGGTTTGGCTTGCTTATTGGAACAAGTTCGGCATGCCGGAAAAGCAGCCAAGCTATCGTGGCGCCGACATCGATTCCTGGTGGATCGATCCTGCGAAGGAAAAGGCGCTGGCCGCCAAATACGAGGGCCTCAATTGATGGGGCGGCAGGCGATGCTTCCTCGTCGTGACTTCCTGGCGCTCGGCGCCGCCGCGGCAGCCTCGGCGCTGCTTCCCGGCCGGGCTTTCGCCGCCATTCCGGCCGGCGTGAAGGTGCACGGCCTGTCCGCCTTCGGCGACTTGAAATACAAGCCCGACTTCACGCATTTCGACTATGTCAATGTCGATGCGCCGCAAGGCGGCACCTTCAACTTCTCGCCGCCCAATTGGGGCCAGAACCAGAGCCCTTTGACGTTCAACACGCTGAACTCCTTCGTGCCCAAGGGCGACGCGCCGCAGCGCATGGAAATGTGCTTCGATTCGCTGATGGTGCGGGCGATCGACGAGCCCGACGCGGTCTACGGGTTGATCGCCGACGGCGTCACGATTTCAAACGACCGCAACGGCTTCACCTTCTCGCTGCGGCCGCAGGCGCGTTTCCATGACGGCACGCCTCTCACCGCCGACGATGTCGCCTTCACCTTCAAGCTGCTGAAGGACAAGGGGCATCCGGACTATGCGCTGTCGCTGACGCACCTGGATGGTGCGGTGGCGAAGGACACCCGCACGGTCGAGCTCAAATTCTCGGGCAAGCAGTCGGCCCGCACCATCCTCAACGTCGTCGGGTTTCCGATCCTGTCCAAGGCCTTCTTTACGGCCAACCCCTTCGATTCCTCGCAGCTCAATCCGCCGCTCGGCTCGAGCGCCTACAAGGTCGGGCGCTGGTCGGCGGGCGCCTGGATCGAATATGAACGGGTGGCCGACTATTGGGGCAACGACCTGCCGGTCAATCGCGGCCAGAACAATTTCCAGCGTATCCGCATCGAGTTCTACCAGGACCGCACGGCCGGCTTCGAAGCCTTCAAGAAAGGCGAAATCCTCTATCGCGAGGAGTTCACCTCGCGCGTCTGGGCGACGGCCTACGACTTCCCGGCCTTCACCGCCGGCAAGGTGGTCAAGCATGAATTCCCGGCCGAAACGGTGCCCTCGATGCAGGCCACGGCCGTCAACCAGAGGCGGCAGCAATTCCAGGACCCGCGCGTGCGGCAGGCGATCGCGCTCTGCTTCGACTTCGAATGGACACGGCGTAATTTCTTCTACGGCTCCTACCAGCGCTCGCAATCCTGCTTCGAGAAGTCCGACTTTCGCACTGAAGGCGTGCCGTCCCCGGCAGAGCTCGCGCTCTTGGAACCGCTGCGCGATAAGCTGCCGCCGGAAGCCTTCGGCGAGGCGGTGACGCAGCCGGCCTCGGACGGTTCGGGGCGCGACCGGAAGCTGCTCGGCAAGGCGGCGAAGCTGCTTGCCGAGGCCGGCTGGAAACGCTCCGGCGATTTCGTCGTCAACGACAAGGGCGCTCGGCTGCCCGCCGAGTTCCTCGTCGAAGACGAGACCTTCGTGCAAGTCTATTCGCCCTGGGTCGCCAACATGAAGGCGATCGGCATCGATGCCTCCATCCGGCTGGTCGATTCCGCTCAATACCAGCTCAGGCAATCGACATTCGATTTCGACCTGATCTCGGCCGCTTTCTCCTTCAGCGCCACGCCGACCCGCGACGACCTCGAGATCTTCTTCCATTCGCGAAGCGCGTCCGTTTCGGGCTCGCGCAACCTGCCGGGCATAGCGAACTCGGCCATCGACGCCCTGATCGACGCCGTCGGCGCGGCCAAGGACCGCGATAGCCTCACCGTGGCCATGCGGGCGCTCGATCGGGCCTTGCGCGCGCGGCGCGATTGGATTCCAAGTTGGTATCTGGCGAATCACCGAAGCGCCTATTGGGACATGTTCGGCTTTCCCGAGCAGAAGCCCGATTTCGGCTTTCCGGTCGAAGCGCTGTGGTGGGTCGACAAGGGCAAGGCGGCAAAAATTGGCAAAGCCTGACACTCCCCTTCGCGCTGGGCAGGCCGTCTGATGGGCGCTTACATCCTGCGCCGCATTCTTTTGATGATCCCGACGCTGTTCGGCATCATGGCGATCTCCTTCGCCGTCATCCAGTTCGCGCCGGGCGGCCCGGTCGAGCAGGTCATCGCCAAGCTCACCAACCAGGGCGGCACCGATCGCCTCGGCGGCGGCGGTGGCGATGCCGGCGCCAGCAATCTCGACGTCGCCGGCGATGTCGGCTCGAAATACCGCGGCGCGCAAGGGCTCGACCCCGAATTCATCAAGAAGCTCGAAAAGCAGTTCGGCTTCGACAAGCCGCCGCTCGAGCGCTTCGGCATGATGCTGTGGAATTATTCCCGCTTCGATTTCGGCGACAGCTATTTCCGCGACATCTCGGTGCTCGATCTGATCCTGGAAAAGATGCCGGTGTCGATCTCGATCGGGCTGTGGATCACGATTTTGTCCTACCTGATCTCGATCCCGCTCGGCATCCGCAAAGCAGTGCAGGACGGCTCGACCTTCGACGTCTGGACCAGCGGCGTGGTGATCGTCGGCTACGCCATCCCCGGCTTCCTGTTCGGCATCCTTTTGATGGTGCTGTTTGCCGGCGGCTCGTTCTGGGACTGGTTCCCGCTGCGCGGCATCGTTTCCGACAATTGGGACCAGCTGTCCTGGCCGGACAAGATCATCGACTATTTCTGGCACATGACGCTGCCGCTGACCGCGCTGGTGCTGTCGGCCTTCGCCACGACGACGCTGCTTACCAAGAACTCCTTCCTGGAGGAGATCCGCAAGCAATATGTGGTGACGGCGCGCGCCAAGGGCCTGTCTGAGCGCAAGGTGCTCTACGGCCATGTCTTCCGCAACGCCATGCTGATCGTCATCGCCGGCTTCCCCGGCGCCTTCATCTCGGCCTTCTTCACCGGCTCGCTGCTGATCGAGAACATCTTCTCGCTCGACGGGCTCGGCCTGCTCGGCTTCAAATCGGTGATCGACCGCGACTATCCGGTGGTCTTTGCCAATCTCTACATCTTCTCGCTGCTCGGCCTGTTCGTCGGCCTGCTGTCGGACCTGATCTACACCTGGGTCGATCCGCGCATCGATTTCGAGCGGAGAGACATCTGATGGCGGTAGCCTCGGCCGAAACCAAGCCGGCCCGCGCCGCCCGGCCGCGGCTCTCGCCGCTCAACCAGCGGCGGCTGCAGAATTTCAAGGCGAACCGGCGCGGCTACTGGTCGCTGTGGATCTTCCTCATCCTGTTCGTGCTGTCGCTGTTTTCCGAGCTGATCGCCAACGACAAGCCGATCATCGCTTCCTACAAGGGCGAGATCCTGTTTCCGGTGCTGGTCGCCTATCCGGAAGAGAAGTTCGGCGGCTTCTACGCCGTCACCGACTATCGCGATCCGGTCATCCAGGACGAGATCAATGCCAATGGCTGGATGATCTGGCCGCCGGTGCGCTACTCCTATCAGACGGTCAACAACGCCATCCCCGAAGCGGCTCCCGCCAAGCCGTCCTGGCTCTATGACAAGAAGGCGCGCTGCAGCCAGTATCCGCAAGGCGAGGCCGATCCCAACTGCGTTGTCGGCAACTGGAACTGGCTGGGCACCGATGACCAGGCGCGCGACGTGCTGGCGCGCGTGCTCTACGGCTTCCGCATCTCGGTGCTGTTCGGCCTGATCCTGACGCTCGGCTCCTCGCTGATCGGCGTCGCGGCGGGCGCCGTGCAGGGCTATTTCGGCGGCTGGACGGACCTTCTGTTCCAGCGCTTCATCGAGATCTGGTCGGCGATCCCGGTGCTCTATCTGCTGCTCATCGTCTCCGCGATACTGCCGCCCGGTTTCTTCATCCTGCTCGGCCTGATGCTGTTGTTCTCCTGGGTGGCGCTGGTCGGCGTGGTGCGCGCCGAGTTCCTGCGCGCGCGCAACTTCGAATATGTCAACGCGGCCCGCGCGCTCGGCGTGCCCAACCTCACCATCATGTTCCGCCACCTGTTGCCCAACGCCATGGTGGCGACGCTGACCTTCCTGCCCTTCCTGCTCTCAGGCTCGATCTCGACGCTGACCTCGCTCGACTATCTCGGCTTCGGCCTGCCGCCCGGCGCCGCCTCGCTCGGCGAATTGCTCAAGCAGGCGCAGCGCAATCTCAACGCGCCCTGGCTCGGCATTTCCGGCTTCATCGTCATCTCGCTGATGCTGTCGCTGCTGGTGTTCATCGGCGAGGCGACGCGCGACGCCTTCGATCCGCGCAAGACGTTCAAATGAGCGAGCCCCTGCTTTCCGTCCGCGATTTGAGCGTCGCCTTCGCGCAAGGCGGCACGCAGTCGACGGCCGTCGACCACATCTCCTTCGACATCGCCAAGGGCGAGACGCTGGCGCTGGTCGGCGAATCCGGATCGGGCAAATCGGTCTCGGCGCTCTCCGTGCTGAAGCTCTTGCCCTATCCCGCGGCCAGCCATCCTTCGGGAAAGATCCTGTTCCATGGCGCCGATCTGCTGAGCGCCAACGAGAAGACGCTGCGCGGCGTGCGCGGCAACAAGATCACCATGATCTTCCAGGAGCCGATGACCTCGCTCAATCCGCTGCACACGATCGAGCAGCAGATTGTCGAGGTGCTGAAGCTGCACCAAGGTCTCGGCGACAGACAGGCGCGGGCGCACACGCTGGAACTGCTGACCGAGGTCGGCATACGCGATCCGCAGAAGCGGCTCGACGCCTATCCGCACCAGCTCTCGGGCGGCCAGCGGCAACGCGTCATGATCGCCATGGCCTTGGCCAACGAGCCGGAGCTCTTGATCGCCGACGAGCCGACGACGGCGCTCGACGTCACCGTGCAGGCGCAGATTCTCGAACTGCTCGCCGGCTTGAAAAGCCGCAAGGGCATGTCGATGCTCTTCATCACCCACGACCTCGGCATCGTGAGAAAGATCGCCGACCGCGTCTGCGTGATGACCAAGGGCAAAATAGTCGAGACCGGCCCGACCAGGGAGATCTTCGCCAACCCGCAGCACGCCTACACCAAGCACCTCCTGGCCGCCGAACCGAAGGGCAAGCCGCCGGCGGCGAATGCCGATGCCAAGGCGGTGATGACCGGCAAGGACATTAAGGTCTGGTTCCCGATCAAGCGCGGCTTCTTCCGCCGCACCGTCGACCATGTGAAGGCCGTGGACGGCATCGACGTCACCGTGCGCGCCGGCCAGACGCTCGGCGTCGTCGGCGAGTCCGGCTCCGGCAAGACGACGCTCGGCCTGGCCTTGGCGAGGATGATCTCGTCGACGGGCGCGATCAATTTCAATGGGCAGGACATCAACCAGCTTTCCTTCAGCGCCATGCGGCCGCTGCGACGCGAGCTGCAGATCGTCTTCCAGGATCCGTTCGGATCCTTGAGCCCGCGCATGTCGGTCGCCGAGATCATCGAGGAAGGGCTGAAGATCCACGCGCCGAAACTCTCGCCCGACGAGCGCGACGACAAGGTGGTCGAAGTGCTGAAGGAAGTCGGCCTCGACCCCGAGACGCGCCACCGCTATCCGCATGAATTTTCCGGCGGCCAGCGCCAGCGCGTCGCGATCGCGCGGGCCATGGTGCTCAACCCGCGCTTCGTCATGCTCGACGAGCCGACCTCGGCGCTCGACATGAGCGTGCAGGCGCAGGTCGTCGATCTTTTGCGCAACCTGCAGGCCAGGCACAATCTCGCCTATCTCTTCATCAGCCACGACCTGAAGGTCATCCGCGCCCTTGCCAATGACGTCATCGTCATGCGCAATGGCCAGATCGTCGAAGCCGGGCCGGCTGAACAGATTTTCGACCGCCCGCAAACCGACTACACGCGGGCGCTGATCTCGGCCGCGTTCCGGATCGAAACGGCGCCGACCGGCGTCGTCAGCGAATAGGCTGAACCGAATACAGGGAAGACACTCCGCGAATGGAAAAAGGCAAAATCCTGCTTGCCCTCACCGGCTTTCACCCGCAGCGCTGGCGCGAACTGCTCGCAGCCGAGCGCGAGGTGGTGCTGGAGCCCGATGGTCCCAGCGATCCCTCGATCGCCTATGCGGTGGTGTGGAAGCAGAAACCCAACCTTTTGTCGTCGCTGCCCAATTTGCGCGCCATCTTCTCGATCGGCGCCGGCGTCGACCACATCTTCGCCGATCCCGGCCTGCCCGACGTGCCGATCGTCAGGGTCGTCGCCGACAATCTCACCCAGCACATGACCGAATATGTCGTCTGGCGGGTGCTCGACCACCATCGCCAGAGCATGCTCTACCGGGCGCAGCAGCAGAAGAAGATCTGGCGCGAGCCGCCGCAGCGCGCGGCGGAAGACATCTCCGTCGGCATCATGGGTCTCGGCAATCTCGGCCGCGCAGCGGCCTCGGTGCTGCTCTCGCTCGGCTTCGCCGTGAACGGCTGGTCGCGCACCGAGCGGCCGATGAAGGGCGTTTCGACCTATTCCGGCGAAGCGGGGCTGATCCCCTTCCTCAACGCCACCGATATACTGGTGGTGCTGCTGCCGCTTACGCCCAACACGCAAGGCATCGTCAATTACGGCGTGCTGAAGGAATTGCGCCGGCGCAACGGCCTCGGCGGCGCGGTGCTGATCAATGCCGGGCGCGGGCGGCTGCAAAAGGACGCCGACATCCTGCGGGCGCTGGACGACGGCACGCTGAAGGAAGCGAGCCTCGACGTGTTCGAGGTCGAGCCGCTGCCGAAGACAAGCCCGCTGTGGAGCCATCCCAAGGTGTTCGTGACGCCACATGCGGCGGCGACCTCCGACCCGGTCCATCTGGTGCCGATCATGCTTCGGCAGATGGATGCCTTCGAGCGCGGCGAAAAGCTCGAGAACCTGGTCGACCGCGAAGCGGGTTACTGAGTCGGCGAAGACGGCTTAGAGCCGGGCAGCGCGAACTTGTCCTTCTTCTTCGGCTTGCCGCAGTCGCGCCGGTCGATCGACCGGCTCATGGCGTCGATCTCGCCGCTTGCCTTGTCGCTGTCGCGCTGCGCCTTCGAGCGCATGTCCGGCGTGAACGGGCCGAAACCCATCGCCGGGTTGGAGAAACTCGGCTTGGCGGTGACCGGCAGATTGTATTGCTGCGCCACCTGACTGCGCTGCGCCAGCAATTGGTCGCAAGGCACATCGTCATATTGCAGCGAGGATTGCACAGCCTCGTCCTGGCGTTCGGCCATCGAGGTGCCGCCGACGCAGCCCGCCGTCATCAGGCAAGACGCCAACACAACCATGTTCCAGCGCATGGTATCCCTCCGTGCGGTATCCGCCCAAGCATAACCCCGACCATGCGATTCGGGCTTTTTCGCGAGCAGCCGTCGCCTCATTCGGCCAGCCTGCGACCAGCTATTACCGCGAGCCCTCCTACAGGCTCGCCGCGGTCATGCCGGATGGTCGTGCGCTCCAGCGACAGGATCGCAAACCCGCTGGCGGCGAGAACCCGCCGCACATAGGCCTCGGAATGCGCGTAGCGCCGCGACGGCAGCAAGGCGAAGTCATCGCCGCCGGCAGTGGTCTCCACCGAGAACGCGAACACGCCGTCATCGGCGAGCGTATCGGCAACGGCTCCGACAATGCGTTCGAGCGCGCCGACATAGATGAACACGTCGGCCGCGACCACCAGGTCGGCTTTCGGGCCAGCATAAGAGAAGTGCTGGAGGTCGGCCCTGGAGAGCTGGTCGTAGATGCCTTTGGCGCGCGCCTTGCGCAACATGCCGGCCGAGATGTCGCAGCCCTCGAGCCGATCGACGATCGGCCGCAGCCTTTCGCCCATCAGGCCGGTGCCGCAGCCGAGGTCGAGGGCCAGCCGAAACCGGCCTGGCCTGGCCAGGCGAATGGCCCGGTCGAGGACATCCGGCATCCGGTAGCCGAGTTTTTCGACCAGCGATTCCTCGAAACCGTCGGCATAGTGATCGAACAATGTCTCGACGAATGCGCCGGGCGGAGCGGATGCCGCCGGCGCATGGCCGATCAGTTGCAGCTTGAGCGAGGCGCCAAGGCGATCCGCCGGATCGAGCTTCAGCGCCATCGTCCATGCCTGCGCGGCCTGGTCGAGAAGGCCCGCCGCTTCCTGCATCTCGCCGAGCCGGAACCAGCCCGCCGCCCATTGCGGCGCCAGCTCCAGCGCGCCGAGCAGAAGCTCCGCCGCCTGCGCGGGCTCGCCGGAGGCCAGCAGCATCTCGGCGAAGTCGGCGCGACGGTCGGCGGTCAAGTCGCCGGACGAAGCCTGAAGCGGTTTCATGGTTGAAGGATCCGACCGGCAAAGCGAACCGGCGGCCGGCTGTAGGACGAGTCAGCAGTCTCTTGCAACAGGCTTCCCGCGGCGAATTTTGCCATTATCTTCAAGCCATGCGCGCCAGCGACCTGCTCAAGCCTCGACCGGAAGGGCTCTACTGCCCGCCAGGCGATTTCTTCATCGATCCGGTGCGGCCGGTGAGCCGCGCGCTGATCACGCATGGCCACTCCGACCATGCGCGCTCTGGCCACCGCTCGGTGCTTGCGACGCGGCAGACACTCGACATCATGGGGCTGCGCTACGGCGAGGATTTTGCCGGGACAACCCAGGCAGCCATCCTCGGCGAGGCGATCGATATCAACGGCGTCGCCGTCACTTTCCACCCGGCCGGCCACGTGCTGGGCTCGGCGCAGATCGCCGTCGAGCACCAGGGCATGCGCATCGTCGCCTCCGGCGACTACAAGCGCCAGAAGGACGCCACCTGCCTGCCGTTCGAGCCGGTGCCCTGCGATGTCTTCATCACCGAGGCGACGTTCGGCCTGCCTGTGTTCCGGCATCCGCCGGATCACGAGGAGATCGCGCGTGTCCTCAAATCGGCGGCGCAGTTTCCCGAGCGCTCGCATCTGATCGGCGCCTATGCGCTCGGCAAGGCGCAGCGCGTGATGCGGCTGTTGCGCGACGCCGGTTATGACAGGCCTATTTACATCCACGGCGCGCTGGCCAAGCTCAGCGAGTATTACCAGAGCCAGGGGATCGATCTCGGCGAGCTTGAACCCGGAACCGTGGAAAGCGGCGGCAAGGCCGACTTCACCGGCGCCATCGTCGTCGGCCCGCCGGCGGCCTTCGCCGACCGCTGGGCGCGGCGCTTTCCCGACCCGATCTCCTGCTTTGCTTCAGGCTGGATGCGAATCCGCCAGCGCGCCAAGCAGGGCGGCGTCGAGCTGCCGCTGATCATCTCCGACCATGCCGACTGGGACGAGCTCACCGCCACGATCAAGGAGACGGGCGCCGAGGAAATCTGGGTGACGCACGGCCGCGAGGAAGCGCTGGTGCGCTGGTGCGAGCTGGAGGGCATCGCGGCCAGGCCGCTGCATCTCGTGGGGTACGAGGACGAGGGCGATTGATGGTGTTTTTCGATCCAGAAGTCGCCGATGCGGCGCTCTACGGCGCCCCCCTCTGTCCTGCCGGACATCTCCCCCACAAGGGGGGAGATTGGCGGTTTGGCCGCTGGCGCTTCTTTTGCGCCGTTGGCGATTGGCGAAAGCGACGGCGACATCCGATCTCCCCCCAAGTGGGGGAGATGTCCGGCAGGACAGAGGGGGGCGCGACAGAACGCAAACCTCGCCTATTGGTGCAGGCCGCAAAGCCATGAACCGCTTCGCCGAGCTCCTCGACCGTCTCGTCCTGACGCCGTCGCGCAACGGCAAGCTGACGCTGCTTACCGACTATTTCCGCAGTGTCGAGGATCCCGACCGCGGGCTGGCACTCGCCGCGATCACCGGCGATCTGTCGATCGCTTCGGTGAAGCCGGCGATGCTGCGCGCGCTGGTGGTCGAGCGCATGGACCCGGTGCTGTTCGGCTATTCCTACGACTATGTCGGCGATCTCGCCGAGACGGTGTCGCTGGTCTGGCCGCAGCCGGCCGGGCACATCCCGAACCACGCGCCGACGCTGGCCGAGGTCGTCGGCAAGCTGCAGGCGGCGAGCCGCTCCGACGGGCCGCAGGTGCTGGCGCGGCTGCTCGACAGCGCCAGCATCTCGGCGCGCTTCGCCATCATCAAGCTGGTCACCGGCGGCCTGCGCATCGGCGTTTCGGCGCGGCTCGCCAAGCAGGCGCTGGCCGATCTCGGCCAGGTCGACGTGGTCGAGATCGAGGAGCTCTGGCACGGGCTGACGCCGCCTTACACCGAGCTCTTCGCGTGGCTGGAAGGCCGGGCGGAGAAGCCGAGGAGCGCAGCGCTCGCCCTGTTCAGGCCGGTGATGCTTTCCAACGCTGTCGACGACGGCGACCTCGAAAAGCTCGACCACGCCGACTACGCGGCGGAGTGGAAGTGGGACGGCATCCGCGTCCAGGCGGTGTGCGAAGGCGGCGTCCGCCGGCTTTATTCGCGCACCGGCGACGACGTCTCGGGCGCGTTTCCGGACCTTGCCGCGGCGATGGATTTCGAGGCGGCGCTCGACGGCGAGCTGCTGGTCGGCGATCCGCGCGAGGCGACCGGAACCTTCTCCGACCTGCAGCAGCGGCTGAACCGCAAAAGCGTGTCGCCAAAAATCCAGCAGCAATATCCGGCCTTCATGCGCTGCTACGATGCATTGCAGATCGACGGCGAGGATTTGCGCTCGCTGCCATTCACCGAACGCCGGAGCCGGCTCGAAGCCTTCGTCCGCACGCTCGACCCCAGCCGCTTCGACCTCTCGCCGCTGGTCGAGTTTCCGGATTGGGAGACGCTGGAGCGGCTGCGCCAGGCGCCGCCGCATCCGATCATCGAAGGGGTGATGCTGAAGCGCTGGGATTCGCCCTATCTTGCCGGCCGGCCGAAAGGCCCCTGGTTCAAATGGAAGCGCGATCCGCACACGGTCGACGCGGTGCTGATGTATGCGCAGCGCGGCCACGGCAAGCGCTCGAGCTTCTATTCCGACTACACCTTTGGTGTCTGGTCTGGGCCGGAGGGCTCGGAAGAGCTTGTGCCGGTCGGCAAGGCCTATTTCGGCTTCACCGACGAGGAGCTGCGGCAGATCGACAAATATGTCCGCGACAACACGATCGAGCGTTTTGGGCCAGTGCGCTCGGTGCGCGCCGACCGCAACAACGGCCTGGTGCTGGAAGTGGCCTTCGAAGGCCTCAACCGCTCGACGCGCCACAAATCGGGGGTCGCGATGCGCTTTCCCCGCATCTCGCGGCTGCGCTGGGACAAGCCCGCAGCCGAGGCCGACCGTATCGAGACGTTGCAGGCACTGCTCGATTAATGCATGTCGCCCGAAAGTGCGCAGTGGTTTGGGGGAACGGCATGCATCAAAACAAAGACCTAAAGCCCGTCGCCTGAATCCGTTTCGTTGCGACGTGCTTTAGGGTTCTTCGATCGCCGGGACGGAGTGGTGCTCGTGCATGAAGGTCCACTGTCCGGCGATTTTCTCGAAACAGATGGTCAGTCGGAAGTCCAGGTCGTTGGATCCGGTCGCCTTCACCTCGACGCAGCGCATCAATGCAATTGCAAAAGCCACGTCCGTACCGGCAGTGATTTTCAGATCGACGATGTCGAACACAGGTGTCTGCGGCGAGGCGCCAAAGAACAAAGGCCAGGTGTCCCGATAGGCCTCGATGCCTCTGGATTGCAGCGGGGGCGGCACGTCGAACATGACGAAATCCGGCGCGTGATGACGCAGAATTCCGTCCATGTCCTTCCGGCGCACGGCATCAGCCCACTGTTCTATCAGGCCTCGAACGTCCTCGACTTCTTTCGAATGCATGGCGTTCATCGCGTCTTCCTCTTCTTGTGCCGGAAGCGCCGGACGATCCAGACCGAGCGAATGCGCGCCCGCACCTAGTCTTCCTCCGAAGAACGATCCTGGACGTGAATTGCTTCCGCAATTACTCCGCGATCGACACGCGGATCTCGTAGATGTCGACGGACTTGCCCTGCTTGTCGAAGTCGGAATTGACGGCGATGGTGCCGGCGGCGCCCGGATGCTTGGCCGGGAACTGCACATCGAACAGGTATTCGTTACGCTCGTGGCCGACGGCGTAGCGCTTGCGGCCGCAATCGCCGAACTCGCCGAAATTGCAGTCCACCGAGATCTGAGTCTCCTTGCCTTCTTCCGAACGGGCGATGATGTCGAACATGGCATGCTTGCCGGCGAGCTTTTCCAGCACGCCCTGGCCGACATCAAAGGCGATGGCCGAGCCGGATGCGCCCGAGCGGATGCGCAGGAACTGGCCGGTGTCGTCCTTCATCACATCGGCGCCGGCGTCGGACGGGGTGCTGACATGAGTCGGATCGGCGGGCGAAAAGACGTTGATCCAGTTCTTCGACTGGTCGGCTTCGCCGGGCTTCTGCGGCGACCCGGTTTCGCCCGGCTGCGAGGAGTCTTCGTCCTCCAGCGTCGGTGTCGGCTCCGGCGGACCGGTGTCAAGCTCGGCCGCCGTCTTGAAGACGCCGGTCTGCTTCGCGAAATAGAGGCCGATGCCGGCGGCTGCAATGAGCGTCGCGGCAACGAAGATGGCGGTGAGCGGCAGCCGCCGGCCCCGGATCCGCCGTTCGTCGCGATCCGGCGCCACTTCGGCGCCGTTGCCGACGGAAGCTCCGGGGGAATCGTCAAGGGTCGGCGCGTTCGGAAGCGCCTCGCCCGGCATGATGTCGGGCACGCGGGGCAGCACGCGCGAGCGTGGCGCATCCGATGCAGGCTGCACCGGACCGTCGATCGTGATCGACGGCGACGGCGCCGCCTGGGTCGGTCCCCGCGGCGCATCCACCGACGGCGCGGAAGACTGGGCCGGCGTGTCGACCGAGGGCGCCGGCGCGGCGTCGCTGGCGAACGTGCCGTTCTCGGATGGGAGCGTGACGTCAGGGACGGCCTGGACGGCCGGCAGGAATTCGGATTCGATCTCGGCGATCTTGGCCTGCACCGCCTTGCGGCGGTTGATGGCGGCCTCCACCGTCACATTCGGATTGGCCTGCAGCACGCGATCGAGCGCGGCGAAGGCCGAGCGATAGACCTTCTCGCGAAACACCCGGTCTTCGGCATTGCCTTTCTCGAAGGCGTTGCGGATCGCTTTCTCGATGGCGTCCAAGCAAGCTCCCTCTGCGCGTTCGCTCACAGTTATCGATCGTTAGCCGCAGGCGACCAATCAATCAACGGACGGGCGGCTGCCTTGCCGACGCATCCAATGCCCATTTCGGCGTTTTTTGTTGAAGAATCAACACTTTTTGTCGCCGCCGCCGGATCGGCTCCCGCCGAACCGGACACCAGCCGCCGGCGGGCCGGTAAGCCGCGCTGGCGGGGCGCCGGAGGCCGTCGCGCAGCGACAACCGACGAGAATTGCCGCGCATGGGCGCAGGATTTCGCCACCAGCCATCTTGAATTAGCTGACAGTTGAGTCTATCAACCGGCGCATCTTGGAAGCCCAGCGGCTTCCCGGGCCGCTTTAGCTCAGTTGGTAGAGCACATCATTCGTAATGATGGGGTCGCGTGTTCGAGTCACGCAAGCGGCACCAGCCTATTCCTAAAAGCGCTTTATTTCCAACACCATACGCCTATTGGGTGGATTTGGATTCACCCATGAACCCACCCGGGATCGCCTAAAGCGGACACTGCGGTGTCGGACGGCCGCATTGCGCCACTTGCCGACCTAAGCACCTCCAAGCGCGAACGTCTGGCGTGATGCCGGATACAAAAGCAGCACCACGGTGGCGTCAACCGGTTACACAGGGCAGGGAATATCCCCAGCCTTCCGGAAGTGGCGTCTCAGCGTCCCGGAGGCTGATAGCCAAATCCCGTGAAGGCAAGGTCAAGCTGCTCTCCGTTCCAGCGACGGGCGGAGACTGGGAGAGAGATGGATACCATGCGCGTGGCGCGTCTGGACGTTGGCAGGACATGGACGCGGAGCGGCCCGCGTGCAGGAGCTTGGCTGAGCGGTGCGATGACCACGCAGCGCCACCTCGCAGCGATCCTGGCTTGCGACGTGGTCGGTTATTCGCGCCTGACGGAGCGCGACGAGCGCGGCACGCTCGAGCGGCTGAAGACCTACCGCAAGGAACTCCTCGAACCGCTGGTCTCCGAGAACCAGGGGCGGATCGTCAAGCGCACCGGCGACGGCATGCTCTGCGAGTTCGCGAGCGTCGTTAACGCGGTGACCTCGGCGATGGCGATCCAGCAGGCCCTGGCAGAACACGAGGCGGAGACGCCCGGGGAAGAGCGGATTCGCTTGCGCATCGGCGTCAATCTCGGCGACGTGGTCTGCGAGGAGGACGGCGACCTCTACGGCGACGGGGTCAACATCGCCGCACGCCTCGAAAGCATCGCCGATCCCGGCACCGTGGTCGTCTCGGGCACCGCCTACGATCACCTTCAGGGCAAGCTCGACTTCGGCTTCACGCCGCTCGGCGACCTGCGCCTCAAGAACATCGAGCGGCCTGTGCGCGCCTACCGCGTCGAGACCGACGCCAGTGCTGCACCGCCTCCCCTGCCCGAGAAACCCTCGATCGCGGTTCTGCCTTTCACCAACATGAGCGGCGACCCCGACCAGGAATACTTCGCCGACGGGCTGGTGGAGGACATCATCACCGGATTGAGCCGGGTGAACTCCTTCTTCGTGATCGCCCGCAACTCGTCCTTCACCTACAAGGGCCGGGCGGTGGACCTTCGCCAGGTCGGGCGCGAGCTGGGCGTCCGCTACGTGCTCGAAGGCAGCATCCGCAGAGCCGGATCGCGGGTGCGCATCAGTGGGCAGTTGGTGGACGCGATCAGCGGACACCATGTCTGGACCGACCGCTTCGAGGGCGACGTGAGCGACATCTTCGACCTGCAGGACAAGGTGACCGAGAGCGTCGTCGGCGCTGTCGAGCCGAGCATTCGGCTGGAGGAGATCAAGCAGGCGCGCATGAAGCCGACCGACTACATCAGCGCATACGACCTCTACCTTCGCGCGCTGCCGCGCTTCTACAGCATGACACGCGATGGCTTTGCCGACGTGCGCAGGCTCACCAACGAGGCGCTCAGCATCGACCCTGGCTTCACCTTGGCGAAGGCACTCGGCGCCTATATCCGCAGCCTATCCGTGAGCCAGTGCTGGCACGAGCCCGACGATGTGCGAGTCGCCGCGCGCATGGCGCGCGAGGTCCTGGCGGAAGCGCGCGACGACCCCACGAGCCTACGCTTCGCCGCGCAGGTGATCGCCTACAGCGCGAAGGACTACGAGATGGCGCTGAGCACGATCGAACGATCCCTGCTGCTCAACCCCAATTCGGCGCAGGGCCATACCGGCAGCGGCTGGGTGAACGCACATTCCGGCCGCCCGCTCGTGGCGATCGAGCACTTTCACAGGGCAATGCGGCTGAGCCCGGTCGACCCCGAGAAGGGCATCGCGCTCTCCGGCATCGGGATGAGCTACCTGATGCTCGAGCGCTATGAGGAAGCGCTGGCATGGGGAGAACGCGCGCTGCACGAGATGCCGAACTACGGCTCCTCGCACCGGGTGGTGATCATGGCGCTGGTCAAACTCGACCGGCTGGACGAGGCGCAGGCGGCGGCGCGGCGGCTGATGGAGGCATTCCCGACCTACACGCTCACCCTGCAAAGACAGATCAACCCATGGCAGGACAAGGTGTTCGCCGAGCGTTACGTCGAGGCGCTGGGCATCTCCGGCGTGCCGGAGTGATCGTCGCGGCTGCAAGGATCCCCTCCCCTGCGCGTCACGTCCGGCCAGGCGAGCTCCCTAGCTGAGGGACCGAAAGCGGGACGTGCGCTTCCAGGCTGCAAGCGACAGGAGACAATCCAGCCCACGCTAATTCGTAATGATGGGGTCGCGTGTTCGAGTCAGCTTGTGGCACTCTCCGCTTGTCGGACACGGTGCTCGCTCGGAGCTGTCTAGCTTCCACCGCAAACTGACGCCCAGGGTCGGGATATTTCCCCGTTTCTAACGGATACGGCCAACCGACCTTGCGATATTTAGCATACATTTTAAGAGGCAACGGGGACGCGCCTGTCGTACTCCGCGAGCATTTCGGTGGACGGGGCCCTGCGAATAAAGGCCGGTTCGGGAGCGCCTTAACGGTTCTTCCTCGGGCACCACTTACATTATATATTAGTAATTTCTACAATTACCCAGTGCGCGATCGAAACTCAATTCGTACACCACTTCATCTATACATTATATTTTACTGAAGTAACAGATTCTTAACTTATTCGATTAAGGTCTTCAAAATCGTTTCTTGATAGTTAGGGCAGGTCACCAACGGGCAACAAGGGAAACCCTCCAATGTTCAAGCTCATCAAGCGTTTCAAGAATAACGAATCCGGTGCAACGGCAATCGAGTACGGCCTGATCGCGGCGCTGATCGCCCTGGCGATCATGGTCGGCGCAAGTTCACTCGGCAAGGCGCTCAACAGCAAGTTCGAGAAGATCGCAGGTTGCGTCAGCAACCCGACTGCAAGCGGCTGCGCTACCAAGTAAGTTCTGTCCATGTGTTACAGCGCGGTTTTTGAGGTCGCCTTTGGGCGACCTCTTTTTTGCGTATAGCACGAAGCGGGTCGAATATATCGAGCTCCTCAAGGATCGGCGCCGTTGCGGTGACCCGACCGCTCCTCAAACAGAACAAGTCCGCGTAAGTGCCTAGCAAATATTCCTTGAAGACTTGACCGGATATACTGCGCTCCATTCGGGGCGTTCTGCGCCAAACAGTCGAGGCACATCGACCATTGTCGCGACTCAGGTTTGGTGGAAAACTCCCAGCGTCAGCATGGGAGGTCGAAATGCCCAATAGTTTCAAGACCGGAGACGTCGTCAGGCTGAAATCTGGAGGCCCGGACATGACGGTGAGCGATGGCGCCGCCTCGGGCACGTATCTGTGCCACTGGTTCAACCGCGAAGGCGATGTCTGGACCCCGCAACATGCCGGCTTCAAGCCGGACCAGCTGGTGGTGGTCGACGAACGGAAAATAGTTTCCGCAGCCTGAACGGCTGCTTTCCGGTGATCCGGCGACTTCGTATGGCGGAACGACCGACGGATTTTCTCTGTCACCGCGTTTAACGGCTGAAGCATGGCCGCCAGTGGCCGCGCGCAACCGGAGACGAGAGCATGATCCGCCGCTTTATGTTTGTCGCTGCCCTTGGCCTGCAGGCGGCAGCCGCAGCCGCGCAGACAACGACGCCAACTCCCGCGCCGACCCAAGCAGCGCCAAGCGCCCCAACTCCCGCCAAGCCCGGCGCCACGCTGGAAAGGTTCGAGGCGCGCCGGGAAAGGGCGTTCATGCGGGCGGACACGGATGGCGACGGCAAGGTCAGCCTCGCCGAATGGACGGCATTTCAGACCGAGCGCAAGGCCAAAGGCGACCCGGCTAAAGCCTTCGCACGGATGGATGCCAACAAGGACGGCTTCGTCGACAAGTCGGAACTCGACGCCTTCCTCGCCAAGCGCTTCGCGAGGCTCGACACGAACGGCGACGGCGTGCTGACCGCCGACGAGCGGCCGGGCCACAAAACCGCTCCCAATCAGGAGCAATGACCGAGAGGTTATGCGGCACGATGATCATTGGGAGCGCCCAGCCTGATGGGCGCCGATCCGGACGAGGAACTGGTACGGCGCATCGGTGCCGGCGACCAGGCCGCCGTGCAGGCGATGGTGGCGCGCAAGCTGCCGCGCGTGCTTTCGCTCGCCACCCGCATGCTCGGCGACGCGGCCGAGGCCGAGGACGTCGCCCAGGAGACCTTCGTGCGCATCTGGCGACATGCCTCCGGCTGGCGACAGGGGCAGGCGCGTTTCGACACCTGGATCCACCGGGTGGCGCTCAACCTCTGTTACGACCGGCTGCGGCGGCGCCGCGAATGGACGACGGACGAACTGCCGGAGGTGGCCGATGAGGCACCGCTCCCCGACGTCGGAGACGAAGGCCGCCGCGTCGAGCAGGCGCTGCAGCGCATCGCGCCGCGCCAGCGCGAGGCGATCGTGCTCGTCTATTATCAGGAGATGTCCAACATCGAGGCTGCCCGCGCCATGCAGGTCAGCATCGACGCGCTGGAAAGCCTGCTCGCGCGGGGCCGGCGTTCGCTGCAAGCCATGCTCGTCGGAGATGACGGCGATGACTGAGCATCTAGCGGTGGTGGGGACTGCAGCGTGGGGGGGCACGTCAAACCCGTGGAAGGGGAAACGAGATGGCTGAAGAGAGAAAGGCCGCGGATGGGCCGATGGACGCCCGGCGCTTCGCCGCGCTGGCGGACGCCTATGGCAGCGCCCTGCATCGCTGGCCGCGGGCCGAGCAGACTGCCGCCACGCTGTTCGCGGAGAGCGAAGAGGGCCGCGCCATCTTGGCGACCGCCGGCAGGCTCGACGCCATGCTCGACCGGCATCACGTCGAAGCATCAAGCCGGACGCTGCATGGCGAGATTGTTGCAGGAGCTGCATCCGCGATCAGGCAGGAGCGCCGCCGCCGGTTCTGGTGGCTGGGCTTCGGGCTTGCCGGCGTCGGCCTTGCCGGCGCCGTGGCCGGGCTGGCGCTGGTCACCGTCGTCACTCCCGACACCCAGTCCGACCGCTATGTGATGGACGCCAACGCAACATCGTTCGGCGATGCCGGTCCCGACGCCGACACGGAGGACCTATGAACGCTCGTCTTTTCGCGGCATCGCTGGTGCTGAACGTCTTCCTGATCGGTGCTGTCGCCGGCGGTGCGGGCTGGCTGATCGGCCGCTCGGGAATGGGCTATTCGCTGGAATCGGCCGGCGGGCAGCTCCCGGCCAACGATCGCAAGATATTCCGCCAGGCGCTGCGCGACGTGCGCCGAGAGTCTAGGCAGATCATCCTCGACGGCCAGCAGGCGCGGCGCGAGGCGGCCAACCTCTTGCAGCAGCCGACGCTCGACGCCAACGCTCTGGCCGCAGCCCTGGAACGGGCGCGCAATGCCGACGCCACCATCCGCAGCCGGCTGGAACAGCGCATCGTCGAATTCGCCGCGTCGAGCTCGCCGGAGGACCGTAAGCTGCTGGCCGACGCCCTGCTGCGCCATGTCGGCAGGCAGCGGCCGCCCCCGGCAAAAAATACGCCCTGAGGAGCGACGGAAACGGCAAGCCGCCTCCGTTCAAGGGAAAGAGGGACAGGCCTGGCCGCGAGAATGCGGGCAGGTGGTTTCAACCTCGATAAATTCGGGAGTATTGCATGAACGGTCTGACGAAATATTCGCTCGCTGCCGTCCTTGCCATCGGCGGTACGGTCGCGGCAGGTGCCGCCTCGGCAATGCCGATGGCGCCGGTTGCGGCGCCTGCAACCGTCGAGCATGTGGCCTGGGGATGCGGCCCCGGCTGGCATCCCGACCGGTGGGGGCGCTGCGTGCCCAACCGCCGCGTGATCTATCGGGCTACTACTATTGGGGCGGACCGAGCATCTATATCGGCCCGGTCTGGCATCCCTGGCACCGCTATCACTACTGGCGCCGCTGGTAAGCCGCCTGCCGGTCTCATGATAACGGCACCGGCATCATGAAACCTTTCGCCTGTTAGGACATGCCGCCGACGCGACTTGCGTCGGCCCGCGCGACGGAGGCTGCATTGGCCCTATCCGTTTCAAATGTCGCTCCGCCCGATCCGGCGCTTGTCGCGCTCAACCGCTTCGGGCTCGGCGCGAGACCCGCTGACGATCCCGGCAAGATCGCGGCCGACGCGCGCGGCTATCTCAGGGCCGAGCTCAAGCAGCAGGACATCGCGCTCATCACGGCCGACGATTCCAAGAATGCCGGCCTGCTGGACAGCACCGCCGCGATCCAGGCCAGCATGGCCGCCGCCGCAGAACGCAAGGCGGCACGGGAGAATAAGGCGGCGCCCGTCATGCAGCCTGCGACCGCGGACAACCCGACCGACGCAAAAGACAAGCCGGCCGTGCCGCCGGTCGAGGCCGATATCTATCGGGATGAAGCGCAAGCCCGCTTCGACAAAGCGCTCGCTGCGGCGCCCGGCTTTGTCGAACGGCTGGTCGGCTTCTGGTCGAACCATTTCTGCATCTCGATCGCCAAGGCCCAGATCGTGCGGGCCTGCGCCGGCGCCTTTGAGCGCGAAGCGATCCGGCCCTTCGTGCTTGGCCGCTTCGCCGACATGCTGCTGGCGGTCGAGCACCACCCGGCGATGCTGTTTTATCTCGACAATCAGCAGTCGATCGGGCCGGATTCGCGCGCCGGAAAGAGGCGCGGCCGCGGCCTCAACGAGAACCTTGCCCGCGAGATCCTGGAACTGCATACGCTCGGCGTCGGCAGCGGCTATGCCCAAGCCGACGTCACCAGTTTCGCCGGCATGCTGACCGGCTGGACGATGGCCGGACGCGAAGGGCGTCTGGGCGAGCCCGGCACGTTCGTGTTCAACGCCAATGCGCATCAGCCTGGCGAGGCGGTGCTGCTCGGCAAGACCTATCCGGCGGGCGGCATGGGCCAGGCGGAAGCGGCGCTGAACGACATCGCCCGCCACCCGGCGACCGCGCGGCACATCGCCACCAAGCTCGCGCGACACTTCCTTGCCGACGATCCGCCGGCGGCGGCGGTCGACCGCCTTGCCGAAGTCTTTGCCAAGACCGATGGCGACCTGCGCGCATTGGCGCTTGCCCTGATCGATCTGCCGGAAGCCTGGTCGATGCCACCGACAAAACTGCGCTCGCCCTTCGACTATGTCTCGGCGGTCCGGCGAGCGATCGGCCCTGCCGCCGACAACGAGCCGCAGCGGACGCTTCGCTGGCTAAGGGCGCTGGGCGAACCGCTCTGGCAGCCGCCCGGGCCGAACGGCTTTTCCGACCGGAGCGATAGCTGGGCTTCGGCCGAGGGCCTCAAGACGCGCCTCGACATCGCCTGGCAGGCCGCGAAGCAGGCAAGTGACATCGGCAACCCCGACGACATGCTTTCCACTGTGATCGGCGCCTCTGCTTCGGCCGAGACGCGAGAGGCGATCGCGCGCGCCGAATCCAGGCAGCAGGGCCTGGCGCTGTTGCTGATGGCGCCAGAATTCCAGCGCCGGTGAACACAATGGAGAAGCGGCCATGAGCCTTCTTTGTGAAACGCCGAACCCATCCCGCCGCGCCGTGCTGATGACCGGCGGGGCGCTGTTTGCCTGGGCTTATCTGCCGCGCTTCGCGCGCGCCGCCGACAAGCGCGACCCGCGCCTGATCGTCATCGTGCTGCGCGGCGCGCTGGATGGCCTGTCGACGGTCGGCCCGGTCGGCGATCCCGACTATGCCGGCCTGCATGGCGACATCGCGCTCTCGCTCTCGGGCGCCAATCCGGCGCTGCGGCTCGACGGTTTCTTCGCGCTCAATCCGGCCATGCCGGTGTTCGCGCGGCTGTTCAAGGCGGGACAGGCGGCGGTGGTGCATGCCGCCGCGACCGGCTACCGCGACCGCTCGCATTTCGACGGCCAGGACGTGCTGGAAAGCGGCCTGCCCGGCCCGGGCAACGCCACCACCGGCTGGCTCAACCGGGCACTGGAAAACCTGCCGACGGGCGATAGGGTGGCGAAGGCAGGCGGGCTCGCGGTCGGGCCGTCGACGCCGCTGGTGATCCGCGGCGCCGCACCCGTGCTCGGCTGGGCGCCGCAGGCGCTGCCGACTCCGGGCGATGCACTGGCCGAGCGTGTCCTCGACCTCTACAACCATCGCGACCCGGTGCTGGCGGCGGCGCTGCAAAAAGGCCTCGACGCCGACCGGATGGCGCTCGGTGACCAGCTCGACGGCAAGGCGATGAAGCCGAAAGGCGGTCTCGACAATGCCGCCGGCATGCGGCAGTCGGCGCAGGGCGCGGCGAAGCTGATGGCGGCGGACGACGGGCCGCGCATCGCCGCGCTTGCCTTCGACGGCTGGGACACGCATGTCAACGAAGGCGGCGCCACAGGACGGCTCGCCAATCTGCTCGGCGGCCTCGACGGCGCCTTCGGGGAATTCGAGAGCGGGCTCGCCGAGCGCTGGCAAGATACAGCGATTGTCGCCATCACCGAATTCGGGCGCACCGCCCGCATCAACGGCACGGTCGGCACCGATCATGGCACCGGCACGGTGGTGCTGCTCGCTGGCGGCGCGATCAAGGGCGGCCGTGTCATCGCCGACTGGCCCGGCCTGAAGCCGGCTCAGCTTTATGAAGGCCGCGACCTCGCGCCGACCAGCGATGTGCGCGCGGTGCTGAAGGGCCTTTTAGCCGACCAGTTCGGGCTGTCGTCGGCGGTGCTTGGCGACAAAGTGTTTCCGGAGTCCGGCGTGGTGAAGCCGATGCGGGATCTGGTGGTGTGAGTTCTGGCTTCGCCCATCAGCGATAGGCGCTCGTCGTTAAGAAACGCGGCGAGCGCAAGGTGAGATCAGTCGCGATCCTTCGCGCCCCCCTCTGTCCTGACGGACATCTCCCCCACTTGGGGGGAGATTGGCAGCGTCAACGCCGCGCTCACTCCTGCGATGTTGAACATGTACGACGGTGGCGATTGGCGAAAGCCGGCGTGACGTCTGATCTCCCCCCTTGTGGGGGAGATGTCCGGCAGGACAGAGGGGGGCGCTGTCCCGCCGACGTCTCAAAGCTTCTCCACCGCTGCAACGCTCTGAGGCCATGGACACGAATCCCTCCGCTCCTGTTAGAAACTCGGCAAAAACGCCCGCGCCGTTTCCGGCACGGGCGCCAGTCCCCAAAAAGCGATCACCAGCTCCAATAGCCGGGGTGCCAGCGGTGGTGATACCAGAAGCCCGGATGCCAATGGCGCACCGGCCGGATGAACCGGCGACCGTTCGGCACGCATCTGCCCCAGCGGTTCACGTGCCAGCCGGGACCACAGCGCCAGCCGACGGTTTCGATCGGCAGCGGCGTAGCGCTCGGCTTGGCCATCGGCATGGCCTGCGCGCCGGCGCCGGACAGCAGCAAGGTGCCGGCCGCCAATGCGAACGGCAGAAAATATCTGGTGAGCATAAGGTTCGTCTCCGTGATTCATCCCTACCTCCGTGGAACGGAGGAAGCGGCCGAATTCCGTCGCAGCGAGGCTGATCACATATTCGTCAGATCTGTTCGGCGTTTTGGCCAGACTGCGGCTCGGCGTGCAATGCTTCGCAGTTCGTATCCGCCGCGACTGCCGAAGGTTCGCCCGCAAGATGGCAAGGCTTTGCCGCATGACCAATTGATCCATATCAATGAGCCATGATGCGCCCCGCACTAAGATTGGACGAACAAAGATTGTTAAGGCCGAAGGCCGGATGGGAGATCATGCCGATGATGATCCGCACGCTCTCTGCTTTGGAATGCACGAAATTGCTGGCGGCCAACCGCACCGGCCATCTGGCATGCGCGAAGGACGGACAACCTTACGTCGTGTGCTTCAACTACGCCTACGCCGACAACCACCTCTATGCATTCTCCTTGCTCGGCAAGAAGATCGACTGGATGCGGGCCAATCCCCTCGTGTGCGTGCAGATAGAAGAACATACCGAGGGGCGCGGCTGGAGAAGCGTGATTGTCGACGGCCGCTATGAGGAACTGACGGACCGGATCGGCCACAAGGTTCAGCGTGATCATGCATGGGCGGTGTTGAGCAAGCACGCGCAGTGGTGGGAGCCTGGTGCGCTCAAACCGGTCACGCCTCCGACGTCAGATAGCCTGCCGCACGTCTTTTTCCGGATCCTTGTCGAAAAGGTTTCGGGTCGGGAAGCAAGCGAATAGTTCGAACGGCTATAAAGCCGGGCTATCGCCCAGCGTCGCCACCGTCTTCAGCGCGCCATCCAGCATGTCGCCCTTCTCGTCCTTCAGCGCCGCCTCGCGCAGGCGGCGGATCCAGTCGGCGGCATCGTCGCGGCCCTTGAGCATGGGCAGCGCCGAGAGCACGCGGTCGAATTTCGACTGGGCGCGGGCATGGGTGTCGCTGTAGCCCTTGATCAGCCGGCGGCAGTTCAAAATCTCGGTGCCGAGCGCGTAGTTTTCGCGGGCGTGGGCGAGCGCCAGTTCGTACCAGCGCTCCAGATGCTCCATCTCGACCCTGTGGCGGAGCAGGCGGCGGCGCCAGCGGCGCAGGCCGCCGATGAACCACAGCATGGCGAAGCCGGTAAAACTGTCGGTGCGGATGTGGCGGCCGCGGTTGATGCGGCGGTCTAGGAAGGCGGCGAGCTTCGGCCGACTCTCGATATAGCTGCCGAGCGCCACCGGCAGCGTGCCGCAGAATTCCTCGATGCGCGGATGGAAATATTCTGTGACCTGCAGAACCGAACCTTCCCTGACGCCGACCTCCTTGCGCACCCGCTTGTCACGGGTCGAACGTGTCTTCAAGTCGGCGACGCGGATCATGTCGTCGTAGCACATGGCGTTGGCCAGATGTTTTGCGGCGGCGATCGATAACGCATAGCCGCGCTCCGCATTGTCCAGCGCAATCGCTCTGTCCAGCCTGTCCAGGTATTCGCCGCCATAAGCGATGTCCTGGTAGTCGACGACCTTCTTCAGGCCGCGTTCGGCCATGTCGCGCACCGGCTCAGGCAGCGCCGCGATGCGGGTGGCGAGTTCCTGCCAGCCCTTCAGCAATGTTTCAGGGCCACTGACCTTCGCCGCCGGCCCGGCTTCGGCAGCGGCGGGTTTTGCCACCGCCTGTTCACCGGCGGGCGCGGCCGCGATTCCACGCGCGCGGTCATAGGCGGCGCCGAAGGCCGCGAGGCTGGCCTTCACGCCACGGCCGCCGGCGCCGATCGCCTCTTCGTAACTTGCGCGGGCAAACGGCAACGCGTCGGAACCGGCCAGCGCGCCGAGCAGGCTGGCCGAAATCATGGTGCCGTTCTCGGCGGCGATCTTTTCCATGTCGAAGGCGATGAAGCATTTTGCAGCGGCCTCAGCCGTCGCGTGCACCTTCTCCGACGAGGCGCGGCCGTCGCCCGGCTCGATCTTTTCCGAGACGGCGGCGATGCGGTGCGAGGAGGCGATCAGCGTCGTGCGCTCGGGCGTGACGAAGCCGCGGATGATGGCGCGGCCGGCCTCCATCAGTTCGGCGGCGATCAGGATGTCGACGTCGCCCTGCGAGGGCGAGAGCGCGAAGACCGGCAGCCGGCCGGTGTCGTGGGCCATCTCGATATAATAGATCGTGGCGCCGGTGCGCTGGGCGACGCCGGCAACAGAAGTCGACTGAGCGATGTAGCCGCTGCGTTCGGCGACATCGGTGATCCAGTCGGCGAGCACGCCGCCGCCCTGGCCGCCAACCGCGAGCACGGCGAGTTTTATCACCTGCTCGTCATCAGAGGCGCCCGTCTTCGGACGCAGTGGAGAAGCCTGGTCAAGCATCGGCGAACATCAGACGGCGGCTCTCGCGGCGGCGCTGCAATAGGCCGATCGCCGCGCGGCGCGCGCTTTCCAGGAAACGGTCCCAGCGGCTCGGATTGTGGACGACATCGGCGCGGTAGAAGGACGGACAGAGCACGGCCGCGTCCGCCACCTCGCCGCAATTGCCGCAGCCGACGCAGTTCTGGTCGATCGATGCGACAGGATCGTCGCGCAGCGGATCGTCGAGCGACTTCACCGACAGCGACGGGCAGCCGGACAGCCGCATGCAGGCGTGGTCGCCGGTGCAGACGTCCTCGTCGACGCCGAATTTCGGCTTCACCACCCTTGTCCCGCCCTTGATCGCCTTGTCGAGCAGTGGCTTCTCGCGGCGCTGGCGGTTGAGCATGCATTCCGACGAGGCGACGATGACCTTCGGCCCCTTCTCTTCGGTCGTCAGCGCCTCGCGCAGCGCGGCTTGCATCTTGCCGACATCATAGGTGCGGTCGATGTGACGCAGCCATTTGACGCCCATGCCCTTCACCGCCTCGGTGATCGGATGTTTCGTCGACTTCGTCCGGTTCGAGGCGCGCGAAGACAGGATGTCCTGGCCGCCGGTCGCGGCGGAGTAAAAATTGTCGACGATGACGATGACGCCGTCATTCTTGTTGAACACCGCATTGCCGATCGAAGAGGTGAGGCCGTTGTGCCAGAAGCCGCCATCGCCGACAAAGGAGATCGAGCGGCGCTTCGCCTCCGGCGAATTGAAGGCGGAGGCGGAAGCCGGACCCAGCCCATAGCCCATGGTGGTGGCGCCAAGCTCGAAGGGCGGCATGATCGAGAACAGATGGCAGCCGATGTCGGAAGCGATGTGGTGCTTGCCGAGCTCCTGCTCGACCAGCTTGGTTGCCGCGAAGATCGGCCGCTCGGGGCAGCCGACGCAGAAGCCGGGAGGACGGCCGGGAACGACATTGATGAGATCGGCGGTGTCGACACCCTCGCCCAGCTTGTTCGGCGCGCGCACTTCGCCCGGCAGCAGATGCGGAGCGTGCGCCCGCAGGAAGGAGCCGATGCCGTCGAGCATCACCTGTCCGGTATATTCACCGGCCATCGGCAGATGCTCCTTGCCGACCAGCTTCGTGCCGCGCCCAGCCTTGTGCAGCATGGCGGCAAAAGCCTGCTCGATATAGTTGGGCTGCCCCTCCTCGACGACCAGCACCGCCTGCTTGCCTTCGCAGAAGGCGAGGAACTCGTCGTCGACCAGCGGATAGACGGCGTTGAGCACATAAAGCGGCACATCGGTGTCGCCATAGGTGTCGGCGAGGCCGAGCCGCTGCAGAGCGCGGATGACGGAATTGTACATGCCGCCCTGCATGACGATGCCGACCGAGCCGTGATCCGAACCGAAGATCTCGTTGATCTTGCGCTCGCGAATGAAGTCGACCGCCGCCGGCCAGCGTTTCGCCACCTTCTCCCTCTCGTGCAGGAAGGAGGCGGGCGGCAGCACGATGCGGCCGGTGTCGCGGCGCGGCGCAGCAAGCGCGTCGGCGACCGACATCGGCGGGCGCTTGTTGTCCTTGGCGATGAAGTGGCCGTGGACATGGCAGCAGCGGATGCGCACCTGCAGCATGACGGGCGTGTTGGAAGCCTCCGACAGCTCGAAGCCATCCTCGACCGCCTTGACGATCGAGGGCAGGTTCGGGCGCGGATCGAGCAGCCAGACCTGGCTCTTCATGGCGAAGGCATGGCTGCGCTCCTGCATGATCGAGGAGCCCTCGCCATAGTCCTCGCCGACGATGATCAGCGCGCCGCCGGTGACGCCGCCGGACGCCAGATTGGCGAGCGCATCGGAAGCGACATTGGTGCCGACCGTCGACTTGAAGGTGGCGGCGCCACGGATCGGGTAGTGCACGGAGGCGGCAAGCATGGCGGTGGCGGTCGCTTCCGAGGCGCTCGCCTCGAAATGCACGCCGAGCTCGCCCAGAATGTCCTGCGCGTCGGCGAGCACATCCATCAGGTGGCTGATCGGCGCGCCCTGGTAGCCGCCGACATAACCGACGCCGCATTGCAGCAGCGCCTTGGTGATGGCGAGGATGCCCTCGCCCGCGAATTCCTCGCCGGCCCCTAACCTCAGCTTTTCGACTTCCTTGGCAAAAGACCGTTCGGCCATCTCTGCCTCCTTCCGTTGCCGCCCTTGATCGGCGGGGCGTACGTCAACTCAAATGTCGTGCTTGCGGATGTTCTTAAGCATCTTATGCAGGATAGCGATCAGCGCGGCATATTCGGCATCGTCGACACCGTCGAACATCGCCTCGAAGGCGTCGTGCATGGCCGGCCAGGCGCGGGTGAACAGAGCGCGGCCGTCATCGGTCAGGAACACGTGGCGGAAGCGGCTGTCGGTGACGCCCTGCTCGCGCCGCACCAGGCCCTGGCCTTCCAGCGTGTCGAGCGTACGGCTCAAGGTCGACTGCTCGATCACAGTATAGACCGAGAGGTCGTTGACGGTGACGCCGTCGGTGACCGAGAGCACGGCCAGCGTGCGCACCTGCGGGATGGTCAGGCCCTGCTTGCGGAAGTCGTCGCGCAGCGTGG
Source organism: Mesorhizobium dulcispinae (assembly GCF_033977345.1). Lineage (NCBI taxonomy): Bacteria > Pseudomonadati > Pseudomonadota > Alphaproteobacteria > Hyphomicrobiales > Phyllobacteriaceae > Mesorhizobium > Mesorhizobium dulcispinae. Next base: position 256,918 of record NZ_JAVIIY010000009.1, read on the forward strand.
CGTTGTAGCGGCCCATGATGCGGTTCATCAGATAGGGCGCGAACTGCTGCAGACCGATCTGGCCGAGGGTCGAGATGCGCTGACGCTTTTCCGGAAGCTTCTGTTCCATCAAAGCCTCCCCGCCAAGAGGAAGCCAGAGCCGCCGCCCAGGCCCGCGCCCGGATGGGTCGAGGCACCGATGTGGTAGAGGCTCTTGATGCCGGTCTCGTGGTTGCGGCTCGCCTTGAACGGGCGCCACAGGAAGGACTGGTCGATGGTCGACGAGCCGCCATAGGGATCGCCGCCGACTAGGTTGATGTTCATCGCTTCGAGGTCCGCCGGTGAATAGGCGCGGCGCACGATTATGGTTTCGCGAAAACCGTCGATGTGGCGGGCGAGGATTGTCTCGACCCGGTCGGCAAAGGCTTCGCGCAACGCGTCGCTCCATCGTCCGTCGGCCGGTGTTTCCAAATGGCCCGCCGCATCGCCGTTGATAACGCGCGGCGCCTCGGGCAGTTGCAGCCACAAGATCGCCTTGCCTTCCGGGCAGCGCGACGGATCGAGCGCGTGCGGCTGGCCGACGCAGATGGTCGGCACTTCCGGCAGCAGGCCGCGCACCGCCTCGTTGCAGGCTTTGGACACGCCGTCGAGCCCAGGCGTCAGATGCAGCAACGCAACCTTGTCCAGGCCATCGCCGGGCCAGGCCGGCGGCCTGTCGAGCGCATAGTGGATCTGGAAGTTGCCCTTGCCGTAGCGATATTTCAGCGTCGCTTCAGCGGCGGCCGCCGGCGCATCCCTACCGAGCAGGCGGCTGTAGAGCTGCGTCGGCGTGACCGAACAGATGACGCTCTTCGCGGCGTTTAGCATCTCGCCGGAGGCGAGCCGCACGCCGGTGGCGCGGCCGCCGCTCTGGACGATCGAGGCGACATCGGCGTTGACGCGGATTTCGCCGCCGCGCTCCTTGACCAGCGCCTCGAACGCGGCAAGCAGGTTCTTGGCGCCGCCCTTGACGATCGGCGCGCCTGCCGCCTCCAGCGCGAAGGCAATGACCTTGGCGATCTGGCCGGAGAAGGCGTCTTCCGGGCCAAGTCCCGCGTGCAGCACCCAAGGCGCCCAAAGCGCGCGGACGGTGTCCGACTTGTAAGCGGTCTCCAGCCAGCCGCGCGCCGGCACCAGCGCCTCGCCCATGAAGGCCGCGAGGTTGCGCGGACCGCGCCGCCAGGCCTCGCCGGCGATGAGCTTCGTCGTCGGATAAGACCAGAGCGCGCCGCCGAGCAGGCCGAAGAGCAGCCCGGCATTGCGCTCGATGTCGCCGACATCGCCGCCATGACGGTCGCCGTCGCCGGAGGCAATTGCGTTAAGCGCCGCGATGTTGGCGGCGCGGTCGGTGGTGAGCACGGCATGGCTGCCGTCGGGCCGAAGTACGCCGGTGGGCGTCGCGGTATGGCAGAATTCCAGCCCGTGCCGCGCAAGGTCCTTGCCAAGCGCGGCAAAGGCCGGCGAGGTGATGAACAGCACGAAGGTCGTCGCCATCACGTCGTGCACGAAGCCGGGCGCCGTGATCTCCTCGGTACGCATGCAGCCGCCGATGCGGTCGTTGCGCTCGAGCACGAGCACCTTGGCGCCCTTGGCGCCAAGCATCGCCGCGCAAACCAGGGCGTTGATGCCGCTGCCGACGATGATGTGATCGGGGGCGGTCATCGGAGGGTGCTCGCAAGCGGCAGGAAGTGAACGCCAATCGCGCTAAGCCGCGTTCCGTCGCGCCCCCCTCTGTCCTGCCGGACATCTCCCCCACAAGGGGGGAGATCAGCTGTCGTCGCGACTTTCGCCAACTGTCCACGATGCAAGATTGAATGGGGTGCCCAAGCTGCCAATCTCCCCCCTTGTGGGGGAGATGTCCGGCAGGACAGAGGGGGGCGCCGTAGAGCGGCAGCCTCACAAGACTGTCTCCCCGGGATCCTCTTCACTCCGTTGCCCTCTAGCATGATCTTCTCCCGAAGACCGCCACCTCGCCCTATTTGCCCGGCACCAGCGCCAGCGCGCGGATCGGGCTGCCGGTGCCGTGCTCGATCTTCAGCGGCGCGGCGATCAGGATCGCGCCTTTCGGCGGCAGCTGGTCGAGGTTGCAGAGGCTGGCCAGCCCATATCGGTTGGCCTTGTGCATCAGCGTGTGGGCCGGGAATGGCGGCTCCATGCCGCCGGCCTTGCCGGCATCCGTGCCGATCGTCTCCGAGCCCCAGCCCTTGATGTCCTTGCTGATCAGGAACTGGATGGCTTCCGCCGTCGGTCCAGGCGTATGAGGGCCGGTCTCGTTGGCGTTGAGGAACTCGGCTTCCGAACCGTTGCGCTTGTACCAGTCGGTGCGCATCACCACCCATTCGCCGGGGTTGATGGCGCCGTGCTTGGCCTCCCAGGCCTTGATGTGATCGACGGTGAGCAGGAAGTCGTGGTCCGCGGCGGCTTCCTTCGAGCAGTCGATGACATTGACCGGGCCGACGAAATTCTGCGCCGGAATGGTGTCGGTGGCGCCATCCGGATAGTCCTTGCCGGTGATCCAATGCTGCGGCGCGTCGAAATGCGTGCCCGAATGCTCGCCGAGCTTCAGCCAGTTCCAGGCCCACCACGGACCGTTCTTGTCGTACTTTGAGATGGCGTGGATCTCGACCTTCGGCGTGTCGACGGCGAGCTCCGGCGGCAGCTTGATCAGCGGCGTGTTGGGCCCGAGCGGCGCCGACAGGTCGACCACCTTGATGGCGCCTGAAAGCAGCTGGCCTGCGACCTCGCCGAGGAGTTTTTGGGTGTCCATTGTCTTCGTTCCCTCTTGTTCGTGCTCATCAAGGCTCGTTGCGGCCCTTAATATCCTACTAGACGAAAACATATGCATCTGCAATTATCTTTAAGCATAAAGCATTTTGGGGAGGGGCGTGAGCGAGTTCGACGCCATCTTTGTCGGGGCGGGCCACAACAGTCTGGCTTGCGCCGCGCATCTGTCGCTCAAAGGCTGGAAAACCGCGGTTTTCGAGCGCAGCCAAGCGATCGGCGGCGCCGTCCGGACAGGAGAATACACGCTTCCAGGCTTCCGGCACGATTTCGGCGCGATGAATCTGAGCCTGTTCGCCGGCTCGGCCTTCCACCGGAAATATGCAAATGAATTGAAAGGCCAGGGGCTGGAATTCGCGCCCGTGGCTGATTGTTTCGCCAGCGCCTTCCCGGACGGCAAATGGTTCGGCGTCAGTAACGATCTCGAAAAGACCGCGTCGCGGCTCGCCGCCTTCTCCGCCGCCGATGCCGCCACATGGCGCCGGCTGGTCGGCGCCTTTCCAGGCGAGGCAGAGCATCTGTTCCGACTGCTCGGATCGCCGATGAGCGCACGGGCGCTGGCCGGCACGGCCTGGAATCTATGGCGTAAGAAGGGCATTACCGGCGCGCTGGACACGGGGCGGCTGCTGCTGTCGTCACCGCGCGCGTGGCTGGAGGACAATTTCGAGACGCCGCATGTCAGGACAACGCTCGCCGTCTGGGGCATGCATCTCGACTTCGCGCCCGACATCGCCGGCGGCGCCATCTTTCCCTATCTGGAATCGATGGCCAACCAGAGTTTCGGCATGGTGCTGGGCAAAGGCGGCGCCGACACCATCATCCGCGCGCTTGTCGGCATGGTCAAAGCGGCCGGCGGCAAGATCATGACCGGCGCGGAAGTGGCGGAGATCACGATTGCCGGCGGCCGGGCGACCGGCGTGCGGCTGGCCTCCGGCGATTTCCATATCGCCAGCAAGGCCGTCATTGCCGGCGTCGCGCCGGGAGCGCTTCCCGGAAAACTTCTACCCAATGGCTCCGGTGACGCCGCCTTCGACACGGCAATGAAAAAGTTCCGCCATGCGCCGGGCACGATGATGATCCATCTGGCGCTCGACGATCTTCCGGACTGGAGCGCCGGCGCGGAGCTTCGCCGGTTCGCCTATGTGCATCTGGCGCCCTCGCTCGACGCCATGTCGCGCACCTATCAGCAGGCAATTGCCGGCATGCTGCCCGACCAGCCCGTTCTGGTCGTCGGCCAGCCGACGGCGGTCGATCCCTCACGCGCGCCGGAAGGCAAGCATGTGCTCTGGGTGCAGGTGCGCATGCTGCCGGCGGAGATCCTTGGCGATGTCGCGGGCAAGATCGCGCCCGGTCACTGGGACGGTATCAAGGACGCCTATGCCGAGCGCGTGCTCGACATCATCGAAAGCTACGCGCCGGGGTTGAGGCAGAGGATACTTGGCCGCGCGATCTTCTCGCCGTTCGATCTCGAGCGCGAGAATCCGAACCTTGTCGGCGGCGACCAGATTTGCGGCAGCCATCATCTGGCGCAGAATTTTCTCTTTCGCCCGGCGCGCTCCTTCGCGCGCTGGAACACGCCGGTCGCCAACCTCTACCTCACCGGCGCCGCGACATGGCCGGGCGCCGGCACCGGTGCGGGCTCCGGCTACATGCTCGCCCAACAGCTCGGAGGAAACTAGCAGCCGGAATTCCAGGATGGACAAGGCGCGGTTGCCCACCAAACCTACCGTATGAAAAACGCCGCGCGGACAATGACGCCCAAGAATGGGCAACCAACAAGGGGAACGACCATGACCATCAACAGACGCGATTTGCTCGGATATGGCGCAGCCGCGCTTGGCGCGGCCACGCTCGGCCTGCCGAGGGCGGCGAAGGCCGCGGGCGAACTCACCATCGCCTACAACGTCAACCTGCCGTCCTGGGACCCGACGACCGGGCCTTCGGCGGTGAACCCGACCATCCAGGGCCTTTACCAGTCGGTGTTCGACCAGTTCATCCCGCAGAAGCCGGATCTCTCCTTCACGCCCGGCCTGCTCACCGAATGGGGCTGGAACGACGACCGCACCAAGGTGACGATGACGGTGCGCGACGGCGTGAAATGGCATGACGGCTCGCCTTTCACCGCCGAGGACGTGGTCTGGTCGCTGCAGCGGGCCGGCGACGAGAAGACCGGCAACCCGATCCAGTTCGTCTGGAAGAACGTCAACAACTTCAAGATCGACGGCAACAAGATCACCGGCGATGTGGTGCAGTTCGACCCGGTCTATTTCAAATGGATGTCGTTCCTGACCGGCTACATCATGCCTAAGGCCTATTACGAGAAGGTGGGCGCGGAAGGTTTCGAGAAGTCGCCGATCGGCACCGGCCCCTATATGGTCGACAAGTTCGAGCGCAACGCGTTCCTGCGGCTCAAGGCCAACCCCCACTACTGGGGCAACAAGCCGGCCTTCGAGAACGTGACGATCAAATTCGTCACCGACGCGGCAAGCCGGGTCGCCGAGATCGAGTCCGGGTCCTCGCAGGTGACGCTCGAAATCCCTTACGAGGAATATGACCGGCTGATCGCCAAGGACGGTCTCGCCGGCTCGATCAAGAACGTCTCCGATATCGGCATGATCTTCTTCAACGACATCGAGGCGATGCTGGACAAGAATGTGCGCCAGGCGGCCGTGATGGCAGTGGACAAGGAGCTCTTGGTCAAGCGGCTGCTGCGCGGCTACGGCCAGCCGATCGCGACGCTGGAGACGCCGGAATACACAGCCTTCGATCCGTCGATCAAGGTCGAGCACAATCCGGAAAAGGCCAAGGAGCTGCTCGCCGCTTCCGGCTATTCGCCCAAGAAGCCGGTCAAGTTCACCATCCAGACGACCAAGGGCTTCAAGCCCAAGGATTACGAGATGATCCAGGCGATCGTCGGCATGTGGCGCAAGGTCGGCATCGAGGCCAATATCGAGGTCTACGAGATCGCCAAGCATTACGAGCTGCGCGCCGCCGACAAGCTGGCGCCGGCCGCCTTCTACAATTGGGGCAACGCGATCGGCGATCCGACCACCTCGACCGGCTTTGCCATGTATGGCCCAAGCCCGCATTCGGTGTGGGACAGCAAGGACCTTGTCGACATGATCAACCCGCTGTGGGGCGAGAAGGACGAGGCCAAGCGCATCGCCGGCTGGAAGGCGGTCGACAAATACATCGCCGAGCAGGCCTATGTGCTGCCGCTGATGCAATATGCGCAGCCGATCGTGCACTCGAAGAAGGTCAATGTCGTGCAGCATGTGTCTGGCGCGCTGCTGCCGGCGCTGATGACCCCGGCCTGATAGATATGAGGAGGCACGGGCGTGCCTCCTGCAACGGCGCAGGCCCCCTCATACGGCCCTTCGGGCCACCTTCTTCCTGCTGGGGAGAAGAGACTGGCTCAGCTGTCTGCGACCTCTTCTCCCCTCGGGGAGAAGGTGGCCGCGAAGCGGCCGGATGAGGGGGCGGTTCGTCAGAAACGCATTAGGCTCAAGCCAGCATGCTGCTGCAGAGATTCCTCGTTCGTCTGGTGACGATGCTGGTCACGCTGTTCGGCGTCGCCATTGTCGTCTTCGTCGTCATCCGCGTCGCGCCCGGCGACCCGATCGCCATGATGCTGCCGCCCGGCGCCAGCGACGACGACATCGCGCGGCTGCGCGCGCTCTATGGGCTCGACAAGACACTCGTGCAGCAGTTCTTCATCTGGCTCGGCGGCGTGCTGCATGGGGATTTCGGCACGTCGATCTCGTTGCGCCAGGATGTGCTCGGCCTGGTCTTCAACCGGCTGCCTGCGACCTTGGAGCTGGCGACAGTAGCGCTGCTGATGGCAATCGCGATCGGCGTCACCGCCGCGATCCTCGGCGCGCGCTCACGCGGCACGGCGGTCGAGGCCGGCATCGACATCGCTAGCGGCGCGACGCTCTCCATCCCCGATTTTCTCTGGGGCCTGGTGCTGATCCTGTTGTTCGGCGTGCTTATCCCGGTGTTCGACATTTCCGGCCGGGTGTCGCCGCAGCTCGACCTGCCCTTTGTCACCCAGTTCTATCTCGTCGAGAGCTTGCTTCGGCTTCGCTTCGATCTCACCTGGGACCTGCTCAAGCACATGCTGATGCCGGCCGTGGCCTTGGCGCAGCCGCTGGCGGCGATCATCGCGCAGCTCCTGAAACAGTCGCTGAAGGAAGTGCTCGACCTCGACTATGTGGTGCTGGCGCGCGTGAAAGGTTTTTCCGAAACGCAGGTCATCCTGCGCGAGGCGCTGAAGAATGCGGCATTGCCGACGCTGACGCTGGTTGGCGTGCAGTTCACCTTCCTCATCGGCGGCACCGTGATCGTCGAGCGGCTGTTCTCCTATGAAGGGCTCGGCAACATGGCGATCGATGCCGTCATCAACCGCGACCTGCCGCTGATCCAGGGCATCGTGCTGGTCTTCGCGCTGCTCTTCGTGCTGATCAACCTTGCCGTCGACATGATGTATGCGCTGCTCAATCCGAGGCTGCGCCATGGATGAGGCGGGCACCTCAAGACGCAGGTTGAGCCCAAGGCTGTGGCTGGCCGGCGGCTGGCTACTCCTTGCGCTCGCCGCGGCCATCTTCGCGCCGCTGATCGCGCCGCAGGACCCGCTGGCGCAGGACCTGATGCTGGAGCGGCTTCCGCCCTTCTGGCTGGAGGGCGCCGAGCCCGGCTACTGGCTGGGTACCGACAGCCTCGGACGAGATCTCTTGTCGCGACTGATCTTCGGCGGCCGCATCGCCTTCATCGTCGCCTTTGCCGCAGCGTCCGCCGCCTGCCTGGTCGGCTCGGCGCTCGGGCTGATCGCCGGCTATTTCGGCGGCTGGGCCGACCGCGTCATCTCGCGCATCGTCGATATCTGGATGGCCTTCCCGCCGGTGCTGTTCGCGATCCTCTTGGTGGCCGTTCTGGGCACGGGCCTGAGCTCCGTCATCATCGCCATCGCCGTCATCGACTGGACGCGCTTCTGCCGGGTGATCCGCGCCGAGGCGATGAGCCAGGCGCGCATGGACTATGTCGAGAGCGCGCGCATCGCCGGCTACGGCCGGATCGGCATCATGCTGCGCGAGGTACTGCCCAATGTGCTGCCTTCGGTGGTGGCGCTGCTGTCGCTCGAAATGGGCATCGCCGTGATCGTCGAGGCGATCCTGTCCTTCGTCAATCTGTCGATCTCGACCGACGATCCGACCTGGGGCGGCATCATCGCCGAGGGACGGCTGTCGATCCATCAGGCCTGGTGGGTGCTGGTGTTTCCGCTGATCACTCTGATCCTCACAGTGCTTTCCTTCAGCCAGTTCGGCGAAGCGCTGAAGGCACGCTTCGATCCGGTGCTGCGATGAGCGCCAACATGGAACCATGCCTCGAAATCCGCTCTTTGAGCGCCGTGCTGCCCAACGGTCAGCGCGTGCTGCGCTCGGTCTCGCTCACCGTGCAGCCTGGCGAAGTGCGCGCGCTGGTCGGCGAGAGCGGCGCCGGAAAGACGATGATCGGCAAAGCGGTGCTGGGCGTGCTGCCGAAAAGCGTGCGCATCGTCGAAGGCGAGATGCTGATCGAGGGCGAGGATCTCGGCCGGCTCGATGCGAAGGCAAGCCGTGCCCTGATCGGCGCCCGCACGGCGCTGATCCCGCAAGATCCGCTGACCGCGCTCAACCCATCGCGCCGCATCGGCCCACAGATGACCGACCGGCTGGTGCGCATCCTCGGCTGGAGCGGCGAGCGGGCCGACAAGCGCATCCGCCAGCTGCTCGACGAGGTGCAGATCCGCGACCCCGAGCGCGTGCTGAGAAGCTATCCGCACGAGCTTTCGGGCGGCATGCGCCAGCGCGTGCTGATCGCGGCGGCCTTCGCCGCCGAGCCGAGGCTGATCGTCGCCGACGAGCCGACGACGGCGCTGGACGTGACCGTGCAGAAGCAGATTCTACACCTCATTGCAGAGCTGCAGCGCGACCACGGCACCGCGATCCTGTTCGTCACCCATGACCTCGGCGTCGTCGCCAAGATCAGTCAGAAGGTGTCGGTGCTCTATGCGGGCAAGGTGGTCGAGGAGGCCGATACCGCCGACCTCTTCGCTGCGCCCCAGCACCCCTATACGCGGGCGCTGATCGCGGCGACGCCGCGCTACACCGATCCGTATGCGTCGCTGAAACCGGTGGACGAGACCGTGCTCGCCGGGCTCAGCGCCGAGATCGCCGCCGCCGACAAGGCCTGGAGGCCCAGCCATGGCTGAGCCACTGTTTTCCGTGCGCGGGCTGAAGGTGGCGCTGCCCGACATGACGCGCAAGCCGCTGATCGGCCGGGCGCCGCTTGCCGAAATCCTAAAAGGGCTCGACTTCGACCTGCCGAAAGGATCGGTCACCGGCATCGTCGGCGAATCCGGCTCCGGCAAGTCGACGCTCGGCCGCGCGCTGGTCAGGCTGATCGAGCCGAGTGCCGGCGCCATCCACTTCGAGGGCCGCGACATCAGCCATCTTTCGGAAGCCGATCTCCGACCGCTGCGCCGCGACCTGCAAATGATCTTCCAGGATCCGATGTCCTCGCTCAATCCGCGGCATACGATCTTCAACATCATCGCCGCGCCCTTGAGGCAGAATGGGCTTGGCGACCGGCTCAAGGAGCGCGTCGCGGAGGCCCTGCAACGCGTCGGCCTGCCGCAGAATTTTGCCGGCCGCTACCGCCACGAACTGTCGGGCGGCCAGCGGCAGCGTGTCGGCATCGCACGCGCACTGGCGCTCTCACCCAAATTCGTGCTTGCCGACGAGATCGTCTCCGGCCTCGATGTCTCGACACAGGCGCAGATCCTGACGCTGCTCGAAAAGCTTGCGGCCGAGATGGGCCTGACGGTTGCCTTCATCAGCCACGATCTGTCGGTGATCCGGCGGCTCTGCCAGCAGGTCATTGTCATGCGCGAGGGCAGGATCGTCGAATCCAGCGCCACCGACGCGCTGTTCGACAATCCCAAGGAAGCCTACACGCGCGACCTGCTCGCCGCCATTCCGCTCCCCGAGATCGACGCGGATTGGCTGCGGCCGCCAGCGAAGGCACCGGCATGAGAGATGCTTAACCTGTCCGCACGCCGAACAGCGGGCCTCGGATGTGCGCAATCATCAAGTCAGCCCGCCAATGGAGGGTGACATGAACTACGCAACCCGCGGCGCGATGCTCGCCGCAATCCTGCTCGGGTCGACGGGAGCGGCCTCGGCGGATTCGATCCCCGGCATGCGCGGCCACGACCATACCGGCATCACCGTGCCCGACATGAAGCAGGCCGTCGACTTCTTCACCAATGTGGTCGGCTGCAAGAAGGCGATGTCCTTCGGTCCCTTCGCCGACGACAAGGGCACCTTCATGCAGGATCTGCTCGGCGTCGACCCGAAGGCGGTGATCGAGGAGATCACCCAGATCCGCTGCGGTTACGGATCGAATATCGAGCTGTTCAAATACACCGCGCCGGACCAGAAGGACGCAACGCCCAAGAACAGCGATATCGGCGGCTATCACATCGCCCTTTATGTCGACGACGTTGCCGCGGCGAAGACCTATCTTGACGCCAAGGGCGTGAAGACCAGGCTGGGACCGCTGCCGGTCAAGGAAGGGCCAGCCGCCGGCCAGACCATCCTCTATTTCCAGGCGCCGTGGGGATTGCAGCTCGAAGCGATCAGCTATCCCCAAGGCATGGCTTACGAGAAGGGCGCTGAGACGGTGCTGTGGAGCCCCAAGGATCCGGCCAAGTGAGGCGACCCGCGCCCGCTGGCAATTATTCAACCATGAAACTTTAAGCTTGAAATAATTGCCAGCGGGCGCGATACTGAAAACTGGGATCGCCGGCCACACCGGCGACTCCTATGCGAAGAGGAGATCGCAAGACATGAAGGTTGCGGTTCTCGGCGGCGGACCGGCCGGACTCTACTTTGCCATCTCGCTGAAGCTGCGCGACGCCGCGCATGAGGTGACGGTCTATGAGCGCAACCGCCCGGACGACACGTTCGGCTGGGGTGTTGTGCTGTCGGCCGAAACGCTGGAGAACCTGACCAGGAACGACCCGGTCAGCGCGGTCTGGATCAAGAAGCATTTCGCCTATTGGGACGACATCGCCGTCATCCATGACGGTGTGCGCACGGTCTCCACGGGACATGGCTTCTGCGGCATCGGCCGCAAGCGCCTCCTGATCCTTTTACAGCGCAGAGCACGCGAACTCGGCATCAAGATGACGTTCGAGACCGATATCTCCGACCCAAGGCCGTTCATGGAAACGCATGACCTGGTGGTCGCGGCGGACGGGCTGAACTCGAAATCCCGCGCCACTTTCGCCGATATCTTCAAGCCGGATATCGACACCCGCAAATGCAAGTTCGTCTGGCTCGGCACCCCGCAGAAATTCGACGACGCCTTCACCTTCATCTTCGAGAAGACGGAGCATGGCTGGGTGTGGGCGCATGCCTACCAGTTCGACAGCGAGACCGCGACCTTCATCGTCGAGTGCAGCGAGCAGACCTGGGCTGCGTTCGGCTTCGGCCAGATGACGCAGCAGGAATCGATCGCGGTCTGCGAGCGCATCTTCGCAAAGCATCTCGGCGGCCATCCGCTGATGACCAACGCCAACCACATCAGGGGTTCGGCCTGGATCAATTTCCCGCGCGTGCTGTGCGAGCGCTGGTCGCACAAGAACCTGGCGCTGATGGGCGACGCCGCGGCATCGGCGCATTTCTCGATCGGTTCCGGCACCAAGCTCGCGCTGGAAAGCGCCGTCGCGCTCGCCGACTATGTCGAGTCCGAGCCCGACCTCGAGGCTGCCTTCCGCAAATACGAGGATGCGCGGCGCACCGAGGTGCTGAAGCTGCAGTCGGCGGCGCGCAACTCGCTCGAATGGTTCGAGGAAGTCGAACGATATCTCGGCCTTGATCCAGTTCAATTCAACTATTCGCTGCTTACCCGCTCGCAGCGCATCAGCCACGAGAACCTGAGACTTCGCGACGCCGAATGGCTGGCGGGAGCGGAAGAGTGGTTCCAGCGCAAGGCCGGCGCCGGCGGCAACATGCTGCGGCGCGCGCCGATGTTCGCGCCGTTCCGCTTGCGCGACATGGCGCTCAACAACCGCATCGTCGTCTCGCCGATGGCGCAGTACAAGGCGGTCGACGGCTGCCCGACCGACTGGCATTTTTCGCACTATGCCGAGCGCGCCAAGGGCGGCGCTGGTTTGCTCTACATCGAGATGACCTGCGTCAGCCCGGAAGGGCGTATCACGCCCGGATGTACCGGCTTCTACAAGCCCGAACATGAGGCCGCCTGGAAACGTCTGGTCGACTTCGTCCATGCCGAGACCGAAGCGAAAATCTGCGCCCAGATCGGCCATTCCGGCGCCAAGGGCTCGACCCGGGTCGGCTGGGAAGGAACGGACGTGCCGCTCACCTCCGGCAACTGGCCGGTGATGGCGCCGTCCGCGGTGCCATGGTCACCCCGGAACCAGGTGCCAAAGGCGATGGATCGCGCCGACATGGATCTTGTGCGCGATCAGTTCGTCGCCTCGGCCGAAATGGCCGAGCGCTGCGGCTTCGACATGCTGGAGATCCATGCCGCGCATGGCTATCTGCTTTCCTCCTTCATCACGCCGCTGACCAACCGACGCACCGACGACTATGGCGGCTCGCTGGAAAACCGCATGCGCTACCCGCTGGAGATTTTCCACGCGGTGCGCACGGTGTGGCCGGCCGGGAAGCCGATCTCGATGCGCATTTCGGCCAATGACTGGGTCGGCATCGAAGGCGTCACGCCGGCCGACGCGGTCGAGATCGCCAGGCTGCTGCACGAGGCCGGCGTCGACCTTTGCGACGTGTCCGCCGGGCAGACTTCGATTGCCGCAAAACCGGTCTATGGCCGCATGTTCCAAACGCCGTTCTCCGACCGCATCCGCAACGAGGTCGGCATGGCGACGATGGCGGTCGGCAACATCTATGAGCCGGACCACGCCAACTCGATCCTGATGGCCGGGCGCGCCGACCTGGTGGCGCTGGCGAGGCCGCATCTTGCCGATCCCTACTGGACGCTGCATGCAGCGGTGACGCTCGGCGACCGCGGCGTCAAATGGCCTGATCCTTACCTGCCCGGCCGCGACCAGATCTACCGGCTGGCCGAGCGCGAAGCGGCGGCGGGGCTCAAGGTATGACCGCCGCTCAGGCAATCATTGGCAGGCACGCCCTGGTCACGGGCGGCGGCTCTGGCGTTGGGCGCTCGATCGCGCTGGCGCTGGCGGGCGCGGGCGTCAACGTCACCATCTGCGGCCGGCGCGAGACGGCGCTCGCGGAAGTCGCTCGCGAAAACGACCGCATCGTTGGCATTGCCGCCGATGTCACCGACGAAGCGGAAATGGCCGCCCTGCATGAGAAAGCGGAAGCCGCGCGCGGACCGATCGACATCGTGGTCGCCAATGCCGGCATGGCCGGCAGCGCCCCGGCGCACAAGATTTCGCTGACCGACTGGCGACGCAGCCTCGACGTCAACCTCACCGGTGCCTTCCTGACAGTGAAGCCGGCGTTGGCAGGCATGCTGGCGCGAAAGTCGGGCCGCATCGTCTTCGTCGTCTCGACGGCCGGACTGAAGGGCTACGCCTATGTCGCGCCTTATGTTGCCGCCAAGCATGGCGTCGTCGGGCTGATGCGTTCGCTTGCCGCAGAGACCGCCAAATCCGGCGTCACCGTCAATGCGGTGTGCCCTGGCTTCGTGGAAACCGACATGCTGGAAGAGTCCGTCCGGCGCATAGTCGAAAAAACCGGCCGCAGCGCCGATGAGACGCGGGCGAGCCTTGCCGCGATCAATCCGCAGGGCCGCTTCATCCAACCTGAAGAGGTAGCCGCCGCGGTGCTGTGGCTCTGCAGCGACGCCGCGCGATCGATCACCGGGCAGGCCATCTCGGTCTCCGGAGGCGAGACATGGTAGCCGGACCGACGTCCACCGGGCCGGGCAAGGACAGGCTGCGCCTGTGGATACGCCTGCTGCGTGCTTCGCGCACCATCGAGGCAGAGCTGCGCGAGCGGCTGAAGAAGGAATTCGACACGACGCTGCCGCGCTTCGACGTGATGGCGGCGCTCTACCGGTCGCCGGAAGGCATGCTGATGAGCGATCTGTCGCGCTTCCTGCTGGTGTCGAACGGCAACGTGACGGGCATCGTCGACCGCCTGGTTTCGGAAGGCCTGGTGACGCGCGCGCGCCGCAACGGCGACCGCCGCACCTCGATGGTGCGGCTGACCGAGGAAGGTTCAAAATCTTTCGCCGCGATCGCCGCCGCGCATGAGAGCTGGGTCGGCGAGTTGCTCGGCACTGTCAGCGAGGACGAGGCGCGCCGGCTGACCGGCATGCTGAAATCGTTCCGCAGCAATTGGGAGGGACGCGAATGAGCGCCATGGCCAAGCTCAAGCCGAAACACTTCCTCTGGGAGGTCGAAGGCAAGGTTGCAAAGGTCCGGCTCGACCGGCCGGAGCGCAAGAACCCGCTGACCTTCGACAGCTATGCCGAGCTTCGCGACACGTTTCGCGACCTCGTCTATGCCGACGATGTCGACGCCATGGTGTTCCTGCCCAATGGCGGCAATTTCTGCTCGGGCGGCGATGTCCACGACATCATCGGGCCGCTGGTCAAGATGGACATGAAGGCGCTGCTCGCCTTCACGCGGATGACCGGCGACTTCGTCAAGGCGATGCTCAACTGCGGCAAGCCGATCATCTCCGCGGTCGATGGGGTGGCGGTCGGCGCCGGCGCCATCATCGCCATGGCCTCCGACATCCGCATCGCCACGCCCGAGGCAAAGACCGCCTTCCTGTTCACCCGCGTCGGGCTCGCCGGCTGCGACATGGGCGCCTGTGCGATCCTGCCGAGGATCATCGGCCAGGGCCGCGCCGCGGAACTGCTTTACACCGGCCGCACCATGAGCGCGGCCGAAGGCGAGCGCTGGGGATTTTATAACCGGCTGGTCGATGCGGCGGCGCTCGAGGCCGACGCGCTCGACATGGCGGCGCGCATCGTCTCCGGTCCGACCTTCGCGCATGGCATCACCAAGACGCAGCTCAACCAGGAATGGTCCATGAGCCTCGACCAGGCGATCGAAGCGGAAGCGCAGGCACAGGCGATCTGCATGCAGACCGGCGATTTCGAGCGGGCGTACAAGGCGTTCGTGGCGAAGGAAAAGCCGGTGTTCGAGGGGAATTGAGATGGTCGGTTTTCGCCCAGACACCCCCCTCTGGCCTGCCGGCCATCTCCCCCGCAAGGGGGGAGATCAGACTGCCGCTAAGCCTTCGCCAATCGCCAGCGCTGCAGAAAGAGTGCATGCGCCGAAGCTGCCAATCTCCCCCCTTGCGGGGGAGATGTCCGGCAGGACAGAGGGGGGTGTGAAGGAACGCGACGCAGGAGGCTTTCTCCATGCCTGACCGCACCTTCCTCAACTGGCCCTTCTTCGAAGATCGCCATCGCCAACTCGCCGAACAACTCGACGCCTGGTGCGCGAAAAACCTCCCCGTCGATCACCGTGACGTCGACGCCGCCTGCCGCGCGCTGGTGGCGAAGCTTGGCCGCGACGGCTGGCTGAAGCCGACGGCGCTCGACACGGACAATCCCGGACCGCTCGATGTGCGCACGCTCTGCATCACGCGCGAGACGCTGGCGCGCCATGACGGGCTCGCCGACTTCGCCTTCGCCATGCAGGGCCTTGGCACCGGCGCGATCTCGCTGTTCGGCACGCCGGACCAGCAGCGCTGGCTGGAAAAGACTAGGGCCGGCCAGGCGATTTCAGCTTTCGCTCTTTCCGAACCTCGCTCGGGATCGGACGTCGCCAACATGGAGATGACGGCTGCCCGCGACGGTGACTCCTACCTACTGTCCGGTCAGAAGACCTGGATTTCGAATGGCGGCATCGCCGACGTCTATGTTGTTTTTGCCCGCACCGGCGAGGCACCGGGCGCCAAGGGGATTTCCGCTTTCGTCGTGCCCGCCGACGCGAGGGGTCTCGACATCGCCGAACGGCTGGAAGTGATCGCCCCGCATCCGCTGGCGCGACTGTCGTTCGACAATGTGCGCGTCCCGGCCTCCGCCATGATCGGCAAGCCCGGCGACGGTTTCCGCATCGCCATGTCGGTGCTCGATGTCTTCCGCTCGACGGTGGGGGCAGCGGCCCTCGGCTTCGCGCGGCGCGCGCTGGACGAGAGCGTCAAACGCGCCGCCGAACGAAAACTGTTCGGCGCGCCGATGGCCGAGCTGCAGATGGTGCAGGGCCACATCGCCGACATGGCGCTGGATGTCGACGCCGCCGCCCTGCTCATCTATCGCGCAGCATGGGCCAAGGACATGGGCGCTGCCCGCGTCACCCGCGAGGCGGCTATGGCGAAGCTGTTCGCCACCGACAAGGCGCAGGAGGTGATCGACAAGGCGGTGCAACTGCATGGCGGCGACGGCGTGCGCAAGGGCCACATCGTCGAGAGCCTCTATCGCGAGATCCGGGCGCTGCGCATCTATGAGGGCGCCTCCGACGTGCAGAAGGTGGTGATCGCCAGGCAGGTCATGGGCGCGTCATGAGCCGGCAGAATGAACTCAAGGGGCTAGACATGCACACCATCCTGCAGCCGGAGGGCTGGGCGAAACCGGTCGGCTACGCCAATGGCGTTGCGGCGCGGGGGCGGCTGGTGTTCGTCGGCGGCCAGGTCGGCTGGAACGCCGCTTGCAAATTCGAGACCGACGACTTCGTCGGCCAGGTGCGCCAGACCCTCGCCAATATCGTCGCGGTGCTGGCCGAAGCGGGCGGCGAGCCGCAGCACATCACCTCGATGACCTGGTATTTCACCGACAAGGCCGAATATCTCGCCAATCTCAAGGGGATCGGCGAAGCCTACCGCGCCGTCATCGGCCGGCATTTTCCGGCGATGGCCGCCATGCAGGTGGTGGCGCTGGTCGAGGACCGCGCCAAGGTGGAGATCCAGGCGACGGCGGTCATTCCGGAGTGAGGTGACTGCTTAGCTTGGGTTGGGTCCTTCAATGACAGCTACGCCTGGACCTCAGTTTCTTAGTTGGACAATTTTCGACGCCTGCGCTGCCCCTCATCCGCCTGCCGGCACCTTCTCCCCGTATAGTGACGGGGAGAAGAGGGCTGGCCGCAACACTGGCGCCTGCTCTGCAACGCTTGCAACTGGCGAAATCGTGCGCGAAGGGGGTCCTTTCTCCCCGTCACTATACGGGGAGAAATGCCCGGCAGGGCAATGAGGGGCGGCGCCAGCGCTAAAGGCGGGGGTCGTGTACGCTCTCGTACGCGGGCTTACCAGCAGCCGCTTGGCTCCTGCCACAATTTGTGATCAGATGATCACGCTCGCTTCGGTGGGCCGTTTATGTGTCTCCGCACATAAACGTCGTCGGCATCCAAGGAAAGCAAAAGTGGCTCTGGGCTTCGAACCTGTATCGGGACGCATCACCGTCCAGGATGGCGTCTATCAGCAGCTTCGCCATGCCTTGATGGTCGGCAGTTTCGATCCAGGGCAGGTGCTGACCATCGCCTCGCTGGCCGAGGCGTTCGGCACCTCGAACATGCCGGTGCGCGAGGCCCTGCGCCGGCTGGCGGCGGAGAACGCGCTCGAAATCTCGCAGAATGGCTCGGCCTGCGTGCCGGTGGTGACGCGGGCGCGGCTCGACGACCTTTGCCGGGCCCGCCTCGCCGTCGAAGGGCTGGCTGCCGAGCTCGGCGGGCCGCGCCTGACCGCCGCCGAGATCGCCTCGCTGCAGAGGATTACCGACGACCAGCAGGCGATCGGCCGCGACGGCAGCATCTACGAGCTGATCGCCAAGAACCAGCAGTTTCACTTCACTATCTATCGCGCCTCCGGTTCCGACGTCCTGTTTCAGCTGATCGAGACGCTGTGGCTGCGCTTCGGCCCTTACATGCGCCTGTTGTCGAACCATGTCGCGCCGCTGATGCGCGCCGGCACCATGGAGCCCTCCGGCCGGCACGTCGCGATCATCGCGGCGCTGAAGGACAAGGATTTTGCCCGCGCCCGCGACGAAGTGGTGGCCGATATCACGGCGACGCAAGCGACTTTGCGCACGATCTGCCCGGATGTGCCGGAGCCCAGGCCGGTCGACTTCGCCGGGTTCGGCAAGGCGCCCTGACATAGGCGGCGGCCGGCGGGTTTCGGGACCATCTGTCGCAAGCTCTGGACCAAACGAACAACCGGATTTTGAGGCGCCGATCCGCATTTCTTCAGCCTCGGCGATTGATCCTTGCCTGCTTTTGTGATCACATGATCACAAGGGAGAGACAGCAAATGTCCGGATATTTTCTCTATCATTCGATCGGCACCTTCCCCGGCAAGGCCGAGCGGATGGCTGCGGCGCTGACGAATTTCTCCAACATCTGGTCGGCGGAGAACGACGGTCAGTGGCCCGCCGCGCTTGCCGCGCGGCAACGCTTCATCGATGCCTGGACCCGCCTGATCGAAGCGCCGCAAGGCACGCTCACCACCGCCGAGAATGTCACGGCAGCGCTCTACAGCCTGATCGGCGGCCTGCCGGCCGAGCGCCTGGCGGGAAAGCGGCTGCTGGTTGCCGGCGACTGTTTTCCGAGCCTGCATTTCCTGCTTGCAGGGCTGGCCGAACGTTTCGGCTTCACGCTCGACACGGTGCCGCTGCGGCCCGGCGAAAGCTGGGTGCGCGACGAGGATTTCATTGCCCGCTGGCAAGCGGATGTCGGTCTGGCGCTCATCACCTTCGTCACCTCGACGGCCTCGCACCGCTGCGACGTCGAGCGGCTTACCGCGCATGGCCGCGCCATGGGCAGCATTGTCGGTGTCGATGTCACGCAGGGGATCGGCGTTGCGCCGTTTTCGGTTGCCGCGACGCCGGTCGATTTCGTCGTCTCGACTTCGCTGAAATGGCTGTGCGGCTCCTCCGGCGCCGGCATATTGCAGGTCGCGCCGGAGCTTCTGGCGACGTGCCGGCCGGAACTGCGCGGCTGGTTCAGCCAGCCGAACCCGTTCTCCTGGGACCTCGACGCCTTCACCTATGCCGACGATGCGCGCCGCTTCGACCATGGCACGCCGGCGATTCTGGCAAGCGTCGCCTCGCTGCCGGGGCTGGAATGGGTGGAACAGACCGGCATCGAAACGATCCGTGCGCAGAATGCCGAGCTCGTCGAGCGCATCATCGGCGCTGCGGTGGACAATGGCTGGGAAGTTCGTTCGCCGCTCGATGCCCGCGAGCGCGGCGGCAGCGTCATGCTTGGCCTGCCGCAGGGTGCCAAGCCGGCGAAGATCGTCGCTTCGCTGCGCAGCGAGCGGCTTTATTGCGATACGCGCGGCACGACACTCAGGCTGTCGCCCGGCATGGTCACCACCGCAGCGGCAGTCGAAACACTGGTCGCGCGGCTGCAGGAGCATATCGGTTCGCGGCGCCGCCGCGCATCCTGATTTCAGGCACCGCCTCGCCTGCGGCGCCCGGGGGAGCTGGGCGCCGAAAGGGGCGGATGAGGAACCGAACCAGAGGGAAGCAAGATGTTGAAACGTCTAGGACTGATTGGAGTGGTCATCGCCGCGGGCGTCGCCTTCGCGGCACCGGCCTTTGCCGACAAGATCATGGTGGGCGCCTATCCGGCCAATCCGCCATGGGAATACAAGACCGATTCCGGCGGCTTCGAAGGTTTCGAGATCGACGTCGCCAACGACGTTGCCAAGCGCATCGGCGCGGAGGTCGAATTCCAGGATCTCGGCTTCCAGGCGCTGTTCGCGGCGACCGCTTCGGGCCGCATCGACTTTGCGGTGTCCTCGATTTCGGTCACCAAGGAGCGGCTGCAGAACCAGGGCTTCACGCAAGCCTATTACGACAGCGACGGCACCATCGTCGGCAAGGCGGATTCCGCCATCAAGTCGCTCGACGACCTCAAGGGCAAGACCATCGGTGTCATCGCCGGCTCGACCGGTGAGGCCTACATGAAGGAGAACGCCGCCAAGCTCGGCGTCGCCGAGACCAAGAGCTACAACGCCCAGCAGGATCTTTTGCTCGACGTGCAGAACGGCCGCATCGACGGCGGCGCCGGCGAACTCGCAGGCTTCCTGTTCGCCATCAAGCAGATGCCGGCGCTGAAGATCCTGGTGCGCATCCCGACCGGCGAGCGCTTCGCGATGATGACCAAGAAGGGCCATCCGCTGCTGGAAAAGGTCAACGACGCCATCACCGAGATGAAGAAGGACGGCACCATGGCCACGATCCACAAGAAGTGGTTCGGCGTCGATCCGGAGGCCGGCACCAGCACGGTGACGCCGGGCCCGATCCCGCAATAAGCCGGCTAATCACAACAATCGACGAGGGCGGCAGCACCGGCTGGCGCTCTCGTTTCGACCATTTGGGTTTTCGCCAAATGCGGCGGGCCTTGTCTCACGGGTGATGCCGATGGAACTGATCGACACCTTCTTCAACTGGGGCATCCTGGTCCGTTCGTTTCCGATCCTTATCCGCGGGCTCGGCAACACCATCCTGCTCGGCTGTGCCGCGATCGTCTTCGGCACCATGGCCGGACTGGCGATCTGCCTGGTGCGGCTCTACGCGCCGAAGCCGCTGCGGCGGCTGGCGACGCTCTACATCGACATGTTCCGCGCGCTGCCGATCCTGGTGGTGCTGATCCTGATCTATTACGCCCTGCCCTTCATCGGCATCCGCCTGTCGTCCTTCGTCTCGGCAGCGCTTGCGCTGTCGCTGGTGCTTGCGGCCTTCACCGCGGAAGTCTGCCGCGCCGGCATCGAGAACATCCCGAAAGGCCAGTTCGAAGCGGCCGCCGCGCTCGGCCTGCCCTTCTGGGTCGCCATGCTCAAGGTGGTCCTGCCGCAGGCGATCCGCGTCGTCATCCCGCCGCTCACCAGCAACTGCGTCTCGGTCTTCAAGGACACCGCGCTCGCTTCGGTCGTGGCGATGCCCGACCTTTTGAAGCAGGCCACCGACGCGCAGGCGCTGATGGCCAACCCGACGCCGCTGATCGGCGCCGCGATCATCTATCTCGCCTTCCTATGGCCGCTGGTGCGGCTGGTGGGCTACCTCGAAGAGCGCGGCAAGGCCCAGTCCGCACGCTAATCCCCCTCGAAACTGATGACTTGAAGGAGACTCTCCGTGAACCAGCACCATGTTTCGAAAGCGCCGGAGAGCGCCGCTTCGTTCCCGGTCGAGAAGATCCGCGCCATGTTCCCTGCGCTCCGGCAGGCCGGCGACTTCATCTTCATGGACAACGCCGCCGGCGCGCAGATCCCGCAAAGCGTGCTCGACGCCGTGACCAGCCATCTGGTCGGGCACAATGTGCAACGCGGCGGCCGCTATGGGCGCAGCGTGACCGTGGACCAATCGGTCGCCGAAGCCCGCGAAAGCGTGGCGCTTTTGATCAATGCCTACAGCCCGTCCGAGATCTGCTTCGGCATGAACGCCACCTCGTTCATCCGCCTGGTCAGCCTCGGCATCGGCCAGATGCTTTCGGAACGCGACGAGATCGTCGTGACCGACATGGATCACGACGCCAACATC
This sequence comes from Mesorhizobium dulcispinae, assembly GCF_033977345.1. Lineage (NCBI taxonomy): Bacteria > Pseudomonadati > Pseudomonadota > Alphaproteobacteria > Hyphomicrobiales > Phyllobacteriaceae > Mesorhizobium > Mesorhizobium dulcispinae. The sequence goes on from NZ_JAVIIY010000009.1 coordinate 278,263, forward strand.
GCCACCTGGCTGGCGCTGGAGCAGGCCGGCGCCAAGTTCAAATGGTGGCGCATGCGCGAGGACGGCAACCTCCATGTCGACGACCTCAAGCCGCTGATGTCGGACCGCACCCGGCTGGTCGCCTGCACGGTGACGGCGCATTCGATTGGCTCGATCGTCGATGTCGCTTCCGTGGCCAGGATCGCGCACGCGGCAGGTGCCGAAGTGTTCCTCGACTGCGTGCATTACGGGCCGCACGGGCTGATCGATGTGCAGGCCTGGGACTGCGACTATCTGGTCTGCTCCGGTTACAAGAATTTCTCGCCGCATATGGGTTTCCTCTGGGGCCGCTTCGAGACGCTGAAGCGGCTGCCGACCTTCCGCGAGGATTTCATCCCCGACGAGCCGCCCTTTAAGGTCGAGGCCGGCACCTTTATCTACGAAAACGTCTCCGGCATGGACGCCGCGGTGCGCTATCTGGAATCGGTCGGCCGCAATTTCCTGGCCCAGAACAACCGCTCGCGCCGCGACAACATCGTTGCCGGCATGAACGCCATCCGCGACTACGAATTGATGCTGGCGCGCGAGATGCAGAAGGTGCTGAAGGATTGCGGGGCGACCATCTACGGCGTCGCGGACGAGGCGCGCATCAATGAGCGCGTGCCGACCTTCTGCTTCAACATCGGCAAGCTCTCGCCGCAGAGGATCGTCGAGGAGATGGCCGCCATGCAGATCGGCATCCGCGACGGCCACATGTATGCGCCGCGGCTGATGAAGCGCCTCAACCTGTCGATGGACAGCGGCGCGATCCGCGCCTCGCTGGTGCATTACAACACGGTGGAGGAAGTGCACCGGTTTGGGGAAGCGCTGCGGGCGATTATCGCGAAGTTGTCGTGATCTGGGTCTGGCCTAAGAGCGCGCCAGAACAGCCATTCGGATACGCGTTTCGGAACGGCGGGTACGGGGCCGGAGAACGAACCCGCTGCGCGGGATGGGCGCATGGGGTGAGGTAGAGATCACGAGCCGGGGGTCGCGCTCGCATT